>CAZXKO010000028.1:0-23824 GCA_964641665.1 uncultured Acidobacteriaceae bacterium
ATGCGGTAACTCCGCCTGTCCGGTTCGATAAGCGGGGGTGTGGAAACGTGGCACGGTGGAGTTATTGAGGCACCGGCAAACGAAAGGGCCGGTCTCGGCTAGGCTTCACCTAAACCGTCGCGCCACCCCTCGACTTCACAGTGTAGACGCTTCTTAACGTCAACTCCAGACTCTTGTCTGTCTTGCCTGCTCTCACGTGGTGCACGTCCAAGACTTTGAGCGAAAAAGTGGTAACCGGCGAACGCTGGCTGCTCACGCAATGCTGAAGCACTTGCTACGGCCCCAGAGTTTGCCGATGCGGCCTGACCCACCTGCGGCGCAGCTGTCCGCGGTCTCCAACGACGGTGGGAGTATTGCGCAAACCGGCGATGGCGTTCTGATGTTGCGTCGAGCGGACATCGTCGTGATACCGATGGAGCTGGCCGTGACGAATAAGGCAGAACTGGCCTCTCTCCGTGACCGCGTCGCTGAGGCCGAGGTGGATTTGACCAGACTGGATCTGCCAGACCCGGCACTGCGTGAGCAACTCTCTCGCCAACTCCAGCTTACGCGAGCCTTGCTTAACTATGCAGAACGGCAGGAGACCGACCAAGGCAAGGGCCTCGTGGTGCTTCAGGTTCAACGGCACTTGAACAAAATCGAGGGCCAAGCAATGTGCGAGGCCTGCCACAGCGGCCCAGCGCGAATGATCACCACAAGAGAATAGGGGACAGGCGCCCCCAACGACGTCGACAACCGCCACGGGAATCCAAGGCGACGGTTACATTCGCCGGACGAATGGTGAGCATTTCCGTTCGATTAACCGCATCTACGAGCCCCCCAATGAACTCCGAGGTCAGATCATCAGGGCGACGTAAAAGCCGACAACCTGTGACGATCAAACACGCCAGGGCCCTCGAGTTGCGAGAGCAATGACCTCAGTGGTTTTGTCCCACCATAGCAACCTCATTAAGTCTGTCGTGCGGGCGGGCTTCAGGTTTTCGTCCACCGGGACGCTTGCGAGACTTTGCTTGGAGCTTGTCGAGGTAAACGTAGTAGACCGGCGTGATGTAGAGCGTTACCACCTGAGAAAAGAGCAAACCGCCCACCACCGCCAGGCCCAAACCCCGTCGGGAGTCCGCACCCGCGCCGAAGCCAATGGCGATGGGGAGTGTTCCCATCAGGGCCGCCATCGTCGTCATCATGATCGGCCGGAACCGCACCAGCGCCCCTTCATAAATGGATTCTTCTGGACTCTTCCCTCCCGACCGTTCTGCTTCCAGGGCGAAGTCAATCATCATGATGGCATTTTTCTTGACGATGCCGATTAGCATGATGATCCCGACGAACGAGTAGAGATTCAGTTCCTGATGGAAGAGGGTAAGAGTCAGGAGCGCGCCAACGCCAGCGGAAGGTAAACCGGAGAGAATGGTCAGCGGGTGAATGAAGCTCTCGTACAGAATCCCCAGAATGATGTAAATAACCAGAATCGCAGCCAATAGCAACAGACCCATGCCGGTGAATGAGTTTTGGAAAGCTTGCGCGGTGCCCTGGAACGTGCCCTGGATATCCCCCGGAAGTGCTCGATTGGCCTCGCGCTCAACCAGCTTTGTCGCATCGCCCAGAGCGGTTCCGGGCTTAAGGTTGAAGCTGATGGTTACTGCCGGCAACTGCCCCAGGTGATTCACCGTCAGGGGACCGACGGAGGGTACAAGCTTCGCGACGGTGTCGAGTGGGACCAGCTTGCCCGCGCTGGAGCGTACGTATAAGAGCGACAGTTTGTCAGGATTGTTTTGATACTCCGGCAACAATTCTACGATGACGTAGTACTCATTGTTCGGCGCATAGATCGTGCTGATCTGGCGAGTGCCGTATGCGGAATAGAGCGCATCGGAAATCTGCACCGGCGTTAATCCAAGTGCGTAGGCTTTATCATGGTCGACTTCCACAGTAAGTTGCGGGTTCCTCACCTGCAGGTCGCTGGTGACATCCTGCAACTCCGGGAGGGCGCGGAGAGCACTTTCCAGCTTGGGGGCGTCCTGATACAGCTCTGTCGTGTCCGGGGACTGCAGAGTGTATTGATACTGCGACTTGGTTAGAGACCCTCCGATGCGGATGGTGGGCGGAATCTGCATGAACACGTTCAGGCCCGGAATCTGCGATACCTTCGGACGAAGTTCCTGAATCACGTTGATCGCGCTCATGTGGTTGACGCGGTCGTTCTTGTCCTTCAACCGAAAGAACATGCGCCCCTGATTGATGGGGCTGCCAATCGAGGACATGAGATTCATGACGTTGGGATCGGAGCGCACGACGCTGGCGACCTTTTGCTGCAATTGCATCATGTCCTGAAACGCGATTCCCTGTTGCGCTTCAGTGAATGCGAAAACCAGGCCTTGATCTTCGTCCGGAATGAATCCGGTTTTCGAAATCGTGTACAGATAAAAGGTCAGGCCAATGACGACAAAGGACACCATCAAGGTTGCAAACTTATGCCGCAGGACTGCCTTCAAGCTGCGGTCATAGCCACGCAGCCAGGCAGCGAATACACGCTCGCTGAGATTGAAAAGCCGTCCATGGCCCGACCTCTCTTGGTGCCGCAGAAAGCGGCTACAGAGCATCGGGGTCAACGTGAGTGAAACGAACCCTGAAACCAGGATCGCTGCGCCGATCGTCACCGCGAATTCATGTAGCAAACGTCCAATGATCCCGCCCATGAACAGCAGTGGAATGAAAACCGCAGCCAGCGACAAAGTCATTGAAAGAATGGTGAAGCCGATCTCGCTCGCCCCGTCCATGGCGGCTCGCATCGGTTCTTTGCCCATCTCCATGTGACGAACGATGTTCTCCAGCATGACGATGGCGTCGTCTACTACGAAGCCTACCGACAGGGTCAGCGCCATCAAGGAAAGATTGTCGAGGCTATATCCCAGCAGGTACATCACTGAGAAGGTCCCGATAATTGACATGGGCAAGGCAAGGGACGGGATGATGGTGGCTGAGACGTTTCGCAGAAAGACGAAGATCACCATGATGACCAGGGCAATGGTCAGCAACAAGGTGAACTTGACGTCGTCCACCGACGCGCGTATGGAGACCGAACGGTCGTAAAGCGTGTCAATTCGGACGGCGGCGGGAATGTGGTCTTCCAATCGGGGCAGAAGTCTCTTGATACTGTCCACGACTGCAACGGTGTTCGTTCCCGGCTGCTTTTGGATCGCCAGCACGATGGCCCGAACTCCGTTGAACCAACTCGCAGTCTTGTCATTCTGCACGCTATCGATCACCCGGCCTAGCTCGTTCAGGCGCACCGGGGAACCATTTCGGTAGGCCACCGCCATCGGCCCGAACTGCAGGGCATTCATCCGCTGCCCGTTGGAAAGGATCGTGAAGGTGTGGTTCTCGCCATAAAGCGTGCCGGTAGGGAGGTTGGTGTTTCCGGATTGCAGGGCCGCCGTGACTTCGTCGATCCCAATCTGGCGAGAAGCCATAGCACTGGGATCGAGTTGCGCTCGCATTGCGTATTTCTGCGCCCCATATACCTGCACCTGCGCCACGCCGTTCACCATGGAGACGTTCTGGGCAATGGTGGTCTCCGCGGCTTCGTCGACGTCCGACAGCTTCATCGTCGGCGAACTCAACGCCAGGTAAAGGATGGGAGAATCGGCGGGATTTACCTTCTGGAAAGTCGGTGGCGTGGGCATTTGCGGAGGCAGTTGGCCCCCAGCTGCTGTGATGGCTGCTTGCACGTCCAATGCAGCCCCATCAAGGCTCCGGCTGAGGTTGAACTGGATAGTGATGTTGGTCAGCCCGAGGGAATTCGTGGACGTCATCGAATCGATGCCGGCGATCGTCGAGAATTGCTTTTCCAGCGGGGTGGCGACGGAAGAAGCCATCGTGTCCGGACTCGCGCCGGGAAGGGAGGCACTGACCAAAATCGTGGGGAAATCAACATTCGGCAAGTCGCTGACGGGAAGAAGCTGATAGGCGAAGACACCAAAGATCAGAATGGCCGCCATGACCAGGGTGGTCATGATGGGCCGCTTGATGAAGAGCTCGGAGAGACTCACAGTCCACCGCCGGGAGCGCCGTTGGCTGCAGCCGTATCCGTCTGTGTTCCGGGTAGGGTGCTTTGCACAACCACTTTTGCGTTGGGGGCCACGCGCATCTGGCCATTCACAACCACATGCTCGCCCGCCTTCAATCCCTCAGAAATCAGCGTCAGATTCTGATACACCCCCGCCGTCCTCACGGAGCGCGATTCAGCGGTGTTATCTGTTCTGACAACATATACATATTCACCTTGTTGTCCAGTCTGTATCGCCTTGGTTGGGACCACGACGGCATTCTTCTGGATCGAGAGTTCCAACGCAACATCCACGAACTGCCCTGGCCAGAGCCGTCGATCCTTGTTCTGATAAGTGCCTTTGAGCTTGACCATGCCGGTCGTGGTGTCGACGCCGTTGTCAATGAACGTCAACCGCCCTGCGGTTGGACTCCCCGATTGTCCTTTGGGATAGGCCAGAACCTTGAGCTGTCCAGAAGAAAAGCGCTGCCGCACACGGTCGAGTTCCGCTTCCGGGACAGAAAACGTAACGTAGATGGGAGTGACTTGGTTCAATTGCAACAGGTACGGTGTATCGTTCGCCTTCACCAGATTCCCCAGGTTGATCATCAATGCCCCGGCCCGCGCATTGATGGGAGCATCGATATCCGTGTATAGCAACTGCACCCGGGCAGCCTCGACGGCGGCTTTGTCCGCCTCCACTGCGGATGCATCGGCCTTCGCCTGTGCACGCGACTGCTCGGCCTGTTCATCAGATACGATACCGTCTTTTTCCAGGCCAGAGTAGCGCTCTGCCTGAATCCGCGAGTGTTCGGCCTGCGCTTGATCGTGCTTCATCTGACCAATGGCTTTGTCCAGGTCTGCCTGGAAAGGCCGTTTGTCCAACTGAAAGAGTGGTTGTCCTTGGCGTACGTCCTCTCCTTCTTTGAAGTAGATCTTCTGGATTTGACCGCTGACTTGGGATCTGATCTGCACAGTCTGGTAGGCTTCAACGTTGCCGATGGCCCTGATCTGAACCGGAATGTCCCTCTGCACCACGCTGGCGACGACAACCGGTGCGGGTGGACGACCTCCGGAACCACCGGACGTCTGAGTTGGCTCTTTGTTACCGCATCCGGACATGAAGAGAATGACAGTTAAAAAGAAGAGCAGGATCGGCGATTGCAGCCGCTCAACAGCATGTTTCACGGTAGGCTCCGCAAGGCACTTCGCCCATTATTCTATATTGACGAACCAGACTGGTTTTGATCAGTGACAGTTATCACGTCGAAATTCAAGCATTTACGATGACTGCCGGAAGCACGTTTGCGCACGACCTCGCCCGAGCCATCTGGAGTCTATCCATCGCCTAAATCATTGCTAGCACTGAACTTGACGCTTGCCATCGGAGGATTGTTGCGGCAAGCGGACGGTGGTTTCAGCGTTCCCTTTTCGCAGCCGTAAACCTGCCGCCGCTCGCGTTCCCATTCCGTGTCTCAATCCCCACACCGTGTTCCTTAGACCACGCTCTTACGCCGCGTTCACGACCGCAAGCCTCGCTGAATCAACGTTGTTCTCGATGGCCAGCCCCGTGCCATTTGTCTTTCTGACTGGGGAAACCAGAACGGGAGGCCAATATGGCAAACTTTACGCAACTTCACCTAGGCAACAAGACACCGCAAGAAATCTCTTCCAAATCACCAGACAAGAATTCTCTTTCCAGGCAGAAGACTTTGTTTGGCGCCGGCCTGCTGGCCGTCACCGCCATCTCCGGGGTATTCCTGCTCATCACCAATGGCTGTTCGAAAGGGCCCGCGAAAGTGCCGGCCGTGAATTCAGCGAGCCAGAATCCAGCGCCGACTACCGCGAGTCTGCCGAGTACATCGGCGCCCGTGGTGCCGGCTGAGAATGCTAAGCCAGCGCACAAGCGCGTACAGCGCAAGGCTCCTACCGCGACATATTCCGACCCGCTTCACGGAATTTCGTTCCGCTATCCGAAGACCTACATCCTGAAGACGGGCGACGAGCCTAGATTCGACTTGGCGGGGATGGGCGTGCAGACGGATTTCGTCCAGCCGGGCGGGATGACGGTAGCCGCGATCGAGATGCCGGGCAGTTCCTATCCTGGCACCGACTTCACCTCCGCCTTCTTCAGCGTAAGCGTCAACTCGCAGCTCAACGCGGCGGAGTGTGAGCGGTTCGCCTTTTCTCCGAGCCCTTCGGAGAAGGAACCAGTGGCGCCCGCCAAAGTGAAAGTGGGTAGCTCGGAATTCAACATGATCGAAACCCTCGGCGGCGATGCCAAGAACGAAGCGAGCGCGAAGTACTACCACCGTTTCGAAAACGGCAATTGCTACGAGTTCACGATGGCCCTGGCCACGGCCGATGCCACCGTCGACGGCCTGCAGCCAGTCAACCGCGACCTGGTGTTCCGCAAGTTGGAACAGATTCTGGCCACCGTGAAGCTGCACCCCGCGGTCGTTCCCGAAGTCGCCAAGGGCACGCAGGATCATCCTGTGGTGGAAGGGAGCAAGGAGTAACTGCTGGTACGCATCAGCAGTTCTCTCCCGGGGCCACGCTTTCAACGAGCGTGGCCTTCCTGCTTTTTGGCCGCGGAGTACAATCCGATCATGTTGCTGTTTACCAGGCCCAATTGGATATCGCTCACAGGATTCTTGGTGGCCAGCGTGGGCGTTACCCTCTACACGCAAATGGACCACATACTTGAGACGTTGAGGGGTTCAGCTGTGCATGACATTTTTCCTTTGGCCAGCTTTGCAGCAACGCTGGGTGGCCTTGTGATGGCTTGGTAGGATCCGTGGTTTGGGCGCGAAGAGCCCTCCGGCAGCCCCTTTGGCTCGCCGTATCCATCGGCATTGGTTGCATCCTGGTTGGGCTGGTTGTAGATATCAACGTTCACGAGCCAAGCGGCATCTTACTGTTTCCTCTCCTGTTCGCCGTGATCGACGTTGTGTTGCTCATGGCTGCGACGTATTGGTAGTCGGCACCAGGCCCAAAAACTCACCAGTTCCTCTTTTGCGCCGCCTTCCATTTTCCCGGCATCCAATGTGCCCAGGAGGTTCGTTATGTATGTCATTACCGGAGCAACCGGCCATACCGGAACCATCGCAGCCCAGTCCCTTCTCTCCCGCGGTCATGTGGTTCGCGTCGTCGGCAGAAGCGCCGATCGCCTGCGTCATCTGACCTCTGCTGGTGCGGAAGCCTTCGTGGGCGATCTCACCGACGCCGAAAAACTGACTCAGGCCTTTCAAGGTGCTCAGGGCGTATACGTGCTCGTGCCCCCCCACATCACCAGCACCGATGTTCGCAGCTACCAGGAGCAGGTGAGTGATGCACTGGCCACTGCTGTCGCCCGCTCGAAAGTGAAGTTCGTGGTTGCGCTCAGCAGCATTGGAGCCGACAAGGAGAGCGGCATCGGTCCCGTCATCGGCCTGCACAATCTCGAGCAGAAACTCAACCGCATCGACAGCGCCAACGTCCTGCACCTGCGCGCCGGATACTTCATGGAAAACACGCTGGGCCAGGTCGGCGCCATCCGCGCGATGGGCTTCACCGGCGGCCCCTTGCGCCGGGACTTGAAGATCGCAATGATCGCCACCCGCGACATTGGTGCCGTGGTCGCCGACGCGCTCATCCAACTCGACTTCAAAAGCAAGCAGACCCGCGAGTTGCTGGGCCAGCGTGACCTCACCATGGTCGAGGTCGCAGCCATCATCGGCAAGGCCATCGGCAAACCCGACCTCTCCTACAAGCAACTTCCTGACGACCAGTTCATCGCCGCCGTTATGCAAATGGGCATGTCGCAGAACATGGCCAGCCTTCTGGTGGAAATGTCGGGCGCGCTGAACTCCGGCCACATGAAGCCCCTGGAGCCCCGCTCCGCTCGCAACACCACTCCAACGTCGTACGAAACCTTCGTCACGGAGGTGTTCGCCCCGGCCTTCCGCCAACAGGTCGCCGCCTAAACGATAACCCATCTTCAAACCAAGCAACTAACCAGGGCCACGTTATTTCCGTTGACGTGGCCCTCGTGCTCCAGCAAGACGATCGCGCAACCCGGACCACGGCACCAATGCAACCGCGACCAAACGCCGAATCGCCGAATGCCAAATGCCAAATGCCAAGTGCTGAATGCTGATTGCTTCCCTCCTAATGCAAAAACACTAGAGCCATCCCCAAGCAAGCCTTGTACTATGTCCGACCCATGGGGATGGGGATCTCGCGAAAAATTCTTCTGCTCCGGATCGTCGCCGTCGCACTGGTGCTCTACGTCGCCTTCGCCGCATACATCGTGTGGGCCATGCACCAGCCGCCCGAGACCTTTGCCCGTGTGATGTCGCGCATGCCGGGCCCGGTCGTCTTCCTGGCCTTTCCCTTCGAGACCTTCTGGACGCACGTCCGCGCCGGCGAACTTCACCCCGGCGATGCTGCTCCTGATTTTTCGCTGCTGAAGTTGGATAAGACCGAGCGCGTGCAGTTGTCGTCGCTCACCGCACATCAACCTGTGGTGCTGGTTTTCGGAAGTTACACTTGACCGCCTTTCCGGCGGGAGGTTCCTGCGCTCAACAAACTCTACGATCAGTACGGCAACCGCGTGGCGTTCCTTGTCGTTTACATTCTTGAAGCGCATCCGAGCGACGTCTGGCAAATGCGGAGCAACATCAAGGACAAAGTCGTCTTTGCCAGCCCCCGCAATGAAGACGAACGCGGCCTGGTCGCCGGTTCGTGCGTGCGCAAGCTCGGGATCAAGTTCCCCGCCGTGCTTGACGAATTCGGCAACTCCGCCGAGCGCGCCTACACTGGCTGGCCCGACCGCATCTACCTCATCGACAATACCGGCCGCGTGGCCTACAAGAGCAGGCCCGGCCCCTTCGGCTTCAAGCCGCAGGAACTGGAAACCGCCCTGGCAAAGTTGTCGCAAGTCGCCAGCCGCTGACTGCAAACCGCGAAGCACTGTCGACGACCCACGGACTACGTTCGTGTTGCCTTAGCCAACGACCGACGACCAACGACTGCACAAAAAGAAAAAGCCGCAGAAGTCTGCGGCTGTCTCTTCCGATCTGTTCTGAATCCGGACTTACTGCTTCGCGGCTGTGGTCGCAGCCTTGTCGCGCTTGATGCTCCGGCTGATGCGATTCTGCTGCCGGTTGATGCCGGCCTGTTCCGCCTTGGTCAGATGGCCGTTGTTCTTCGCCATATCGGCTTTCTCACGGTTCTGCACCGAGGTTTCGCGCTTCTCAAGATGCGTTGCCTGCTTCGAGGTCAAGCTGCCGTTCGCGACGCCGTTACCAATGCGCTGCTGCTGGCGGCCTTCGCGGCGGTTCACCTGGTTCACCCGCGGATGGTCAGGATCGACCACGCCCGGTCCGGCGCCCGAAGTATTGCTGGTTGCGGTTTGAGCAGCGGCGGAACCGGCAAACAGCAGTCCCCCCACCGCCAGGACTAACAGCGAGTTGGTTGTTTTCGTCATGACAATACAAACCCCCGCGCACGAGAGTAGTTGCTGCCCCTCTGGCTGACGAGGTTACCGAAGTGACGGGCCGCTGGTTACCCTCTGAGTACCCGGAACGGCCTTCTAAATTTCGCTGCAGCGCGAATTCCTCCCACATGAATCGAACGCTCTCAGGCTAGGTATAGAATGGCGGCCCCTGGGAGTTCGTCGATGCAAAACTTATTTCCCGAGGTGTTCCACATGCGCGCACTCATTGCTGCCATCGTTGTTTGTCTTTCGCTCGTTCCCTTGGGTTCGGCGCAATCCCAAGCCGCGAACAACCCGGCGCCTTTGCGGGTAGTAGTTGCAGGCCTGGTCCATGGCCACGCGTCAGGGTTCTTGGAGCACTACCAGCATCGGCCCCAACTCGAGATCGTCGGCATTGCCGAGTCCAACCAGCCGCTCTCCGAGCAGTACGCAGCGCGCTTCGGTCTGGAAAAGAAACTCTTCTACTCCGACCTTGAAGACGCGCTCACGAAGACGCACCCGGACGCAGTCCTCGCCTACACCAACACCTTCGACCATCGCCGGGTGGTCGAAATCTGCGCCCGCCACGGGGTGCACGTGATGATGGAGAAACCCCTCGCCGTCAGTTTCGACGACGCCCGGGCCATCCACAAGGCCGCGCACGAGGGAAAGATTCACGTGCTGGTGAACTATGAGACCACGTGGTATCGCAGCAATCGCGCGGCCTACGACCGGCTGCACGATGGCTCCATCGGCGGTGCGCGCAAGGTCGTGGTGCACGACGGGCATCGCGGGCCCAAGGAAATCGGTGTGGGGCCGGAGTTTCTCTCCTGGCTGACCGATCCGAAGCTGGACGGCGGTGGCGCGCTATTCGACTTTGGTTGCTACGGCGCCGACCTGGCGACCTGGCTGATGGACGGCCGCCGCCCCGACTCAGTGACCGCCGTGACCCAGCAGATCAAGCCCGAGATCTACCCCCGTGTGGATGACGAAGCGACCATTGTGCTCACGTACCCCAAAGCGCAGGCGATCATTCAGGCATCGTGGAACTGGCCCTTTGAGCGCAAAGACCTGGAGCTTTACGCCGAACACGGTACGGTGATGACGGTCAAGCGGGACGACGTTCGGGTGCGAGAAGAGGGTGAGGAGAAGCAGATCACGGCTCCACCCATCGCCGCCCCGTATGACGACTCGATCGCGGAATTGCGAGCGGTGATCCGCGATGGCGCAAAGCCGGATGGGATGAGTTCGCTGGAAACAAACGTGACCGTCACCGAGATTCTGGACGCGGCGCGGCGTTCGGCGGCAAACGGAACCACCGTGCAGTTGAGCGCTGCAAGTTCCGATCGAAAGTGAGATTGACCTCGACTGATCGGCGTCCGCACGGTCTTCATGTCCTCGTGACACCTCGTGGTTCTCACCACCCAGTGGCATAGTTCCTGAGAGCGCACCTTCGCAAATGCGGCGGCTGGCGCGGGTGGCGAGGTTCCATCCGGGGAGGTTGTGCAATGGCATTCGGTCTGACCAGCGTCACCATTTCGGGGAAGGTTGTTGCCGTGCGAGTGGCCGTAATTAGCGTCTTGGTCCTGGCATTCTGGTCGCCGAACGTCGCATGGGCCGATTCCGACCTGGGCATGGCGCGGAGTTTTGCGGTTCTCAGCTCGACCGGCGACGTAACCTTCAAGAATCGCGTCACCATCAGTCAAGTCGGCAGCGCAGGCGCAGCGTGCCCCGGATCGGTGGGTTGCCCGGGAAACGTGGCCGGGACCACGGTCCTGATGGGCAGGGGCAATGCCGCTTCTCCAGATCTGATCAGTGGCGATGTGATCGCGTCGGCGACCTCTTCCCAAGGGCTTAACTGCAGCGGCAACCCGCCGGGAACAACCTCGATCTGTCTCGGCAACGACAGCGAGGTGACCGGGGCGTGCGTCACCGGCGGCGGCGCCATAAGTTTGCCGGGTGAGTGCGCCGGAGGGACCGACAGTTCCGGAAGCCACCCCGACCTGACCACGCTCTACCCGCAAGCCAATACGGATGCCGTTGCGTTCTCCACGATCCTGACCAGCCTGACAACGACCCAGACGCTATCAGCGATTACGCTCTCAACCCGAGGCAGTATCACGATTTCTACCGTCAGGGGGCTGAATGTCACCAGTGTGCCGTCCATTACCACCGGAACGAAGTCGACCATCACCATCCATGCTGGAGCCGGGGACACTGTTGTCGTTAATGTAGGCAGCGCCGCCGAACCCGGCAGTTTGCAGTTGGGGAACGGTGCGTCGGTTGTGCTTTCTGGCGGGATCACGCCCGACCGGATCATCTTCAACCTGATCGGCAGCGGCACCACCGCGCAGTTGGGCAACGACACGACTTTCAATGGCACGATCCTCGCTCCGCAAGGGGAGTTCACCTCGGGGGACGGGAATACACCCAGTCCCGTGCTGATTAACGGAGCCCTTCTGTTCGGGGGAAGCGTCTCCCTCGGCAACAACACAAACTTGAACTTCTATCCCTTTGGGTCGGTGTCCGGTGGCTGGGGTGGAACGAGCGCGTCCACAGCATCCCAGATCTAGCAGCGGACGCTGAGGCTGGGTTTAGCTGAGGCTGGGTCTCGCGCAAGCAAGGCTCCGGCCTCACGTGCCAAGATTCTGGCGGCTCCGGGTGCGGTTCGACGATGTCAGTATGGCGCAGCCGAAGAACTACGGGTAAGGGCGGAGCAGACTTTCGGCGCGCCAGCCACGCACTCAGCCGTTCGTGTTGGATCGCCTTATGTTGCGCCGGTGCCCGGCGCGGGCTTTCTGTTGGTTCGAGTATCTGCGCACAGAGCGCTGGTCGGTGGAACGCTCCGGCACCGCGTGGATCTTGGACTTCGTGTCGCGATCCGTGGGCGCCACCACGCTGGCCGCCGTTCCGGTAACGTCCGCCGCGGCGGTTGGTGGATTGGCAGTTACGCTGACCGTATCTGGTTGTGGGTTGGATTGCTTCTGAACTTCCGCGCTGGTTTCTTGTGACTCCATTGTGCCCTTCTCTCCTTACGCTTAACTAGACTTACGCTCCACTAAGCTTTTTCGCGCTGACCGGCGCTGAGATCTCGCCGTAAAATGAGTTGTCACTCGGGTTTGATAGCCTTCGACCGTTGGCGCTTGGCCTCCCGTACTTGTTCCGAAGTAAAGGCATGGCCACAGGTACTGCATCTCCAGAGAGTAGAAAGGGGCGTCGCCGACACTGGCCCGCCATCCGTACCCTGGCGCGCGCCTGGACGCACTGCGAGCCCCAACTCTCCGCCGCACTCCGGACATTGACGTTCAGTCATGGTCGCAGACGATTGAAATCGGGATTTTGCTTTCTGTTTGCCATAACGACTCCTGCCCGTGACCCGGCACACTCGATCAGGCACGCCCGCCCCACTGTTTGCGGGTACGGTTCTGCTGGCGCACGGCTGCAACCACCAGACAGATCCCCGCCACGAACAGCAGCGCCACACCGATCGCAAGGTATTTGTCTATCGTGTCCACAAGGTCCGACCTCCGGCATCAGGGCTCGGGAAAGGTGTGCCGAACTTTTGTCTACTGCCCTTTTTCGCGGGCTTCATTCACTTTCAGGGAGCGCCCGCCCAGGCTGCTGCCTGCGATCGCCGCGGTCGCCTTTTCTGCTTCCCCCGCATTGGTCATCTCCACGAAGGCAAAGCCGCGCGGGCGTCCAGTTTCCTTGTCGGTTACGATACTGACGCGCTCCACTGCGCCGTGGGTCTCAAACAGCGCTCGCAGTTCTTGCTCAGTCGTGCTGAACGCGAGATTGCCAACGTAAAGGTTCTTCATAATATTTCCTCGTCGAGTCGTGCCGGTCGGGCAGGGAATTTTCATTGACTGCCGTAATCGAATCTATGCAGGGAACAGACGCACCCGGCGTTTCGTGCGCGCATTCTCTAACCACCAACTCATAGGCCTGGGTCTCCAGCCGTGCCAGCAGTTCACTCACTTGCCGGCCCTCCCGCTCGGTGTCCCACGGACCAAACTGGGGCAGCCGGACGTAGTAGGGCGCATCGGGGAAGCCGGGCTGGTGGACCTGGCAGATGCACCACTTCTTGCGGGCGGCTTGCTCCGACATAACAGCTCCAATCGCTTCTTGCGAACCGGAAAGGCTCAGCCCTTGGCCCATTCCACTGCGCCTTGAGCAGCCCGCCGCTCTCTGGCATGATCGAGCCGGAATCCCTTCTGAATATGACGCGAGTGCGCGGACACCGTGACGTAGGGCACGCCCAGAAAGCTCCGAGCCACGATGCCCGTCACTTCCAGGCAGTTAAAGTCTTCGTGGCGAACTTTCGAGAAGATGCGTCGCAAGGCGGCCAGCAGACTGCTCGGCCGGATGGAGCCGAACGCCGTCGCTTGAACTCCGCCGGCCATGAAGAACGAGTTCCATCCGGCGGCGCGGATCTTGCGATCGAGCGAGAACCCATTGAGCGCTCGAACCACACTCCAGTTCTGGGAGTAGGCGTCGCTCTCCAGCCCCAGACGCCCGTTCAAAGGGGGCCGTTCTTTAATCAAAATCGAACCAATCTGAATGCTCGAAGGCATTTTCTCTCCGTTCGTACCGACAAACTTGGGATGGATCAGGAGACGGCTCGGAAGCCGTCCCCAAACCGATCGACGAACCGCTTAGGCTGACACTGCGGCTGTATGAAAGGTCGAGCTAATCACATCGGAAACTCGCAGTTTGGGAGCTCCGTCGAGCACTCGCTCGAGGCTCTTCAGGACTTCGGGATAGCCGGAGGTGTTGTAGGCCTCGGCATGCTCCTTGGTGTCCCACAAACTGATCGCGACCACGTCGGTGCCGCCCGGCGTTGCAAACGTGATTTCGTCCTGGAACCCTTTTTGTTTGCGCAGGATGGGAAGCACGGTGGTCTCGAAAGTCTTAGTGAAATCGCTGAGTGTATTGGGTTTCAAACGGATTGCTACATTGCGAGCATACATAGTCAAGCTCCAGGGGATGATGTGTAATCTAAGAGGAAAAGCTTCAGATGGGCTGACTTAGCTCAGGAAACCTGAAAGAGCGGAAGATAAAACTCGCTCACCTTGAAGCCTAGTCTCGGGTAGGTGGGATGTCAAGTAACGCTGGCCGTGAGGAATGCGGCGAGGTTCCGGTTTGTCAGGGGATAGCCAAGTCTCCTCGTATGTGACAAGCTATTTTCATGGCAAAGAGCAAAGAGACCGCACGGGAAAAATCCCGCCAGGAACGCGAGCGGGCGAAATCCCTCGCAAACCGCTCCCGGCAGCTGATGAAGAAAGCGGCACAACTACAGGAAAAAGCACAGCGCGAGGACGTGCAGCAAGCGGCCGCGCGAATCGCAAACGAGGTTGTTGAGAAGAAATAGGGCAGTGTGCGCTTGGCCGATGCACCAGTTTAGGAGACAGAGAACTGGAGTTGAAAGATCGGCCACAGCAGACAATTCTCGGAGCGGTAATGCAGGTGGACCACCGCTGGACCTGCGATGCTTAACGTGATTCAATTACGCCTCGCAGGAGATATGCGACAGCTCCCGTATTGTTGATCGCTTCTGACCCGGGCGTTCGTCTTCGCTCAGCAGCCCGGTGGCACTCCGGCCGATGCCCCCAGGCGTTGTTGATCAAGAAGGTCGAGCCTCAATATTCTGAAGCTGCTCTGCAGAGCCGGATCGAAGGCGTGGTGGGTGGTACGGGCTCTGATAAGCGCAAATGGGGACGTCGAGGATCTAACTGTGGTCTCGGGCCACCGCTGCTTGCCCCCGCGGCCCTCGCTGCGGTCCGACAATGGAAGTACAAGCCTTATCACGTGGAATTGGGTGAGACATTCCAATCACAATAGGACCGTAGTAACGGAGTCTTGCTCGAGCGTTAGATCTAACGCCTGAGTCGCCATCCGACATTGAATCTGTTGCTGCTCGCCTCGATTCGTAATCACCAAGACGCGACGGCCGTCTGGATTTTCAAAGGCAACGTGATCGATACCAGCCAGCTCTCCGTGGGAGTCGATGACCCGGGCGCCCCGCTGAACTGCCTTCGAGTAGTGAGCAAATGCCCAGTATTGCCCGCTACGGGTCAACTCATGGGTCTTGGAGTTCACCGTCACAACGCCGCCGCAATGGAAGGGGCCAATATTGGGCAGACCTTTTTCGTCCAGTAGAAGATTCCATCCGACGATACACTGTGCCCAGTTTCGCAGCACTTCGGTGAAAGTGTGTGACCATTTGGCCCAGTCCGTTGCGTAATCTGGGCTGGTAATGTCAGGTCCCCCTTCCGTCCAGTAGCTGGGCTTCGTGGGAAAGGCTTCGTGCACGCGCGTCATGGCGTCAGCAGTCCCGGCATATCCGTGCCACGCGATCCCGCCAACCCATTTGTTGAGAGCAGGATCACTCAGCTCATCGACAGCTCGTCCCCAGAGATTGTAGTTGTGATCCAGTATCCAGATCTTCGAATCGAGAGAAGCGCGCTCGAATGCGGGCCCGAGATAGTTCTTGACGAATTCAACCTCGTACTCCTGCCCCCATAACGCGGCCGGCATTCTTCCATCCTGATCGGTATCGACTTCATTCTGCACGGTAACAGCATTGATTCTTACTCCCTCGGCGGAGTAAGCCCGCAGAAACCTCACGAAGTATTCGGCGTACGAAGCGTAGTATTTCTTTCGCATCGACCCGCCCATCATGGACCCGCCGGCCTTCATCCATCCTGGAGGACTCCATGGCGAAGAAAATAGAAACAAGTCTGGATTTACCTGACGGGCGGCACGCAGCGAGGGCAGGATATACGCTCGGTCGTGGTCGATGGTGAACCGGGTTAAATCTGGATCTGGTGCCGAACTCTCGTCATAACTATAAGCACTTGTGGAATAGTCGCTTGCTCCAATACACGTGCGCACTACGGAGAACCGAAGGCCCGCCGTTCCGAACAGCTCGGAAAGCAGAGCCTCCCGCTCCTGGGAGTTCAATTTATCGACCAAGTAACAGGAGGCATCGGTTAAGGCGGCGCCAAAACCAAGAATCTCCTGCTTACGCTGGCCAACTTCCACGTCGATACTTATTAAGGAATTGCTGCTCGAGGTCCGCCACCGCGGCGGTTCGATTTTCTCAAACCGTCTGCTCTTCGATGTGACCCACGCCCTTACTCCGGATTCGGAGCCTGCCCAGAGAAGAGAGCTGCTGCACGTCGCAAGAGATGCAAGCGTAAGCCTGAGGAAATCACGCCGGGTACCCTCTAGCATCACCCCTCCGGTTCAACTGCAGTGACTCTGCAACTCGCCGGCTTCGATCGGCAGCTTTCCTAGAAGATGTCGTCAGCTTAAGTGAATCCGCCAAGCCCGAATGCCACACCTAACGAGCGTCATAAACGCCTGATTGCGGCCTCCTTGCCGCGCCACACAGCTTGGCCGGTCGACTCCCGGATTACCAGTTCCGGCTCGATCGCGATTTGCCTGGCAGACGTCGTCCGGCCTTCAATGCGATCCACCAACGTCTGCGCCGCGATTTCTCCCATCTTGCGCAGAGGCTGACGCACAGTAGTGAGGCTGGGCACATGGTAAGCTGCGTCGCGAATGTCATCAAACCCCACCACAGAAACATCTTCTGGGACGCGGAGGCCGGCTTCTCTCAAAGCGCGAATAGCCCCGATGGCGGAGATGTCATTGTAGGCAAACACAGCCGTGAACTTGCGGGTCTTCGCCAGCAGTGCGCTCATTAATTCGTAGGCCGGATGAGGCGACGGGTCATCCATCCTGAGCTGTACCGTCAACTCAGGGCGGACGGCGATCCCAAGTTCCGGCGCGATCTCACAGATCGAGTTCCATCGCACAGCCGAGTCTGAACTGAAGCTTTGCCCTCTGAAATATACAATCTCGCGGTGGCCTAAATCGGCAAGATGATTCAGCGCCAGCACGGCCGCGTGCTTGTGATCGAGGACAATATTTGTGACGCCTGTCACCCGCCGATGCCCCGCCACTGACACCACCGGAAGTGACACCGGTCGCCTGATGGTCGTATCAACCGTGATGATTCCTTCTACCCCTCGGGTTGGCAGGACGTCCAAATACTCTTGTAACCTGGGCGCTTCGTGGCGGTGGGCCGCAGTCACGAACAGATACTTGTGCTGCCGCAGGATGGCTTCGATTCCGCTGATCACCATCGCACCGTAGGCGTCTCCTATTTCTTCGGTGATCACGCCCACCATAAAAGCCCGCTTTTGGACCAAACCACGCGCAAAAAAGTTCGGACGATAGCACAGCCGTTTTGCGGCGGCGAAGATTCGGTCCTTGGTATGCTGCGGAATCCGTTTTGCGGCGGGTGCTCCGTTGAGCACAGCGGAGACCGTCCCTTTGGTCAACTGGATATGCTCAGCTAATTCCCGGAGCGTTACCTTATTGGAGGTTTGCCCGTTCTTCGCCATATTCTGATTCTGAAAAGAGGTTCGACCCCACCGCGACAAGAATAACTCGGGCCAATCGAGTCAGGCAGCCACCCCAGATCCTTACATCCTCCGAACGAATCACTTGGCGCTTGCTCGTTGCCGACATTTTTTTCTTGACAAGAATACCGTACCTGCCTCCTAATGCAAAACAATTAATTAGCAAAACCGGTTTTGCTGTATAGCAAAACCGGTATTACTAAGAGCCGAGAGACGGTGGGGGCAATGATCGAGGATGGACACCGCAGCGTCTCGGCGCCGGGGGTTTCCGGTTACGACTCTTCCTCCACAAGGTCGTGGGAACTGTTGGAGAGAGGGGCGGCCAACGCCGTGCGACCAGACGTCTCTCGGGTGAATGCCGTGGGCGTCTGGCGACTAGCTTCCGGCGCACCCCGCGCTCATTAGCGATGGGTGGATTCCGCTTCCGACGGTCGGGAAAGGGTCAGGGATGCGGCGGTGTGGATTCTTGGATCGACAAGCAAGGTCCGATGCACGCTCTAGGTATTTCTGGCAGCAACGTAACTATGGCGATATCGATTTCGACAGCGGAGGCGGTTCATGAAAAGCGTAGCTCGCGTCGCGTTCGCATTCAGTCTCCTGATTTGTATGGTCGCACCGGCATTTTCACAGAGTAGAAATACTGGTGAGATTCGAGGGACGGTGACGGCGGGAGGAGCTGCCGTACAGGGTGCAACCGTCACGCTCACAAATCTGGATACCGGGGAGACGAAGGTTTTCACCACCAATGAAAGTGGCATCTACGATACCGTTTCCACGCCCGCCGGGAACTACAGCATCAGCTTCACGGCCCAGGGCTTCAAGAAACTGGTGCGCGGTCCCATCGTGTTGCAGGTGAACGTGATCACCCAAGATGCCAGCCTGGACATTGGAACTGTGTCGGAAACGGTGACCGTGGTGGCGGAGGGTGCCCCGCTCCTAGAGACCGAAACGGCGCATTTGGGTTCGATCCTCGAATCGAAGACGATCGGTGAACTGCCTCAGATCGGCGCCGGGATTACGGGCAACGATTGGGCGAACTTCAACATACTGCTCGCCGGAGCTTCCAGTTCTCCAACCGCCCCGGGGTCGGAGGGTAGCGGAGCATACAACGCGGGAGATGCCGTCTCGATTAACGGGAACCTCCCGAATTACGCCAACTACCTGCAAGACGGCGGCGTCGTTCAATTGCCAGTCAGCAACAACGTGGACAATACCCTGTTCGAGGCAGTGCAGGAAGTGCAGATCACAACCTCATCGTTCTCGGCGGAATATGGCATTGGCGGCGCGGTCTTCAACCAGATCACCAAGAGCGGAACCAACAGTTTCCACGGGTCGGCGTACGAGTATTGGCAGAATGACATGCTCAACGCGCCCCCCAAGTTCCAGATAAAGGACAGTAGTGGTGTCTTTCATCCACAACAAACACCGTACCTGCGATACCACGAGTGGGGGGGCTCCATCGGAGGGCCGATCCTCAAGAACAAATTGTTCTTCTACTTCGTCCGGGACAAGATTTACAACAACGGCGCAGGGCAGGCTACCCAGGGTAACACTCCGACACTGGCTGAGAGAGGTATGGGGGCCGCCCATCCCGGTGACTACGACTTTAGCGCTCCCGGGCTTCCAACGCTTTACGATCCCGCCAGCTGTGTAACCGTAAACTGTGTGCGAACCTCATTTGCGGCGGAAAACACCGGTGCTCTTGCTGGCGTGAACGCGATTCCGGCCAGCCGGATCGATCCTGTGGCGGCGAAGATTCTGAGCTTTTACCCTGTGCCCAACGCGGGTGCGCCCGGAGACCTGACAAAGAACTTTTCGACTGTCCTGGCTAAGCCTAACCCGAATCTCAGATATTTTGGGCGCATTGACTACAATCTCTCCGATAAGCACCATCTCTCTTTTTCGATCAGCCAGAAGGACAATCCGGGCGTGAATAAGTACGGACCGTTTGCGTGCCCGATTAACTGCTTCTCCGGGGATATTGACGGTTACAACGTGCAACTTACTCACACCTGGCAGATCAACCCAACCTTGGTGAACGAATTCCGCATGGCCTACACCAAGCAAGGCAACTGGTTTGTTCCCTTCACCATTGGGTTTGATCCCGCAGGAACGCTGGGCTTGCAATACGCTAAAGCGAAGGTTTTTCCCCAGATAAATATCAACAACGGCGGCGGCACTTGTTGCTCGGGCCTGGCCCCCGGCACGAATGCCATTTACATTGAGCATCTCTATGATCCGTCGGATGTATTGACACTCGTCCGTGGCCGCCACATCCTGCATTTCGGCGTCGAGGTGTTGATGGGCCAAGGAAACACAACGCCATGGGGAAACATTACGGCGGGCAATTTCACTTTCTCCGGGAACTACACTGCGCAAAATGGCGCAGCAGCGAATACGACTGGAGCCGGTCTCGCAGATTTCCTGCTAGGCGACGTCCAAAACTGGAGCGCCACCAACCAAAAGACGTCATATGCACGACTGAAGAGCCCGCAACTCTTCGTTCAAGATGACTTCAAGGTCCGCCCGAATCTCACGTTGAACCTGGGCTTGCGTTATGTAGCGACGACTGGATTTACGGAGATCAACAATAGCCTGGGCGGGTTCGATCCGAATCTCCCGCTGGTGTGCAGCTTCGATCACAACGGCAAGCCCTGCGGCGCATTGAATGGCACACTGGGCTCGCTATGGTTTGCTCCTCAAAACAACCGAACTTCGTTGCAGAAGCCAGTTCACGACATCTTCCTGCCCCGTATCGGATTTGCCTGGTCTCTGAGGAACGACACGGTGGTTAGAGGTGGGTTTGGAATGTACTCGTACAACTATAGCCAAGACGTCTATGGCAATGGAGTTGGCTTTGGCGCCCTCACAACCAGTAGTGGTACCGCCTCAGACGTGAACGCCGGAACTGGCCCCACCCCGCTGGTTCTGCTCTCTTCATCCGCCGCTACGGCTGATCCCGTGCTGAACTACGTGCAGGGCTCCCCGAACGCAAAGAGCGTCGCGCAGTACCTCAATGTTACGTCCCCTTCAAGTCAGACTTATGTCCCATACGATGTTAAGCCCGGGCGAATCAACGAATGGCAGTTGAGCGTGGAGCATCAATTCGCACGCAGTTATATGGCGTCGATTGCCTACGTGGGAAGCCACGGCTCGAATCTGCAATTCCCAACCGATCTTAACCAGATCACAAGCGCAGCTGGCATCGCCGATAGTGTGGCCAATGGCAAATTCCAACAAAATGATCGACCGTTCCCGGCTTGGGCGAACCTTACTGGAAATAACTACAATGCGATTTCGAACTACAACGCGATGCAAGCCACGGTCAGCAAGCATTTCTCCGACGGCCTGCTTTTCAGTTTTAACTATGTCTGGTCGCATTTTCTGGATGATCAGGATTCGGGCGGATGGGGGAGCCGCGGTGGGGTGCAGAACTGGCAGATTGCGAACAACCCCTCTACGAATTACGGCAATTCGAACTTCGACATCACGAACGCGTTCAAGGGGTACGCCTCTTACGAGCTACCCTTCGGCAAGGGAAAGAGCTATCTGCACGGTAACGCGGTAATGGACGAGGTGGTTGGGGGATGGAGAGTTTCCGGAACCATGCTCACCCAAAGCGGAAACCCATTCACCGTCGTCAACAATTCCAACTTTAACTCAAAATATACCGGCTGCGCGCAAGGCGGCACAGCCTCCGGCGGCGACACCAACAACGGCTGCAATTGGTATCCCAATGTCGTGGGCAGCACGGGCGTCAGCAGTCCGGGTCCTAACGGATGGTTCAACACTGCGGCCTTTGTCAATGCGGCGCCCGCGGGTCAGTTTGCATTCGGCAACGAGCCCCGGAACTCACTGAGGGGACCACGTCTGACTGTTTTTAACTTGTCCTTCGCGAAAGACTTTAGCTTCGGAGAACGCGTTCGACTGCAATTGCGATCAGACTGGGTGAATGTCTTTAACCATCCGAGCCTCGGCATTCCGGGCATTACCCTGGGAGGGGACAATTTCGGGCAGATCAACGCGGCGACCCAAGGCGGTGGTGTCGCGGTTGCCCCACGCAGCGGTCAACTCAGCGCTCGCGTGACCTTCTAATCGAGGCACGCCCTATGAGATAAAGGACGGCAGTGCGCCTGCCGTCCTTATCGGTTTCCAAGAACGATCAGGTTCCAGAACGCAGCGCGTGTCACTATACAATCGTGACCATGAGAGCAGTAGAAGTCGTTCTCCTGTCTTGTGTAGTTCTCTTTCTTGGGTTGCTGTCGTGTTTCTCCCAATCTAAGCCTGGCCATGAACAGCAGATCGAGTTCCACAGCCGTAAGGCTGCGGAATATCTGAAGGAGAACCGGCCCGATCTGGCGGCGGCCGAATTTCGTACGATTCTTGCTATCGATCCGAATAATGTGGACGCACACGGCAACCTCGGTGCGGTGTTGTTCTTCCAGGGCGCGTACGCAGAGGCAATTCCAGAGCTCGGCGCCGCGCTGAAACTGCGGCCCACTCTGTGGAAGACGCGAGCACTGCTGGGCATCGGCGAAAAGCGGACAGGCGACATCAACAGAGCCCGCGACGATTTGGAGAAAGCATTTCCAAACGTTCCCGACGAGAAGATTCGGATTGAGACGGGCATGGAGCTGATCGAAATCTACTCCCGAACGGGCGATCTGGATAAAGCCGCGGCGACGGTTAGCGTTCTCCGGAAGCTGGAACCGACGGATGAGGTTCTTCTCTTCACCGCTTACCGGATCTATTCCGATCTTGCCAACGAGTCCCTGCTCGGCCTGTCCGTGGCTGCCCCGAATTCCGCACGAATGCACCAAGCGATGGCGCACGAATTGGCGAAGCGTGGGAAGACCGAGGAAGCGATCGAGAACTACCGAGTCGCGCTCAAGATCGACCCACAGCTTCCCGGACTCCATTTTGAGCTCGCAGAGATGCTCAGCACTTTGGCAACAGCAGACAGTCTGGTAGAAGCCGAAGGCGAGTACAAAGCAGCCCTGCAGGTCAATCCGTTTGACGAGCAGTCTGAATGCAGGCTTGGCGATATCGTTCTTCGAAGAAACGATGTAAAGGAGGCTTACGAGCGTTACACGAGAGCCGTACGGCTGCAACCGGACGACCCCGAAGCCAACATTGGCCTTGCGAAGGTATTGGCGGAGATGAAGCAGCCCGAAAAAGCTCAGTCACTTCTCGAACACGCGCTGCTGCTAGACCCAACCAGCGTCGTGGGCCACTATCGCCTCAGTGCGCTCTACCGGCAGGCTGGGCGCACAGCAGATGCAAAGCGGGAACTGGAGGAATACCAGAAGTACAAAGGTATGAAGGAAAAACTCAGGGATGTCTACCACGAGATGCGTGGGGAACCGGTCAAGCAAGAATCAGACGAGCTGGACTCGCGTCAGTGATCGTGCCGAGGCGCAAGCGTGAGGACTCGATCTTTTCTTGGGAAAGGCGTGCGTTCGCTGGATTCGGATATGACGCCTAAGATGCTCTCCGCCGTGCTTGCGACAATCCTGCTGCCTACGGCTCTCCTTCGCCGCGTTGGCTTCCACAAAACTGCCATCGACCGACAGGTGCTTGCCCTGTACCCGTCCCACCACCATCCACTGCTTTAGTCCGGACTTCAACTCCATCGAACTCGCCTTCGCCAAAAGGCGGCAGAAAGCGGACCTGGGCGCCGACTCTGCAAATTCGTAAGAAGATGCCTTGAAGCATCCTTGACAATAAAAGTTGTCAATAGTACCATCTCCTCGTGCTCGACATCCAAGTCATCGATGATCCGGCAGCGGCGACGGTGGCTTTGGAGCCCATGCGGAGTCGACTCCTCTCCGAGCTAGTCGTGCCCGCCTCGGCGGCGACGTTGGCCACGCGGGTTGGCCTGGCTCGGCA
>CAZXKO010000029.1:0-10805 GCA_964641665.1 uncultured Acidobacteriaceae bacterium
CATTTGTTGATTGGCAATTATGTTTTTGCACGCGATCACGGGTGTGTGCACCCCGGCATGCCTCTTGGCCGCAAGCATCCCCGTCGAAGCCGTGACGCCCCCACTGGTGGGTGGCCCTGTAAAGATCCACTTCCAATCTAGGTCTCCCTGGACTGGAAGTCAAACACCTGATTAGATGCAGCTTGCCTGTCCTTCGGACCATCCCTTCCGTGCCTTGCTCCCGCACCCCCATGAGGTGCAACTAACTTGCATCGCCCTCATCCGTCCAACATCTCATCCAGAGGCCACCCTGTAGAATATGGGACCTGTCGCTAACCATGAGACTGAATGTCTATCGCTGCCGGGAGAGCTGCCGGTGAAGGTCGAGTGTCTGCCCTTCTCTCGCATCCCGCATACCACCCGGCTTTTCCAGGATTTCGTTTCCTATTCCCCGCAGGTCAAGCAGTTTTATCCGCATTCGCCGAACGTCTCGGATTGGTCGTCACAAAGCACACCCGACTCCCGTTATGATGCGGCCCGTCGCCAACGAGTAAGCGACGTCCTGGAACGCCAGAACAAGCAATGGAGCGCCTCGCCCAAGACCGCGGCCAACATAGCTCGCCTGCGTTCGGGAGCGTCCGCCGTGATTACGGGGCAACAGGTCGGACTGTTCGGGGGGCCTTTTTTCTCGATTCTCAAGGCTCTTACGGCAGTGAAACTGGCCGAGGAAGCCACCGCCGCCGGTACCGATGCAGTGCCCATTTTCTGGGTGGCGACGAACGACCACGACCTGGATGAAGTGAACCACACTCTGCTCCCTGGGCCCGACGGATCGCTCCAGCCGGTTGCGGTTCCGACCCGCGGGGTCGACGATGCTCCCGTGGGGACGGTTATCTTCGGCCCCGAGATCGAGTTAGTGGTTCAATCCGCCGTGGAACTGCTCGGTGCCACCCAGGCCACAGACCTGCTGCGCGAGTTCTATCGTCCTGGTGAAAATCTCGGCAGCGCCTTTGCTCGGCTGTTCGTTCGCTTGTTTGCCGACTTTGGAGTGATTCTCATCGATCCGTCCGATCCGGACTTCCATGCCATTGCCGAACCGGTGTACCGGGCTGCCATCGAGCGTGCCGCCGAACTGGACGAAGCGCTCCTGGCGCGAGGCAAGTCCTTGGAAGACGCTGGCTACCACCAGCAGGTGAAGGTCACGCCTTCGTCCACGCTGCTTTTCACTTTGAAGGACGGCGCGCGGATCCCGATCCACCGCCGTGCCAACGGTTCGCCAGCGACGATGGAGTTCCTGGTGCGCGACGAGAAACTTTCGCAGGACGAACTGCTCCGTCAGATTGCGGCGACTCCCCACGACTTCAGCCCAAACGTGTTGCTGCGCCCAGTCGTGCAGGACTACTTGTTGCCAACCCTGGCCTACACCGGAGGAGCCGCCGAAGTCGCCTATTTTGCGCAAGCCGGTGTAGTGTACGAGAGGCTCCTGGGTCATGTGACGCCGATTGTTCCGCGCTTCAGCGCGACCGTCGTCGAGCCGAAACCGAAAGCGCTCCTCGATCGGTACGGTCTGACTTTGCCCGACGCCTTCCACGGAGAGGAGGTGCTGCGGGAGAAAATCGCTGCGCGGGTTCTGCCTGCGGAACTGCAGCAGGCCTTCGATCACGCGAATACGACCGTGCACGAATCGCTGAGCGCGGTTCGCGATGCGCTAGCCAAACTCGACAAGACCCTGGTCGATGCTGCCGACAACGCAGGCTCTAAAATTCAGCACCAGATCGAGAGCCTCCGCTCCCGCGCCGCCCGAGCCGAGCTGCGCCAGAGTGAAGTCGTCGCGCGCCACGCCCAGCAACTCATCAACTCGCTGTTTCCAAACAAGACTCTGCAGGAACGCGAAATCGCGGCCATCTATTACCTGTCGCGCTACGGCGTGGAATTTCTGAACACGCTCTACGCCACGCTGCAGACCAGCTGCCACGATCACCAGATCGTTAGTTTCGAATGACCTTGGCTTCCCTTGTGAGCGACGCTAGGCATCCTAGTCTGGCGACTCTCGTCGTGTTGTAGATGATGATTGGGGATAATTGGTGTAATCGCCGACTACACCAAATTGGCTTTACCAGCGTTGCAAGTGAGCCCTTGACCCAGTTGCTCGTAGAGGTTAACGTTCGGAGACGCTATGGTTAATCAGTTTGGTTTTGACATCGTAGCCGCCTTCTATTGTTCAAACTGCGATTGCGTGCGCGAGGTAAGAACGACTGTAAGTGCGCCTGTGGCCGAGCCTCTTGGTTCCGAGCTTTTCACGCTCAGTAGCCAACAGGAACGGAAGTGCCCGGTTTGTGGCAGCGATATAAGTCCAGAAGCCCAATGCGCGATTCGACCTGCCGGTGACGTCGCAACGTGCCCATCAGAATTGCCATGGCGCTGGAACCGTGACGCCACGCCGCGGACACCGCCAAGGCAGATGGCGAGGGAACTGTTACAGGGATTGGTGTCTGGGAAGGCTGAGACGTATGAAACCTACCGCCGACTTTACCAAATCTGGTTTCTCCACAATTCGTCGGTGGAAGAGTTGCAGCCTCTTTTCAGCATTCCGGGCGTCGAGCCTGATGGATGTCTATCGGTAGCGGAAGACTTTAGGAGACAAGTCCAATCGTCTGCCATCGCGATCTTGTCGAATCTGCAAGATTGACTCCCTGCCTCTTTCCCCTCAGTCGTGAAAATACCGCTATTCCACCGATAACAGCAAGGGTCTCACTCCGAGATGATTTACCGCGCCTTGCTCGTCGCCAGGTAAGTCCCCAGCCCGATCATGATCGCACCGGTTGCGGTCCGCTGGGTCCGCCGAAACCTCGCTGACGAACGAATCCGATTCCCCAGCGGTCCGGCAAACATCGTGACCACCAGATCCGCAGAAGTGTTCAAGGCCACCGAGATTGTTCCGAGCCTGAGAAACTGCGCGAAGACGTGGCCGCCCTGCCGATCCACAAATTGCGGAATGAACGACAAGAAGAACAACGCGGTCTTCGGGTTCAGCACTTCGGTTGCGATGCCTTGCCAGAACGGATTCCGCGGTGGCGGCCCGGCCTCCTCTGGCCGGGACCTCTCATCTTTCCTTGCGTCGAGGATCATCCGGATCCCCAGGAAACAGAGATAGGCCGCGCCTGCATATTTCACGGCTGCAAACATGACGGCCGACCTGGCCAGAACGACGGACACACCGGCCGCGGCGGCCAGCACATGCACCATTCCTCCGACGAACGTCCCCAGTGATGACAACACGCCTTCCCGTCGCCCACCCGCAAGACTTCGTGCCAGGACGTAGAGCATGCCGGGGCCAGGCGCGATGGCGAGCAGGAATGCTGCCGAGAGGAACAACGCACACTTGCTCGAGTCGATCATGACTGCCCGATTTTACCCGAGCCTTCCCGCCAGTTCCTCGAGCGACTCCACCCGCGGAAGGCCTTTCTCGCGGTACGCCCCCGCGACATCGAAAAGAACGGCCTGCATCCCAGCCCCGGTGGCGCCCCGGTAGTCCACCGAGTACACGTCACCCACGTACAAGCTCTCCGCCGGCTTCGCGCCAACGCTTTGCATCGCAGTGTCGAAAATCACCGGATCCGGTTTTTCCCGTCCCACGATCCCCGAGTCGGTGATCGTCAGGAACCCGTCCGCAATCCCGCACCGCGCCAGTACCGCCGCGATCTTTCCGTCAGCATTGGAAATAACCGCCGTCTTGTATTTCCCCCTTATCCCCTCCAGTGCCTCGTGGGTCCCCGGCCGCAGCTGATCCCAGTTCGCCGACGTGCGCGTGTTGGCGATCAACTGCTGCCGCAAATTCTCATCGCGAAGATCGAGTTCCTCGAACAGCCGGGCGTAGAACATGTCCCAGAAGCTATGATCGGCCTTCCCGCCGTGTTCGACCATGTCATCAAACTTATTCTTCACCGCGCCTTCGAGCCGCCGTAGCTGTTCCTCGGTCGGCACAATGCGGCGCTGGTGCAGCGGAGCAAGTATCCGCGGCCGATTCGCGAATAGAAGCGTGTTACCGACATCAAAAAACACAAATCGCAAGTCTTCTGACATGAAGAAATTCTACACGCAGCGCTTGGACACGTGCCTTAGGCAGTTCCGCGCATTCTTCGCTTTCACGACATCGTGACCCCGCCCCAAAAAACGAGTAATATCCTATTTCGCAACTCCCGCCGGAGAGGTCATCCTGCGGCGTCCGCAAAGGGCTAACCCGCTTGCACTTTCTCACCCTTGTCAGCGAGTTCAACCGCGTCCGCGGGGTCTTCACCCTGGCGCGGGGTGGACCCACCCTGTGGCCTCTCGCCTTCTTCGGGACGGCACTCCTCTTCGAGTCGTCCAGCAAGAAGGGGGACGCCTACGATCTGCTCTGGTCCGTTGTTTTTGGATTCGCCACCCTCAACATCCTGAGCCTGGTGGCCAAGCGCTTCGATCCCGACCGCAACCGCATGAGCTTTGGTGAGATGATGGCCGTCCTGACGGTGATTGTTGCAGTCTTCCTGCTTGGCTGGGAGATGCTGTATCTGTTCAAGGTCCTCCCCATCCGCCTCTCTCACTGACTGTTTTTGGAGTATGATTCGCTGCAATGGCGAAGAATGCCCCAGCATTTGACGTGACCTGCCCGTGCTGCAGCGCCGTGCTGAAGGTCGATCCGGCGACGAAGGCGGTAATCGCCCAAACCGCGGCGGTTAGACCGAAAACCTTCAGCGACATCGAAGAAGCTGCTCGCGCAATGAAGGAACAGGACAGCCGCCGCGACTCAATCTTCCGCCAATCGGTCGAAGCCCAGAAGAACGCCTCCGAGCTGCTGGAAAAGAAATTTCAGGAGGCGGTCAAGAAGGCGAAGGAAACACCCGATACCGGGCGCCCGCTGCGGGACTTTGATCTGGACTGACGATGTCTCACCCGCTCCTTCTGGGCCACCGCGGTGCCCGGGCGACCCGGTCCATTCCAGAGAACACCCTCGAATCCTTCGATCTCGCCTTGGCGCATGGCTGCGATGGCTTCGAGTTCGATGTGCGTCAGACCGCCGATGGTCGCGCGGTGATCTGCCATGATCCGACCGTCCACGGGATCGAGGTTGCGCGCGCGGAATCCGGCGACTTGCAAGACCTCCCAATTTTGCAGCATGTTCTCACCCGTTACTCGCAAACGGCCTTCCTCGATATCGAAGTGAAGGTGGCAGGCCTGCAAGCCATGGTGGTGGAAACTCTTCGAGCGCATCCCCCTCAACGTGAATTTGTAGTCTCGTCGTTCCTGCCCGAGATCTTGCTCTCCTTTCGCCGCTTGGACCGCGAGATTCCTCTTGGTCTGATCTGTGAAGAGCGCTACCAGATGGCGGCATGGACGGAACTGCCCATTCAGTTCGTTATCCCGCACCACAGTCTGGTGGACGAGGCTCTATGTCAGCTCCTGCACGCGGCGGGGAAACAGATTTTGGTTTGGACAGTAAATAGAAGAGAGGAGGTGCTTCGGTTGAGAAATTGGGGAGTAGACGGAATCATCTCTGACGATACGAAATTACTGCTGGAAGTGCTGCGTCCATGTGGGACCTGAAGCTGGCAGCCGAGAGCTGCCCAGACCTGACACCCAAGACGTAAGACCCGGAACCCAAGACCTAACACCCAGTCCTAATCCGCCGCTACCTCAAGCTTCATCCCCGTTCGCGGCTTGCGCAGGTATGCCGCCCGTTCCATCTCCAGCGCTTCAAGATTCCCGCCGGTGGCCTCTTCAGTCCATCCCAACACCGCGCCGATTCGCAGGGCCGCCTCGCGGCTACACGTTTCCGACCAGCATGGCCCCAGAGCGACAGGAACTCGCCGCAGCAGTACGTCACCCAGGGTCACCGCGCACTCGCTTACGTACGCGTCCACCGCTTCCGCCACGATGTGTTGTGAATGCGGGCAGATCGGCGTTCGCAGCTCCGCACTGCTCAACGCCATGCGGGCGATCGCGATTACCCGCTTTCCGTGCCATTCGACGATCGCCCGGGCCGAATCCTCGCTGATGCTTCCAGTCTCAGCGATCTCCACCACCCAATGATCGAGCAATGGATCGATCACGGCAGCGTCCGCCACCGCCACGAGCCTCGGTTCCGCTACCCGGATCCCGATCTTGCGGACGCAGTCGCGTGCCACGCTGGCCGCCGTCGTCAGGCTTCCCCCGACCACGGATATCATTCGCGAGACGTTTTCATCCTCGTGGTCGTGGAGTATGTGTTGCCGGTTAATCGCTCCCGGCTCGACCTTGGCGTCGTAAGGCAGCGACCGCACTCCAGCAAATGCGTAGCGGATGTGATTCTGTGAGATCCGTGCTTTGGGAAACATTCCCACTAGCGACTGCATGAGGTATTCAATTTCATCCAACGCCGGGTGAACCTTGCTTGGATCCGTCGAGTCCGCAACATTGGTCGAGCCCACCAGGATCTGCTCGTTCCAGGGAATCACGTAGAGAGGCCGCCCATCCCGTCCCGCGGTGTAGACGGCCGCTCCCGGCGCGCCGGGAAAATTAGAGACCACAATATGAGAGCCGCGCACCCCGCTCACCATCGGCCGTCGAGTCTTGATGCCCGAACGCTGACACGTCCGGTCGGCCCACGGACCCGTCGCGTTAATCACCCAGGTCGCTTCAATTTTTTCCTCTACGTTGCGGGTCCAGTCGCGGAGCAATAACCCGCGCGCCCGGCCATGCGCCACGTCGATGGCTAAAACCTGCGTGTGATTGCGAGCCACCGCGCCCACCGCGATCGCTTCGCCCAGCCATTCCGCTACCAGTCGTTCCGGGAATTCGCACTGCGCGTCCTCGTAGTCAAACAGCGCCCAACTTTGGCCCGCGTCGAGCGCCCGTTCCAGCTTCTTCCTTTGCATCTCGAAGCCAGCGGCGTCGACTTTGCGGCCTGCCATGCGCCGGTACATCCATAGGGCTGCTCGTACCGCCATAGCGCTTCGCCCGGTCCGGTCGCTCAAAGCCATCAGGAACTGCGCCGGATGCGCCAGGTGCGGCCTCTCCCGCAGCAGCTGTTCCTTCTCGCGCAGCGACTCCCGCGCGAATGCGATGTCGCCCTGCTCGAGAGCACGCAACCCGCTCAGGATCCGGGTCGACCTGCTGGTGGTTCCCCCACCAAAATCGTTCTGCTCAACCAGTAGCGTCCGCTTGCCCGCCCGAGCACACTCCCGCGCAATCGCCACTCCGATCACACCGCCACCCACGACGGCTACTTGAAAGTGCTGGCCCGTCAGCGGTTGTCGATTGGTGCCAGGCAGGTTCATAGAGACGAATCGGGAGCGCCCTGTTCATGCCTGGGCGCACTCCCCCAGATAGAGTGTTACCTCCGGGTCATATGTCACGGAAGATCACCATGGTGTTGCAGCATTCGTTCACGAATGAGTAACCACGGGCCTTACCCCAAAAGGAACTATGGATGTAACGGGTCAATCCTGTAAATCACACTATGAGAATCAGATGAGGGGGTAATCGATGCAATACCTCATGGCCTTGAACCCCCTGAAAGCCTCGTGACTGAGTTCGCTATTCCATATTCCTCGCATTGATACCCCTGTCCGAAAACCCACATTGCTCCCGTGCATGCACGTCGTTTAGATTGGTTGCCAATGCCCCCGACAACTGGAGAACGCTTCGAGCGCGCCGTCGCCATCATGCATCGTCTCCGCGCCCCGGGCGGATGCCCCTGGGATCGCGAGCAGACTTTCGACTCCATTAAGCCCTTCACCCTGGAGGAGACCTACGAGGTCCTCGAGGCCATCGACAATCGCGATTGGGACGAGTTGAGTGGCGAGCTTGGCGACCTGCTGCTGCAAGTGCTCTTCTATTCCGAAATGTCCCAGGAGCAGGGAACGTTCTCGATCGACGACGTTCTGGACCGGCTCTCGACCAAACTCGTTGAGCGCCACCCGCACGTGTTTGGCGACGTACAGGCCGAAACCTCCTCCGAGGTCATCCGGAACTGGGAAGCAATTAAGGCGGAAGAAAAGAAGAAACGCCTGACGGCGGGAGGGGGCAAATCCACGAAAGAATCCGATGCACCCCAGTCCGTCCTGGCCGGAGTCTCCACTGCCATGCCAGCGCTCTTGGAGGCACACAAGCTCAGCTCGCGAGCCGCGCACGTCGGCTTCGATTGGCCCAATGTCGAGGGCCTGTTCGACAAGCTTCATGAAGAGACCGAGGAACTCCGCGAGCAACTCAAAGACTTTCCCGCTCCCGGCCCCCGGCCCCCGGCTCGCGGTATCGCTGGTTCCGGCGCGCCCAGGGTTCCGGAAGCCCTCCGCGCGCGCATGGAAGAAGAAGTCGGCGACCTGCTGTTCGTTCTCGTCAACATCGCACGCTACCTGTCGCTCGATCCCGAGTCCGCCCTCAAGAAAAGCAACCGCAAGTTCAAGCGCCGCTTCCAGTGGATCGAAGACCAACTCCGCATCTCCGGCCGCTCCCCGGAGCACGCCGCCGCGGAGGAGTTGGAATCCCTGTGGCAACAAGCCAAACAAACGGAAAAATCGCATCCGTGAGCAACGACTCGATCATCATTCGCAACTGCCACGAACTCGACGAGTTGCGTACCGCTGTGGCCCTGCAGAAGGAAGTCTGGAGCTTCAGCGACGCCGAACTCGTCCCGCTGCGGTTGTTCGTCGTAGCCGAAAAAGTCGGCGGCCAGGTGATTGGCGCTTTTGACGGCAGCGACATGGTCGGCTTTGCCCTCGCCGTCCCGGGCGTGCGCGGCGGGCACCCTTATTTGCATTCGCACATGCTGGCCGTGCGCAAGAACTTCCGCAACGCGGGTCTCGGCCGCCGCATCAAGCTATTCCAGCGCGAAGAAGCCCTGGCCCGCGGATTCGAGCTGATCGAGTGGACCTTCGATCCCTTGGAAATAAAGAACGCCTACCTCAACATCGAAAAACTGGGAGCCATCGCGCGCCGCTACACCATCAACCAGTACGGTATTACGTCCTCACCCCTGCAGGGTGGCTTGCCCACCGACCGCCTGATCGCAGAATGGTGGGTCAAGTCGAAGCGGGTGGAGAGCCTGCTAAGGGAAGGCTCTATCCCTGCAATCCCTGCCGTGACAACTATCTCGGTGCCTGCGGCCATCTACGAATGGAAAGCCTCGCCCGACACCCGAACGCGGGCCATAGAAGTGCAGGAGGGCAATCGCGAAGAATTTCTCAAGGCTTTTGCAGACGGCCTTGCCGTGGTCGGCTACGAGCGGGACAAAACTGGCAACGGAAAATTCTTGCTCACTCTTTGGGATGAGCCGTGGTCATTCGCGGGTGATCAGCCGACGGGAATTGAGTCAACCTGAGCTTTACTTATGAAAATTGAAGCTGTCACCCTGCGCGAAATTCAAATGCCGCTCGTCCACTTTTTCGAGACGAGCTTTGGCCGTGTCTACACCCGCCGCATCGTCCTCGTCACAGTGCATTGCGAAGGAATAGACGGCTGGGGTGAATGCGTCGCTGGGGAAGCCCCCGCCTACAGCAGTGAATGGATCGACTCCGCTTGGCTGACCATCGCAAGCCATCTCGCACCGGCCCTGGTCGGTCGCACCCTGTCGCGGGGAAGGGAAGCCGCGCTCCTGCTCGCCCGGGTGCGCGGCCATCGCATGGCCAAGGCTGCCCTCGAAAATGCGCTTTGGGACATCGAGGCCAAAATAAAGAAGCAGCCGCTGTGGAAGCTTCTCGGCGGCGCCCATCACGAGATTCCGTGCGGCGTTTCCATCGGCATTCAGGACTCTCCTGAACAACTTCTCGACCGCATCCACACCGAACTCGGCGCCGGCTACCGCCGCATTAAGATCAAGGTCAAACCCGGATGGGACGTGAACATCCTCGAGAAGGTGCGTGCGCGCTGGTCCGACATCACGCTTAGCGTCGACGCCAACTCCGCCTACACTTTGGACGAAGTCGAGCACCTGCGCAAGTTCGACCAATTCAATCTGCTCATGATCGAGCAACCGCTCTGGAACGACGACATCTATTACCATGCCCGCCTCCAGAAAGAACTGCGCACCGCCATTTGTCTCGACGAATCCATCGAGCACGCTCGCGACGCCGCCTTTGCCGTCGAAACGTGTGCCTGCCGCATCATCAACATCAAAGTCGGCCGGGTGGGCGGCTTCACTGAGGCGAAGAAAGTCCACGACGTCTGCCGGGGTGCGAATATCCCAGTATGGTGCGGAGGCATGCTCGAATCGGGCGTCGGTCGTGCTCACAATATTGCTCTTTCGACGCTCGAGAACTTCCGCCTGCCTGGCGACGTCTCCGCTTCAAAGCGCTATTGGAAAGAAGACATTATCGAACCGGAGGTTGAAGTATCGCGGGAAGGCCTCATCGCCGTTCGCGACGAACCCGGCACAGGCTACCGTGTGCGCGAAGATCAGATTGAGAGCATCACGGTGAGAAAGCAGACCATTACAGGGTAGAGACAGAATTGCTTCGTCAGCGGCGCCCAGAGTTACCTGTAGCTGTGTGCCGCGTGCTCGTTGTTCGACACCGTTGCTTCCTGCTTCTTCAACAGTTCCACTCCCTGTGCGAAGCTGAGGCCACGCGGCACTGGGCGGAAATCCCTGAGAACCTCGGTCGACTTGATATCGATCCGTTTGAAGAACAGAATTTTCCCGGTAAATGCGAGGCTCATCCTCTGAATATCCCACCAGCCGTCCCCCACGTCGCCCTGCTCCACCAGAAAGTGGCCGCCTTTGTCGAGGTGGCCCAGAATTCCCCAGCCGAACCCAACGTCCTTGAACAGCGTGCCGTCGATTTTCGCAATGCGGTTTTTCCCGGCATCGATCA
>CAZXKO010000030.1:0-101259 GCA_964641665.1 uncultured Acidobacteriaceae bacterium
GCAATTTGTTGGAAGCCCGGGTGATAATCGCATCCTATAATCAACATATCGGCTCCTTTTCTCCCGAGCCTTCTTGGTTGGTTTTAGCACCACCAAAGTTTACTCGGGCGTGGGAGCCGACATTGTCATGGAATCAATTACACTCACTGACCCGGCCCGAGTTGACTTCGGGCTTAGTCTTGATAGATGAGGGGCAGACCCATCCTATTTTACCCTCCAAGAACGGGAGTAATGCGCTTGCATTTCACTCCCACCAGGACTACTATGTCTGGGAGTACTACATGTCGTCAACACTCCCAGATTACCGATTCATTAGGTTCCGCTTTTACACTCCCATCTGCGTGGGCAGTGTTCGCGTCGTCGGAACGTCCATCGCGGGCAACTGGACCGTCAACGAACAGCGCCACTATCCGGAGCGGGGCATCACAGTCGCCCAGCGACTGGCGAATTGCGATGGCACACCCGGGGCTATCCGAACCTTCACAGAGAGCTACGGTCCTGTAGCAGTCACCCAAGGACTCGGAGAGTTCCGCTTCAGTGTTGACGAATGGGTGAAGAGCCAGCACGAGTTCCAGAAGTTCTGGCGGGTCCTGGTCAAAGTCGGTTCTCCAGGTCGGTACTGGCCGCTGGAGGGAAACGCCGTCGAGCTCAGGAACGGATGGCTGCATTTTCGGTGTGGAACTCTCTGGACCTTCATGACGTTTGAACTGCTATCTCAACCTGAAAAAGTGCGGCTATGTCTGCGGCCTGATTGCAGGCACCCTTACTTCGTGGCGCAGCATGGGAAAGAACAGTATTGCTCTACTGATTGCGCGAACTGGTCTCAGGCGCAACTCAAGAGGCGTTGGCACGAGCAACAGCGAGAGAAACGAAAATCAGCTGTAAAAGGAAAACACGCTCAAGGGAGGTGAGCACCATGGCTCTATTCAAGCGCAACAAGACTTGGCACACGCACTTCTACGTTGACGGTCAGCGATTCCGGCAGTCGCTCGAAACTACCGACTGGCGAGAGGCACAGTCCAAAGAGAAAGACCTCATCGGGGATGCCAAGGCAGGCAAGCTCTCTGCCATCCGCCAGCACTTCGCACGACTCCCATTCCGCGAAGCTGCAAAGCAGTTTCTAGAGGATCGCAGCCCACGCCCAGCGCCCTTGAGCGTGAAACGGGAGAAAGCGGGGGTGAAAGTGTTCAAGAAATTCTACGACCTGCCTGTTATTCGCATCACTCCCGACGATGTAATTGCCCACGTGAGAGAAAGGACCGTGGCGGGAATCAAGCCCGCGACGATCAACCGCGATCTGGGGATTATTCGGGGTGTACTCAAAAAAGCGAAGCGTTGGCATCTGTTCGCCGACGAGATCAGGCCTTTGCCGGTCCATGAAGAAGTAGGCCGGGCGCTATCCTTGGATGAAAAACTCCGGCTGCTGAAAGTGGCTGCGTCCCGTCCCGAGTGGCAGAGTGCAGCTTACGCGGCGACGCTGAGTCTCAGCACGACAATGCGAGGCTGCGAGATCAAACAGTTGCGCTGGCGCGATATAGACTTTATGGGGAAGACGGTGACAATCCGCAGGAGCAAGTCCGCCGCGGGCGAGAGAGTCATCCCGCTAAATGCTGACGCGATGAGTGCAGTTCTTTCGCTGTATAGGCGAGCCCAAGAACTCGGAGACGTACAGCGGGAGCATTGCGTATTCCCCGCATGTGAGACTGGCCATTTTGATCCCATGCGGCCACAAACGAGCTGGCGCACGGCATGGCGGAGTCTCACGCGGCTGATTACGTGCCCCGCGTGCGGGACCGAACAAAACCCGGGCAAGACCTGCTCCGATGAGAAGTGTGCAGCCGACATTGAAAGCATCAAAAGCACCCTTGCAAGCCTCCGCTTCCATGACTTGCGACACCACGCGATCACCGAGCTTGCGGAGTCCCAGGCCAGCGATAGTACGGTCATGGCGATTGCCGGGCACGTCTCTCCAAAGATGCTGGCGCACTACTCCCACGTGAGGCTGGAGGCGAAGCGGGCGGCCCTCGACGCACTCTCGATGAACAGGTCAGACACAGCCAAATCAGGGGATGAAATGAGGGGTTACGACACAAATAACGACACAAAACGCGAAGGATGGCGGGAACAGATTCCCCAAGTGATTGAAAAATTGGTGAGCGCGGCAGGATTCGAACCTGCGACCCATGCCTTAAAAGGGCATTGCTCTACCAACTGAGCTACGCGCCCGCTAGCTTCGATCTAATCAATCTAACACAGTCGAAAGCACTTAGTCTGCGGCGGGCGGGGTTGTGTCGGCGCATTGCTTGACCTCGCGCGACGATTGGCGTCGCAGGGTGAGAATCTCTTTACGAGCCGGTGAGACAGCGGCGCCGAGCCAAGGTCGACATTCTGAGCCGGCACTCCAACGGACCGAAATCTGTTCGCGGGCATTGTTTGCTGTAGCGACAACACTCCTGTGGGAAGGCTCCGGTGGTCTCGGGATTTTCGCTTGTGTTTTCTTGCACCTGGCTTTGAGTCGGCATGGTTGCCGACTTTCCGGCAGCAGGCTGGTTTCTTTCGCGACGGCGGATCGACTCGGACTTTGGAATGAGGAACTTTCGGACACGGCCTGTGGTATCTAAAGTGCAATCGATCATTCGTTGACAACCCCATTGGCAAAGCGAATACTCCGATTCAGCTCAGCTTTTTCAATTGCAAGGGCTTGACTCGGCGGGCCAAGGGGATTTCTGCCTCCTCGATCTCGGGGCTGAATCTCCGTTTCTATTTCTGATTTCTGAATTCCATCTGGTGCGTTGACCGGTGTATTGGAGGAGGAACATGTTGTTTAAAGAAGGATCTCGTTTGGGCAGTAAGGCGGGCTGGACGGCGGTAGTCGTGGCCGGGCTGGTGGGCACAGGATTCTTTCTCGCGGCGATGAGGCATTCGCACGCGCCGTCGATTGCCCCTGAACCTCCCACGGGCAAGCGGGCGACCGCGCACGAGCGGGCGCAGGTAGCGGCCAGCTACGGCAACCTGCCGCTTTCGTTCGAACCGAATCAGGGCCAGACCGATCCTGAAGTAAAGTTCCTCTCCCGCAGTTCGCGTTACGACCTGTTCCTCACCGCGAATGAGGCCGTGTTCACGCTGCCGGTACGGGCGGCCGAGAAGGCGACGTCAGCGAGCCCGCTGGCGCGGCCGCGAAAACTGCACCCGCATGCCGAGGCAGTGCTGCGCATGGAGATGCTGGGCGCCAACCGGACACCGCAGGTGGAAGGCGACAGCCAGCTGGCGGGCCATACGAATTACATCATCGGGCGCGACGCGAGCAAGTGGACACGCAACGTGCCGCAGTTCGCGCACGTCAATTACCACGGGATTTATCCCGGCGTGGACCTGACCTTCTACGGGCAACAGCGGGAACTGGAGTTCGACTTTATCGTGAAGCCGGGCGCGAGTCCGGCGGCGATTGCACTGGGCATCGACGGGGCGAAGAAGATCGCCACCAACGAAGCCGGCGACCTGGTTCTGACCTCGGCCGCGGGCGACGTGCGCCTGCGCAGGCCGGTGGCTTATCAGAAGCAGGGTGAACGGCGCCAACCGGTGGATGCGCGCTTTGTCGTGAAGGGCAAGGAAGTGGCGCTGGCGGTGGGGGAATACGACCGCAGCCGGGAACTGGTGATCGACCCGAACATCGTGTATTCAACGTACCTTGGGGGCGATTCTGAGGACGATGCTTTCGCGATTGCCGTGGACAACACCGGGGCGGCCTACGTTGCGGGGCAGACGTTCTCCAGCAATTTCCCGAAAAAAGGCGGCCTTACTCCGAACGCTTTGGCGGGCACGTCGGATGCTTTCGTGACGAAGTTGAGCGCCGATGGGACGGGCTTAGTCTATTCCACCTACCTGGGCGGTACAGGCGACGATAGCGCGAACGCGATCGCTCTCGATGCGAGCAAGCAGGCGTACATCGTGGGCTCGACGACATCGACGGATTTTCCAGTGGGAACGGGAAACGGCGCGGCTCAGTCGACAAATGGGGGTGGCCAGGATGCGTTCGTCGCTGAGATGAGCGCGGATGGAACCAGCGTGGTGTACTCCTCCTACATTGGCGGGTTGCAGGATGAAGTGGGCTACGGAGTGGCGCTGGATGCGTCGAATAACATCGTGGTCGTGGGCTCGACGAAATCGTCGACGGTTGGTGATTTCCCGACGGTCGTTCCCAGACAGGCAGTGTACGGGGGTGGAAACAGCGACGGCTTTGTCACCAAGATCAGCGGGGCGACGGGTGTCTTTCTGTATTCGAGCTTCCTCGGCGGATCCGCGGCGGATGTGGCCACTGGGGTTGCCGTCGATCCCACGGGGAACATTTATGTGACCGGTGTAACGCTTTCCACCAATTTCACGACAAATAACGCCGGAATAAACGTACCTTTTCAGGCAGGATGTGGAACTGACGGAAACTGCAACGGCGGGGAGGACGACTCGTTTGTTGTTGCTTTGCAGGCCAACCTCGGCGCCTACATCTACAACACTTATCTGGGCGGCAGCGGCGGTGATGATGCCAATGAGATCGCGGTCGACAGCGGGTTGAATGCCTACGTAGTGGGCATCACGGGCTCGTCGAACTTTCCCACCAAAGGCGGGATCGCTCCGAACTCTTTGCACGGCACCGCCAACGCGTACGTTACCAAGCTGAACCCGACCGGTACTGCGTTGGTCTACTCGACCTACCTTGGGGGCAGCGGATCAGATGACGGGCTGGCCATTGTGCTCGACGGCAGCAACAATGCGTACGTTACGGGATACACGACGTCGAGCAACTTTCCGACAAGTACCGGCGCGCCCCAGCCCGCGCTGGCCGGTGGAGCGGACGCGTTTGTTTCGGAACTGAATGCCGCCGGCACGACGCTGACTCTCTCGACCTACCTGGGCGGGTCGAAGGACGAAGACCAGGCCAAGATCGCCGATATTGCGCTGGATACGACGAATCCACCGAACATCTACGTTACCGGGCAGACGATCTCCAAGGATTTCCCAACGATCCCCGGTGACTATCAGGCCACGCTTCCTACGAAGACAACGACAGCGACGTTTCCTAACCCCAGGACTCCTTTTGTGGTGAAGTACACGCCACAGACGCTGACCGCGGCATTTACGGTCGCTGTGGGAGCGGTATCGCCCAGTGCAATCAGTAAGGGAAGCAATGGCACCTCGACGGTGACGGTGACCTCGACAGGATTCGTGGGCAGCGTGAACCTGGGGTGCAGCGTCACCCCGGCGACGGCGAAGCCGCCGACGTGTGCGGTAACGACTCCGGTTGCCCTGGCGAATGCGACCGACTCGAAGACCTCGACGTTGACCATCACGACATCGAATACGGGATCGACGAGCATCACGCCCGCAGCGCTGTGGCTGCCACTCCCCGGATTGTTGCTGGCGGGAACGGGCCTGTTCGGAAATAAGAAGCGGAGACTGCTCAGCGCCGTGCTGGGATGCTTGGCGTTCACGGGTCTGCTGCTGATGATGGCGTGCGGCAGCGGAAACGGCGGGGGTGGCGGCGGGGGTGGCGGTGGAGGCGGAGGCGGAACCACTACCGGGTCTTACACCGTCACCGTAACGGGCGCGGCCAACGGCACGAATACAAGCAACAGCGCGAACTTCACGGTGCAATAAGCGCGGTTGAGCATCGATTTGCACAGGCCGGCCGCTCAACGCGGCCGGTCGTTTTGTTTGGCATCGGTGAATGAGGGCGCAGAGAAAGTGATTTCACTGTCGCAAACGAACCTCGGCGGCTAGAGCCGGTACTGATTTCAACGGCCAAACGGCCCGGCCATAAGCCGGGCCCCTTCAAAACGAGGCGAGTTTCAGAGGTCCTCCGCAGGCTCGAATCTCATGCATTGGCCGGCAGGTTGTGCACTTGAGTATTTGGAGAGAAGTGATTTTCAACCGGACCATGTCTCGCAGCTCCACCCTGGTCGCGTTGCCCGCGACCGCGCTGGCCATCCTGCTTTCGGTGGTGTCCCATCCCCGCGCCGAGGCCTCTCCGGGAAAGGACAAAACACCGCCGGCCGTCTTGCGCTGGGCCGAGGGGCAACCGGGCTGCACGTTTTCGCGCGACGACGACGGCAAGTATCGCTATACCCTCTGGACCTCGGAATACGGCGTGATCCTAGCGGTCGATTCGCAGGAACTGGAGAAGGTGCACCGGCGGGTGGAGCCGTTTTTCAGCGTGCAGCTTACGGTGCGGTACCGGGGAAAGGGCACGCTGGCGGTCAGTCCGGGGCTGGCGACGCTCGAGTTCGTCAAGCACTTCAAGGTCACGCAGAGCTCGCTCGCCCCGGACGGGTTTGCGCAGAAGGCGCAGAACGATGCCGACGAACTCGAGCACGAGACGGAACGCGAGATCGAGAAGCATCCGGAGAGAAAGGAAGAACGCGAGCAGTACGTGGAGGCGTACCAGAGGGACATGATCGGGTTCCTGGACTTTCTGACCAAGCATACTTTGCGGGGAGTGCAGCTCGATGCCGCCAACACGGAGGCCAGCGGCTGGGTGCTGTTCAGTACCAAGAACAAATGGATCGGGGAGTGGAAGAAGCCGGAAGAGTTTGTGTTGCGGATTCCGCTGGGGGATCGTGTGTTGGAGTTTCCGTTTGCGCTGCCGGCGCAGCAGGGGGATCTGATTTTGCGGCGGAGAAAGTAGAGCGGAACGCGCAGTGGTAGAAAAATTACTACGGGCAATGGTACTGCAAGCAGACGCGGGGTCTTTCGACTGCGTTCGGCTGGCGCCTCACTGCGCTCCTAATGAACAACTTCGATGCTGCCTGCAGCGCCTCTTACGCCGTTTGCGGTAAGGGAATCAATTGGTATCCCAACTTAGCGGCCTTGCGCCTGAGGCTGCTTTCCAGATGCTTGCGCTGGGGTTGCGCTTCGGCGGCAAAAATGCTTTCGTCATAGGCTCGTCCGGTGGTAACCATGTGAAAAATGATGCGTGCCAGTTTGTGGGCAGTAGCCGTGATCCCGGCAGGCCTTCCCAAGCGGGCGCACATCTTGCGATAAAAGATGCCTAGATAGGAAGTGCTCCTTTCCAAAGTTTGGGCGGCTAGCCGTAGGGCGCGATTTACGCGATTGGCACTTCTGCGGGTTTTGGCAGAGAGAACTTTCCCTCCGCTCTTCTTATTTTGGGGGCAAAAGCAGGCCCAAGAAGCAAAGGCTTGGATGTTGCGAAACTTTGACCAGTCGGTTCCCACTTCCGCCAGCAGGGTGTAGCCGGTGAGTGCGTTGATGGAGGGGATGGCGGTCAGGTCCACACCGAAAATGCGGTACAGCTCGCTCCGCATATCAAAGCGAAACTCGTTTTTGCGCTGTGGGTGAGGGTAGCGCTCCGGCGGCAACGCTGGGGCATCCGGAGGAAGATGGCCATCGAAATTTTGCAGTTGTTGCTCAATCTCTGCGTCGCAGCCGGTGCTAAGTCTTTGGTAGTAACGATAGGCTTCCAGAGATTGACGCAGTGTAAACAGATGCTCCCGCCGGTAGTCCCCCACCAGCGATTTCACCACCTCCTCTTCGCTCGCTTGTACCCGCGAGTGTCGCAGCTGCGCCAGAACCACCGGATTGCGCTCTCCGGCAACCATGGCGTCGAGAATCGCCAGTCCACTTTGCCCCGTAATGTCACTAAGCACGTGATGGATCTGCACATTGATCTGGGTCAGGGTCTTCTGCACATGTTGCACGTGCGCAGCCGCCATTTGCCCCAAGCTGTCGCGGTGACGCAGTAGGGAGCGGATGACACAAACTCGATCCTCCGGGCGGAAGGAGGCACGCAGCAAGCCCCACCGAGTGGAGATACTGCAGCCACTGGCAATCGATCACATCGCTCTTGCGCCCCGGAACGTGCTTGCCATGCTGGGCGTTGACCAGGCATACCTCGAGGCCTGCCTCTTCTAAGATCTGAAACAGTGGAATCCAGTACACTCCCGTGGATTCCATGGCTACCGTGGTGATCCGGCACTGCTGTAGCCACTCTTTCAGCCGGTGCAGATCTTGGGTAAACCTCTCAAAACTGCGCACCGGGCTAGGATCCCGATCCTGCGGGACAGCAACGAAAATTTCCGCTGCTCCTACATCGATTCCTGCTGCGTTGGGCTCGATGCAATTGAGACTGGGAACCGCACCTCCTTAGCCAGCTCGCTTCTGCTTCTTGCTTCTCTCGCGACTCATGCTTTTTTCTCCTAGATCACGGAGTGGGCCAAGTCGTCTTCTCTCAGGTAATCTCCTAATCGGGATCGCAGCTGTACAGCACAACCGCGTCACCACTGTTTCAATCACCAAGCTTGGGACCAAGCTCAAGAATGGGCTCGAAGCACCATTGCGTAGCCGGCCTACTTCCCACGACCATGATGGCTACGAGCATACCTTTAGCCACACCCTGTTTGCAGTTCCCTACATGCCGCCTGTTCATTCCTCTTTTAACCCGCTGAAAGCGGGTCCGTGGCTCAGGATGACAGTTAGTAGAGAGTAGTGCTTGTCACACGGAGCTGTCGCTACGCCACCGATTGCCGCTTGGCGCTGGTTTTCAGGAGGAGGTCGCGCAGCGAGACCAGGCCTTTGAGTTGCTTGCCGCTGACGATGGGAAGGTGGCGAAAGCCGAACTCCTTCATCAGGAATAAACACTCCTCGACGGATTCTTCCACGTCGACACCGCGGGGGTTGGCGGTCATGACTTCGGAGACCTTGGTGGTGCCGGGCATGCGTCCGGCGGCGACCACGCGGTTCATGACGTCACGCTCGGAGAAAATTCCCACCAGCTCGCCGTTGCGCAACACGGGTAGCGCGCCGATGCCGTGTTCCATCATGAAGCGGGCGGCTTCGAGCACGGTCTTGTCGGCGTCGATGGAATACACGCGCCGGTCTTTCACCAGATCGTAGACGGTCGTCATGGGGTCCTCCGGGATCGGGCTCGCAACGAGCGGCGGATCGCTGCCCCGGTACCGGCGGGGGCAGCAGGTTGGATTGGTACTTTATCACACGAAGCGCGGTGGGTCAGGGATTGGATGCGGTGGGAATTCAGCAAAAGCGGCGGCCGGGATGTGGCAGCCGCGCGCATTCAGGCGCCGCGATTCTGGTCCGGGACTAGAAGCGGATGGTGGGACCGAAGGTTACCCGGACGTTGTTGTGGGTGCCGTTCTTGAAGTAAATCTCGTCCCCGGCCTCCAGACGCAATCCGATGGGCCCAACGAATCCCTCAACCCCCAAGCCGGGTAGATCGCGGCAGCCGTGTTGCCGGTGGTTACGTCGCTGAGCGCGTTTTGGAATCCGGCACTGGCGTTCTGGTTTGAGACGCTGACGTTCACCAGCCCGGCCTTGAAAGTTCCGAACAGCCGGGCGTGTCCGCCGCTGGTTTCGGACTTTGGACCAAACAAGGCGTGCAACGTGCGCAGGTCGGTGTTGACGAGCTGCGTGCTCCCACCGTGGGTGAAGGTGGTGGTGAAGTTGCGCTTGAAGTCGTAGGCCATCTCGGCTTCGATCTGGACGTTGTTGCGGACGTTGAAGGCGGCGCGTCCGCCGAGGCCGACGAAGTTGATGTGAGGGCTGGGATGGCTGAGGTTGAAGTAATCGACGAAGGCACCCACTTCGATGTGATCGTCGCCGCCGGAAGTCGGACGGCTCTGCGCCCTGAGCGAAGGTGCGAGAAAGCAGACCACGAGTACGGCTGTGATTCCACTGCGTTTAATGCGTGATGAGTCTCCTGCTGTTGGGTTGATGTTCTTCGGCCACACGTTTCCCTGTGAGTTTCAACAGCAGGCAGAAGGCGGGATGGTGGTCGTGGAAGTTGAGATGCCGTGCCAGGAGGCAGGGTTGGACTAACTCTGATTGGGTCCAAGCACGCGCCGGCCCAGGAGATGCAAAACAAAACGGCGCGGACCTGGCCGTCCGCGCCGCGATTCGGAATTACTTAGTTCACCCTACTGGAGATGGTTTACTTTCATGGCGGTCTGTACGGGGCTGGTGGAACTTCCGCGGGACTCGATCGACACTACCAGGTACTCACGTTCTTTCTTACCGTCGGTGCTGGTGTGGAGGAAGAATCGGTCCTCGTCAATGCGGTAGCCGACTTCTTTGCCGATCGGCAACAACGCCGGATGTTTGGTGTCTTTGGGGCGCAGATGGAACAGGACGTCGTCGCCCTGGACCACGTATTCCTGGCAAATAGTGGCGTCGGCCGCATTCGCGTTGGAACTCGGATTTTCAAACACGGTGCACTGCAGCGATTCCATCTGGAGCAGTTGGCCGGTGCGGTACTTCTTCGGATCCTGGGCTTGAGCCAGAGACGCGAGCAGCAGAACCGCGAATGCCAGTCTGGATTTCATCAAGCTTTCCTCGTCCCTGGTTTTAATGGGCGACGCAATCGGAACGAGTTCCATTGTTGGACAGAAGCTGTTGCTTCGGAAGATAACGCCAGTAACCGCGGGCGGGTAACTACTGGAAGAGAGCGCTGAAACTAGCGCTGGACGAGGCTTTCCAGGGTTTCGAAAAAGGACGGGAAGGAGATGACGGCAGCGTCGGCGCCATGGATCTGGGTGTCGCCCTCGGCACGCAGGGCGGCAATGGCGAAGGCCATGGCGATGCGGTGATCACCGAAGGAGTCGAGTTCGGCGCCGTGCAGTTTCTGGCCGCCGGGAACGGTGACACCGTCTTCGTGCTCTTCGACCTGGGCTCCCATGGCGCCCAGGTTGGTGGTAATGGCTTTAATGCGGTCGCACTCCTTGACGCGAAGCTCCTTGGCGTCGCGGATGCGGATGCCCTGTTCGGTGAAGGGCGCGATGGCGGCGAGCACGGGAAGTTCGTCGATGAGGGCGGCGGAGTCGGCGCCGGCAATTTCGGCCGCTTTCAAGTGCTGGCCTTCGACGCGGACGGTGCCCACGAGCTCGCCGTGCTGCTCTTCGAGCTGCGTGATCGAGATGCGAACGCCGAGGCCGATGAGAATGTCGAGGAGGCGGGCGCGGGTGGGATTCATCAGGAGCGTGTCAATCACCAATTGGGAGCTCGGAAACAACGCGGCGGCGCAGAAAAAGAAGGCGGCGCTGGAAAGGTCGCCTGGGACACGGGCTTCGATGGCCTGCAATTTTTGCCCGCCGGCGATGCGCGTGGCGTTTCCGTTGCGGCCGAGTTCCGCGCCGAAGGCGCGCAGGGCCACTTCCCCGTGATCGCGGGTACGGAGCGGCTCTTCGACGCAGGTTTCTCCTTTCGCAAAAAGGCCGGCAAACAGCACGCAGGATTTCACCTGGGCACTGGCGACGGGCATGCGGTACTGGATCGCGTTCAGGTGACCGCCAGTGATGTGCAGAGGCGGACGGTCGTCGGCGGTGGCGGTGATTTTCGCGCCCATGGCCGAGAGCGGTTTCATGATGCGCGCCATGGGGCGGCGGGTGAGCGACTCGTCGCCGAACATCTCGCTGGTGAAGTCTTGTCCAGCGAGGATGCCGCTCAGCATGCGCATGGTGGAACCGGAGTTGCCGCAGTCGAGGGATGTGGTGGGCGGGGTCAGTGTGGGTCCGCGGCCTTCGATTTCGATCACGTTCGCGGCCGCGTCCGTGCGCTTCCAGTGGACGCCGAGCGAGCGCAGGCAAGCCAGAGTGCTGGCGCAATCGGCGCCGGTGGAGTAGTTCTCGAGGCGCGACTTCCCTTCCGCGATGCCGGCGAGCATCGCATAGCGATGAGAGATGGATTTGTCGCCAGGGAGGCGCAGGCTGCCTTGCACATGCTTCGCCGGATGAATGGTGACGGAGGGGCCGGATTTCATTGCCTATTTACTATAGCGGATAAGGCGCACGGAGGCGTGGTTCCAGCGGATGGGAGCCATCACACCTGCCGGTGACGACGTCCTCCCTCATTTGATTTTCACTCTCCTTCGTATTACAACCCATGCATGCTTCGCCGTTGCGTGACGCTGTTGCTCGCCCTGGGCTTTGCCGTTTCGATCGCAGCTCAGACTTCCCCTCCCACCGCCAAACCGGACACCTCGCAGGAGGCGCTCGTCTACGAAAAGATTCGCAACCTGGTGCGCTTTGAAAATGACGGCACGGGGATTCGCGATACGACGGCCGTCATCCGGGTGCAGAGCCAGGCGGGCGTGGAGGAGATGGGGCAGCTGATCTTTGGGTACTCGTCGGCCACCGAGGAGTTGCAGATCGACTACGTGCGCGTGCGGAAGCCCGACGGGAAAACGGTCGAGACGGCGCCGGGCAGCGCGCAGGACTTCGCTCCTGACATTTTGAAGGAAGCGCCGATGTATAGCGACTACCGGCAACGGCACGTGTCGGTGGTGAGCCTGCAGACGGGCGACGTGCTGGAGTATCACACGGTGACCAAGGTGAAGCCGCTGGCGTCGAATGAGTTCTGGTACGAGCATGTCTTCCCTACCCACGCGGCGGTCGTCGACGAGAGCCTGGAGATCGATGTTCCGAAGACGCGAGTGGTAAAGCTGAAGAGTCCCGATCACAAGTATGAGGTGCGCGAAGAGGGCGACCGGCGCGTCTACAGCTGGAGCATCAAGGATTTCACGCCGGACCGCAAGGCCGAACGCGAGGACGAGGGAAACGAATATCCCGAGCCGGACGTCCAGTTGTCGACCTTCGCCGACTGGGAAGCGATTGCGCACTGGTACGCGGGGTTGCAGGGCGAGCGGGTAACCGTCGATGACGGGGTGCGCCGGAAGGCCGCGGAGTTGACTAAGGGAGCAACCACGCCGGCGGAGAAAACGCGCCGGCTTTATGACCACGTGGCGCGCAACATCCGGTATGTGAGCCTGTCGTTTGGTGTGGGGCGGTTGCAGCCGCATGCGGCGTCGGAGGTGCTGGAGAACGGCTACGGCGACTGCAAGGACAAGCACACGCTGCTGCAATCCCTGCTGCGTGCCGAGGGGATTCAGAGCTACCCGGTGCTGATCGGGAGCAGCCGCAAGCTGGACCCGGACGTGCCGTCCCCGGCGCAGTTTGACCACGTGATCACTGCGGTGCAGTTCGACAAGAGTTCCGATTTCACCTGGCTTGACTCGACCGCCGAGGTGGCGCCGTACGGGTTGATCATGTACCAGCTGCGCAACAAGCAGGCCCTGCTGGCTTCGAACGACAGCAAGGCGGGCTTGCGCCGCACCGTGGCGGACGCGCCCATCAAGAACCTGCTGGCGATGAATATCGATGGCAAATATACGGAGCCGGGCGCGATGGATGCCAGGATCGAGATTACGGCCCAGGGCGACAGTGATCTGCCGGTCCGCATGGCCTTCCGACGCGTGCCTGAGGCGCAGTGGGAGCCGGTGCTGCGTTACTTGTCGGCGGTGTGGGGGCTGGCCGGGGACGTGACGGATGTGCACATCGATTCGCTGGAAGATACCAGCAAGCCGTTCCACGCGACGTATCACTTCCACAAAGACGGCTACTTCATGGTGCCGAGTTCGGGGGCGAGCTTTGCGGTCCTGCCGCCTCTGGGACGCGCCCGCATGGTCGCGCCGGGGAAGAAGAACCGCTCCGAACCGATCGATGTTGGACCGGTCGAGGAGCGCATATACCGCGCGCACATCCAGGTGCCCGCGAACTACACGATTCATGTTCCAACTGACGTGCGCATGACGCGGGACTTCGGGGAGTATTCCTCATCGTACGTTCTGGGCAAGGGCACGCTCACCGCCGAGCGGCGCATGCTGGTGAAGGTGAACGAACTGCCGGCGACGCGGCGCGCGGACTTCGAATCGTTCCGCACGGTGACGAGCGCGGCGGCGGAACAGGGGCTGTGGTGCAGCATTACTCCGGCGTCGGCGTCGGCGGTGGCGTCAGAGGCGCGGGCGGCAAGCACGCCGCGCGAGATGCGCACAGCTGGAGGCGCGGCACTGCAGCGGCAGGACTTCAAGGCGGCGGTGGACCTGCTGAAACGGGCGGCGGACCAGGATCCCAAGCAAAAGGATCTGTGGGATGACCTGGGGCGGGCTTATGCGGGACTGAACCAGCACGACGACGCGATCGCGGCTTTTCGAAAGCAGATCGAGATCGATCCTTACCACGCGCACGCCAACGGCGATCTGGCGGCGGAGCTGCAACAGCAAGGCAAGCTGGAGGACGCTGTCGCCGCGTACCGTAAACAGGTGGAGATCACGCCGTCGGACCAGCTTCCACACAAGAACCTGGGATTGCTGCTGGCGCAGATGAAGCGCGACGACGAGGCGCGGGCGGAGTTGGAAACGGCGGCTTCGATTCCGCCAGACGATGCCCAGATCAAGCTTGCGCTGGCCCAGGTGTATGGACGGTCGGGGAACAAGGAGAAGTCGGAAGCGCTGATGAAGGCGGTGACGGGATCGTCGGCGCCGGATAGCGGGAGCGACATTTTCGCTTCGGCGTTGAAAGACAACATGGACCCGAACGAGGCGCTGCACGACGCGCGTGAGACGCTCGACGACATTGGGGATCATTTTGATTCGGGGGAGTACGACCGGCTGGGTCCGTCGGCGTACTCGGCGATGAACCTGGTGGCGCTGGGCTGGGCGCGCATTGGCTGGGCGAAGTTCCTGCAGGGAGACTTGCTGGAAGCGATGCAGTACATGAATTCGGCGTGGATGCTGACGCAGTCGGGCACGATCGGAACCCGGCTGGCGCGGGTTCTGGAGAAAGAGAATCAGCGCGAGAAGGCGCGGCACATGTTCGCGATGGCCGTTGCTGCGGGAGGACCAGAGGCGCAGGCGTCGCGCGATCAGGTGACGCGGCTGGCGGCGAGCCCGGACGACGCGCAGAAAGAGATCGCCGGGGCCGCAGCCGAGTTGCTGCAGGAACGCACGGTGAAGCTTTCTGGCCTGCCAACAGTGAAAGGATCGGCGCGCTTTGCGCTGGTGTTCGAGCAGTCGAATCAACCGACCCGGGCCGAGTATCTCGACGGCGATGCGGCACTGCAGGGAGTGGGCGACAAACTGAGGAGCCAGAGCTTCCCAGTGAAATTTCCGGATGCGTCGTCGGTGAAGATCATTCGCCGGGCAAAGGTGTCGTGTGATGGGGCGGGGTGTTCGGCGGTGCTGCTGCTGGTGGAGAGTTTGCAGCCGTAGGGATGGGTCAGGGCTCAGCAAGTCATCTCATAAACAAAGGGCCCTTTACCACTGTTGGTGCAACCATTCGATAACAGCGTGGCGGTGAAGGAGAGTTTATTGAGGTCCATGCTGGCGGCTCAACTACTGCTTCTCTCGTCCGTGGCGTTAGGCGCCGACAAGCCTGCTTCATGCGAGCTTGCAAGTAAGAGTATCGTGAGCCATTCTTCCGCCGGGCTCGCCCAGGTCAGTAACTTGGGGGACATTGAGATTACATGCCGTGTCCCGGCGCGGCCGTTCCCGATCAAGCCGGGCGGGAGTCGAAACGGTCTCACCGCAGCCACCATTGCTTACAAGATCTCTCCGGATGGCAGTAAGAAATTAGTACCTTCGGAAGTGCATCAATCTGGCGGCGGGGGTGGCGGCTTCAGGCCTGACCCGGAACCAGAATTCGTTCTGTTCCACTTTCACATTCCACTCGAATCCGCCGAGCGTGATGCGGAGGCCAGCAGGTTTCTTGCCAAGCTAGAAGAGCCGATGCCAGCGGAGCAAATCACAGAGAATGCTCACCAGCAAGCGCTGGAACGGACTCGTAAGTTCGCTTACCAACATTGGGTGGGTCATTTTCCAAGTGGAGTGCCGCATCTTGGACGGTGACCGCGTGATCTGGGTCGGCATCGTTGAACTTGAAGTGGTATTCAAAGCCCGTTTCTCTGACGTTGGGCTGCCTGCCTCTCCTCCGGTCTAGTGGTATCCGCCTTCAGACCCGGCGTCCAGAACTCTTCTCACTCATTGCCGCATAACCAGCGGTGTAACCATCGCAGATGAAATTGCGAATCCTCAGCAGTCAGCTAAGGGGTCTCGCTGCGAGCGTCTGCTCGAGAAACGCCAACAAGCTCTGATCACGCCGGGAGCCGAGCCTGCGCGCTAGCAAATAAAGGCCGATACAGTACGGCCCGGCCAGTGCGCTCAGCGTCAGACCGATAGCGGGATCGGTGGTGAAGTGGGTTCCAGCACTAAGGTCAAGCAGGTTTGGCACGATTCCGACGAAAGCCATACCCAGCATTAGAACGAGCGTATAGCGAGTCACTCGCCTGACCAAGGGGGCTAAGTCGAAATGCCCCTCGATTCGGGTTCCAGCGCAAGCCGCCTCCCATTTGCCGTAGAAGCTTGGGTGCGAACCGACTCGCGTTCTCTCTTGTTAGCCGGAATGTGTTGCCCTCCACTACTCCATAAATCGGATGAGACCCGCCACTCCAAACCAGGCGAATGAACCATGGCATCGCGGTATACAGCACAGCTTCGATGTCTATCGACCGAAGTAGCGCATCCGCAACAGCCTCAGGAGCTAAGGCCGAATGAAGGACCACAGTGTTACGGGACATGCGAGTATTAAGAGCACTGCAAAAATTACCATCGCTTCTACGCCATCGTCTTCGCTTCCGCCCTGGCTTCGCGCAGCACCTCGGGCGGGACTTCCTTCAGCGTGACGTGGAATTCGAACATTGGGGTCTCGGTGCCGCGGCCCCAGCGGTGGACTTCCCAATGGGCGCGCACGAACTTCACGGTGGCGTGCTGGGTCAGGTCGAGCAGCAGGGGTTGCTGGCCGCGGTAGAACTTCTGCGGGAAGGATACGATTGGCTTCGGTTCCCATGTGGCTCCGTCGGCCGAGCCGAAGATGCTCACGTCCAGCGATTCCTGCTCGATGATGTTGGTGATGTGGAGGGTAAGCAGGAACACGCGGTTCGCGGCGGGGCTCACGTCGACGGAAGAGCCGTCGCCTTTGGCGGAGACCGTGGTCTTCTCGGGAACGAGGACGGTGTCAATCATGGCGGGAGAATTGTAGCAAAGACGAGTGGAGTGGTTGGCGCGGTTACATGAGAGATGCTTCGCGTGGTGGCATCGCAGGGAAACGCAAGGTCGCTCGACTTCGTTCGGCTTCGCCTCACTCCGCTCGAGATGACAGATCACAGGGACTCTATCGGCTTCGCCTCCTCCGCTCGGGATAACAGATGATGGGGGACCGCTTCTAGTGCAGGGAATCGGCGAATTGGCGGATCAGCTTGCCAACCTGTTCGGGCTGTTCCCAGGGAGCGTAGTGTCCGGCTTTGGGGATGAGGTTGAATTTGCTGCCGGAGATGTTTTGGCGCATGAGTTCGCCGTCGGCTGGCGTCGATAGGCCGTCTTCTTCGCCGATCAGGATCAGGGTGGGCACGTCGATGGTCTTGAGCGTGGGCACGGAGTCGGGGCGCTCGGCCATACCGCGCTGGACCTGGGCCACGTCGGACGGGGACATTTTCAGCATCATACAGCGCGCCTGGTCTACCAGGTCGGGGCGCGCGGCAAGCGTTGTCTTGCCGAGCAGTTTGGGAATCATGCTTTCGATGAAGGGTTCGGTGCCGCGCTCGAGCACGTTTTCCGCGGATTTCAGGCGGGTCGCACGGCCCTCGGAAGTGTCAGGTTGAGGACGGGTGTCACAGAGCACGAGGCCCGCGACTCGTCCGCGAAAGCTTCTCCAGAATTCAAACAGGATGTAGCCGCCGATCGAAGCGCCGCAGAAGAGGGCGCGGCCGACGTCGGCGTCGTCGAGCACCCGGGCTAAATCCAGAGCGTGTTTTTCCATCGTGGCCGGGCCCTCGCCGACGTCGGAGTCGCCGTGGGCGCGCAGGTCGGGCAAGATGACGCGGTAGCGGGAGGTGAGGGCTTGCGCCGCGGGGAACCAGAATTCGCGGTGCGCCGGGAAGGGATGCAGGAGAACCAGGGGCGGGCCGTCGCCCACGACGGCGTAGGCGATTTCGGCGTCCCCGCTGCGGATGCGGTTCATGCCGGGAATTCTACCCGACATCTACAACCCGGTTGAGAGCGGCAAGGTTCTCGGGCCGAGCTAGGGGGCCGGTACCTCCTGCCCTTGGGGCACGGCAAGGGTCAGGGGTTCCTCCGGCATCACGATCCAGGCCACAATGTAACCCACGAAGCCGAAAACGATGCCCGTGAAGAAGGTAATGATGATCCACAAGACCCGTACGAGCGTAACGTCGAGGTCAAAATATTCCGCCATGCCGGAGCAGACCCCGGCGATCTTCCGGTTGGCTCTGGGCCGCACCAGGCGTTTGCGAGCCGTCACGGCACCGACGCGTTTCCCGCAGTAGGCACAGAGGTTGGCGTCGTCTTGGATGACCTTGCCACAGTAATTGCAGTACATATCAGCCTCCACCCACAGTAGGATACGCCGGATGGGGGTGGAAAGTTCCAGGGGGCGCAGGGGGGGCGTTTTTCTCAGGGCCTGAATGCGGAGCATTCTCAAGGAACTATGACGCAGGCCTATCGTGCTGGTGTCGGCAAATCGCAAGACCAGTGGTAGAAAAAATCATGCAGGCCAGTCGTATCGCAAGCCAACGCGGGGTCTTTCGACTCCGTTCGGCTGACGCCTCACTCCGCTCCGATGACCGGTCTTTAAGAGGCGGTGGCGCGAAGAGGCGACAGCGCGAACCGACGTCTTCTAGTCGGCGCGGTAGGGTTCCTTCAGGTGGCGGCGGGCGGCTTCGGCAGGAGGCGTGGTTGCGTTCATGGCGATGACGGCTTCGTATTTCTTTGTGGCGAGGTCGCGCTTCTGCTGCAGGTCGTACATCTCGCCGGCGGCGAGGCTGGCTTTCTGCAGGGTTTCGGGATCGGGCTGGGAAGCCTGTGCGACTAATTCGTATGCTGAGGCTGCGCCCGCGTAGTCTTTCTGGGAGCGCAGCAAGTCCCCGAGCGCGTTTGCGGCAAGTTCATAGTGGAGGCCGGGAAACTTGCCATCGCGTCCGGCCTGCCAGACCTTGCGGTAGACGGCGGCAGCCTCCTGGTTCTGGTTCAGCGAGCGGAGGAGGCTGCCTTCCTCGAGCGCGAAGAGGACGTTTTGGGGGAACAGCGGAATCAGGCCCCGGAGAAGGGTGAGGGCGTCGTTGTAGCGATGCTCGCGGCGCAGAAAGACGAGGAGCGCGATTCTCGCGTCGATGCTGTTTTCGCCGTTGCTGCGGCCGACCTCGTAGAGGTATTCGATGCCCTTGTCTTTGCTCCCGCCTAAGCCGACGAGGGCCACGGCAGCCTTCGCTCCCCAGGGGAGGCTGCCCATCACGTAGTTGTGCGCACCGACTACGAGTTTCGCGTCGATGTACTGGGGCGAGAGTTCCAGCACACGTTCATGATCGTGGCGGGCCCCGACGGCGTTGCGCAGGGCCGAGAACCAGGCGCGCTCGATCAGCGCGGTGTAAATTGAAAACTGCGCGCGAGTGATTCCGCGGGCGTAAAGCGCGTCGACGTCGTTGGGATTGGCTTTGAGCTTTTCTTCTTCCAGCTTTTCCGCGCGCTCAACGAGGCTCTTGATCTGCGCCTTTACTTTGGGATCCGCGGGGCGATGCGCGGTGCCAATAAAGCTGTCGTTGGAGTACTCGGCGGTGTTCATGGCGCCCATACGGTAGAGTTCGCGGTACAGCAGGGCGGTCAGCAGGTGGTTGACGGCGAATGGGTCGTCGGGGTGGCGATCAAGCACGCGCTGAAAGTCGGTGACGGCGCGGTCGTAGTCGAGGTTGTAGAAGCGGTCGAAGGCGGTAGCGTTCAGTGGGTCAGCCGGACGGTGGGAAATCGCCTTGGCTGGATCTCCCGCAGCCGCTGGCTGTTGGCCGAGAACCAGGCCGCAGGTCAACGCAACTGCCGCCAAGCCTCCCGAGGCGCACCTCAGCAACAGCCTGGGGCCGTGTCGCAACAACGTTCGTTTCACCGGAAAGGCCACCCGCTCCGTCAGTTTAACCGAATCTGGGCGAACCAAGTCGGTCACCTTGCCCTTTCGATGCAATTCCCGGAATTCCCCCTATAATCTTCGGCAAGCTGTGCATCTTTCCCCCAGATAGCGGTAAATCTTGCTCGCCACAAATAACTTGCGGCGATTGTGGACCAAAGCTAACTGTCTTTTTTCCATAAGTTTAACGACGGCCGGCATTTGGTCTCTGGCTTGCGTCGTTATCACAACAGGGAGGTTTGCTCCTTATGTCGGAAGTTGCACATAACGCCGAACGGGACTTCTGGCGGCCCCCAGTGGTGGCGCCGCCGGTCGCGTTGGAGTCAAGCACCAAGTCCGAGTTGGTTGAGGTCTGTGACCGCTGCGAGACGGAGTTCATCGCCGGGTCACGCTTCTGTCACGTGTGCGGTGCGACGCGATCCGAACAAGGCGCGTCTCACGTGCTGAAGAACTGGATGCGGCAGGGCCTGAACTGGGTCCGGCATCTGGAGTTCCACAACATCGAGCGATGGATCGTGGGCACACGGCAGCGAATGGGACTGCCCACCGCACCGCTGGTCGCGTTCCTGCTCGGCTTGGTATGCGTTGTCGGGGCCATCGGGGTAGGAGTGGTGTTTACGGTCCAAACCACCCTGGATTGGCAGGCAGTGCAGGTTTGGCGGATCGAGTGGTTGCTGGGCGCCAGCGCGGCGTTTCTGGCAGGCATTCTTCTAAAGAAGTCGGCGAACTAGACTCGCCTTGGGCCTATGCTGAGCTGAAGATCCTCCCCCCGATTTTCTCTCCGCCCTCCCCCCTTTAAGCTTCGAGTGTCTTCCTGGGATTTTCGTCTCTCGTCCCGATCGACAGAAAAGCTCTTCACCGCAGAGATCGCAGAGGAAATCCACGAAGGACGCTGAGAAAACCAAGAGCGTCGCAGTCAGCGCTCAAGCCTGGCATACCGCCCCTCCCCGGATATTCCATCACCCCCTAGTGAACGGGCTCAGGCTCGGTGACAGCGCCGGCTCGTCTCTGCTGTTGCATGCGGTAGAGGTGGTGAACGGGGCCGATGCCTCGTCCAAGGGGATGCCCTTTGGAAATGGCGGCCGACACGTAGGCCTTGGCCAGCAACACAGCCTCGGGAAGGCCGCGATCGAGGGCGAGGTTGCAGGCCATCGCGGTCGCGAAGGCGCACCCGGTGCCGTGGGTGGAGTTGGAGCGCTGGCGTTCGGACTTAAAGACTTCCTGTTCCACTCCACGTTTGGTCTGGAAGCTGAGGAGATCGATGGCCTTCTCGAGATTCCCGCCGGTGACAACGACGGATTCGGCGCCCATCTCGTGGAGCTTAATCGCAGCCGCACGCATCTGGTCAAGATTCGAAACTGGGAATCCGGCAAGGGCAGCCGCTTCGTCGACGTTTGGGGTCGCTACGTTCGCCAGGGGGAGCAAATGCTCGGTGATGACTTTGCGGCCTTCGGCGTCCACCAGGTCCGCGCCCGATGTGGAGCGAAGAATAGGGTCGAGCACCACGTTTGGGGGCTTCGCCTGGCGCAGGAACTCGACCACGGCCGCAGCCACCTTCCCCGTGCCCAGCATTCCGACATGGACCGCGCCGATCTTCACGTCGGAGGCCAGTTCACGCAGGGTGTCGGCGACCAGGTTTGGGTCGCAAGGCTCAACGTGTTTCACCCCGGCGGTCGATTGGACGGTCAATGCCGTAATGCAAGCCACTCCGTAGCAGCCATGAGCGGCGATTGTTTTGATGTCGGCGGTGACGCCCGCGCCCGAGGAGGGGTCAAATCCGGCGATGGTCAAGACGACGCTTGGGGTCTCCGGCATACTCGCAATCTACCCCAAACTGTGTTTTCGCAGTCCTGTGAACTGAGGAAGGAGAGGATTTTTTCTGCGGAACCACTTTTGGGAATGCCCGCAAGCCACTGATTCAGCAGGGCATTAACCCTCAGAAGCGGGCTAATTGATTGATTCCATGGAGCTTGTAAGATTTTCCAGTACTGTGGCTAGAGTGTAAGTTACTATTTAGTAAATACATAAGTCGTTTGTTTACATCTCTATGTCACATGTTACTCAATTATTACAATAGGTTACGTAAGATATGAATAACTAGCTGGTAACATTGTAACACTCACTTCACGATTGACACGCTCTGATCAGCCCGGTAGCATCACCTAAATCTTTGGCCAAATAGCTCGACGGGAGACAACTACCTAGGTCCGAACCTTTATGCGAGGTGAACTGAATGCGAAGACGTATGGCTCATGGACTGGCGGTGTTTTTTTGCGTAGCCAGCCTAGGAGCGACTCAGCGAAACTCAGGCTCGGCCCACAATCGAAGTGGCCCAGTACCGCCACAGCCGAAGGCCGCCACTAGGTCATCGAAGAAATCCAAGCCGTATCAAGTTGGGACGGCGTCCTGGTATGGCAGCTATTTCCAGGGCAAGGACACGGCCAGCGGCGAGGCCTACAACATGTACGATTTTACGGCGGCGCACCCCAGCCTGCCGCTAGGAACCTATGTGCGGGTCACAAACCTGCGCAACGGCCGGGCGGTTGTGGTACGCATCAATGACCGTGGTCCGGTAGTAGACGGGCGGATCATCGACATGTCTTATGGCGCTGCCCAAGCGTTAGGCATGAAGAGCCGCGGGCTGCAGCAGGTCCGCCTGGACCTGGTGGAGGCTCCTCCGACCGTGGCTGAGCTACGACCAGTAGCGCATCTGAACTAATCTCGCTTAGACTCCCCTAGATGCCAGATTCACGCGAGCGGCTCATTGTCGCCCTGGATGTTTCGTCCGCGGCCGAAGCACAGAAGATCGTGGCGGCCGTGGGCGACTCTGCCCGAATTTATAAAGTCGGCATGCTGCTCTACACCGCCGAGGGACCGCAGATCGTGCGCGACCTCATCGCCTCGGGGCGGCAAGTTTTCCTAGATCTGAAGTATCACGACATTCCCAATACCGTCGCAGCTGCGGTGAAGGAAGCCGCGAGGCTGCGGGTAAATATGCTGACCGTACACGGAGCAGGTGGCGGAAGGATGCTGCGGGCCGCGGTGGATGCGGCTCGGAGCACGAACGCTTCGACGATGGTGCTTGCGGTGACGGTGCTGACGAGCCTGGATCAGCGGGACCTGGAACATGCTGGCGTTCGGGGCAGTGTGGTCGATCAGGTGTCCCGCATGGCCGCGCTTGCAATCGCAAATGGATGCCACGGAGTGGTCGCGTCCGCGCAGGAAGCTGCAACCCTGCGGGCGGAACTGGGAGACGATTTCGTGATTGTGACTCCAGGCGTGCGGCCCGCGGGCTTCGAGCACCACGATCAGGCGCGCGTGGTAACCCCGGCGGAGGCGATCGCGTCGGGTGCGAGCTACATCGTGGTCGGGCGGCCGATTACGGAAGCGGAAGACCCGGCAGCGGAAACCAGAGAGATTTTGGCGCAAATAGCTTGAGGGCAGGTGTCAGTTGTCAGGTCTTGGGTGTCAGGTGTTAGGTCTTAGGTCTTAGGTCTTAGGTCTTAGGTTTTGGGTCTTAGGTTTTGGGTCTTAGGTTTTGGGTCTTAGGTTTTGGGTCTTAGGTTTTGGGTCTTAGGTTTTGGGGCTTAGGTTTTGGGGCTTAGGTTTTGGGGCTTAGGTTTTGGGGCTTAGGTTTTGGGCCTTGGGTTTTGGGCCTTGGGTCTTGCGTGTCAGGTTCAGTTGGACCTTGTGGTCCCTTGTCGGCAATCTATGCCTGCAATTGAAAAGGCGCGACCAAGTCGCGCCTTCCCGCTAACAGCTAAGAGCTAACAGGTGCCGTTCAGAGTTTCTCGTAGAATTCACAGGCCGAGCAGGAAATGTAGACTCCGCCTGGGACACCCCGTTCGCGATCCTTGGTCCGCTTCACGATGCGCGTCTCCTTGCCGCATTTCGGGCAGGCAGTGGATTTGCTGGTGTCCATGACCTTCTTGCGGTCAGCTGTTTTTGCGATCTTCGCCATCTTCTTCTCCTGACAGGAATGTGCCGCCAGCGCGTGGCCGGGGTTCTACCTGGTTTTTGGGGAGTAACTCGGAAGCCGGACGTTCCCGGCAGGATGCGCACACTCGGAGGAGCGTGCTTCTGTACTCGCCAAAAGTATTGTACATGAGGAAGAGACGGGCCCCGGATCTGCGTGAACTCGATCGGGCCTCGGATTCAGTGGCGGAGCGCGGTGACGTGTTTTCCGCGGCAATAAACCTCAGCCCGGTCGATGATCCCATCGCTGTTGGCCGCAAACTCGATCCAGCACTCCGGCACATCGGCAGCCACAAAACGTGCCAACGATGTAGGTCCGAAGAAGCCCCTGACCTCTCCCGGAAACTCAACGTAGAGCCTTCCTGCTTCGACCGAGATCAGAATCTCTACTGGTTTGGCAGACGCGCTGACATAGGTTCCGGCGTAGGCTTCTAGGTCGATGCTAACCATGCGTGGCTTGGAGAGCGCGGGGCCACCCGCTGCACTCTCAGACTGGGCGGCCGAGCGCACACGCGCCGACGATTTGAAGACGAGTAATACCCGCCCGGCATCGGTGGACAGCGGCGGTTCGGGCGCCGCAGGCGACCGGTGCAAGGGCCTCGAGATAAGCTTGCTCTCGGGCACCCGTCCGGCCGGGCCGTAGCCAGGGCGGATATCCATAAACGTGGGATGGTTCCACGCGTAGCCCATGGTCCAGCACACCCCGTTCAGCACCAGGGCTGACAGGAGCACGCCATAGAGAAGGGCGGCCGTGCGCGGTTTGGGATTTTCAAGCGAATAAAAAAGCGGAGCGCCGCCCGCGGCGGCACGAACCGGAGGCGCCTCCCAGAATTCCGGACGCAGTGCCCATTGACGGAATAGCGACGTCACTGCATCCACAAGCAACTTCGCCGCCGATAGCTTCCCTTCCGCCTGATCGAAGATCGACAGCATCTCGTCCGCGAAGCGTCGGCGGAAGGACGCGGGGTGAGCGCTCAATACACAGCGATACAGGAAGCGGAGCATCAGGCCCTCCTTGGTCGCGTTTGCAGGCGCAGTTTGCCCTCGCGCACCACGCCGTCGAGCCGCGCAATTTCCGTGGTCAGCACGCCGCGCCCTAACGAACTCAGCCGGTAATAACGGCGCCGCGGATCGTCGTCCCCGGGGCGCTGGCCCAGCTCTTCAACCAACCGCCGCTCGATCAGCTTCTGCAGATTGTCGTAGAGCGTCCCCGGTCCCAGCTTGTACTTCCCTTCCGACTGGCGCTGGACTTCCTGCATGATGCCGTATCCGTGCAGTTCCTCACCAGCAAGGGACAGGAGGATGTGCAGGGTGGCGGGAGATAAGGGGAGGAACGAACTGTGATCTTCTTTCATGGCTCGGATATCGTTATATCGCATTCCGAGTTAGATGTCAAGAGTCTCTCTCCGATGTTGCTACGGCGCACTTCAGACGCTGTCCGGCGTGTGTACCCGCGTTGCCCCGCCTTCACCCCTCTGCTACTCTAAGAAGTTTTCGCGCAGACTCCGGGTCTGCCTAGAGGTCAACTGTCATGCCAGCCATCAAATTCCGTGGAGTCGACTTCATCGGCTTCGACAATCTTCTATCCGACGACGAGCGCCTGGTGCGCGATACGGCGCGTAAGTTCATTGAAGACAATCTCATCCCGATCATCGAAGAGTGCAACCGCGCCGGACGTTTTCCGCGCGAACTGGTGAAGCCCATGGCCGAGTTGGGATTTTTCGGCGCGAACCTGAAGGGCTACGGCTGCGCCGGCATGTCGAACGTGGAATACGGACTGGTCACGCAAGAACTGGAGCGCGGCGACTCGGGCGTGCGCAGTTTCGTCAGCGTGCAGTCGGCGCTGGTGATGTATCCCATTTACACCTTCGGCTCCGACGAGCAGAAAAACGCCTGGTTGCCTGCGCTACAGAGCGGCGAGAAGCTGGGCTGTTTCGGGCTGACCGAGCCCGACTTCGGCTCGAACCCGGGCGGCATGCGGACGCGCGCGAAGAAATCCGGCAAGGAATACGTACTCAACGGCGAGAAGATGTGGATTACGTCGGGCACAATCGCCGACGTGGCCGTGATCTGGGCCAAGGTGGAAGATGAGGGCGACCGGGTCCGCGGCTTTCTCGTAGAAACCGACCGCCCCGGCTTCAAGGCCGACGACATTCACGGCAAGTGGTCGCTGCGCGCCTCGGTCACGTCGGGCCTGTCGCTGCAGGACGTGCGCGTGCCCGAGTCGAACCTGCTGCCCGGCTCCGGCGGCCTGAAGTCTCCGCTGATGTGCCTGAACCAAGCTCGCTACGGCATCGCGTGGGGCGCGGTGGGCGCGGCGATGTCGTGCTACGACTGCGCGTTGCAGTATTCCCTGCTCCGCAAACAATTCCGCGACCAGCCGATTGCTTCCCACCAGCTGGTACAGGAAAAGCTTACCTGGATGATCAACGAGATCACCAAAGCGCAGTTGCTCATCCTGCAAGTCGGCCGCCTCAAAGACGCGGGCAAGGTCGAGCACCAGCACATCTCGATGGCGAAGCGGAACAACGTCTGGATGGCGCTGGAGTGCGCGCGGCTGTCGCGCGACATCCTGGGCGCGAACGGAGTCGCCGACGATTACCCGATCATGCGCCACTTGATGAACCTGGAGTCGGTGAAGACATACGAGGGTACGCACGACATCCACACCTTGATTATTGGGCAGAGCGTGACGGGGATTGACGCGTTCTAAGAGGCGGGGTATTACGAGGCTCGTATAGAATGGCTCGCCATCTTTGGACTCAGAAACGAAATCTCGCTGGACAACCAAATGAGCAGGGCGTTGCTATCGCTCTTCGTTCTTGCGATCGTCTCTGCACCAAACGCCAAAGCACAGGGCCCACCTGCTGAGGCGGGCGCACAGGAAGTCACGTTCCCCAGCGGCAAGTTGACGCTTCACGGATTCCTGTACAGGGGTGCAGGCGATGGGCCTCTGCCCGCGATTCTTTGGAACCACGGAAGCGAGCGACTGCCGGGTCGACTGCCAGAACTCGGACCGTTCTTCAGCAGCAAAGGCTTTGTGTTCTTCGTCCCGCATCGCCGGGGGCAGGGCCGCTCGGCCAATACCGCACCCTACGTCATGGATGTTCTGAGGCAAGAGGGCGAGCAGCGCGGACCGGCTGCGCGCAGTGCAATGCTGGTCGAGATGATGAAGGTCCACCTGCAAGATCAGTTGGCCGCACTGGCCTATCTGCGCTCGCTGCCCTTCGTGGACCCGAAGCGAATTGCCGTGATGGGCTGTTCGTTTGGCGGCATTCAGACGCTCCTCGCCGCGGAGAGCGCACCGGACATTCGAGCGGCGGTTGACTTCGCCGGGGGCGCGGAAAGCTGGCAAGGCTCGCCGGATCTGCGGGCGCGCATGACGAGCGCGGCGCGCAACGCCAAGGTGCCCGTCTTCTTTGTCCAGGCCGAAGGCGATTACGATCTCGCGCCCAGCCGCTCGCTGGCCAAGGAAATGGAGAAGGCCGGCAAGGCAGCGACGATCCACATCTATCCTGCGGTCGGCCGTACCCAGCAGGAGAATCACGAGTTTTGCGTGCGCGGTGTGGAGGCGTGGGGGCCGGATGTTGTCAGCTTTATCGAAAAGGCGTTTGGCGGCACTCGGGAGAAAGGGAGTCACTGATTCAGCAGAGAGGGTGGAACCAATGAGCGCCACTGCAGTTCGAAGCGAATATGCGGCCTTGCTCTCGGGCACCTTGCCCGCGGTGATTCGGAGCGAAGCTGAGAACGAGCGCCTCATCCGCGCGCTCGAGGAACTGGATCGCAAGGGCAACCGCATGAGCTCCGCCGAACGGCGACTGGCTGATTTGTTGACTCTTTTGATCGAGGATTTTGAGGAGAAGCACTACGCCCTTAAGCCCGCCGACCCGGTCACGGTGCTCAACGAATTGATCGAGGCAAATGGCCTCAAGCAGAAAGATCTCACGGATGTTTTCGGAACACCCAGCATCGTCTCGGAGGTACTGAGTGGAAAGCGCAAGCTGTCCACGGAGCACATCCGCAGCCTTAGCTGGCGCTTTCATGTGTCGCCGGAAGTGTTTTTCTAGAAGTCCCTGGAAGTTACCGCGCCGACTCCTCCAGCAGTTCTTTTAAGTAGTTCTGCCACACGGCCGCATGGGTGTGCGTGCCATGGCCGAACGTCCCCAGCGACGCGGGCAGCAGGACGAACTTGCCGTTCTTGACCTTTTTGATTTCGCGCTCGGCGATGCCCAGTTCCGGCGGATTGATGAAGTCGTCGGCGGAGTTGATGTACATGACATGCGCCTGAATCGTATCCAGCTTCGCGGACGGCTCGTAGTCTCGCGAGGCGCTGACCGCATACAGGAAGTCATTGGCATCGATGTTCGTGGCCGTCCGCCTGATAGATTCGTCCAGGAACCTGTCGGCGGCATCGCGCGTCGGCAGGTCCTCCTGCAGGTGGAGCGGCGCGCCGCCGGCAAGCAACAGGAAGTCCGCAGAAATTTGCAGCGCAGCGCGAGGCTGGCTTGTGTACTCGCCGTTTTTCCAGTCCGGGTCTTGGCGAATTCCGTCAATCACCATCTTGCGCCACAGGCGATTCCGGCCGGCGATCTCGACCGGGAGGCACGCGAGTGGCATGAGCGCGTCCATCATTTCCGGATAAGTTTCCCCCCACATCCAGGAGTGCATGCAGCCCATCGAGGTGCCGAGGATCAGGCGCACGTGGTTCACGCCGAGGCCCTTCTCGACCAGTTCGTGCTGCAGGGCGATCATGTCGGTGTAGTCGTATTGAGGAAAGCGCGCGTGCAGGCCGTCACTGGGCTTGCTGGATTTTCCGTGGCCAACGTTGTCGGGAATGATGATGTAGGACTTGTTGGTGTCGAGCAGTTGGCCGGGCCCGAACAGCACTCCCGCAAAGATCGAACGCAAGAATGTCTCCCCGGTGCCGCTCGTGCCGTGCAGAATCAGAACCGCATTTGTCGCCCGGCCGTTCGCGTCTTTTACGAGCTTGCCCAGCGTGCGGTAGTGCATGCGTACGTCCGGAAGGGTTTCGCCGGATTGAAAGTGGAAATTGTGGACGGTGTAGTCGCCTTCTTCCGGAGCAGGCCACGTGGCAGGCGTTGAGGTTTGCGCTCGCGTGTTGACCAGAGTGATCCCGGTCAGCAGGAGCGCAAGGAATCCCAGACGACACGAAGGGATGCTCATCGATCCTCGCAGGTGTGGCTGAATTACGGGCTCCAGAGTAAGTCCTGAGAAAGACTTTTTACCACAGCTACGGGATCGTCGGTGGAGCAAGGTGGTTGACTGCGGTATCGACCGGCACGGAATCGCGCGATGCCTGCGGTTGGTCCCCTCCCTCCCTCGTTCCTACCCCGATCTCCATCGCGGTGTTCTTCGGGAAGACCACTTCCCTGCCCCGGGCGAGGAAGTGCGAGTACACCGACATCCCCGCGCCATAAGCACCCATGGTGTATCCCAAAGCGCGCGAGTGCACGGCGAGGCCCAGGGCCATGCCGACCAACTTGAAGCCATTAGCCCCGCCGGCGACGCGGGCTCCGGTGCCGCCGCCGTGATCGGCGATGCCGTGGTCTACGTCGTTGTCGGTTCGGGTCGAGGCAACGGCGAGAGCCAGTGACAACCCGGTTGCGAGATAGCGCGTCTTGGGCGTGGTGGCCTCGGCGCCACCTTCGGAGTCGAGCTTCACGTTGGCATCTTTGCCTGCCTGCACGCTTTCAAGGGTCGCTTCCACTTTTTGCTGCACGCCGTCGGGCGGCACCAGTTCGCGAAACTCAATGCGCAGCTGGCCGTTCTTTTTCATGCGGCGCGCGGGCTGAACCTGGCGCACCGTGCCTTTCAGGAGGCTGCCTTGCGGGAGGATCATGTGTTTGTCGGCGTCGAGCAGCGGCTGCGATAGAACGGCTTCTACGCCGTCGCCCTTGCGTGCGGTGGCTGAGGTCAACGGCGTCATCAACCGCGCGCTTACCACGCTGCCCGGCGGAAGAGCGCCGCCCATGGTCGCCGCCATCTGCGTCGTCATGACTTCCGTACCGAAATCGAGCGGCTCATCGAGTTCAGCGAAATACATCGTGCCAGCGGAGATGTACTGCCCGTGTACAGGCAACTGCGCTTCGGCGTAGCGCGCGGCGCGATGCATGCGGCCTGGGGTTTTCAGCTGTTTCATCGCGTTGTCCCACTCCTGCTTCGCCTGTTCCTTAGCCTGGCGGGTCTTCTCAGAGGCGGTGTCTTTTACGGTGTTCTTCTTCCTCGACTCGGCGGCCGCCACGAATTTGATAACCTGGCCCGAACCGGCCGTCACGGTCGTCTGCAGCGGAAAGTGCCTGCCGTCGGACAGGAGCAGTTGGTCGAAACGCACTTCCACCTTGCGCTCCGGAGTGAAGTCGGCATCGAGCGCGGCCATAGTGCGCTTGCCCCCTGAAATCGCGCCGATCCTTGTAATCTGCCCCGTCACCTCAGACCCGACGGGGATCACGACGTGGTCGAACGCAAAAACAGGCTCCACGATGCGGGCACGGATGGGCTGGCCAACATTCTTCACGCGAATTTCCTGGTCGAGGGCCACCTGCAGCGGCGTGCCTTTGGGCACCGTCAATGCGACGGTCTGCGGAGCGGGCGGCGTGTTGGGTGTAACCGCGGGCGCTTTGCGCGCCGAACCCGGAGACAGCTGCGGCACTGGAGCGTCTTGCGCCCTCGCCGAAGTGAGGAGCGCGGAAAGCAGAAGGGTCCCGCATAGGAGCGCGAAAAGGTTCGATCGGATCAGCATTCGGTCTCTCTCCGAGGATGGGCAAATCACGGCCGCCACGCCGCTCTCGGCGAAGCGGGCGACCGTTATAGGAACAGGTCCACGGCGGCGCGCAAAAGATGGCTGTGCTCAGAACGATGCGCAATCCTCTGAGCGCGTTGCATCCCGGTTGGCTTACCCGCCGTTGGCTAGGACATTCTAGGCTGACTTATGCGCTGGAGATACGCCAAAATTCTGAACGGACGCCGCCGGCGCGGATGGTATTCTCTGTCCTCATCTCGAAAGTCCGACTCCATGATTCGACGACTGACTCTTGCCCTCGCGATCGTATTCGTCTGCCTGCCCGCCCACGCCAAGACAGAATTCGGCAAACTGCAAGGCGCCGAGTACCGCATAGATGTCCCGGAGAACTGGAACCACGGGCTGGTGGTTTACTGTCACGGCTACGATCCGCATGTGGGCGGCGTGGGCTACGACCCCACCAAGCCTCTTCCGCCGGAACTGGCGGTCTTTACCAAGGCCGGCTACGCGTTGATTCAGTCGGGGTACTCGGCGGGTGGGTGGGCGCTCGAACAGGCGATTCCCGACATCGAAGCGCTGCGCAAGTTTTTTGTCGAGAAATACGGGCAGCCTAAGGAAACCTACCTCACCGGTCACTCGCTGGGCGGTTTGCTCACCGTGGCGATCCTGGAGAAGTCTCCCGAGCCGTATGATGCCGGCCTCGATCTCTGCGGCGTGGTCGGGAACGCGACCGAAGTGTTATCGCGCGCCTTCGACGGGCACGTGATCTTTGACTACTACTTTCCGGGAGCGCTTCCGTTCCCGGTCAAAATCCCGGAAGACTTTCAGCTGACCGAGGATTTGACGAAGAAGGTGTACGACCGGTTGCTGGCCAAGCCGCAAGCCGCCGCCACGGTGCGCAGGCTGGTCGGAATTCATAGCAACAAGGATCTCGCCAGCGTCATCATGTTCGGAACCTACGTCCTCAGGGACATCGAACAACGCGCGGGCGGCAATCCCTTTGACAATCGCAACACGATCTACACCGGCACCGCTGACGACAACGCTTTGAACGACGGCGTCAAACGCTACGCTGCCGATCGGGGCGCGCTGGCCTATCTGCAGCGCTACCAAGCTCTGACCGGCCATCTGACCCGGCCGGTGCTGGCCATCCACACGATCTACGATCCCCTGGTGCCGCCTTCCATTCCCAACGCTTACTCGCTCCTTGCCCGCGAGGCCGGCGCCGACGACCTGTTTGTGCAGCAATACGTGAAGCACGACGGGCACTGCGCCATCACCGCAGAGGAAACCGAGCGGGGATTCGGTGAACTTCGCCGCTGGAAGCAAACGCGACAGGCGCCGAAAGCGGGGTGGTTGCACTAAACCGCCTGGTTAGCATGCGTTACCATCGAGTTGTCGGACTTTATGCTTCTGCCTACCCTTCCCACGGCCCATCTCGTGTTACGACCTTATTCGCAGACAGATGTGCCTGAGTTGGTCCGCCTGGCGGGCGCGCGCGAGGTTGCGGCTACCACGCTGCGGATTCCACATCCTTACCGCGAGCAGGATGCCGTCGAGTTCGTCGCGGCCTGCCAGCCCGATGGTGATGCGGGCCTGAGCGTGCGCTTCGCCATCACGCTGCGCGACAGTGCCGAGTTCTGCGGCGGCGTGGGCCTGCGCCTTGAACTTGACCACCACCGTGCCGAACTTGGCTACTGGCTGGGCGTTCCGTATTGGGGCCGCGGGTATGCCACCGAAGCAGCACAAGCCGTACTGCGGTACGGGTTCGATACCCTGGGCCTGCACCGCATTTACGCCCAGCATGTGCGTGAAAATCCTGCCTCGGGCCGCGTTCTCAAGAAGATCGGAATGCGATACGAAGGCTGCCTACGAAATCACATTTGCAAGTGGGATCAGTTTCACGATCTCGAGGTCTACGGGCTCTTGAAGTCGGACCTTCCCTCCGGCCCAACCTGAACCGGCAGCGGGTCCCTCCCAGCCCAAATGCAGGGACCAGGAGGGATTTGCTGCGCGCGGGGATCAGTTGTTCAGCGTGATGCGGGCGGCCGCACTGCCTGCTTTCACGCCCCCGCTCGCCAAACCGCCAGCGCTGCATTTGAGCCTTTTCCTGGCACAGCCTGTCATGACGATCACAGCCAGAATCAAAGGCAGGCCGAAAGGGCACACTGCCTAACGGTAGGTATTTTGTTGGAGTTTGACCCACATGATGGACCCACCGCACAGCTTTATCGTGAAGCCGTAGCAGTGAACGTCGGCTAACGCTGAGCTCATCTTGGCAGGACCGTTTCGGCAGGAAAGTGGTCTCGGACACAAGCTACAGACTTAAGCAAGTAACAGGGTACTTAGTAGCACAGCGTATAACTAACTTATGATTTGCACCTATCTTTTGTACCTGACATATGGTCAACTATAAGTGATTCCCATCAATACGCTGAAAACCACCACGGCTAGCGCCAGATGTATATTGCGACAAGCCCGGGTGCCGAGATATGGGCGGCCCGATGGTAGAGTCGTCGTTTCAACCGCGGGCGCACCCTAACCGTACAGTTCGGTGAGCAGCTCGTAGGCCCGCCGCAGGTGAGGGATCACGATGCTGCCGCCGGCCACCAAGGCCACATTCAGCGACTCCTCCTGCTCTTCCCGCGTGGCGCCCAGACGGAACGCCTGGATGATGTGGTAATTGATGCAGTCATCGCAGCGCAAGCCCGCTGAGATCACCAGGCCCATCAGTTCCTTGTACTTCGCGGGAATCGAGCCTTCCAGGTACGTGTTGTGGTCGATGTTGTAGAAGCGCTTGACGAGAAAGTTGTCGGCCTTCTCGACGTTCACATTCAGGCGCGCACGGGTTTCGAGAAATCGGCGCGCGATTTCGCTTTTGTCGGCAACTTGCTTGTCGGTGAAAAGATAGGTGGGTTCTTTGCGTTCGCTGCTCATGGCAGAGAGGTTAGCAGAACGTGGACCTCTGGCGGCGGAGCCACGAGCGGGGAAAATGGCCTCGCCGTGCGGCTAGTTCGCGGCGATTCCGTTGAATCCGGCTGTCTTCGGGAAGCTGCCGGCCTCGCCGAGACTTGTGAGGGCTTCCGTCCCCTTGGATGGCGAAGATGCCGATCGTGCCCGCTCCGGAATTGAGGGTGTAGTCGTAAACGCAAAACACGGGATGCGTCCATATTGCCGAAACGATCTTGCAGGCTTGTTTCTTCGATCTGCATTTCAGCGTATTCCGGGTGTGATGGCTCTCCTTCCCCTTGTCGCCCGGTTAGCGGTATAGTCTCAACCCGGTTTCATCCGGAGGCACTTTTATGACGACCGATACACGGCCGGAAGCGAAAGTCAAAACTTTCGGCGTCAACATGGAGAGCGACCTCGCGCTTGAATTTCTGCGCGTGGTGGAAAAAGCGGCCATCGCATCAGCTCGCACCATGGGCCAGGGCGACCGGCCTCTGGCGGATCAGGTGGCGACCGAAGCCATGCGCCAGACGATGGACACCGTGCCCATGCGCGGCAACATCGTCATTGGCGAGGGCGAGCGCGACGAGGCGCCCATGTTGTATATCGGCGAAAAGGTGGGCGCGGAGTTTCCCGACGGCCGCCAGGTTCCCGAGATCGATATCGCGGTCGATCCACTCGAAGGTACCAACCTCTGCGCGACCGGCGCTCCGGGCGCTATCACCGTGCTCGCGGCCTCGGAGAAGGGCGGCCTGCTCCACGCTCCCGATTGCTACATGGAGAAGATTGTCGTCGGCCCATCCTGCAAGCACGCCATCGATCTCGATGCCCCCGTCGCCGACAACCTGAAAAACATTGCCCGGCGCCTGCAGCGCGGCGTCGATGACCTGGTGGTGATCGTGCTGGACCGGTCGCGTCACGAGAAACTGATCGCCGACATTCGCAAGGCGGGCGCCCGGATCAAGTTGATTGGCGATGGTGACCTCTCCGCCGGAATCGCGGCGGCGGTCATCGGCACGGGCGTGCAAGTGGTCATGGGTTCCGGCGGAGCGCCCGAAGGCGTAATCACTGCTGCCGCCATCCGCTGCCTGAACGGCTACATGCTCGGCAGGCTCGTCGTCGACAAGCCGGAACTGGAAGAGCGCATCGCGCGCATGGGGATCAAGGACAAGGACAAGATCTACGAAGCCCAAGACCTCGCCCCCGGCAACCAGATGATCTTCGCCGCCACTGGCGTCACCGACGGCTCGCTGATGAAGGGAGTTCGCTTCTTTGGGGAAGGCGTCCGCACGTCGTCCGTGATCATGACCCTTAAAACCGGCCGGGTGCGCTTCATCGAGAGCATCCACCTGGAGAAGGGTGCGGACGTGAAGGTGCGGTTCGCTTAGATCAGTCGTTGGACGTTGGTCGTTGGCCAAAACCGAGCCGTTTAAAACCACACTTCTGATGTTTCGCTTGGGGCGGTGTATCGGTCGATTTCCTAATTCACATACGCCGGATCTTTCTTCAGCGCGTCTGGAATTTTCGGAGGGGGCGGGAACGCCTGCGAGTATCCCTTTAGCAGGCTTTCCGTGTTTTCCGCGCGCTTGGTACCGTCGTGGACGGCGATCCGGTGCGGGGTACCTTGGTCGTAACCTTCCCACAGCGAGACGCCGGCGTAGGCGCCGTCTTTGCGGAGAACGTAATACGTCATGTCGAGAAAGCGCAGCCGGTTCATGTCGCCGTTGTAGTTGCGCACGATGCGTTTCAACGCGTCCAGGCCCGCTTCCCGCGGAGACATACCGCGGCGCATGTTCTCGACGATGGTGTGCGCGCCGGCAACTTTGATGTTCTCTTCTCCGGCACCGGTCGCGCCTGCCGAACCCACATCTTGATCAGTGTAGCAGCCGGCACCAATGATAGGGGAATCGCCACAGCGCCCGGGAAGTTTGAAGGCTAGACCGCTGGTGGTCGTGATGCCTGACATTTCTCCTTTGTCGCTGAGTGCCGAGCAATGAATTGTGCCGCTAGGGGGAAACAGCACGCGCCACACGGCTGCCGCGCGGAACTCGGGCGCAATGCCAAGATCCGCAGCACGATCCTCAAGCTGGCGAAAACGCTCGTGCCACAGTTGCGACTTTGGCTTGTCGGGCTTGGAGTCGTCATCGGATTTCGAGTCAGGCGGCTGCCATTTCGGATCGGCGAGGCCAGGTCCCCACCAGTCGCGGCTGGCGTGAAACTCCTTCCACAGCAGCCAGACCTTGCGCGAGCGCTCGGTGAGCAGGTTTTCACGCGCGAATCCCATGGCCACCGCGAAACGCTCGGCGCCTTCCCCGACCAGCATGACGTGGCCGGTGTGCTCCATCACCGCCTTCGAAACCTTGGAGACATTGCGAATATTGCGCACGGCGCCGACAGCGCCGCCGCGGCGGGTGGGCCCATGCATGCAACAGGCATCGAGTTCGACGACGCCTTCTTCGTTCGGCAGGCCGCCCAGGCCGACGCTGTCGACGTTGGGATCATCCTCAGGACCGGTGGCAACCAGGGTCGCGGCGTCGAGTGTGTCGCCACCGTGGAGGAGGTGATCATAGGCCCGGTCGAGATACGGCAACCCGACGTAGGCCGACACGAGGATGGGACGCTTCGCGGAACCGGCCGCTGTCGCTGACTGCGAAAGACCGGTTTCGCCCGGAGCATTGGAGTTTTTCTTGTTTTCGTCGAGTGCCTTGGCTTCAAGGCGGAGCGCCAGCGAGCCGAGAGCGGTGGTGGTCAGGAAATCGCGGCGGGAAAAACTCATAGGGCCTCCCGAAGAGTGCGGGGATGATCGGAAAGACGATCGCCAGCATACCAGCTTCGGCTCGGCTGGGACCTAAGCCCGGATGTCGGGGGTCAGCATGGGCACAGATTTTCAGAATCTGCATCTGTTCTTTGCGAACCCGAACGGGTCTGTCATGACGCGTTTGAATAACTATGTCATGGACGCTAATTCGTGCTTAGGGATGCTGGTTGATCATGAGATGGGCCCAGGGAGTCCCGGACCACATGATCCAGGCTCCTGTTTGCTTCGCTTCGGTCGATAGCCCGGTTGTTTTCGGATCGAAGGGCCAAAGGATCATCCAGTGTGGCGGCTCCTTGATGGGGGTGCCCGAGGTGGCGCTGGGGTCGGAGGCACTCCAGTCGGTGCCGCCTAACAGCATGTACTCGATGCCTGGTTCGGTGTTCGTGGGCTTGGGCTTAAGCGACATGAAATCGCTTTCCCAGTGCAGGGCGGCAGCGTTGGCACAGTAGGTCACGTCGCCCACCAGGCCGGGGTGTCCAGGAAAGCAGGTGAATCCGTTTGTGCCCTCCTGCAACACCGTCTGCACACCGTTCTCATCTCGATCGACCACCTTGGCTGCTTTGGCAATATCGGCGGGCGCGGCAGCGAGAGCGCGCGCGATTTTTGCTGCCTTGGTTTCTGCTTTCGGTTCCTCCGCCTTTTGCTGCGCGACGCTTGCGATTGATGTCAGGCACACAAACAGGACAATCCGCTTCATGAAGCCTCCTCAAAAGGATCGAGCCCATTCTCCCACGGAGAAAAGCCGCTCCAAAGAGCGGCTCGAACGCGGGCACGATTGTGAAAGCTATTTGGCTGGTGTGCAAGTGCCGTCGCAATTCCAGGTGGAGGAACCATCCGGATTGCCGTTGCCTTTGCAACCACCTGAACCTCTGACGCAGACATAGTTTTCCCGCTGCACGAGCCTCTTGACGGGCGTCCGACAGGCGGTCCCGTTCCAATCTCACAAAAGTGCGAAGGGAGAGAACAATGCCGACTGCTCAAATGCGTCCATCACTTCCCAGCGGACCAGGTGTTGCGAGGGAACCACGTTACGCAGGTAGAACTGGAGAGCCTGCTCGAGGACGTGGCGCTCGGGACTGTCCGTTCTTCTCGGCCACGGCGACGAATTCTTCGTAGAGCTTGGCATCGATCTCGGGGGTGAATTTCCTGGTCTTCTTGGAGGACATGGGTGCATTCCCCTCGCGTCTCCTATAGACCACTGCGATTTCATGGTAAATCAAGGCAAATCTTGTCAAATCAAGCCATTGAAAATATGGCATTTACGTCGGCTGGACCTCATCGAAGGCTCGCTTAACCGTGCTGAAGGCGTTCGGTCAGTTTCCGCTTCACCGCAGGCCACTCCTCGGCCACGATTGAGTAGCGCACGGAGTCGCGGGGGATGAAGTCGGCTGCCATGCGATGGGCGCGCAGGATGCCTTCGAAGTTTCCGCCGATGCGTTCGAGGGCGGTGCGGGAGCGCTGGTTGCGGGCGTCGGTGTGGAAGCAGACTCGAAGTACCTGCCAGGTTTCGAAGGCATGGGCGAGCATTAGCAGCTTCGCTTCGGTGTTGGCGGAGGTGCGGATCGCGGAACGGGTGAACCAGGTGTAGCCGATCTCGCAAGCGTCGGGAGTGAGGCGGCCTTGACGCGCGTGGCCCGTGGGCCAGGACCAGCGCTCGATGTTCCAGAAGCGGGTGGAGCCGATGAGGATCGCGTCCGCCACGCGAACGATGGCGAACGGCACGGCGGTGCCTGCGTCCCGCCAAGCCAGCGCGGTATCGATGTAGCGGGCGGCTTCGATTTTGCCCTGGGGGACGGGACTCCACTGGTAGAGAGATGGATCGGCGGCACTCGCCGCGACGAGACCGTCGACGTGGCGGAAGTCGAGAGGTTCGAGGCGAACGTGTCGGCCGATGAGTTCAGGAGTTTCCGTCAGCACGCTTCGAGTATGCAATGAGCCGCGGCGTGGCGGCAATGAAAGGATGAGAGTTAGAGTTTGGGTGATGTTCCCCCGGCAGCATGGTTGCAGCAAGCGCACCCCAGCGGCTGAAGCCGGCTGCGATTTCAGGGGGCGTTATGGCCCGGCTGGAAGCCGGGCCCCTTCAAGACGAAGAGATCCCCGGTTCAGTGTCCTGCGGTGGCTGCTTTGGCCATACCGTGAGAGGTCTGGTCAGCAGTCTCCCACCCGAAATATGTCTGATACGAACGACAGGTTCCGTACATGACGGGCAAGGCCAGAAGCGGAACCTGCCAACCGACGTGCTGGCGGGCGGCCATCATCATCGAGGCCATGCCTGCGCTCAAGACGTAATACGGGAAGGTCATGCGTGCGATCTTCGTCCAGATGACGCTCACTGGGCCACCATCGGTGAGCGCGATGACCGTAGCGACCGGCGCGGTCTGCATCAGGAACAAAGTCAGCGCGGCGGCGGGCAATCCCAGCGCTCCCGTGAACCAGACCGGCTGGGCGACGGCCCCCATGTGGAAGACCTGCCCGGCGAGCACGACGGCCGACGACATCAGGCTGAGGTTAAAGAGCACTTGCACGAGCTCTGGCTTGGCACCGTCTTTCGGAAGACATTGCACGGCGGTGGAAACCACGGCAACAGCCAGGGCTTCGAACATGTTCAATTCGGCGGCGGCCAGGAGCAGGAAGGGCAGGTTGACCGACATGTTTCCGGTCAGTCGCGGGAGCTTCACCTTCATACGCGAGGCGGCAACGGTGATCGCGAACAACGCCAGAGCTTCGTAGGGGTGCCAGGTTGTGGCGTGCATCCAACCGTATGTCAGCGAGGCGAGGCCGGCTAGCGAGATCAGCGCGATGAACGGTTCCGCGAATCGTGGTTTGTGGTTCATTTCGGTTCCTCCTCTCATTCCTTCTTGACCACAAGCCACTACTCGTCCCCGCTGCCGTCGACAGAAAAGGCTTGATTGACGTCGGAAGACGATCCCCAGATGACGCTGGTCGCGCTGGTGCCGGAACTACTGCCCCAGATCACGCTGTAACCTGCCACGGTGTTGTTGCCCCAGACCACTGAATTCGCGGTGGTGGTGGAGGTGTTGCCCCAAATCACGGAATTGCCGCTGACGTTGCTGCCCCAGATGACCGAATTACCCCAAATGACCGAGTTGCCCCAGATCACGGAGTTGCCCCAGATGACCGAGTTGCCGTTCACCAGGGACACGGTCCCGTCGGAATTGACCACGGCAGAAGGCGAAAGTGCGCTTCCAACCGTGGCCGGGGCCTTGTCGTTGCTGGCCAGAGCAGCTGCGATGTCGAGATAGCCCGCGCCCACGGTGAACAAGTCATAGAACGACGTGTAAGTCTGGCCGGTGGTGGGGTCGGTGCTGACGCTGGACGTGGGGAATGTTTTGTAGGCCGTCTTCATGAGGCGAGCCTTGATCTGATCGGGCGTGAGCGTGGAATCTTTCTGCAGAAGGATGGCGACGGTGCCACTCACGACGGGCGTGGCCATGCTGGTGCCGCTGAGGATGAAGTAATCGTAGTTGTTGTCCGCCGTGCCCTTCACGCGGTTGCCCGGATAAAGCATGGCGAGCGTGCTGCCGGGCGAGATGGTGGAGGAGATCAAGTTGCCGGGAGCGACTACGTCGGGCTTGACGACGTGATCGTAGGTGGTTGGGCCTTTGGAACTGTAGCTGGCGATGTTGTCGTCGGTGCGGGGGGCGGTATTCATGGTCTTCATCGCGCCGACCGTGAGGACCAGCGGATCGTTGCCGGGGGCGGTGACGGTTGCGTAGCCGTTGCTGCCATTGAGGCTGAGGCGGCCGTAGTTGCCGGCGGCCACGACGACCGTGATGCCGGCGTTCCAAGCCTGCTCAACCGCCTGGCAGAGCGGATCGTTGGCGTAGTTGGTATAGACCGGCCGGCCGAGGGACAGATTGATCACGCGAATGTTGTATGTGCTCTTGAGAGCGATGGCTTTCTGAATGGCAGCGATGACCTGACTGTCGGAGCCGGCGCCGTTCTTGTCGAGAACACGAAGGTCGACGAGGTTCACGCCGTAGGCGATGCCGGTCATGGGTGAGCCCTGACCGCCGGAATCGGTGCCGTCGCCGGCCACGATGCCGGCTACGTGGGTGCCGTGTCCGTAGGTGTCCCAGACCTGCGTGCCACCGGAGTAGGTGGTGGTGCCGGTGAAGTCCTGGTGATAGACGACGCGGGACTGAGTTGTCGTGTTGCGCAGATCGTCGTGGTTATCGTTGATGCCGCTGTCGATGATGGCGACGCCGATACCCATACCCCTGGTGCCGAGGCCGGCACTGCGCGCGGCGCTCAGGTTGATGGCGGCGCTGGTCAGATCGTCGGCGGCGTTGAGTTGGTGGTCGGGAGCGATGAAGGCGACCTCGTCATCGTTGGCGAGGGCGTTGAGGGCCGACACGGGCAGAGAGAACGCGCCGCCTTTCACTAAGCCAAGTTGGGCGCTCATCCGGCCGCCACGTGCCAGCACCTTATCGAAGTGGTGCTGCTGTGGGGCCTCCTTGAACTGGACGATGACGCGTACGGTCTGATTTGCAACAGGGGTGCCATTTGAGAGGTCGGCCAGCGACTGCAGTTCGGTCGTCATTTTGCCGTGCCGCGCGCCCGCGGGCCCATGGCTGCCGTCGGACACCGTAAAGCCTTGACCGAAGGCGAGGCAGTTCACAAGGACAAGGGTCAGCCCAAGCATGACCCGCCGTCCCCAGGCGGCGCTATCGCACCCGCCCTTGTGGATTGTCTTACTCTCGTTACGGTTCATTCGTTTCCCCAAAGCGCGAGACCCGTTAGGTCCAACCGGATGTCAGAAGTGCACGCAGTCGGCCAGGGAGGCTTTGTGGTAAGTGGTTGATTCGTATGGGTGACACTGAGGGCGTGTTGAGGTTGGGGAACAGGTTGGCCGGGAAGGGCTGTTTGGAGCAGACAAAATGTCCGCTGGACGGTGGGGTGAGAGCCGGGCCCATTGAGGACAGAACTGGGTCAGGGAGCTCTTTTTGTCACGTTATAATCATGAGATGTCTAGTCGCTAAAGTTCCGTTCTGTGACACCGCCGGTGAAAAGCAGATTCCTCGCCTGCGCTGCGCTCGGGTCGGAATGATAAGGCTTGAAGGGGGTGGTGATCGCGGCAAACACAAGGTCCCTCCACTGCGCTGGCTACGCTCGCTTCGGTCGGGATGACAGGGATAAGGGGTTGCCTCGGTCGGGATGAGCGGGTGAGGGGTGTGGCATCAGGACCGACAAAGCCAAGGGTTGAGCTAAGGGCTAACGGCTAAGAGCTAAGGGCTGTTTTTATGGATTTCAAGCTAGTCAGTGATTACAAGCCGCAGGGGGACCAAGGGAACGCGATCAAGGCGCTGGTCCGGGGGGTGTTTGACCGCGAGCAGCACCAGGTGTTGCTGGGAGTGACCGGGTCGGGCAAGACCTACACCATGGCAAAGGTGATCGAGGCGGCAAACCGCCCCGCGATCGTCATGGCGCATAACAAAACGCTGGCCGCGCAGCTCTACCACGAGTTCAAGAGCTTCTTTCCGCACAATGCGGTGGAATATTTCGTCTCGTATTACGACTACTACCAGCCGGAAGCGTATGTGCCGGCGGCCGATCTCTACATTGAGAAAGAAGCGACGATCAATGATGAGCTGGACAAATTGCGGCTGTCGGCGACCAAGTCGTTGTTTGAACGACGGGATGCGCTGATCGTGGCTTCGGTGAGCTGCATTTACGGCCTGGGGTCACCAGAAGCGTACTACGGGATGCTGCTGTTCCTGGAGAAAGGCCAGAAGATCAAGCGGCAGGACATCACGCGCAAGCTGGTGGAGATTCTGTACGAGCGGACGGACGGGGACTTTAGGCGGGGAACGTTCCGGGTGCGCGGCGACGTGATCGAGATCTTCCCTACTTACGATGACATGGCCTATCGGGTGGAGATGTGGGGAGATGAGGTGTCGGCGCTCTCGCAGATCGATCCGCTGTTCGGGACGGTGAAGCAAAGGTATGTGCGGCTGCCGATTTATCCGAAGACGCACTACGTCATGAAAGAGGAGACGAAGGCTTCGGCGGTGGAGTCGATTAAGCGGGAGCTGGCATGGTGGGAACTGGAACTGGAGAAGCAAGGGCGCGCGGTGGAAGCACAGCGTGTCCACCAGCGGACAATGTTCGATCTCGAGATGATCAAGTCGATGGGCTACTGCCACGGGATCGAGAATTACTCGCGACACTTCACGGGGCGGTTGCCGGGTGAGCCGCCGCCGACGCTGCTGGATTATTTTCCGCGCGACTTCCTGATGTTCATCGATGAATCGCACCAAACGGTGCCGCAGCTGCGCGGGATGTATGCGGGCGATCGGTCGCGGAAGGAGACCCTGGTGGAGTACGGATTCCGGCTGCCGTCTGCGCTCGACAACCGGCCACTGACGTTCGAGGAGTTCGAGCACCGCATGAACCAGCTGGTTTACGTGTCGGCGACTCCGGGGCCGTACGAGTTGACGAAGACGGCGGGGGCGGTGGTGGAGCAGATCATCCGGCCGACCGGGTTAATCGATCCGCCGGTTGAAGTGCGTCCGGTGAAAGGGCAGATCGACGACCTGCTGCACGAGATTCGCGAGCGGGTGGCGAAGCACGAGCGCGTGCTGGTGACGACGCTGACCAAGCGCATGGCGGAGGATCTGGCCGAGTACTACAGTGAAGTGGGTGTGAAGTGCCGCTACATGCACTCGGAGATCGAGACTCTGGAGCGGGTGAAGATCCTGCGTGACTTGCGTAAGGGCGAGTTCGACGTGCTGATCGGGATCAACCTCCTGCGCGAGGGACTGGATCTTCCGGAAGTGTCGCTGGTGGCAATTCTGGATGCGGACAAGGAAGGGTTCTTGCGGTCGACGGGATCGCTGATTCAGACGATTGGGCGGTGCGCGCGCAATCTGAACGGGCGAGCGGTTTTGTATGCGGACCGGGAGACGGACTCGATGAAGCGCGCAATCGATGAGACGAACCGTCGGCGTGCGATTCAGACGGCTTACAACGAGGCGAACGGGATCACGCCGGAGTCGATCGTGCGGCCGCTGGAGATGTCGCTGGCTTCGATCGTAGCGGCGGATTATGCGGATTTGACGGCGGTGGAAGAGACCGGGATTCCGGAGTTCAAGACGCAGGAAGAGCTGGATGGGTTCATCGCAAAGCTCGAAAGCGATATGCGCGAGGCAGCGAAGAAGTTCGAATTCGAAAAGGCGGCGAAGCTGCGGGATACGATCAAGGAATTACGGACGAAGGAGTTTCTGTTCGCATAGGCGGAAGACCCTGACCACAGAGGTCACAGAGGTCCACAGAGAGAGTCAAAGGCTTACCACGAAGGGCACGAAGGAAGTCACCAAGGATACAAAGCAGCTTTCACCGCCGTGGCCCCGCTGAAAACTCGAGCCGGTATCGTATCGCACGCGTCCTATCACGGTGTGCGCAAGGCTCTCCGGGCTTTTATTCCCGGAGAGCCGACCGCGCACAGGCGCGTTACCACGCCACGGCCAAACACTCGGAGCTACGTCACTCTAAAAGTCATCGTCAAACGGCGGAGTGAGGCCGGTGTAGTCGCCGATTCGCTTAGCATCGTAGGGCGAGTTCAGTCCGCCGCCGGCGACGCTGTGGGTGTTGTAGCCGAGGGAGTTGATTTTTCCAAAGGTGTTGACGATCTGCTTGTGACGGTTGATTTCGATGACTCGGTGATTGTATTGGTCGCTGATCAGAGTGTTGCCGTTCCTGAGCCGCACAGCGCGCGTGGGCAGGGGGCCCGTGCCGCCACGCTGGTTGCTGTTTGGATCGGTATTGGTGAAGTATTCCCAGACCACGTTCTTGTCGCGGTCGATCTCCACGATGCGGGCGTGACCCGCATCCGTGATGAGGGTATGGCCGTTTTTCAGCCGGCTGGCGAAGGCTACACCGCTGACTGGATCAGTGACGTTCGGGTCGCCGCTCCCATACTGCCAGACGATGTCTCCATCGCGGGTAACCTCGATGGCGCGATTGTTGTTTTCGTCACAGATCAGGATGTGACCGTTTTCCAGAAGCTCGGCGCAGTTTGGGTTGTTGAGCTGATCGGTGCCGTTGCCGGTAACGCTGGTGGTGCCGTATTGCCAGACGATTTGCTTAGCTAGGTTGACCTCGATGACGCGCTCGTTCGCCTGGTCAGTGATGAGCACGTGGCGATTTGGGAGCCAGGTATTTTGTACCGGAGTATTGAGCTGATCGGTGCCGTTGCCGGTAACGCCAAACGACCCGTATTGCCAGAGGATGTGTCCCGCACGGTCGACCAACAGTACGCGGTTGTCTGGACAGCCGTTGGGGTTGGCGCAGTTCGGCGCTTCCGGTTGACCGCCGGGCGTTCCGGTGCCGGCCATCAGGGTAAGACTGCCGACGCGCTGGGCATCGTTGACGCCGATGACCGACGCCGGCGAGAAGTCTGCCGGGCCCAGGCCAAATTGCCAAACGATCCTGCCGGTAGGGGTAACTTCAATCACGCGATTGTTGAACTGGTCCGCGATCAGAGTGTTGCCGCGTTTGTTGAATTGATCTCCCTGGGCAAACGCCGAAGCGCACGCCAACACAAGCAAGGAGACTACGCAAAGGCACCGGGCAAACCTGCCAGGGAACGTCATACGACCTCCTGAGAGAGAAACTCGCGCAACTTGCTGTGCGCTGAGGCACTCCCTAGGCTAGGGCGATTGAAAACAGGAGATGTCACGGAATTGTGATGGGTTTGTAATTTTTTTGCGTCTGCCCGGGAGGTTCAAAACCTTCACCACGAAGGGCATTAAGGCGACGCGCAGGAATATTCCCACGCCTTGGTTCGTGTTGCCTTTGGGTTGTCGTTAGTCCTTTGCCGCCGCTACTTCCAGCTCGCCGGCACTTCGATATAGCTGGGGTTCAACTCGGTCACGGACGAGCAGCCCAGCAGGCGCAGAGTGCGCTCGACATCGGCGCGGAGGATTTCGAGGGCGCGCGTGACGCCGGCTTCTCCGGCGGCCGCCAGGCCATATGCGTAAGCGCGACCACAGAGAACGGCGCGGGCCCCCAGGCACAGGGCCTTCACGATGTCGCTGCCACGTCGCACGCCACCGTCCATCAGCACTTCAATCTTGCCGTCGACGGCCTTCACCACTTCGGGCAGGGCGCGGATCGAGGGGCGGACGCTGTCGAGCTGGCGGCCGCCGTGGTTAGAGACGCTGACGGCGGCGGCGCCTGCGTCAATGGCGCGTTTCGCGTCCTCCCCGGTCAAAACTCCCTTCACAACGATCGGGCCGCGCCAGAGCTCGCGAATCCAATTCAGATCGTCCCAGGTCACGGTGGAGGCGGCCAGGGCCGCGCCTACATCGACCAAGTCCATGGGCCCCTTGCCCGGAACGACTACGTTGTGCAGTTTGGGGACGCCGCCATCGAGCAGGAACTGGATCAGCCAGCCGGGCCGCGAGAGCATCTGGGGAAGATGCGGGATCTTCGCAAACGGATTGGTGCCCATCAGTTCTTTCATGCCATTGCGGAAGTCTCGCTCACGCAGGCCGGCTACGGGGGTGTCGATGGTGACCACGAGAGCGGAGAATCCTGCTTGCCTGGCGCGTTCGATCGCGGCTTCGGCCGCGGGCCGACCGCCCATCAGATACAGCTGGTAGAAGGTTGGCCCCGGACACGCGGCCTTGACCTTCTCCATGGGGTGGCCGGAGATGGTCGAGAGGATGTAGCCAGTGCCCGCCTTGCCGGCGGCGGCGGCGGCTGAGACTTCCCCACCGGGATGCATGAGTCGGCTGTAGCCGACGGGGGCGAGCATGGCGGGAAGCGAGATGTCTAGTCCGAGGACTTGCGTCTTCAGATTGCATCGCGCGACGGCGACTGCGCAGCGCGGACGGAAGATGATGTCTTCGAAGGCGCGGCAGTTCTCGCGCAGGGTGAGTTCGGCGTCGGCACCACCGTCGAGGTAATCAAAAACGGCTTTGGGCAGACGGCGCTCGGCGATGGGGCGGAAGTCGTCGATGCAAACCACGTGAGGCGAGGCGACACTAGAAGAGGCTGACACGGTACCGTTCCTGTAATCGGGAGTCGGCCTGCACGGCTCGGCCGCGCGCGGAGGCCACCGGAAAGCCTAACACCGCCTGTCAAATGGGCGTGGCGTGGTAGGCGCGAGGGTAGGGGGAGCACCATGGATCGAGGTGCTCGGCCAAGAAAAGCATTTAACCCCAGAGAGCGCAGAGAAAGCCGCAAAGGACGCAGAGGTCAGGAGTACGTGGGTGACCGGGCGATCGGAAAGCAGATTCCTCCAGCCTCCGCTCCGCTCGGCGTCGGAATGACAAGGCGGGTCGGAGGGGTTGAGTCACGCTGGTGCGCGTCTTCGCTCGAACGTTGTCGAAGACCGCGGGAAAACGCGAAGTAGGGGGCCAAGCCTGGCCCCCTCGTTTCGCACTGGGTGGCATTCTCAAGAATCAGTTCGCCACGGCGTCAAGGTCGGCTTGCAGTTGCGCGAGGTTGAAGCCGGGAGCGAAGTTGCGATCGTTGGCTTCGGGAGGCAGGATAGCGTAAGCCTCATCGACACACTCATCCCACCAGGCCCAGGTGGCCTGCTGCGTATTGCCCCAGGTCAGCACGGTCAGATAGTTCTGATCGTAGCCGACGGCGAAGACAGCGTGGCCGTCGTTGGTGAGGGGCCCCGGAGTCCAGGGCTGGTGGTTGTCGAATTCCTGAATGCAGTTCGCTTGCACCTGGAAGCCCAGGTAGACGCCGCCGAAGAGCTGAATGGCCTGTTGGATATGGGTGTGATTCTTAGGCTTGATACTCGTGTAGGTGATGATCTCGTCGCCGGAGACGGCGTTCTGGCGCCAGTAGTTCAGCACATCGAGTTCTTGGAGGCCGCTGTCGACGCCGCCGGTGAGGTGCATGTACAGCTTGACTACCGCGGCCTTCGCCATAATGCTCTGTTTGCCAATCAGGCCCCGGTAAGTGGTCACGGCGTGGGCCAGGGCGGCGATGGTGCAGTCGCCGAGCGTGTCGTTGCCGTCCATAGGGAACAGTTTCGTGGGGTCGTTGGTCTTCAGCTTGAGGTTTGCCAGAACGTTATAGGAAGGAGGCGGCGCGGCCAGGGCGGGTGTCACGTAGTCGGCGAAACGGAGGGTTCGGTAGTCCACCTTCGGTGGATGCTTTCCAAAGCGGTAGTTCGGCATGCGGTTGCTCCTCTCTCTATTTCGAACTTCACTGGATGGTGGCGAAGGCGATGAGTTCGTTTCAGACAGTGAGGAGAATATTGCGCGCAGGTGGAATTGCGGCCGAGACGGTCGCGACGAGGCCCTGTATAGTATCTGCCCTATGTGGAGATCGACGGTGGTGTTGCTTGCCCTGATTGCGCCCGCATCGGGCGCCGAGAGGAAGACAGCGCTTGAATTGGTGGAACTCGCGAAGTCGCATGGCGCGGGGTTGCGGGAAGCGATCACGGCGAGCTTTGACGCCAAGAACCTGAAGGAAGGGACGGCGTGGGCCGGTCACGGTCCGGACATTTTCTTTGCCATCGAGGCGGCATCGCTACCGGTGCTGGTCATCGACGGTGCTCCGGGACCGATGATGCAGCCAGTGAGCGGGACGCAGCTTTGGTATAAGGCGGCGCGGATCGAGAAAGTGGGCAGGCTGCATTCCTATCACTACCTGATCGACGGCAAGGAATTCGGGGGGCGCCTGGATCTCCCGGCGTTCGGGCCGCTTTCCTATCTGCAGCCGGGAGTACCTTCGGGCACGCTATCGCCGAGAATCGTTCACACCAGCAAGATCTACCATGGGATGAAGAGTGAGTATTGGACTTATGTTCCGGCGCAATATGACCCCAAGGTTCCTGCGGCGGTCATGGTTTTTCAGGACGGCGGCGGGTACATTGACCGCGACGGCAACAACCCGGCGCTCAACGTGATCGACAACCTGATTGCGCAAAAAAAAATTCCGGTGATGATCGCGGTGTTCATCAACCCTGGGGACATCAGCGACTCGCCGGGAACGCCCACCTTCAACTTCGTCAAAGGGTATTCCGACAAGTGGCAGCGCACGCTGAAGGACTCGATGCGCAGCACCTTGTATGACACAGTGAGCGACCGCTATGGGCGCTATCTGCGGGATGAAGTGCTGGCCGAGGTGGGAGCGAAATACAACCTGCGGAAGGATGCGTACAGCCGGGCGATCACGGGGCTGTCGTCGGGGGGAATCTGCTCGTTCAATGCGGCGTGGCAACTACCCGACCAGTTCAGCCGCGTGATTTCGTGGATCGGCAGCTTTACCAGCATTCAGTGGAAAGAGGACCCGCACCTAGCTGACGGCGGGCAGGACTATGCAGAGAAGGTCTTGCGCGAGCCGAAACGGAACCTTCGGGTGTGGCTGCAGGATGGGTCGGAAGACCAGGAGAACGCGCGATATGGAAGCTGGCCCCTGGCGAATATCCGGCTGGCGAATGCTTTGAAGTTGAAGGATTATGATTTTCATTTCAGTTTCGGCAAGGGGACACACAACCCCGGCGGAGGGGCGGCCGAGTTTCCGGAGGAGATGATATGGCTGTGGAGGGACTACGACCCGGTGAAGACGGAGCAGACTTACGAGATGGAAACGTCGGAGAAGAGCAAGCCGCTGTTCCGGGTGGCGGTGACGAATCGGGAGACGGAGTAGGAAGGATTCCGAGGTCCGGGGTGCGGCGGGCGAGACGCCCTCCAGACAGCCGCCGGGACGGCGGCGCTACATTGTTTACCGCCGCGGCGCGGGGGCCGGGCCAGGCGGGAGGATTTCGGGCTCTCCAGTCTTGACTTGCTGGCGGGTGACGAAGAAGACAGCGGCGGTCCAGGTGGGGAAGAGATCGAAGGCAGGAAGAAGTTCGGCGGCCAGCGTGGGGAGGAAGGCCCAATGCCAGCCGAGCAGACGAACCAGGAGGATCGCGACCACGACGTCGAGGGCAGTATCGGCAGGCGAGACGGCGCCTGGGGCAAAGAGTGGGAAGACCGCGATCTGCAGGGCATCGGCGGCGAGGGCAACGACCCAGGCGGCGCGCTGTTCGGGAGTCTTCAGGCCTTTCCAGAAATCGCGGATGCTCATGATCCCTCCCCCGGGCGTATTAGGGTCAGAATACCGCTGTTGGGGGCGGGAGGAAAGGCGGCGGGTTTCGGCCCGCTAACCAGCCAGCACTCCTATCCGGCTGCCGCGAAACACCGAACGATTGCAGCTGCGCTGTCTCGGGCTGTTTCTCCTCGACCCTGTTGCGGATTGCAACTGAGACGTGAAACTTGTGGGAGCGTCCACTGACGTTTTTCTTTGACCGCACTATGCGCGGGGCGATATGGTTCGCGCAATCGCTCGAATGTGGGTGGGGTATTCATGCAATTTCGAAGTTATGTGGCGCTGAGCGTGCTGATGGTGGGGAGTCTTCCCTGCTTCGCCGGATCGTCATGCAAGGTGAACGTGGTGTTTGCTCACTCGCCCAAGGCTGCTGGGGACTTCGCGCGCCTTCTGGAAAAGGCGGAAGCTGGCGACAGCGCGGCGGAATTTCAGGCTGGGCTCGCATATGAGACGGGTACCGCCACCGACCAGGATTTCAGCACGGCAGTGAAGCGGTATCAGAGGGCGGCGGATCGCGGAAACGCGAACGCGCAGAACAATCTCGGGGGCATGTACCTGCGAGGTCTGGGAGTCGATCAAAGCGATCGTGAAGCGGTGCGCTGGTACCGGAAAGCAACCGCGCACGGCTACGCGCCGGCGGAGTACAAACTGGGCCTGCTGTATTACCAGGGCGAGGCTGTGGCGCAGGATGTGGGTGAGGCCTTGCGCTGGTTTCACAAGGCGGCAGAACATGGATCTGCGGCCGCGGAAAACGAAATCGGCAATGCCTATGAGCACGGGCAGGGCGTGCGGCAGGACTTCGATGAGGCGGAACGCTGGTACCGCATCGCCGCGGAACATGGCTTGGCGGAGGCGCGGCTTAACGTGGAGGTGATGCGCACAGTGCGGGCGGGGAGTACGCCACGAATCGCCGCTGCCCGAGAGCAGGGTTCATTTACCACGGAAGGACCGGCGAACGTCGTGCCAGGGGGAAATCCTTTCTACTGAGGGTGTTCTCGGCTCAGAAGATCAGGGCCGGCCCTAGGGCCGGCCCTTTCGTTCTGACAGCCACTCCCTTAGAAAAGATTGGAAAAAAATTGACGCTTGTTCCCGATTCGGGAAGTGGAGTTACTCGTCTGTGATTCGGTGGAGGAAAGCGCGTACCCGACGGAACGTCGGTGCGGACTCATAACAATTTGCCGGCCCGAGCTGCGGCCGCAAGGGGTTTGCGGTAGAGGGTGAAGTTCTTGTGGGTTTCAGACTGGAAGGATGCGTCGGCGGTGTGCAGTTTCTCGCCGTCTCCGAGCAGGAGGTAGCCTCCGGGTTCAAGATAGAGATGGAGGCGCTGAACCAAGGCCATGCGCTGGGCGCTCGAAAAGTGCGGCAGCACGTCCATGCAGAAGATGCAGTCGAAGCGCCCGAGGTAAACCGGGCGGGCCAGATTCATCTGCGCGAATGTGATCAGGTTCCTGAGACGGGGCTTAGCCAGGTAGTGCTGCCCAACTTTAGCGAAAAAGGCTTGCAGTTGCTGGCGCGTGAGACCCGCCAGGGCGGGTTGCGGGTAGAGGCCGCGCTCGGCAAAGGTGAGGGCTGACTGGCGGATATCGGTGGCCAGAATGTGGATGCTCCAAGCGGCCCCGTTGCCGTCCATGGCTTCGCACACCGAAACCCCAATGGAGTAGGCTTCCTCGCCGGTCGAGCAACCGGCGCTCCAGATGCGCAGGCTCTGGGGATTGGCTTCGGTCTTGCGCTGGTGCAACCGGGGCAGGACTTGCTGCTGAAACACTGCGAACGCGCCGGGATGGCGGAAGAGAGCGGTCTCCCCGTCCACCAAGTGCGCCAGCAGATTCTCGCATTCGGTATCGGATACCTGCAGGCGGCCGAGAAGGTCGGCCACGGATTTCAGGCGGCGCGACTGTAGATACTCAGCCACTTTGGTGCTCAGATCATGCTGGGGGCAGTCAAGCAGGGCGCCCCCCTGGCGCTCCATCAGCAGACGCAATTCGGAGAGTTCGTGCTCGAGCACGAGGTTGGTGGGAGGCTTGGAACCTCCGGTCGATCGGCCGATGTTAAAGCCAGCACTCATTGCTGATCGTGTCGGTCTTGGCTGCGCCCTCCGGTGACCGGAGGTGCGCGAGTCTTCCCTATTCATTTATCGGCGGTTGGAGGAGGGAGTTAAGCCGCCGGAGGTGCAATCTCGAGTTCGAAGGGCCGTCGTCCGCACGCTTACTGACCGACGGCCGCTGCCTGGTTGAGTTTTTTCTGTTCCTTGGCTGCCTGCATTTCGACGAACGTCATTTCCTTTTCGAGCGAGGAGAAGCGCTGCAAAATTTCGTGCATGCGCAACGCCATGTTGCGAATCGTATCGATCTGCGAACGGACCCCAGCGGAGAACGCACCGGGTTCGAGCAACAGCAATTCCGCGTTGCCCAACACGGAGGTGAGCGCGTTGTTGAGCGTGTGGCGCATCTCGATGATGTACTGGCCAAGCGTGGCGTGGCACTTCAGAAGCGCGTTGACGCGCTCGGCGCGTTGCGTCCGGTTGACCGCGTCCACACGGCGCAGCACTTCGAGCGCAAGCAGGAGTAGCGTGTCGGGCCAGCCCTCGTGACGGCGCAACACCAGCAGACGCGGAAACTGCGCACGCAAGGACTCGGGTTGCGGCGTGTCAGACACCAGGATGACAGCCTTCCGGCTGGGATCGATGGCGCGCAGGAGCGGTGCGCAAGCATCTGAGCGGATCCGGCCCACGATGACCAAGTCGAAGGGACTGTAGTCGAAGCCCTGCTTGGGATCACCCCCCACCATGGTAAAGGCAGGCACCCCTCGCTCAGCCTGCCAGCGCGCCGAAACCTGGCGCGAGAACTCGGCGTCGTCGGAAACGATGAGTACGGTGCGCGGATCCACGATGGGTTTCTCCAATGGCTGATCCCCTGCTACTTGCGCTTGTCGCCGGGCGCGTCCGGATTCCACTCGTCGCCACTCACAGAGATTTCAAATTCAGGCGCTTCGTCAGCGGTGACATTGAACTTTGCCGATGAAGCCGACGCGCCCGCCTTGGCGGCCATGGCCGCCTTCGCCGGAGCCAACTTGACAGCGGCGGCGGAAGCCGGTTTGGCGGGAGGCGGCGCGCTGGCGGCACTGCGTCCGAGGGCGTCGTCGATGGCAGCGCGCAGATCGACCAACATGCGCAATGGCTGTCCTGAGGAATATTCAGCCTGGAACATCACCTTCCACGACTGGCAGATCATGCGCAGGCGGAGGATCGGCTCCTCCGCAGAGAACTGGGCGCGGCGGCAGTCGATCGTGCTCACGCCCTTGTGCTCGAGTTCGCGCAGGCCGTCAAAGATGGCGTTCAAGTCCTGATGCATCAGGCGGAAGAACGCGCCCCGCATCAGGAAGCTGAAACGCGCAAACGAGACCATGGCGACCGGGAGGAAATAATTCTCTCCGCTCTGCACCTTGATCTTCCGCCCCTGCTCCAGAATGCCGCTGTGCAGGAGCTCGTTCAGGGTGCGGGCTTTTTGCGCCGATTGCAGAACATTCTCGAGAGGCTTGAGCCAGCCGGGCACGGTAGTGTCGACCTGTCCCAATGCCGGCGCCAAAGTTTTGGCGACGTAGGCCATCGTGACGGCGTTGTCTTCCAGGCGGGAAGGCGCGGCCAGCGAGAACAACTGAACCAGCAGGAAATCAATCTTGTCGCGGTCCGAGGGCGACTTCTCATCTTTCTGCAAATGGTGCAGCAGCAAGGTCTGCAGCAACTGGGGCGTGACCAGGGTGGTGGTTTGCAGGAACTGGCGGAGCTGGTGAATCTGGATGCGCTCGTCCATCTCCTCGAACCAACGGCGAGCCTGCTCGATGGATTCGCGCGGGGGCTGTTCGACGCCGGCTTCGAGATCGTTGCAGGGCGTGAGATCGATGACAAATTCGCGGGCCAGGACGGAGTACGTCGGATACAGAACGCGAGCGGCGGTCCACTCGGTGGCTAGCTGGTTCAGGTCAGAGGCGCTCATGGTTTCACAATCCGGTTCTGAGGACGAACCTTGTTGGCAGGATCGAGGGGAAGGGCCCAAACAGGTGGCTTGGCGTTGCGTACGGATCTGGCCAAGCGCGCCGCCAGAGTTGGGGACGTGGAACGGGTGACAACCAGGGCCTGATTTCCCAAGGGTAACCTCTTGCCAAGCACAAAAGGCGGTCAATGGCTCCCCTCTTCCCGGTTAGAAAGAGTGGATGCTGGGGAGCCGTCGGGTCCGCAGTTTACGACCGAGACTGGTGCACGAGATTGGCCAAACCCGACACTCGAAAGTACGTGGTTTAAGCTATTGGAAACAATGGCAGCAAACACGTCCGAGAGGAGATTGGTGAGACCCAATGCAGGGCGGTTTGTCTCAAGATGATACGGCGTCTCACGCCAAGCCGGATTCGGGTGGAGGGGATCTTCTATTCCACGGAGAAGGTGGTCTCTGGTTGGACGGTTTGTCCGGAGACAACGTCGTTTATTTTGATGTGCAGTTTGTAGACACCAGGTTGTAGCTCTTTCGCGGAGAGCGTCTTCTGCAAAGTGATTTGGTCGGCGATGTTGCCCATTTCCGTCGTGGACTGCTGCGAGTGAATGACAGAGTTGCTGGTCGCTTGGTTCACGATGTCGTACTCGACCGTGGCAGAAGGCCGGTGAGTTTTCCGGTCCAGGGCCAAGTTGTACACCTGCATCCAGAAAGCAATGTTCTGGTCACGTCTGAACGAGGCTGGCTGGCCGGCGGGGCTCGGCACGCGCGGACGAAGATATGTTTCCCCGATCACAGGATGACAAGTTAATCCTTCTGCGGACAGTGCTGGAGTCTTACTGCAACGCCTGGCTGGCGGCCGTGAGTGAACGGGTGCCGATGTTGTAGCGTTTCAGTTTTCGGTAGAGAGTCGCGCGGCTGATGCCGAGCATTTTGCCGGCCAGGACTTTGTCTCCCTTCACTTGCTGAAACACGCGCTCGATGGTGCAGCGCTCGATGTCCTCGAGGTCGGTGCTGGTGACGTCGTTGCTGGAAGCGGGGGATGCGACCTCCTCGCTGGGCTGGCCCATCGATGCAATGGCTGGGGGCAGATCGTCGACGTCGATGGCCTGCTGGTCGCCGAGGGCGACGGCGCGCTCGACGCAGTTTTCCAATTCGCGCACGTTGCCCGGCCAGTCGTACTGGAGCAGGGACTTCATGGCGGCATTGGTCACCTGCAGCGCACGGCCGGGGGCACAACGCTCCAGGAACCAGTGGGCGAGCATGGGGATGTCGGAGCGGCGCTCGCGCAGGGCAGGAACGTCCACGGTGACCACGTTGAGCCGGAAGTAGAGGTCTTTGCGGAAAGTGCCGGTGCGATATTCCGTCTCGAGGTCGCGGTTGGTAGCGGCAATCACGCGCACATCAACTTTCGAGCGCTGGTTGCTGCCCACGGGGCGGATTTCTTTTTCCTGGAGAACGCGCAGCAACTTGGCCTGCATTTCAAGCGGGAGTTCGCCGATCTCGTCGAGGAAGATGGTACCGCCATCGGCGGACTGGAAGAGGCCGGTTCTCGCCTTCAGCGCGCCGGTGAACGCGCCTTTCTCGTAGCCGAAAAGCTCGCTCTCGATCAGGGTGGGAACCAGCGATCCACAATCGACAGCCACGAAGGGGCGGCTGGCGAACGATCCGCGGAAGTGGATGGCGCGTGCGACCAACTCCTTGCCGGTGCCGCTTTCCCCGGTGATCAAAACTGGGGTGCGAGTATCTTTGAGGCGCGAGACCATGCGCAGGACGTCCTGGATTTTGGCGGAGGTGCCGACGATGCCATGGAGCTGGGTCTCGGTGTCCATGCGGTCGCGCAGGAACTGGTTTTCTTCGACCAGACGGACCTTCTCCGCCATGCGGCGCAGGAACAGGCGGAGTTCTTCGAGCGGCGAGAAGGGCTTGGAAATATAGTCGTAAGCGCCGAGCTTCATGGCCTGGACGGCGGTCTCGACCGAGCCGTGGCCGGTCATCACCGCGACCTCGGTGCGGGGCAGTATCTTCTTCACTCGTTCGAGGAACTCGAGGCCGGACATGTGGGGCATCACCATGTCGGTGAGGATCATGTGGGCCGGTTGCTCTTCGAGCAAGGCGAGGGCGGCTTCACCGCTGGCGGCCTCGAGACAGACAAAGCCTAAGGTTTCTGCCACAGTGACACACAGGCGGCGGATGCTCTGTTCGTCATCGACAATCAGCAGTCGGATACGAAGGTCTTCACTCACAGCGCTTTCCCCATAGTCTTTTCAACAACGGAAATAAATTGCTGCACGCGGAACGGCTTCTCCACACAGGGAGCGCCGGTCTTGCGGAGCGTCTCGACGGTTTTTTCGTTGGCGATGTCACCGGTGATGAATACCAGCTTCGAAGCGAGATCGGGGCGATGGGCGGCGATCCAAGCGTGCACATCGGCGCCGTTGACGCCGCCGGGGGTCACCATGTCAGAGACCACACCCATGAACTCGCCGGACCCGAGCAAGTGCACTCCCTCGGCGCCGGAGTTAGCGCAGACAACCTGGTAGCCACTGCGTTCAAGCGTGGCACAGACGTAGGCCATGACGGCGGGCTCGTCTTCGATCAGCAGAATGGGTAAAGGCTGGGGCTTGATCGCTGGAAGACTCATCGTTGCACGACCCCCGCGGCCGCTCCTTTCGAGGCCGGTTCGGATACGGCGGGCAAGCGGACGATGAACGTCGCGCCTTCCGCGCCATTGTTGTTGTGGCACAAGATTTCGCCGCCATGTTCGCGGACGATGCCATAGCAGATGCTGAGGCCCAGGCCGGTTCCCTTGCCGACCTCCTTGGTGGTGAAGAAGGGATCGAAGATGCGGTCGGGCTGGGTGATGCCGTGGCCGTTGTCACGGAACGAAACCTCGACGTAGGTGCCAAGGCTGGCAGTCATGATCTCGATGCGGGCCGGGCGGCCCGTCTCGCGAACTGCGTCATATGCATTGTTCATGATGTTGAGGAAGACCTGCTGCAGCTGGTGGGAGTCTCCGACCACCTGCGGGAGATTTTCGTCCAAGTGTTCGACGATTTCGATGCCGTGGCTGTGAAAGTCGTAAGCACGCAACTGCACGGTGCGTCGCAGGATGCCGTTGAGCTGCACGGGCTTGCGCTGGGGCGGCATCTGGCGCGCGAAACTCAGGAGGTTCTGCACGATCTGCTTGGTGCGCTGGGCCTCCTGCAGGATGACGCGCAGATCTTTACGGGCCACCTCGGGGATCTCGGGATTTTCCATGAGCAGGTCGGCGAATCCGAGGATGGCGGTGAGGGGATTGTTCACCTCGTGGGCTACGCCCGACACAAGTTGTCCCACGGCGGCCATTTTCTCGGCGTGGAGAAGCTTCGACTGCAGCATAGCGGAGTCGGTGATGTCGGTCATGACCACCACGATGCTGGTGACGATGCCCTGCTCGTCGCGCATGGGGCTCAAGTTGACCGAGAACTGTCCCACGCGGCCATCGCCGCGGAGCACGGGGAGGTCGAGGTTATCGACCTGATGGCCGGAGAGGGTCGAGTTCATCGCGTCGGCGAGGACGCCACGCCGAGCAGGGGAGACCAAATCGGAGAGCGGGCAGCCGACGAGTTGCTTCTGGTCGTAGCCAGGGTCGTACCAGCGCCGGTTAGCGTAGCTAATCAGGCCTGCGGTGTCGACTACCAGGATCAAGCTCTGGGTGTTGTTGAGAATCTTCTCGGAGAAGTCCCGGGCGCGCTGGAGCTCCGACTGGTAAGTCTTGAGGCCCGTGATGTCGAGCATCAGGCCGCGGTATTGCAGGACCTGACCGTGCGCATCAGGCACGGCGAAAGCATTGATTAGAACGTGGATGGCACTGCCATCCTTGCGGCGGAGAACTTCCTCGTGATTGCGCAGGACGCCGTGCTGCTGCATGACCTCGTTCAGGTAACGGAGACGGTCAGGCGAACAATAAAGCTGGGTGGAGATGTCGATCTTCAGCAACTCGTCGCGGTCGTGGTAGCCCAGCATGCGGACAAGGGCGTCGTTGACCTCGATGAAGTGGCCCGTGGGCACGGCGAAGAAAAGGCCTTCCTGGATGTTGTCGAACAATTCTCGATAGCGGCGCTCGGCTTCGCGGCGGTCGGTAATGTCTTTGAGAACGTGAATCGTGTGCTGCCGCTCGCTGTTCGCTCCGTGAATGCGGGAGGTGGAGACCAGGTACATGCGTTCCAGCACGTTGTGCACGTACTCATCGGGACTGTCGTTGGAAGAGCGGCAAAAAGGGCAGGAATGCGCCGGGGAATCGCTGGTCAGCGCAGCCAGGGCTCGCATGTTAACCCCAATGAGTTCGCTAGGGGGGACGCCGATGAATTCCGCCAGGGAGCGGTTCACACGCAGTAGGTTGTGCCTCTCGTCATGGACGACGATGAAGTCGGTGATGGCGTCGAAGATCTCCATCCAGTGGCGGTTGGCCTTGTCCATGCGCGTAAACAGACGTGCATTCTCGAGGGCAACGGCGGCATGGCTGGCGACCGCGTGCAGGAGTTGCTCGTCTTGACTGCTGAGGCGGCGCCCACGGTTGGCGAGACAGAGCACGCCGACCGACTCGTCGGCAGAGCCCTTCAGGCGAAGCAGGGTGCAGTCCTGCCAGCCGAGTAATGCGGCGAGCGCGGATCCGAGAAGATCGGCAGCGGGGCCACTATAACTGCCTTCAGGATGTTGGGCCAGGGATTCGGTAAGGGCGTGACTCAGGCGGCGTTCGAGGCTGCGGTCGGGCGGACCTTCGCGGGCAGGGTCGTGTAGCACGGCAACTTCGAGAACCGAGTCCTGGAACAAGGCCAGGGCCGAAGCCTTCGCGCCAACCAAGTCAGCGGCGCGGGTCACGAACCGGCGGTTGAAGTCGGGCAGGTGCACAACGCTGCCTAGTTCGAGGACCAGCGCCATCAAGGCTTCGGCGCGCTTGCGGTGCTCCTCGGAGCGGTGGAGGTTGCGCATCACTTCCAGAGCAACGGCAACCTGAGCGGCCAACGCGCGCGCGCGACGGATGTCTTCCTGCGAGATGCCGGCTTCGTCGAGACGATCAAGCACGGCGAACATACCCATCACGTTGCTGTCGGAACCGAGCAGGGGCACGGCCAAAAGCTGCTTGATGTTGAACTTGGCGATAGCGTCGTGGTTCGCGCCGGGAAGCTGACTGACATTGTCGGACCAGAAGACTTCCTTCGCGGTAAGTGCACGGGTGGCGATGCCTTCGGGGAAGGTGAGATCGACGTGGCGGGGAGCACCTTGCTCGGCGCCCAGGCGGACCCGGAAAGCACCATCTTCCAGCAGCCCGATAAAGCAGCGGCCAAATCTGAGAAAATCTGCGGCGCGGACGACGAACGCTTCCAGGAACTTGTCTAACTTTCCGATGGAGCTGAGTTCAGAGGAGATTTCCAGCAACTGGTGGAGTTCATGGGCCTGGCCCCGGGCGGTCGAATACAGCTCTGCGTTGGCAACTGCCACGGCGCCGAAGCCGGCGATAGCGGCGACCAGGGAGCGTTCGTCAGTGGTAAATACGCCATCCTGGCGGGGATAGACGAGGATCGCGCCCTGGGTGCGCGAAGTTCGGAAAGGCGCGGCCAGCAACATGCCCGCAGGAACCAATTCACCTAACGCGTGGGACGCAGGATCGATGGATACCGTGACCGGCTCGGAGGCGGCGACTGCCCTGGCGGCAAGATCAGCGGCAAAACGCAGTCCGGTGCGGTCATGGCGGGCGCGGGCGGAGTTGCCGAGTTGAGGAGTGTCGGCGGCGACCGCGCGCAACTCAAAGGGCCCCTCCTGGCGCACGAATACGCAGACCAGCCGAGCCCGCAACAGGACGCGTATTCGGTCGGCAAGGGCTTCCACAACCGCAGCCGCATCAGGATTTCCGTGGAGGGCGTTCGCCACCTCCGCCAGGATTTCGGCACGGCGACGGTCTTCGCGAGACGCCTCGGTCAGGCGGCGGGCTTCCAGCAGGCTGCCGAGTTGGCCAGCTAGGATAGTCGCCTTGGCGGCCAGGTCTTCGTTGAAGAAGCCGGGATCGCTGTCGTGCAAGAACGAAACGGCTCCAAGTACCTCATTTGAAACCACGAGGGGGGCCGCCATCATGGCCCGGGCGTTGAACTGCGAGGCACGCGGATAGCGGTCTGGAGCGATGAAGTTCACGAAGATGGTGCGGCGTTTGCGCACCGCCTCCCCGGAAACCGCACTCTCGGTGGCTTTCAGGTGAAGGCCGCGGAAGCGGTCTGCCATAAGGCCGTCGGCTTCGGCACCCATCATCTCCTCGGGTGAGAGGCACCGCCAGAAGTAGGCTCCGCTGACCTGGAAGAACTCCCGGGTTTCCCGACAGAACAGGCGGATGAGCGCAGCCGCGTCGGTGCCTTGGGCAGCGGCAGCTGAGAAGCGCAAGAGCAGCTTCTGAAAAGCCTCGTCCGAGTGGGGACTGGAGCCTTCGACGAGCGTCATGTCTCCCGCATGCATGGTTGAAAAGAACACCGCCTGCGACCAGCCAAAGCTCTACAAGTTATTTGAATATAAGGGGAAAGTACCGTGCAATCTCAATTTGAGTCAAGGGAATTAGGGTCGGGGTGCCGAAGTGTGAAATCCCACGAAAGTGGGGCGAGTGGCGTGTCTCAAGGTGAGATTCGGAACAGGGCTGGCGCCTACGATGAGACAATTCTGAACCGACCTCGGAGGAAAGCTCCTCGGATAACGGGTCATGCCCTTCTGGGTCAACCACTTATCTCAGTCACGAAAGTAACGTTCCCGACGATAAAGCTGGCACTGCCGTTGCACATCTCGGGGTAGGATTTTTTTGTTCCCATTGGGAGGGGTCGTGTCTCGACGAACAATTCACAGGTGGCTCGGGGGGGCTCTTTTGGTGGCACTCACCGGAGTGATCGTCTTGCATCCCCTGCCGGGCCGGGCCCAGCAGGACGAGATTGCGCGCAAGGTCAAGATCAGGGTTTTCCCCAGCTACCCGGAGCTAGCGCGTCGGATGAGTATCGCCGGCGTAGTGAAGGTGCAAGTGGTGGTTGCGCCGAACGGCTCAGTGAAGAGCACCAAGGTGGTCGGCGGACACCCGCTGCTGGTGAATGCGGCGGTGGATGCGGTGAAGAAGTGGCGCTTCGAGACGGCATCGGAGGAGACCACGGGAGTCGTGGAATTCAAGTTCGATCCGAACATGGCCCCTCAGTAAACGAGTTGGCTTGGCAGGGCCTCTGGGCTAGCGCGACGGCGCGAACCCGAGGTTGAGGACGGAGGAACAGCGATGACGCTGGGCAAGAAACTCTATTTAAGTTTTGGCGGAGTGCTGCTGGGAGTGGTGTTTCTGTTCGTGGTGAATTTTTTGGCGGTGCAGCGCGAGCACGACGCCAAGAACGCCTCCAAGGCGTCGCTGGATCTGGCGGAAGCGACCGATCAGGTCCGGTTCCAGATGATGCAGAACCGCCTGTTTCTGAGCAACTATCTGCTGAGCGGCGATACCCGAGAAGTGGACCGGATGAACGAAGGTGTGAAAGCGCTCAGCGACATGCTGGAGAAATCCACCGCTCTCGCCAGCTCCGACCAGCAGAAGTCGGCCCTCGAAAAGGTGCAGCAGCTGGAACAGAGCTGGGCGAAGGAGTTTGCCCAGCCGCTGATGGACAAGCGCAAAGACGTGGATAGCGGGAACGCCACGGTGGCGGAGCTGCAGATTTTCTATCTGCAGAAGGACGCCTCGTCGTGGGTGAAGAATTCCACCGAGTTTCTGGATGTCGCCGACAAGGAAAACAAGAAGATCGTGGAGCAGCGCCGGGAGTCGGACGACAGCGCCGGCAAATACACGCTCGTGGTTTCTGCCCTGGCTATGTTCTTCGCCCTATGCGCGGGCGGGGTGATCGCGTACCGGACGGCGCGTTCCATCACCGAACCTCTGGGCAAGCTGATGACCGTGGCGCACAAGATCGGCAACACCGGTGACCTGGATCACGATATCGAAACCGATACACAGCGGCAGGATGAGATCGGAGAACTGGCGCGCACCTTCGCCAGCATGGTGAAGTACCTGAAAGAAATGGCGGTAGTATCGGAAGCCATCGCCAACGGCGATCTGATGGTCGATGTGCAGCCGCGCTCCAAACAGGACACCCTCGGCCACGCCTTCCAGCAGATGGTCAAGAGCTTGCGCGACCTCGTACGCAGCGTGCGCGACCTGGCTTCGCAGGTAGCTTCAGCGTCAAGCCAAGTGGCGGGCGCTTCAGACGAGTCGGCGAAGATCAGTCTGCAGGGATCCTCGGCGATTGATGAAGTCACCAGCACCATGCACGAGATGAGCGTGAACGTGCAAAACATGGTGAAGAGCACGCAGACGCAGGCGTCGAGCGTGAGCGAGACCTCGGCTTCCATCGATCAGATGGTGGCTTCGATCCAGCGCGTGGCCGATACGGCAAAGGTGCTGCTCGACATCTCGAACCGGTCGCGTGAAGAGGTGCACAGTGGCATCACCACCATGGACAAGGCCACCGAGGGCCTGACCAAGATCAACAACACGATCAAGTCGTCGGGCGCGATCATCGATGCGCTCGGAACCCGCGCCGACGATATCGGCAAGATCATCGAGGTCATCGACGACCTGGCCGAACAAACCAACCTGTTGGCTTTGAACGCAGCCATCGAGGCGGCACGCGCCGGTGAACACGGTCTGGGCTTCGCGGTGGTTGCCGATGAAGTCCGCAAGCTTGCCGAGAAGTCGGCGCAGTCGACCAAAGAAATCTCCGAGCTGATCCAGAGTATCCAGAAGGAAGCCCGCAAAGCGGTCGAGAACATGGATGAGAGCACGACCATCGTCAACGAGGGTCTCGAGCTGGGCGGTGAGCTGAACGGTGCGCTGCGCAAGATTTCGAACGTGGTCACCGAGGTGTACAAGTTCGCGCAGGAAATCGGAGCGGCCACCAACGAGCAGTCGCACGGCTCGTCGCAGATCGCGCGGGCGACCACCCGGTTGAATGAAATCACCCACGAGATCAACTCGGCGGTGGAGGAGCAGGCGTCAGGCGCGCAGGCGGTGGTCAAGGCCATGGAACGCATGCGCGAACTGATCCAGCAGAGCACTTCAGGCTCGACCGAACTCGCGGCCTCGGCGGAACAGATGTCGAAGATGTCGCGAGAGCTGCTCGATGCCATGGAGCGGGTTGCCGGGCGGACGGGCGATCCCGAACACCGCTCGCACCGCGAAGATCGCTCTCCGCTGGGCGCGCGGCGGGCCACGGCCGGGGCACAGGGATAGACCAGGAGCGGCACATGAACCGCGAACTGCAGATCGTCGGGTTCCAGGTCGGCCGGGAAACCTACGGCGTGCCGATCACTTCCCTGCACGAAATCGTGCGGGTGCCGGAAATCACCGCCGTGCCGGATGCGCCCGAGTACATGGAAGGGGTCATCAACCTGCGCGGCAAGATTGTTTCCGTCATGGATCTGCGCAAGCGGTTCGGGACGAAAGATGCGACCGCGAACCGGCGGAACCGGATACTGGTTGTGGAGTACAACGGGCGGCTTTCGGGGCTGATCGTGGATTCCGCTTCGGAAGTGTTGAAGATCAGTTCCACCGAGATCGAACCACCCCCTGCTGTCCTGCAGGAAGGCGGACTGAACTGCGTGACCGGCCTGGGCAAGTACAAGGGGCGGCTCATCATGCTGCTGGACATGAACAAATTGCTGGAGTTCAGTGCGCCCAAGATGCCGGGTGAAGCCAAACCGCCGGCCCCAGTCAAAGTGGAGGGGCGTGGCGCTGGCGCGCGTTAGCACAGCTTCACCGGAAACTACATGAGCACATCAGGAGCAGCACCCGCACCGGCGCTCACCGAAGCAGAACTAAAACTGCTGCAGGCGCTCGTCTACCAGGAATGCGGCATGCATTTTGACGAACGCCGCACACACTTCCTGCAGGACCGCCTGCTGCGCCGCCTGAAGGAATGCCGCGTGGACTCCTTCTACGCGTACTACCGCCTTCTGATCAGCGACGCCGGCAAAGGCGAACTGGCCCAATTGCTCGAGAACCTCACGGTTAATGAAACCAGCTTTTTTCGCAACAAGGCACAACTGGAGTTGTTCCACAAACATGTTCTGGAAGACCTGCTGCACCATAAGCAGGAGCGGCGCGACTTCTCCCTGCGTTTCTGGAGCGCGGGCTGTTCCACGGGGCAGGAAGCTTACACCATGGCCATGCAGATCGCGGACGCGCTGGCGTACTACTACATGCGCAACCCGCTGCCCGTGGAGGCTCCGTCGCCCAAGCCTCTGATTCCTGCGCCGTGGAAGGTAGAAATCCTGGCCAGCGACATCAGCTACTCCGTGCTGCGCGCGGGGCAGGACGGCACCTACAGCGAAAATCAGATGTCGACGGTGGATTACAGCTATCGCCTGCGCTATTTCGACAAGGTTGGAGACCGGTACGCGGTCAAGAAGGCGTTAAAGGAGGTCGTTCACTTCGACTTCCACAATCTGAAGACCGAGTACCTGCCGCAGCGCAACGACGTCATCTTCTGCCGCAACGTCATGATGTACTTCGACGAAGCCGAGCAGAAACGGCTGATCAACAAGTTCTACCGCTGTCTTAACCCCGACGGCTACCTGTTTGTGGGGCACGCGGAGAGCCTGCTGGGTCTCACCGACAAATTCCAGATGGTGCATCGCAACAGCGGAACCGCCTATCAACGGGTTGAGGTGAAGTCGTGAACCAGCAGTCCGACGAGCGCATGGCGGAACTCCGCGAGCTCTTCTTCGAGAGCGCGCAGGAGCTCATGCAGGCGCTGAACGACGAGGCCCTCAAGCTGGAGAAGCATCCCGGCGATCCCGAGATTGTGCGCGGCATCCGGCGGACGGTGCACACGCTCAAGGGCGACGCCGCGGCGTGCGGGTACCGCGAGTTGAGCGAAGTGGCGCACGAACTGGAAGACGCGCTGGCGTTGGAGTCGGCGGCTGGGAACACGATCCTGGCCGAAGTCGCTTTCACGGCTGCGGACCTGTTTACGGCGATGCTCGCAGCCTACCGCAAGCGGAGCAAGCTGCCTTCCCGTGATCCGCTACGCAAGATGGTCAAGAAGCTTACCGATGATCCTGGCACCAAGCGCGGGCGAAAGAAGGCTGCGGTCACGGCCAAGGCTCTTGGGTGGACGGAATACGAGAAGCTGGCGGTGCAAAAGGCGCAGTCCGACGGGAACTCCGTATACCACGTGCTGGCGCAGATCGATCCGCACTGCGCCATGCCCATCGCGGGGCGGCAGCTGGTGCAGAACGCACTGGCGGGGATGGGAGAAGTCTTGGCGGCGCGTCCGGAGGCGGGGTCGCCGGCCGCGACAAAACAAGTCGAGTTTCTGGTGGCGACGGAACAGACGGGCGAGAAAGTATCGGCGAAGTGCCGGATTCCGACCATCGTCGCCAGCGTCAAAGTGGATCTGCTGCCTGGGGAAGTTGCAAGCACTGTCAAACGGACAGCGAAGCGAACAGCGAAGACGGTCCCGAACGAGCAGGCCATGTCAGCTCCGGCGGAGCCGGAGGTTGAAGAGTCCACGACACGGCCAACGGAAGAGCCCGCAAGCACACTGGAATCGGCGGTTCAGACGCATGCGACGCTGGCCGAGAACATCCTGCGAGTCGACTCGGAGCGCATTGATAGCGTGCTTAATTTAGTAGGCGAGCTCATCATCGGCAAGTCGATGTTGCAGCAGGCGCTGAACGAGTTCGCCAAGTTCTACCCGAAAGAAGCCTTACGGGGAAAATTCGCCGATGCCATGGCGTTCCAGGCGCGAGTGCTGAACGATCTGCAACGCTCGGTGATGAAGATCCGCATGGTACCGGTGGAACAACTGTTCCGGCGCTTCCCGCGCATGGTGCGCGACGTAGCGCTGCAATGCGATAAAGACGTCGAACTCGTGGTTAGCGGCCAAGACACCGATCTCGACAAGAGCATTCTGGACGCGATCGCCGAGCCTTTGACACACCTGGTGCGCAACGCCATCAGCCACGGACTGGAGTCGGCCGAAGAGCGGCAGAGGGCGGGCAAGTCTTCCAAGGGAACGCTGCGGCTCGGGGCATACCACCAGGGAAACCAGGTAATCGTGGAAGTCAGCGACGACGGGCGGGGCATGGACGCGACGCGCATCCGGGCCAAGGCCATCGAACTGGGGTTTGTGACCGCAGAAGACGCGGCTCGGCTCAGCGATGCTGAAACTTTGGAATTCATTCAGCGTCCCGGCTTCAGCACGGCGGAGGAAGTCACCGAAGTTTCCGGCCGCGGCGTAGGCATGGACGTAGTGCAGAGCGTGCTCCACCGACTGAAGGGCACGGTTCACATCGAGACCCATCCCGGGCAAGGCACGACGTTCCGGCTGAAGCTGCCGCTGACACTGGCCATCATCAAGGCCCTGCTGTTCCGGGTGGAGCAGCGGCTGTACGCCATCCCGTTGAACTCGGTAACTGAGATCGCGCGCACACGGCAGTCGGAGGTCCACCAGGTGGACCACTACGAGGTGCTGCAGTTGCGCAGCCAGGTCCTGCCGCTGGTACGGCTGGGCCGGCCTCCGGCACAGGGAGAGGACCGGGGTGCGAGCAAGCTGTTTGTGCTGGTAATCAGCGTGGGGGAGAGGAGGTTCGGGCTCATCGTGGATGGGCTGGAAGGTGAGGAAGAGTTGGTCATCAAAGCACTGGACGACCATGCCGTCTCGACCGACCTGGTGAGTGGAGCCTCGATTCTGGGCGATGGCCGGGTGGTATTGATTCTGAACCTGTCGGCGGTGGTGGAGCACTTTACGCGCTCCCGGCCGACAGTAACCGGAGGAGTCAGTTCCGGATTGCTGCTGTCGCATGCGGACAAGGCACGTTTGAACCAGAGTGCTACCGGAGGCCACGCATGAGTAAGCGAGTGCGGGTGCTGGTGGTGGACGATTCGGCTCTGATGCGCAAGCTCATCCCGCAGATCCTCGAAAGGGACGATTCGATCGAAGTGGTGGGGACGGCTATGGATGGCAGCTTCGGCCTGAAGAAGATCGAAGACCTGAAGCCACAGGTGGTCACGCTTGATCTGGAAATGCCCGGCATGAACGGCATCGACATGCTCAAGCAGATCATGCGCAAGCTATTCCCGGTTCCGGTGATCGTGGTGAGTTCGCACAGCACGGAAGGCGCGAGCATCACGATGAAAGCCCTTGGCCTTGGGGCGTTCGACTTCGTGGCCAAGCCGAAGGATGTTTCCACGCGGATGCCCGAGATCGCAGCCGAGCTGATCGCCAAGATTAAAGCTGCGAGCGAGAGCAAGAGGGTTACGGTAAAGCCGCTCTCCAGCGGCCAACAGTCGGGCAAGGCCCCGCTGGCCACTGCCAAGGCGCCCTCGCGGGTAGTGGCGATTGGTGTGTCGACGGGCGGGCCCAACGCGCTGCAATACGTTTTCTCGCAGCTGCCAGCGGATTTTCCGGGCACGATCCTGGTGGTGCAGCATATGCCGGAGAACTTTACGGAAATGTTCGCCCGGCGGTTGGATGAATGCTGCGCTCTGCGGGTGAAGGAAGCACAGTCGGGTGACCTGCTCCTACCGGGGCGAGTTCTGATCTGTCCGGGTAGCCGCCATCTAAAAGCGAAGCGGTTGCCGCTGGGAAACGTCGCGTTGCTGAGCGACGAACCCAGGATTCGGGGGCACCGGCCGTCGGCGGACGTGCTGTTTCGTAGCGTGGCGGAGGAGTTCGGGCCGCAGGCGCTGGCGGTCATCATGACCGGAATGGGCGACGACGGCGCCGAGGGTTTGGGAGCGGTGCGGGCGGCGGGCGGCATGACCATCGCGCAGAGCGAAGAGTCGTGTGTGGTGTTCGGCATGCCCAAAGCCGCGATTGATCGGGGATATGCCGTCCGGGTAGTGGACCTGGATGCCATGGCGAGCACGCTGATGGCTCAGTGTGCTTCCGAGGCCGGACGGGGAGAAACGAGTTCGGGGAACGGCGCCAGCGGGAAATCCGCAAGTGCCGGGCAAAACTAGGGTTATCTAGCCGGCGGAAGCGCCGTGTGGTAGCAAGGTAGCAACAGGAGGTTGTTATGGAGCAGTTTGCGCCAGTGAAACGCAGTAAGGATGGGCAGCCGGTCCGGTACCTGATCGTGGACGACTCCGTCTTTGCGCGCAAGAACCTGGCCCGCATGGTCGAGTCCTTTGGTGGACATCTGGCCGGCGAGGCAGGCGATGGCCTGACCGCCATCACCGAATACGACCGAACCCACCCGGACATCGTGCTCATGGATATCACCATGCCGCAGATGGAAGGAATCGAAGCGGCGGAGCGGATCGTGCAGTCGCATCCGGAAGCGCGCATCGTGATGGTGTCTTCGGTTGGTTACCAGGAAAACATCGTGGCGGCGTTACAGCGAGGCGCACGTCACTTCGTACAGAAGCCGGTCAAACCGGAAGTGCTCTACGAAGTCATCAAGTACGTGCTGGGCGACGACGGCTCCGTAACTGCGGCGGCCGGCGCGGGAGCCTGATCTCATGAAGATGGAGCTTATCCAGCCCTTCATCAACTCGGCGGACGCAGTGTTGGCCCAGGGCCTGCAGTGCAGCACGGCCATCGGCAGCCTCAATATGGAAGAGGAAGCCTATCGCCGCAAGGGCGTGGCGGCCATGGTGTGGGTTACCGGCGATATCGAGGGACGCATCATCATTGACCTTGATCCGGAGACCGCGGTGCGTGTGGCCAGCAAGATGGCGGGCGCGGAGCTACCCGAGTCCGACAGCTTGATCCGAGAGACCGCCTGCGAACTCGCCAACCAGATCATCGGCAACGCGATCACGGCGCTGAATGACCAGGGCTTCCATTTCCGGGTACATCCTCCGGTGCTGCACACGTCGGAAGAGGGCATCAAGAGCAGCGAAGATACCGAGGCTCTAGTGATGTGCTTCGAGACCCCGATCGGCAGCGTGTTCATGAACATCGCCATGCGCTACAACCGGCGCCGGCACGTGGACCGGGCGGCTGCCGCAGGCAGCTGAGTTCCCCCGGCGGCGGGAGCTCGCCCGCGCGGAGCTTATTGCCATGCGACGGGTAGCACTCGATTCCCACCCTCTTACCCTTCCTTACACCGTCTGCGCCGTGTCCTGGCAAACGGAAAAAACATTCGATTCCGAAGCCAGCCAAACTTTACTGAGCAGTGAAGAGAAAGACTGGGTTCTGCGGCGGCGGCTGCGCCGGTACGTTGGGATTCGTCTGGATGGGCGCGTAGGCGCTGACCGGAGACGGCAGCGTCACCACGTAAGTGTCGTTGGACGTGTTGATGCTGGCGACCCCGCCAGCATCACAGGCGGCCAGGAAGACGCGACTGCTGTCGGCACCGACGGCCATCGAAACGCGGAAGCGGACGCTGGCACAATTTGCCTCGGTATAAACGGGCGACCCAGGCGGCACAGTCGCTGACGCGGTCGGAACCGGGATCGGGTTCGGGGATGTTGTCGAACTATTTCGAAGAGTCAGACCGACAGCGTCTACGACGGTAACCTGGGTGAGGAAACAATTCACTGCAGGAAGGCCGATCGGCTGGGTGCATTTCGTCGTGTCGGTGGCTTCAATCGCGCTGCCCACGTAAACCCTCGTGCCATCGGGCAGGGCCGCGACAGAGACCGGAACACACTGGGCGCAATCTCCCGCTCCGGGGATGGCAATTTGCTTCATTAGAAACGGCGCGCCGGTAGAGCCCGGATCCACCGCAGCGTTGTAGACGTAAAGGAATCCGGACGAACTCGTGACGTAGAGCCGGTTCAAGTGGCTGTCGTAAGCCATGAAGTTGGCTCCAGAGTCCACAGCAGTGGCGGCACCGTTGACGATTGAGTCGTCGAAAGTGCTGATGGTCGTGATGCTGCCTTCATTCAGCACGTAAATGCGCTGGTTGTCTCCGCGTGCATAGGCGAGCGAAGGCGAGGGACCCACCGGGATGGTAGGCGTCACGACGGACCGATCCACGGTGTGAATGTGAGTGACGTCGGCATCGGCCTGGTTGACGACGTAGAGTTCCTGGCCGTTCGGAGTCTCGGCCATGGCAACCGGATTTCTTCCCACAGGAATCGAAGCGCTCACGACGAGGTTGCTGGTGCCGATGGCAACGACGATTCCGGGCGCGGCAGTGGCGCTCGGACTGGACGGGCTGGCGATGTATGCGGTGGCACTCTCGGTGCTATGCACGAACACCGGGCTGAAGCCAGTCGGTAGATTGATGTCGAAAGACGCGCTGATGTTCGAGCCCGTAGTTGCCGGAGTAAATACGCTGACCGAGTTGGATAGGTTGTTGGCTACAAAAACCTTCGAGCCAAATGGGGTGGTCAGTAAGGCCGCGTGCACCGGCCCCAGGTCCACCTTCGTCACCCCGGCGGCGGAATCTCCGGAGACATCCACTTGCACGCCGGTCCCGGGATTGAAGGTCGTATTCTGGTTCAGGGTCAACACGGAGTGGAAATTCTTGGGGTCCGGGGGGGGCACCGGATTGGGGATGATCGTAGGCCGGTACACATCGCCACAGGCAATACAGATCAGGAAGCAGAACAGGAGGGCCGCGATCTGCCCATTACGCACCAAATTCATCGGCACTCCGACACGCAGATTCATGAAGTTGCAAGGCTCTTTGCAGAATTAAATATTGTAATCGGGAATCGACTTCAGTGGCCAGTGTTGGGGCGGTCGTCAGTTCCCGGTTCCCAGATCTCAGTCAAGGCAGCTACGCTCCTCAGATTTAGTGGTGGGTCGAGGGCGCAGGGTTGCTTGTTTCAAGGAAGAATAGCCAAGATCCACACCCCCGTTAACCACAGGGGAACGCAGAGAAACTCGCGGGGAATGCCAAGGAAATCCGAAGTCTACCGGCCTCGCCGAGGCTTCCCACCCGCCACCGCCGCCTCTGGGGCTTCTTTCGTCGTGGCGGCCGGTTTCTTCTTCCCTTCCATCTCGGCCAGGCTCTGCTTCAAAGCCGCCATCAGATCGACGACTGGGGCCAATTTCTTGGGCCTATCGATTTCCACAACCTTGCCGCCTTCCAGTTTGGTCTCGATCAGCTTCTTCAGATTGTCCTGGAAGGTGTCGTGATATTTCTCCGGATCCCATTCGGCGGCGAGCGCTTCGATCAACTGGTGGGCGACTTTCACCTCGGCGTCTTTCAGCTCAACGTCGGGGGCGCCGAACTCCTCCACTTTGCGGACTTCTTCGGCATAGTACATGGTGTGGAGCATCATGCCGCCCAGATGCGGCCGCAGGAACACGGTGTACTCGCGATTGTGCATGGTGAGCTTGGCGATGGCAACGTACTCGCTCTCTTCGAGGGCTTTGGTCAGCAGCGCGTACGGGCGGCGGCCGGCTTCGTCAGGCACCATGTAGTACGAGGACTCGAAGTAGACGGGGTCGACCTCGGGGGACTTCACGAACTCGAGGATCTCCATGGTCTTGGCGGTCTGAGGCTCGATCTTCTTGATCTCCTCCGGCTCGATGACCACGTACTCGTCCTTGCGAAACTCGTAGCCTTTGACGATTTCGCTGCGTTCGACTACGCGGTTCTCCGCCGGGCAGTAGTATTGCTGTTTGACCCGCTGCAGATCGGGCCGATGGAGCATGTTGAAGGAAATACCGCTGCTGCGCGCGCCCGAGAACAGGCGCACCGGCATCGAGATCAAGCCAAAGGTCAGATATCCAGACCAAACGGAGGCCGCCATAAGTTCACCCCGAACCGAAGAAAGGCGCCAGAGCCGCGCCCAGCGTCGAGAGTTTAACGTACATCCGGCTTTTTGATGCACGAACTTGGAAAGGGTAATCCAAAGAAAAAGCACGACCCGAGGGGTTGTTGTCGGGGCCGCCCCCAGCACTGGTAGTTATCAATTGGATTCTGCCCCAGGGGGTTTACGACGAAGTCCACGGTTTTCGCCTATGCAGTTGATTGAATTGGGCTTAACGCCGGTTTCGCCAGGTTGGTGGGCGGCCGCTCCGGTCCGTTTGGGGGCGGTTTGCGGGGTTACGGTGGTGTTTGCGGCCCTCGGATACCTGATCCGGGGGGTGTCCCGATCAGGGGCCGTTGCGGGGGCGGTGGTCTGCTTTGCGCTTTTCGCGGCGGCCGGCCCGGGAGCATTCGTAGCGCTGTTTTCCGTGTTTGCGGTCACGTGGCTGGCCACACGGATGTGGCGTACCCGGAAGCAGCGTCTGGGCACGGCAGAGGGCGGCAGGGGACGTACCGCCGCCCAGGTTTTTGCCAACCTTGGGATCGCGAGCACCTGTGCCCTTCTCTATGCGTCTCGCGGCTCGAAGGTGTTCCTGCTGGCGCTGACAGCCGCTCTGGCGGAAGCGGCCGCGGACACGGTTTCTAGCGAGGTCGGACAGGCCTCCAGTGAGAGCGCTCGTCTGATCACAACCTTCGAGCAAGTGCCGGCGGGCACCGACGGCGGGATCACGCTCGGGGGCACCGTGGCGGGCGTGTTTGCAGCCGCGCTTGTCGGCCTGTCATGCACGCTGACGGGCTTGGTCCCGATGCGGTGGCTCTCGGTGGCGGTCGCGTGCGGCGTCTTGGGAATGCTGTTGGACAGCTACCTGGGCGCGTGGTTCGAGCGCCGGGGGCGGCTCAACAATGATGCCGTGAACTTCGTCGGCACGGCGGCTGCGGCGCTGGCCGGGGGGTTGCTTGGCTTGTTCGGCTGAGCCGGCTTCTGTCATCAAAACGCAAGGTCCCTCGGCTACGTTCGGCGGTCGCCTCACCGCGCTCGGGATGACAGGCGAAGGGGAATTCACCGCATCCCGCAGCCCGCAAGATGCCGGCGCTAACCAACTCAGCTGGTCATGTCCGTCGGTACCTTGAGCGAGTGGTTACTGGCAGGCGACAATTCTGAGTACTCCCCTGGCATTCCCTGCTTCCAAGAGCAGCTCTGAACCATCGTTGTTCTGACGGGTCTGAGCGACGGTTGGAAGTGTCGGTTAGGAAGCGATGAAGATTAAGCCGCTCGTTATCGGATACGCTCTGGCGTTGGCCCTGCTCCTGTTTGCGCAGCACCGCCCGAAAACCGCCCAACCCAGCGGCTTCACTGGGGTGGTCGACTTGACGCACCCCCTGAGTAAAACGGCGGCTCAGATAGCAGGGAACTCTGCGGGCGAACTCATCCGCTCTGCGACTCTGGTTCAAAAAGACGCCCCTCGCCGTCTGTCAGCGTCGGCCTCGACTGGAACCAGAATTGATGCGCCCGCGCAACTGATGCGCGGCATGTGGACCGTGGACCAGATCCCCCCGGAAAGGCTGATCGCGTCTTTGGCCGTGCTGGATGTGACGGTGCAAACCCAGCGCAACGCAGACTATGAAGTCTCGGTGGAAGATATCGCCCAGTGGGAACAGATTCACGGAGAGATCCCGGCCGGCGCGGTGGTGCTTGCGCGTACGGGCTGGGGTGGACGATGGACGTCTCCGTCGGAGTACCGCAATGCCGACAAGAAGGGCGTGATGCACTTCCCGGGATATTCGAGGGACGCGGCGAAATTTCTTGTCGAAGGCCGCGCTGTGCTGGCCCTGGGGATTGACACACTCAGCGTCGACCCGGGCGCTTCGAAGACACTCGCGATCCACCAGTACACGCTAGCGCACAGCGTCTATCACCTCGAGAACGTTGCGAACCTGGAGCGCGTTCCGGACGCGGGAGCAGTGGTCGTGGTCGCGCCGATGAAGCTGGAAGGCGAAGTCGACGGGCCGGTACGCATCTTGGCACTGACTCGACAGTAGAAGAAGGTAATGTCCTTCTGAGTAAATGTCCCACCGGGCAATTTCCGAGAGCTTCCCTTTCGGACTAAAATCGGTCTAACCGGTAAAACCCCATTTAGGAGTGGCCAGGAGTTCCGCGAGGCATCCTTAGTCGGAAAATCTGAATCCATCTCCCCATATCCAAATGCAGCGTGCGCAGCGAAATCCTGAATCGGAGCCGGATCGTGCGATTATTGTGGAAGTCTGCCTCTTTTCTGCTTAGTGTAGGATTGTCTCTGAACGCGTTCCCGCAAAGCAAAGCCGCAGATCGGATAACTCAAGCCATTGACGACCGCGAGACGGTGGTGCTACAGGGGAACCTCCATAACCAACTGAAAGGCGCGCTCGACCAGGGCCGAATGGATGGAGGAGCACGTCTCGAAGGCGTGTCGCTTATCTTCAAAAGGACGCACGAGCAGGATTCCGCCATGGAGAAACTGCTCAAAGAGCAGCAGGACGCATCCTCAGCGAATTACCATCAGTGGCTGACGCCGGAACAGTATGCGGATCGGTTTGGGCTTAGCGCAATCGACGTGGCTGCGGTCACCTCGTGGCTGCAGGCGCAGAGCTTCAGGGTAGAACGGGTTGCACGGAACCACAGCCGGATATTCTTCACCGGTACGGTATCGCAGATCGAGACGGTCTTTCGAACCGAGATGCACCATTATGTCGTGCGAGGGGAGCAGCATTTCGCCAACGCAACGGAGCCATCGGTTCCAGCGGCGCTTTCGGGAGTCGTACTTGGCTTTGATCACCTCGATGACTTTCGTCCGAAGGCCCGCGTAAAGAGCCATACGGTCTCGGCGCAGGACATCAAGTCCCACTTCCTCCTGAACGGCTTCCACAACCTTGCGCCCGCCGATTTCGCGAAGATCTACGACATACCCAGCACGCCGACTGGCTCAAATCAGAGCATCGTTGTGGTGGGGCAATCCAATATCATTCTGTCCGACCTGGACCAGTTTCGAACTATCTTCAGCCTGCCCGCCCGCACGACTAGCAACTTTCAGCAGACGCTCGTGCCCAGCACAGGGACAGGAGTGGTTTTGAGCGCAGGGGACAGTGCCGAGTCCAGTCTTGATCTGGAGTGGGCGGCCGGGGTCGCGACTGGAGCGAAGGTACTCTTTTTCCAGGCCGGAAGCACCGGTTCGGCGTTCGACGCCATCCAGTTTGCGATCGAGCAAAAGAGCGCGCAGATCATCAGCACCAGCTATGGACTGTGCGAATTGCAGTTCACCGCCACTCAAATCACTTCGCTTGTGCAACTCGGGCAGTTGGCCAACGCGCAGGGCCAGACGGTTTTGGCCGCCGCGGGTGACACGGGACCTGCGGATTGCGATTCACCTACGTTGCCCGCGCAAGGCGGCCTGGCAGTCGATCTCCCGGGCGCCATGCCCTACACCACCTCAATTGGCGGCACGACCTTCAATGAAGGATCAGGAACCTACTGGAGTTCTAGCGGCGCTGCGCTCAGCTACATTCCGGAAACGACCTGGAACGATACTGCTCTCGTAAACCAGTTGGAATCTACTGGCGGGGGTATGAGTTCCCTCTTTTCCAAACCAGATTGGCAGACGGGAACGGGTGTCCCCGCAGATGGCGCGCGGGACGTCCCCGACATTGCACTGGCCGCTTCTCCGCAACACGATGGCTATTTGTTCTGCGCGACCGACCCGACGACGAACACGGGCGGCTGCCCGGCGAGCTTCAGCATTGCCGGTGGAACTTCTTTTGGGGCACCCACCTTTGCGGGTGTCCTCGCCATCCTGAATCAGAAGACGGGGGTAACCACGGGACAAGGCAACATCAATCCCACGCTGTACGCCGTGGCCGCAGCCCATCCGGAGTCTTTTCATGACATCACAACCGGCAACAACATCGTGCCTTGCGGGACCGGCACACCGAATTGTCCGACCTCTGGCACTCTCCGGTACGGTTTCAGCGCTGGTCCCGGCTATGACCTGGTCACCGGTTGGGGAACGATCGATGCCAACGTGCTCATGACCAATTGGGGCAGCGGGAATCCGACCGCGGCGGATTTCACGATGTTCGGGGATAGGGTGAGCATCTCGGCGCCGGGCGGGCAAGGCTCGTCCACGATTACGGTCGACGGGCGGAATGGTTTTAGTGGCTCGGTGAGCTTCACGTGCAGCGCACCGGCGTCCGCCCTGATCACTTGCTCCGTCAGCGGGAGTCCGGTCGCGCTGAGCGGGACCAACACCAGCGGGTCCGTCACTTTGACGGTACAGACCAAGGCTACGGCGGCACTGGAGCCACGAAACGCTCCTCTCTGGCTTACCGGGAGCGGCGCTGTGTTCGCCGGCGTACTGATGCTGGGCATTCCGGGACGGCGCCGGCGCTGGGCGATGGCGTTCACTCTGGTTGTGTTCGCCTTACTAGCGGCTGCGGTCGGATGCGGCGGCAGTGGAGGTAGTTCCGGCACCACAACCCCGGGAACACCCGTCGGGAACTACACCGTCACTGTGACGGGCACGGTCTCGGGCTCGACAACACACACCACGAATGTTGCTGTGCAGGTGCTCTAACCGGGATTCGTTCGCGATTTGAGAAGAGGAAGGTCTGGTCGGTCTTCCTCTTTGAATCTGTGCCTAGCATCCTGTGATCTAATGCGCGCAGGAGGCGAGGATGACGGATCAACGGTATCCCATCGGCGAATTCTCGTTCGACGGCACTCTCACCGAAGCACAGAAAGCAAAATACCTCGACGACGTCGAGCAGGCCCCAGCACGGCTGCGCTCTGCGGTTCGCGGCCTCTCGGACCAGCAACTGGACACGCCTTACCGCGAGGGCGGATGGACGGTGCGGCAGGTCGTCCATCATGTACCCGAGAGCCACATGAATTCCTACATCCGCTTCAAACTGGCGCTCACCGAAGAGGTGCCGACCATCCGGCCATACATGGAAGATCGCTGGGCGAAGCTGCCGGACGCAACCACGGCCCCGGTGGAGTTGTCGCTTGTCCTGCTGGAGTTTCTGCACAAGCGCTGGATGCTGGTGCTGCGCGCCATGAAGCCCGAGGAATGGAAGCGCACATTCCGCCACCCGGAAATCGGCTTGATGACGCTGGAGAAGGCCTTGGCCCTGTACTCATGGCACGGGCGGCATCACTTGGCGCACGTGACTTCGCTGCGGGAGAGAATGGGGTGGTGAGGAGCTGCGAGCTCGGAGCTGCGAGCTCGGAGCTGCGAACTCTGAGCCACGAGCAAGCAGCGCCGAACTTCAAGGTGCAACTCCGACTCTTCCAGTTAAGCTTGAGTCCGAATCATTCAGCGCTGACGGAGTAACACTAGCATCGAGAGGATACTCCGTCGGACGTTCCAGGTTCTTCAGGCTCGGGCTCAAAGCTCGTAGCTCAAAGCCACCTTACGCTGGAATATTCAGCTTCCACACCAGATAGCTCATGGCCTCGCGCAGCACCGCGATCATTCGCTGCCAGTGTCCTTTGGGACGCGACCCGGTTCGGGGGGCGACGTAAACGCGCATCCCTTCGTGTTCGAGCAGCACCTTAATGCGAAAGACGTGGTATTCGTCGCTGACCGCGAGGCAGGAGTGCAAGCCATTGGCGCGCAGGATGACTCCCACGCGCTCGGCGGACTGGGCTGTATCGGAGCCCTGGGTTTCGGCGATGAGTGCGCGTTCGGGGATGCCGCGGTGCAGCAGATAGTCGTGCCCAACGCCACCTTCGCTGAAGCTGGGGTCAGACCCGGAACCTCCGGTGGTGATCACGACCGGCGCCAGGCCGAGTTTGAACAACTCATAGGCGCGATCGAGGCGTGCGCGCAGAACCGGCGAGGGACGGCCCGAGTATTCGGCGGCGCCGAAGACGACGATCGCGTCCGCGGGATGCAGTTCTTCCCTGCCGGCTTCGTGCACGATGCGCAGGCTGATGACTAGGAGAAAAAGGAGAAACGCCAGCGCCGCACCGGCCACCAGCCAAAGCAGCCAGCTGCGACGCGGAGACTGGTTCGCGAATGCGTTCATCAGCCTTGCGCGAAGAACGTAGAAATCTCCTGGGCCGGGATCGCGCCTTCACGAAGCACGCGCCAGCGCGCCTCCTCGTCGCTGAGATCGACGATGGTCGATGCCACTTCGCGGGGAGAGGTTCCCCCATCCACGATGATGGAGATGCGGTCCTGTAGTTGATCGCGCACCTGCTCCGCGGTGGTGCACTCGGAGGCACCGCTCAGGTTGGCCGAAGTTGCCGTAATCGGAATGCCCGCGGCCTGAATCACGGCGAGTGGAATCTTGGCAGAAGGCACGCGCAGCGCCACGTTGCCGGTGTTGGCCGTAACCTTCAAGGGCAGGCGCGACGCCGCGCGCACGATGATGGTCAAGGGACCGGGCCAGAAACGGCGCGCCAGATCGTAAAATTCCTTGGGCAAAGGGCGGGCCAGTTCTTCGGCTTGATCGACGTTCTCGATCAGCAGCGACAACGGCTTGTGCCGGGAGCGGGACTTGATTTCGTACACCCGCTCGACCGCACGCAGGTTTAGCGGGTCGGCGGCCAGACCGTAGAAGGTATCGGTGGGCATTCCCAGCACCTGGCCCGACTTGATCTGCTCGGCCGCGTACTTCACCAATGACGCTTCCGGACTGTCGTGATTGATCTTGATGATTTCCGCGTGCACAGGCGCGTTCCTTCCGATGTTTCCTGTTGAAATGGCGAAAGCTAACATAACACGGAGGAGCGCTGCAAGCCGAACAAACAGCGTATGATGCTGCTTCGGACGTCCTGCGATGAGCCAGCCTCGCCCCGCTGCCCGACCCCGCCACGAGACGCCCGCCCGGTTGCGCCGCGTCGAGGGCCGCCACAACTCTCTGGTCAAGGAACTGCGCAACGCCTTCTCCCGCGCAGAATTGACCGAGGCCGGGGATTGTGCCATCGAGGGGGTTCGGATTGTAGAAGAGGCCATCCGGAGCGGACTGCGGCTGCACGCCGTTTTCTTCAGCGAGTCGGCGGAGAGCCGGGCCGAGCGCTTGCTGCCACAAATCGGAGCACACGTGGAAACCGTCGTTCTGCCCGACAAGCTGTTCAGCAGCGCAGTTCCGAGCGAAACGCCCCAGGGGGTGGCCGCACTGGTGCGGTACCGGCAGGACTCTTTGGAAGACGTTCTGAGGAGGATCGAAGCAGGCCCTCTAGTGGCGGTCGCGGGCGTGCAGGATCCGGGAAATCTGGGAACGATCCTGCGGTCGGCGGAGGCTTTTGGAGCGGCGGGCGTTCTGCTGGGCGAGGGCACCGTGAGTCCGTTCAATCCGAAGGTGGTGCGCGGCTCGGCGGGGTCGATTTTTCGCCTGCCCGCAGTTCGAGTCAAGCTGGGGGATGCCCTGACCCAGCTCCACGAGCGAGAGGTGCGGTTAGTCGCGACGTCGTCGCACAAGGGCACGCAACTACCCGAAGCAAATCTGGCGGGGCCGATCACGGTGTTCATCGGCGGCGAGGGTGCCGGGGTTCCGCGCGACCTGCTGGCAGAGATGGATGAGATCGTGGCAATCCCGCATGCCTCGCAGGTGGAATCGCTCAACGCCGGGGTGGCGGCGAGCATTGTGCTGTACGAGATTGCGCGGCAAAGAGCGCGGGACGGATGAGCATACAGCAGTCAACCCGACTGGCACTTGGCATTTAACACTTGGCATTTAGCCAGCCGCGAGTTCTGCCGGAATGGACTAAGTGCTAAGTACCAAATGCTAAGTGCCGTCCGGACGATTGCTGATTGCTGAGTGATCCAATGAGTCTCTTCCAAACCATCCCCGGCAGTGGCGAACGGTCGGGCGGGAACCGGCCCCTAGCCGATCGCATGCGTCCGCGCACGCTCGACGAGTATGCGGGGCAGGAACATCTAGTCGGTCCGGGCAAGCCCCTGCGCACGCAGATTGAACGCGACGACCCGGGATCGCTCATCTTCTGGGGACCTCCGGGTACGGGCAAAACTACCCTGGCGAAAATCATCGCCCGCATGACCAAGGCGGACTTCATCGAGTTCTCCGCCGTGCTCGCCGGAATCAAGGAAATCAAGCAGGTGATGGCGGATGCGGAGCGCGCTAAGCAGTACGGCACGCGCACGATCGTGTTCATCGACGAGATCCATCGCTTCAACAAGGCACAGCAGGACGCATTCCTTCCGCACGTCGAAAAAGGCAATATCCGGCTGATCGGCGCGACCACGGAGAACCCTTCGTTCGAGATCAATTCCGCATTGCTGTCGCGCACGCGGGTCTACGTTCTGAAACCGCTGACTGAAGAACAAATCGTGGGTTTGCTCCAGAAAGCCCTGGCAGACGAAGAGCGCGGGCTGGGGGCGATGAAACTACGAGCGTCCGAGCAGGTCCTCAACAAAATCGCCAGTTACTCCAGTGGCGACGCGCGCAGCGCCTACAACGTGCTAGAAGTGGCGGCAACGCTGGCCCAGCAATCAAGCGGGATGGAAACTGGCGCTGAAATCATCGACGAGATCGTCCACGATGCGCTGCAGAAGCGAGTTCTGCTCTACGACAAAGCCGGCGAAGAGCACTACAACCTGATCTCGGCCCTGCACAAGTCCGTGCGCAACAGCGATCCGGACGCCGCGCTGTACTGGCTGGGACGGATGCTGGAGGCGGGCGAGGATCCTCTGTACGTCGCGCGTCGCGTGGTGCGCATGGCGGTTGAGGACATCGGCCTCGCCGATCCGAATGCGCTCTCACTGTGTATGGCGGCGCGGGATGCTGTGGATTTCATCGGGATGCCGGAGGGCAATCTGGCGCTGGCTCAGGCGGTCGTCTACCTGTCGGTCGCGCCGAAATCGAACGCACTGTACACCGCCTACGGCGCGGTTCTGCAGGACGTCGAGCAGAGCGCGGCCGAACCCGTGCCATTGCATCTGCGCAACGCGCCGACCGCGTTGATGAAGGGTATCGGGTACGGGCAGGGGTACCAGTATGCGCACGGACTGGAGAACAAGGTTGCCGACATGCAGTGCTTGCCCGACAACCTGCGCGATCGTCAGTATTACCACCCTACGAATGAGGGCATCGAGCGCAGAATCCGCGAGCGATTGGACGAGATCAAGAAGATCCGGTCGGGGCGTCCGCGCAGTTCAGAATGAACGAGCCCTGTTCCTCGGACATCAGGCGAGATGGTCAGGCCAGCGCGGGGACGTTTGCATCTCGAGTCATCTGCCCGTCGATCATCCGCCAGATACCGAGCGGGTTTGCATCTTTGAGTTCTTCGGGGAGCGCGTCATCGGGAAAGCCCTGATAACACACCGGCCGAGCAAACCGGAAGATGGCTTGGCTTCCGACCGATGTGGAGCGGCCGTCGGACGTCGCGGGGTACGGACCGCCGTGCACCATCGCGTGGCTTACTTCAACTCCGGTTGGGAAGCCATTGAAGATGAGGCGACCCACTTTGCTCTCCAGAATCACGACCAGATCACCGAAGTCGTTCAGATCCTGCCCTGTGCCGAGAATCGTGGCCGTCAGATGGCCCTCGAGCTTGCGGGCGATTTCCAACAACTCACTGCGGTTTGAATGCTGAACGAGGAGAGTCGTCGGACCGAAGATCTCTCCCTCGAGTTGGAAGCTCTTAAGGAAGGAAGCGGCGTCGGTTTCAAACAGCACGGAGACAACGGACAGTCCGCTCTCCGCGGCTGGGGTCGGCGCCTCGGTGGCAGACTTAACGCTGGCATTGACTTTGCGTCCGGCGACTGCAGACAAGTAGGAGGAGCGAATGCCGGGAGTCAGCAACTGAAACGGGGTGGATCCGAGAATCAGCTCCCGCAACTTCCTCGCGAGCGACTGGGCGTCGGCCCCTCGCGAGACGAACACCATGCCCGGCTTGGTGCAGAACTGCCCGGCACCCAAGGTGAAGGAAGCGTGCAGACCGGCTGCGATGGTCTCCGCGCGCTCTCGCAACGCGCCCGGTAGTGCGAACACCGGGTTGGTGCTGCTCATCTCGCCGAAGAACGGAATCGGCTCAGGACGCGCCGCCGCCAGATCCATCAACGCTCGTCCGGCGGGGCGCGATCCGGTAAAGCCCACCGCCTTGACCAACGGATGCGTTACTAGCGAAACGCCGACTTGCGTGGCACTGTCGAACAACAAAGAAAAAACGCCTTCGGGCAGACCACACTCTCGCACACCGGCGCGGATCGCTTGCCCGACCGTTTCACTGGTGCGGGGATGGGCTGGGTGCGCTTTGACGATCACCGGATTCCCGGCTGCGAAAGCAGAGGCCGTATCGCCTCCCGCAACCGAAAAGGCTAAGGGGAAGTTGCTGGCGCCGAATACCGCTACCGGACCGAGAGGACGCAGCATGGACCGAATGTCCGGCTTGGGAGCGGGCTTGCGGTCGGGATCGGCGCGATCGATGCGCGCTCCAACCCACGAACCTTCCTCTGCGACTTGCGCAAAGAGACGAAGCTGGCCGCAGGTACGCGCCGTCTCTCCCTGCAATCGTGCCAGGGGCAAAGCAGTTTCCTGGTGCGCCCTTTCGACTAGTTCGCCAGTAAGAGACTCTATGTTCGACGCAATGGCACGAAGGAAAGCCCCTGGTTTGCGTCCGCTGGCGGGGCCGTAAACGCTAAAGGCCCGGGCCGCCAGCTGTGCGGCCTGTTCGACATCCGCGGCCTTCGCCGGGGAGTAGCCGGGCTGCAGACGCTGTCCGTTGGCCGGATTGATTCCCTAGAAGCGTTCTGCAACCTCTTCGCCGTCGCTGAACCCGACGATGGATCGTCCTATCAATCTCGCCATGATTCCCCGCTACTTTCCGTTGGGCAGCGCGTAGCTACCGACAGCTTGCGGCCGGTGGCTGAGAGCGTTGCGAATAATCTTTCGGGTCTGTTCGAGTTCCTGCCCCTCCAATTCCAGGCGCGGCGGACGCACCCGTGTGTTCCCCATCGCCACTTCGGCCTGCACCATTTTGATGAGCTGAACAAAATTGAAGACCGTATCCATTCGGAGCAGCGGCAGGAACCAGCGGTAGAGTTCGAATGCCTTCTCGCCTTCCCCGTTGATTCCGTGGTTCAGCAGATCGACTGACTCCCGCGGCAAGGCGTTGGCGAGACCTGCGATCCACCCCGTCGCACCGACCCCGATGGCCTCGAGCACGGCATCATCAACGCCCACGGAAATCTCCAGCCGCCGGTCCACCAGCGCCCGGATCGCCGAAACCCGCCGCGCGTCCGTGCTCGACTCTTTTACTGCCTGGAAGTTCTCGTGTTCCTCCGCGAGCTCGCTGATCTGCTCGGGCAGAAAGTCCGTGCCGTACGCTACCGGATTGTTATAGAGCATGCAAGACAGCGGGGTTGCGCGGAAGACAGCCGCGACGTGCGCCTTCATCTCACGCCAGTCGCCTTTGTAGACGTACGGAGGCAGCACCATTAAACCGTCACAGCCCTGATCGGCGGCCGCCTTCGCCAACGCCACAGCTTCCGAGGTGGTCAACGCGGAGATGGAGGCGACGACCGGTCCGCGACTCTGCAGCGCACGAACACACGTGCGGAGGATCTCCAGCTTCTCTTCGAAAGATAAGGTAGCGCCTTCTCCCAAAGAACCAAGGGCAACTATGCCCGCGCAGCCGTTGTCGAGCAGCCACCGGCAATGTTCGACCATGAAGCCATGGTCGACGTCAAGCTGGTCGGTGAAGCAGGTAGTGATAGCGGGCATCACGCCCTTCCAGTTCATCAGTGGCCTCCTGAGACAGCTTCTTGCTCCGGTTCCGGGGAACTTGCGAGTGCAGCCAGACTTTCTACTCGAGCGGGGAAGATGGGAGGCCGCACCGAATCCGGGGTCCAGTCGAAGAGAAACTGCGTGGCGGGACCACACACGCGACCCTGACAAGGCCCCATGCCGCAGCGCGTCTGCAGCTTGGCGGCGCGCCAGGTCGCATGCGGCTGCAAGCGTGAATACGGAACGTCCTCACACCGGCAAATTGTGGTCTCGGCGGAAGGCAGATCCCGCAACTCCGGACGCAGTTGAAAGGCGTCGGTCATAGCCGCGGCGAAGTTTCTTAGCTTCTTTCGTTGACCAAAGAGTTCACGTGCCTCCGCGACACGTCCACCCGAGACGAGGCCAGCAATCTGGCCCTCCACCAGAGCCGATTCGACGCCACCAATGCCGGTGGGCTCGCCTGCGCAGAAAACTTCTGGGACGGTTGTTCGCTGAAAATCGTCCACGCGCACAAAGTCACCTTCGATGTGGCAGCCCAGGAGAGCAGCGAGTTCAGTGTTGGGCACAAGATGGAAACCGCAAGCCAGGTATTCGCAGGAGAGTGTCTCGGACTTCCCGCGCCGCGAGATGGTAACTGTCTCGAGGACATTGTTGCCCTGTGCAGCCACGGGCCAACTGCTGGTTGTGACAGGCACTCCAGCAAGGTCCTTCTTCAGTTGGAGAGCCTGCACGATCTTTCCGGGCTGGCCCATCAGCGCAACCGCAAAACGCGCCAAACTGACCCAAGACGCCTGCTCGCAGACCATTACGATCTCGGCGCCATGCTTTCGCAGGTAGGATGCGACCGCCAGCAACAAAGGGCCCGTACCGGCAACCACAGCGCGTTTCCCGCGGATGGGCAAGCCGCTCTTCACCAACGCTTGAAGCCCTCCAGCCCCCATCACATTGGGCAGAGTCCATCCCGGAAACGGGAGGAATCTTTCTCTGGCGCCGGTTGCCAGGATCAGCTTGTCGTAGCGCAGTTCGCAGAGGTCGTCAGCCGTCTCTGCCAGCAGCGCGCCCATCTCGGGCGCGTCGAAGACACGGATGCCACAAAGGGGTTCGACCCGCGATGCCCGCAATCGCTCCAGCCAACCCCCAGCCTCGAGCGCGGGTTCGCCTGCCGTTTGACTCCGCCAGATTTGTCCGCCCGGGCTGAAATTGTCATCCACCAGACCAACACCGACACCGCTTTCCCCAGCGCACGCAGCAGCAGCCATTCCGGCAGGTCCCGCGCCGATGACAAGGACATCGAACTTGTGGCACGCGACGCTAGTCATCGGTCTTCACATCCATTCCCGGCTCACACAGGATCTGACAAGTGCGGCTATGCGCTCTTCCGTTGATCGTCATGCGACACTCGAAGCAAATCCCCATTCCGCAGAGCGGTCCGCGCGGAGCGCCGCCAACGGATACTCGGCATGGTTGCCCTGCCAGCATTGCCGCTGCCGCCACCGTCGTGCCGGGCTCCACGTCGACAGTGACGCCGTTGACGGTGAGGGACAGACTAGGCATGGGCATGCTCCATTCCGACCCGGGATGGCAGATACGGCTCAATGGGAATTTCTGGTTTCGCACCCGTTATTTGATCGACGAGAATACGCGCAGTTCCGAGCGAAGTGGTGATGCCAAGGCCCTCGTGGCCAGTCGCTAACCACACCGATTTATCTAACGTCGAGGGTCCAATCAGCGGCAGTTTGTCCGGAGTCGCGGCGCGGAAACCGGTCCAGGTGCGCACCGTTGACATCTGTGCGAGGCCGGGCATGTACTCTTGTGCGCGTTGCAGCATCTGAACCAGTATGCCGTGGTCGACTTCCCGATGTTCCGCGCCGTACTGCCGCGAGGACCCGATCAGCACCTGTCCAGTTCGCCTGGGTTGCACGTTGAACGCAACCGAATCGCTGCTCACCGAATGGGCGCTCTTCAAGTAGCCGAGTTCGACCAACTGATGCCTTACAAAACCGGGATAACGATCGGTGATCAGAAGATGTCCCTTGCGTTTCTTGACCTCCAGTCCCGGAGTCAGAGCGGGCGCGGCCGCACCAGCCGCGTTCACCACGAACTCTGCTCGGATTTCCGAGCCATCATCGAGCGCAACCCGGCCCGGCCCGATATGGCGGACATAACTGCCGAGGCGAACCTTTGCTCCAAGTTCTTGCGCCCGCTCGGCGCAGAAGCGCGCCGCGCAAGGTGGATAAAGCACTCCATCCTCGGGGACCAGCAAGCCACCTTTCATACCGCTGCGCAAGTTCGGTTCGAGGTTATGCAGGACCTGCATATCGAGAACCTCGGTCACCACTTCGCGCTCGGCGTAGTACTTATGCTTGCGCTGCACTTCTGCCATTTCCTCATCATCCGCAGCCACCCAGATCGAGCCGCATTGCTCGTATTCGGCATCGTCGGGTAACTCAGCTCTCAATTCCTGCCACAGACGCTGCGAGTAGCGGGTCAGGGCAAACTGGGCTTCGGAGTCGTCCATCACAACGATGTGGCCCATTCCGGCCGCGGTCGCGCCGGTCCCGATTGCGTCCCGATCCACCAGGATGACCCGCATCCCACGGCGAGCGCATTCGCGCGCGCAAGCCGCACCTACAATTCCCGCTCCGACGATCGCGACGTCATACGCAGCGGCGCTCATACGCGAATTCCCAAGCAGAGAGGATCGTGCGGATCAAGGACGAGCTCGGCCTCAGCATTGACGAACGCGGAGCCCTTGATGCTCGGGTACACCTTGCCATCCCGGATCGCTACCGTCCCTTCAAAAACGCTGCCGACAATGCTTTCCTGGCGCCAGATCTGGCCTTCGCGAATCTTGTCGTCGGCATAGAGACATGCCAGCTTAGCGCTGGTCCCCGTGCCGCATGGCGAGCGGTCATAGGCTTTTCCGGGACAGAGCACAAAATTCTTGCTGTCGATCCCCGGCTTCGCGGATGCAGCGAACAGTTCGATGTGATCAATCTCCGTGCCGTTGTCACCGGTGATCTGGTTGTCCTGGAGCGCCTTTCGGATCGCCCATGTGAAGGCGGTCAACTCGTCGATATTTCCCAAAGTCAACTGCATCGTGTGATCGCGAACCAGAAAGAACCAGTTGCCACCCCAGGCGACATCACCACACACAGGACCATAACCAGGCACCGGCACCCTTACGTTCGCGGCGCTGCGGTAGCTGGGAAGATTACTTACCGTCACTTCACCACTTTCGTGCAGGGTCGCGCCCACGACTCCCACCGGCGTCTCAATGCGGTGCTGTCCGGGCCGAATGCGTCCCATGTAAGCCAGAGTCACGATGAGGCCGATCGTACCGTGGCCGCACATGCCCAGATAGCCAACGTTGTTAAAGAAGATCACCCCAGCAGCGCAGGTCTGATCGACCGGCTCACATAACAAAGCACCCACGATCACGTCCGATCCGCGTGGTTCGTTCACCACCGCGGAACGGAATTCGTCATGTTTCTTGCGAAACAACTCTAGCCTGTCAGATAAAGGGCCGGCCCCAAGGTCGGGGCCGCCGCTGACCACCAGCCTAGTCGGTTCCCCTCCGGTATGTGAGTCGATTACCCGGACTCGCCGCAGCAACTCCGTGCTCATGAACTGGTTGGGCCTCGGCGCAAGGATGCCATAGGAGTACGATCCGGGGCGCCTTCTTTAAATTATTCCGTATTCAATAGGCGCTGTCGTATTTTATGGATACAATATGCAATCGTCAATTTGAATTCTTTCGCCCATGCACCCATCTGCCCGTAAAAACTCTGAGCTTTCCTCTCAAGAACAGCCCGCCCGCGAGCAACTGAATCCTCCGCCTGGATTGGATTTATTTTGTTCTCTGACCGAAGGGCCCAGGTTGCGGACCCTCATCTTGGTCGCCTGTCTGATTACCTGCCCGGGCGGGCGTGTCCACGGGCAGAGCTCGATAGTTACTGATACCCTGCGCCGGGAATTCGTCGAACATGCCTTTGCGGTTAAGTCTTTTGGACCGGCGCGCTGGCTCAACGAGGGGCAAGCCTACACAACCCTGGAGCCATCTCCGGTTGCGGCCGGAATCAAGGAACTCGTGCGGTACGACTCGGCCACCGGACAACGCGAAGTGCTGGTGTCAGCAAAGCAGTTGACGCCTTCCGGCAGCAAGGAACCGCTCACGATCGAGGACTACACATGGTCGAGTGACCTCAATCGCCTGCTGATTTACACCAACTCCAAACGCGTCTGGCGGGCGAACACTCGTGGCGACTACTGGGTGCTCGATCGCAAGTCCGGGAATCTTCGCAAACTTGGTGACGGTGGTCCGCCCTCCAGCCTGATGTTCGCCAAGTTTTCTCCGGACGGCACCAAGGTTGCTTACGTCCGCTTCAATAACATCTATGTGGAAGACCTCGTCTCCGAACGTACCTGGCGACTTACTTCGGACGGGTCAGAGAAGATCATCAACGGCACTTCGGATTGGGTGTACGAAGAAGAGTTCAGCGTTCGGGATGCGTTCCGCTGGAGCCCGGATGGAACCCGCATCGCCTACTGGCAGTTTGACACCGCCAAGGTGAAGACCTTCGCGCTCGTCTATGACACCGGGGCCCCTTACCAGATCCTGACGAATATTCCTTATCCCGAGTACGGCGTGTACCCGACCGTCCGGCAGATTCCCTATCCCCAGCCGGGCACGGAGAACTCGGCCGTTCGCGTCGGCGTCGTCCGGGCGGGCGGAGGAGAAACCCGCTGGATGCAGGTACCGGGATACGCAGATCAGAACTACATCGCGCGTATGGAATGGGTAGACGCTGGAACGCTCATCCTGCAGCATTTGAACCGCCTGCAGAACACGAACGACGTGCTGCTGGCCGACGCCAGGACCGGCGAAGTCCGCAGTGTCTTCCAGGACCATGACGCCGCATGGGTGGAAGTCGTCGACCACCTGCACTGGGTCCGCGGTGGACGGGACTTTCTCTGGGTGAGTGAGCGTGACGGCTGGCGCCACGTTTACCTGGTTTCGCGAGATGGGAAGCAAGTCACGCTCGCAACTTCAGGGCAGTTTGACGTTATCGAACTTCTGGGCGCCGACCCCGAAGAGAAGTGGCTCTACTACGTCGCCTCACCGGACAATCCGACGCAACGATACCTCTACCGCGTGCGGCTGGGAGCCGCGACACCACCGGAACGGCTCACGCCAGCAAGTCAGCCCGGAACCCACTCGTACAACCTTTCGCCTGATTTCCATTGGGCCTTTCACACTTACTCGAATTTCGATACTCCCCCGACCACCGAACTGATACGGCTTTCCGCTCACCAGCAGCAGCGGGTACTTGAAGACAATGCGAAGCTGCGGGGGGAGACCAAGAGTCTCATTCCGGCGCCGACGGAATTCTTTCGGGTGGAGATCGGCGATGGCGTCATGCTCGACGCGTGGCTCATGAAGCCAAGGAGTTTTGATCCGGCGAAGAAGTATCCACTGCTGATCTACGTCTACGGAGAACCTGCCAGCCAAACGGTCGTCGACCGCTGGGATGACTGGAACGGCATTTTCCATCGCGCGATGGTACAGGATGGTTACGTTGTCGCCAGCATCGACAACCGAGGCACGCCTGCCCCGCGGGGAAGGGATTGGCGCAAGGTCGTTTACGGCCGGGTGGGGGAACTCTCCTCCAAAGAGCAAGGACTGGCGCTGAGCGCTCTGGAGCGTAGCCGGCCGTATATTGATCCAGCTCGAGTTGCCGTGTGGGGCCGCAGCGGCGGCGGCTCGAACACCCTCAACTTGATGTTCCGCCACCCCGATCTTTACAAAGTGGGCATGTCGGTAGCCCCGGTGCCCGACCAGCGCCTGTATGACACCATTTATCAGGAACGGTATATGGGCTTGCCCCAGTCGAATCCGGAAGGCTACAAAGCAGGATCGCCAATCAATTTTGCCGATGGGTTGCGAGGCGCCTTGCTGCTCGTGCACGGTTCCGGCGATGACAATGTGCACTACCAGGGCACCGAGTTACTGGTCAACCGGTTGGTCGAACTCGGGAAGCCATTCGACTTCATGGCCTACCCAGGGCGCACGCACGCCCTGGTGGAGGGACCGGGGACCGCCTTTCACCTTTATTCCCTGCTGGCGAGATATCTTGAGGATCATCTTCCGCCCGCTCCAACTTCGCAGTAGCGCACATGGTTTGCGCACAACTTGAGATATAGTAGTCGTGATATTTCGAATGCTAGCCCGCTTCTAGAGAGCGAGAGACTTCCAACCATGGGCTTAGGAACGACACCCGAATCCGCGATTCCACGCCAGTCCCTTACATCTGCGGTGGCAGACAAACTGCGGGACCAGATTATTCGCGGGGAGATTGCCGAGGGCACACAGCTTCGTCAGGATGCGATTGCCACCCAGTATCAAGTCAGCCGAATCCCGGTTCGCGAAGCGCTGCGGCAACTCGACGCCGAAGGCCTGATCGCGATCGTGCCCAACCGTGGGGCAGTGGTCCCGGCACTCTCTCCGGATGACGTCGAAGAGCTGTTCGCGATCCGCGCCTTGCTGGAACCGGAAATTCTAAAGCGCTCTATTCCGCAGCTGACCAAGGACGATTTCGCGGAAGCGGACGCCCTCCTGCGGAAGTACGTGAGCGAACTCCGGCGGGACGATCACGTTTCCGGCTGGGGCCGGCTGAACTGGCAGTTTCACTCCACTTTATATGCGCGAGCGCACCAGCCGCGCTTTATGGCCATCATTCGGAACGTCAACAACAGCGGCGAGCGCTACACGCGCCTGCAGTTGTACCTGACTCATGGCATCAAGCGAGCTAACGAAGAGCACCACCAGATCCTGGAACTGTGCCGGCGGCGCGACGTTGATGCTGCCTGCAAGTTGCTGCGCGAGCATATCGAGTACGCTGGCCGGTCTCTGAAGCAGGTTCTGCACGAACGCAGAAATCCCTGACGAAAACTGCCCACTTCCAAGCTGGTCCCTCGATCGTCAAACCTCTTCTCACCATTTGCGACCGGCCGCTAGATTCCGGTTTTCTCAAGAGCCGATTTGGCGGATACAATATCCAAGACCAAGGCTGACCTCGCTCCCGCGTTAGGCTCTTGTTTCAACCTTCATCGAAGGAGCGACTGGATTCGCTACGCACTATGCGCGTTTAGTTAAAGTCCACCACCTCGAGGAAGATCATGCGTGATCAGTGGGATCGCCGGCAATTCCTAAGACAGGTTTCCGCGGCCACGGGCGCCTTGATGTTGTCGGCAAAACGTCTGCTGGCAAGGGGATCTGCTGCGGTAGAAAAAGACGAGGAACTTGAGATCCAGATCGGCGCCGTAAGCCCGTGCACGGTCCGGCTGAGCCTGCTCCCCAGCAAGAGCGGCAGTGTCGGCACCATCTCGATGAACGGCTCACTGGTGCAGGAGTTCTGGGGAACACCGGTTGCCACCCTCCGCGGAGATTGGCGCGGGCAAGTGGTGAACGCCGCCAACCTGCGTGTCTATGTCGAGCCTTCTCCGCTCACGTTCATCATAGAAAACGCAAAAGGGGAGAGAATCCAACGACTCGCAGTTGATAAGAACACAGGAGTCATTCAATTTGAAACCGGCAGTTCCCCGCTCCTCGGTCTCGGGGAGGGCGGACCCCAATTTGACCGCCGCGGCTCGGTCGACCGCATGATCAGCGGGCAAGGCGGGTACAAACTGAAAACCCACGGCGGCCGTGTGCCCATTCCGTGGATCATCGGAACTTCCGGTTGGGCGATATTCTTTCACCAACCCTTTGGTACGTTTGACTTCAACGGAGCGCACAGCAGGTTTGTGCCGGACGCCAACGGCAGTTCCCTTCCCCTTGACCTGTTCTTTGTCGCCTCTTCCGATCCCGCAACCATTATGAGTGAGTACGCCCGGCTGACCGGACACGCCGAGATGCCTCCGCTCTGGAGTTTCGGCTACCAGCAATCGCATCGCACGCTCGCCAGTCGCGAGGAAATTCTCGAAGAAGCAAACACGTTCCGCCAGAAGAAACTGCCCTGCGATACGCTCATCTACCTGGGAACAGGATTCTGCCCGTCAGGCTGGAACACGGAGAACGGTTCCTTCGTCTGGAACTCACGCACCTTTCCCGACCCCAAGGAGATGCTTGAGCGGCTCCATGAGAAAGACTTCCGTACGGTACTACACGCGGTGATCCTGTCCGACAAACTGCGCGGAACGGTTCACGACGGCTGCGACCCTTCCCGCTTCGACGAAGAAGCAGCGAGTTGCTCCTGGGACATGCATCGCAAAGATTTCGCCATGGGCGTCGACGGCTGGTGGCCCGACGAAGGCGACCCGCTCGACATCGCGTCACGCCTGGTACGCAACCGCATGTACTGGGACGGGCCGCAACTGGACCGCCCGAATGAGCGCCCCTACGCGCTGCATCGCAACGGATACGCCGGCATGCAGCGTTACGCCTCGTTCCTGTGGTCGGGAGATGTCTACTCGACATGGGAAACTCTCAAGACGCAGATTCCCATCGCGATCAACACGGGCCTCACAGGAATTCCATACTGGGGAACGGACATTGGCGGCTTTGTCCCCACTTCGGAATTCACCGCCGAACTCTACCTGCGCTGGTTTCAGTTTGGCGCGTTCTGCCCTTTGTTTCGATCCCACGGCCGCTGCTGGAAGCTTCGGCTCCCTTGGGGCTGGAACACGGGCGACCCGGGGCCGATCGAGATCCGCAACTACGATGGAGCCGCGATCCCGGATGCCAGCCAACTTCACAATCCCGACGTTGAGCCAATCTGTCGCAAATATCTCGAACTCCGCTACCGGATGCTGCCTTACCTCTACAGCACCGTCCGAGACTGCGCCATGACGGGTATGCCGGTCATGCGCGCGCTGTGGCTGCACTTCCCCGATGATGATGCAGCCGTGGTGCGCGCGGACGAATACATGTGGGGAAAGAATCTGCTAGTGGCCCCGGTGGTTGAAAAAGGCGCGACCACGCGCGCCGTCTATCTTCCGCGCGGAGCCTGGCATGACTTTTGGACCGGTGAGCGAATCGAAGGTGGCCGCGAAACCAGTCGGCCCGTTGACCTTGAAACGATGCCGCTCTACGTCCGGGCCGGGTCCATTCTTCCGTTGGGTCCGGTAAAGCACTACGTGGCTGAAAAATCCGACCAGCCGTTATCCATAACTGTGTACCCGGGCGCGGACGCGTCGTTCTTGCTCTACGAAGATGACGGTATTTCCTTCAATTACCGAACCGGCGAATGGATGGGCATCCAGATGAACTGGAACGACTCGCGGCACCTGTTGACGCTGCGTCTGGCTGACGGGTCGCGAGTGTTGTCGCCGGGTCGGAGAGATCTCGAGGTTAAGCTCGCACCGAACGGCACGTCACGCCGCCTGACCTTTGCTGGTGAACCGGTCGAAGCCAAACTCTAGTATGTGGCTATTACCCAGCAGCAAAGCCGTCCATTCCGATCCAAAGCTGTGCCAGTATATGCAGGTGTTTTTTGTAAGTGCGAGTGACTGTATATTCCTTCCCACCCTTTAAGCGTAGTGCGTACTCGCCAGTAGGCCAAGGCTGTATTTCTTCGACCAACGCTGCGTTTACCAGCACTGAGCGATGGATCCGCAGGAACCCGTGCGCATTGAGCGTTTTTTCCAGGGTAGAGATGGACTCCCGCAGCCGGTGTGAGCTTGACGTGCACATTAACACACTGTAGTTTCCATGGGCTTCGACTGCGACAACATCTTCTGCGTAAATGAAGAGAATCCTTCCCTTAGCCTTGATCGCAATGCGAGGCGACCTGTGCCTGAGGGAAGCCTCGACCGGCAACAGAGCGTAGAGGTCGCTCGGCGATGCCATCGTGACAAGCCGCGACCTTGTGTTCGCAGACTCACGCATGCGCGGGTACAAGGATGTCGATAACGGCACTGAGCCAAGAAGCGGTCCTACATTCGAACTCACTTAGATTCCCCCTTGCCCAGTCTCTGCAAAGACGATCACGTATTACTTTCAGCAGATTGAACCTAATAGTGGTCGTTCGCAATGTCCACTTGACGCGATTTTGGCATAGCCACTAAGATTTCGGAAATGAGAAGAGTGGCCTCCGGGATTCTCCCAATGATCGCGATTGACCGGAGGGCCCCGAAACCCCTCCACAGGCAGATCTATGATGGCTTTCGCGCGGCGATTGTCGACGGCAACCTGCATCCAGGGCAACGTATTCCTTCTACCCGCGTACTTGCCATAGAGCTTGGAGTTTCGCGCTTCCCGGTTTTGAACGCCTACGCCCAGCTTCTTGCGGAAGGCTACTTCGAAAGCCGAGTTGGCGCGGGAACTGTTATTTCCACTTCGCTTCCGGACCAGATGAGGCGTGGTGTTCCCACCGCAGCCGGATCCAAGGTTTCTTACGTAGGCCCAAGACCGGTTGCGCGCCGCACTTCGCTTTTTCCCCGATCTGAAGCCAAGCCATGGCTCCGCGGCCCTGGAGCGTTTCGCGTAGGGCAAGTGGCTTTTGATCAGTTTCCTCTTAAGGTCTGGTCAAACTTGGTTGCACGCCACTGCCGAAACATGGACGCCGTGTCCATGCGCTACCCAAACCAGATCGGCTCCGAGGCATTCCGGCAAACCATTGCTTGCTATTTGAGAACCGCGAGATCGTTACATTGCGACGAGTCCCAGATCATGATCGTCAACGGTTCCCAACAGGCACTTGAAATCACAGCCCGCGTGCTTCTCAATCCCGGTGATCGCGTGTGGATGGAAGAACCAAGCTACAACTTGGCAAGATCTGTGTTTGCCCTTGCGGGCTGTCGTCTCGTTCTGGTTCCAGTAGACGACGAAGGACTATCTGTTGAAACAGGAATCAATCTGTGTCGCAAGGCACGAGCTGCTTTTGTTACGCCCTCTCATCAGTTCCCGCTGGGCGTGACCATGAGCGCTTCGCGGCGCTTTCAACTTCTGGAGTGGGCTCATGACACAGGATCTTGGGTCATTGAGGACGACTACGACAGCGAATACCGGTTTGAGAGTCTGCCGATCGCATCTTTGCAGGGACTCGACACGAACGCTCGCGTGATTTACGTCGGAACATTCAGCAAAGTCTTATTTCCTTCCTTGCGACTCGGTTACATTGTCATACCAGCAGATCTCGTCGACCGATTCATATCGGTCCGCCAAATTATGGACATAGGCCCGCCAGACTTTTTTCAGCATGTGACCGCAGATTTCATGAATGAGGGGCACTTTGCACGCCATCTTCGAAGAATGAGGGTTCTCTACCGCGAGCAGAGAACCGCATTGGTCAGCTGCATCGCGGAGGAACTGGGGTCTTCACTCGAGGTGCTTGGAAGCGAAGCGGGAATGCATCTCCCAGTGGCACTGACCCGGAGGATTAGCGATCGTGAAATTGCCGAGCGCGGCGCCCGCCAGAACCTTTGGCTATGGCCGCTTTCTCCGTATTACGCGGGCAAGGCATCGCGTTCTGGTTTTGTACTTGGTTTCGGTGCTACGCGAGTTGAAGAAATTCCGCCTGCCGTTCGATTACTCCGCAAGCTTTTGACTTGATGTGAGACATCAAAGACAAGATGTGTAACGTTGCGAATCGACAAAATGCTATTGCTATGGCGCCCCAAGGTTCATACGCCACACCTGCAGGTGAGGAAGGTTTTCGTCGAACTTTTGCGCCGGCCAGGTTCGATCGCCCATCGACCACACCACCTCGTCGCGTTCCCTCATTGTAATGACGGACACTCAGTCAACCAGAAACGCTCCGGCTCCGATCCAGAAATGTGCGAGGGACTTAAGGTTCTTCTTGTAGGTGCGCGTGACAGTGTATTCTTTGCCGCCCTTGACGCGAACAACCGAGTGCTGGTTGAACAGGTTGATGACGTTCGCTTCAAAGCGCAGAACCTGGTTCTCGTTGTTCTTGTTCACCTTGATTGAATGTGAAAGGTTGAAATCGGTCTGGGTGAACCAGGCATCAACTCGCAGTATTTCTCGAGCGCTCCTGCATCCGGGGTATGACCCAAATACTGCAAATCCGCAAACGGCAATCACCCTCGCCAGCGGTGTATCAGACCCTCATGAGTGGTTACAACCCGCAGCAGTGGATTGACGGTGTGGCAGCGGCTCCCGCCGGTTGTGCAAAAAACTGTACTACCGCGGCGATTCCGCTGGTGACGAGGAGCTCGCAGCATGGCCAGCCGAATCAATATCAGCTGCTGCGTAACATGCGCTTGGGCGTCAGCTTCACCTTCTAGCATTTGCGTTGTTCGTATTCAGGGAGCCGGATTTCCGGCTCCCTTTTCTGGCTTTTCGGAAGAACCACCCCCGGTTGTGTGCTGGTTGCTAGTACTGCCCTGTTGCCTGTGACGTACCAGTGCCGCGCGTCGGCCTCTAAAGGGTGCCGGAAAGTGGCTACGTCGCGACACATCTAAGTGGCTATTGTTTTAAGCCCCCGTTCACAGTAGTTTGGTCGCGTGTAAAACACCGCAGCTACTTTTAAGACGCTCCGGGAGCAATCGGACCAGGGCTATTGCCATTCCTCAACATCCTCGGTCGTTCGTGTTGCCGGAAAGCTACTGGATCGCGAATGCAGGAATGGAGCATCGACGAAGACAATCCTAATTTCAACACTATTCATGTCGCTGCTCATCTTCGCCCTGGCTCGCTGCTGCGGAGAGCTAGACACTCAGCGAGTCTGAACTTGTCCGGCGCACCCAGCAGCTGCCGGCTCCCTAGCTCTCGGCGTCCGACTCCGTAGAAGCTTTTAATTGGCTGACGAAGCCATGTTTTTCGATGAACAGGGCACAGCCTGGACAAAGCCGCATTCGTGACGGACTGGCAACCGTTGCCGGCCTGGTAGACGGGCGGAGTAGTTCCGAGGCAGGTCAGTCCGCGACAAGATCAGTGGGGCGCACCAATTGCGTCGATGATTGTTGCTCGAAAGGAACTCATGCTTTCAAGTCTCGTGTTTTGGGCAAGCTTTTCGGGGTCGGCGTTTCTGCTCACAGGGCTTGTCCTCATCTGGAGGAAACTGTCCCTGCCTATCGGATTCAACAACGTGGACGTGTTGGGATTCCTCTTTGTCGCTGCGCCGCTAGCGGTCTTCGGTACCGAACATCTGCTAGCTCCTCGCTCAATCATGGGCCTCGTTCCGTCCTGGATTCCAGCACCTCTGTTCTGGACATACTTCGTCGGCATAGCTCTGTTCGCTGCCGCGCTCAGCCTCACCGTGAGGAAGTGTGTGCGCTGGTCGGCTCTGCTTCTCGCCCTTATGTTTTTCATTTTTGTGCTGTCGATGGACGTGCCTGGCGTAGTCGCGAATGCCAAAGAGAGACTTTCCTGGACCCTGATGCTGAGGGAAACCGCATTTGGGGGAGGAGCACTGGCTCTCGCCGGGTGGGCACGTCAGGATAGTATTCGGGTTTCAAAAGCGCTGATTGCGATCGGCAGGACTTGCGTCGCCGTACCGCTGATCTTCTACAGTGTGGAGCATTTTGCCTTTCCAAAGTTCGCGCCCGGTGTTCCGCTCGAGAAAATGACGCCGAACTGGGTCCCGGGTGCAGAATTCTGGGCCTATGGCGTTGGAGCGGTACTGTTTGTTGCTGGAACAGGAATGCTCTTCAACTGGCGAACCCGGATAGCTGCCGCCTCTGTTGGTGTTGTGATGACGTTCCTTACGTTGTTTCTCTACTTTCCCCTCTTCGTGAAAGCTCTCGGCACAGCGCAGTCTTTGGAAGAGCTCAATTACGTTGGGGATACACTGCTTTTTGGCGGGACGGCCCTTCTTATCGGCATCGCTGCGAGCCAATCTCGCCAGCAGGTCCTGATTGACCAACCGAGTTCGATACCTGGTCGCCTATCCGCTTGAGGCCTGGGTCGCGCAGTACCACGTCCATCTGCTTTCTGAATGGTAAGCGTAATGTTCGCTCAAGCGGCTATTGCCGCGAGCCGTGTCTGGTGACTACAGTGCTCATATGCAGCACAACCCTCTTACACACTTGTCGTTTGTCGCCCTCCTTCTAGCCGGACTCTTGAGTGCGCACAGCACGGCCATTGGAGAGCAGGCGCAAAATCTTGGAAATCGTGTTGCCGCTAACGAGACGTCAGACGCGGACGCACGCCCTATCTTTGTAGAACTGTTTACTTCTGAAGGCTGTTCCAGTTGCCCGCCGGCGGATGCCCTCCTCCAACAAATGGACGCAACCCCACATTTTGCTGGTGCGCAATTAATAGTACTCAGTGAACATGTTACCTATTGGGACCATGACGGGTGGAAAGACCCGAATTCTTCGCCTGAATTGACCGAACGTCAGGCTGCGTACGTACAGGCGCTCGGGCTGAAGGAGTCCTACACTCCACAACTTATTGTGAATGGAACTCACGAGATGAGCGCAAATGATCCGCAGCAAATTGACAAGATCTTGCGTGAAGCAGCATCTACGCCGACGATTCCTGTTCGTATTGGAGAGGCTAGTGTTGACGCCGGGAACCCGATGGTAGTTCGAATGCACATTGCGGCTGATGGCAGCTCTGATAAGCGCAATGCTGATGTCTACGTGGGGGTGGCACTAGATCACGTGGAATCGCAAGTGCTGCATGGCGAAAATGGAGGCCGGCATTTGACACATGTAGCGGTGGTAGTTGAGCTGAAGAAGGTAGGCAAATTGTCGAAGGGGAAGGGCTTTGATGAAGTTGTACAACTGAAGCTCAAGCCTGGAATTGACCCTAAGAACGTCCGGTTCGTTGCGTTTGTGCAGGAGCCTGGCCCTGGCAGATTATTAGGTGCGGCCTTGCGAAAGCCCGCAATCTGAAATGGTAAATCTCAAGGGTGTGGGTTAGCAACGAGCAGGCTCAACTTTCGAAAATGGTGAAATAGGCAACAATAGGGCCCGTTCTTGAACTTCGAGGATTTGGCATCTCCGAAGCGGAGGGGAAGCAATCGTTGCAAGAACCAGGTCTCGCATCAGGCGCGGGCGGTTGGCTACAAGCACTCTTATTTTTCGCACGACCCTCTCCCGGCGCACAGGGTAGCGGGCAGTGTAGCTTTCCTCTCTGCTTCGGAAAAGGTTCAATTACGAACTAAGAGAATATTCAGGAGTAACTAGGAACGGCACGATGGAAACTGCAGACGTCGGTACCACCTTGGCAGACGCAGGGTACCATGAAGTACTAACTGTATACGGTCTCGCTGGCACCGCCTCAGGCTACAATCCCTTCGACACGGCATACCTCCACAGCACTCAGGCGATCGCTCGCGCCCACCTTGCGTAGCATGCGGTGAACGTGGTTTTTCACGGTTTGCTCAGAAAGACTCAACTGGTTCGCGATCTCCTTATTGCTCAGGCCCAGGCTGATCATCTTCACCAATTGTTGTTCCCGAAGCGTTAAACCCAGACGCGTCTTTCCGCGATACACCTGTGAATATGGGTTTGCTATCTGTTCAAACAAGGCCACGCAAAACTTTGAAGGGCAGACGGCGCCGTCGTAGGCCACGCTTCGTACTGCAGCAGCAACCTCGTTGGCCGAAGCCTCTTTTAGAACATAGCCATGTACCCCGGCACGGACGCATCGCACAAATTGTTCTTTATCGTTGTCCATCCCGATCAGGATAATTTTCGCATTGAGAACAACGCTGTGAAGCGAAGTGACTACTTCGAGTCCTATGCGCGCTACCACGCTAGAGTCCAGCGCCAGGACCTGCGGATAAAGCTCCTTCACGCGCTCGGCGACTGCGGAATCGAAAGCGACTGCCGCCACTACTCGGATGTCGTTCTTTTTGTCGAGTACTTTTGCCAGCGCCTCGCGTAAGAGCCTATTTTCCGCCAACAGGAAAACATCGATACAATCTAACTTCTCGGCACTCACAAAACACCCTCCTACAGTTGTAGGCGACAATACGTCGTGCACGTCACAGCCCAAGCAAGGTGTACACTATTTCACTTCACTGTGACTGACCGACATGCAATCTTTGAATTCGACGAATCAAAGAACAGGTTGCTCAATTCAGGTCCCAGTTAACAGACTCCTAGGTCGAGATCACGTTATTACCGCAAAGCCCAGTTCAAATTCACTAAACGAGCTGAACACTTCGCCGGGCCTGCCCTGAATCCCAAAAATGGGCGACAACCGCCTTCCGCATATTCGCTTCAGTTGTCGACATGAAATCGAGGCTTTTCGCCCCTGGCTAACTCACTCGGGCCGGTGCACGCACTCGGGGAAATTGGTATATAGGAAGAGCGATCGCGAGCCAGCGACGGCGAAGGCGAGGATTCTCGACAAGAGCCATTGGCTCCCCCAAGCGAGCGTCAGGAATCCCCCTCAGAAACTGCTCCGCGCAATCTAATGTGCGAAGCCGGTCGATGTCAACTAGTTTGAACATCGGACGAGGATAATATGTGGTAGGCAAGTTTCGAATTGGTCGTCCACCGTTCTTCCCCTGCCATTGAAGTTGCCCACTTTTGACGAGCGAATGTCCAAACCAGAGAGCACCCTGTGGACCCCCAATGCGCCAGGCTTTTGAGGAGCAACATAATGCGGACACTGCCTTTGACTCCTGGTATGTTTCGTGTGGCTGAACGATTGCGCTCTGAACTCTATGATCAAGCAGCCTGAGGACGAGACAATTGTTCTAGCTCTGTCTACTGGCCTTCCTCGGGGACGGGTGTCCAGGACTTGTCCGGATTGAAACGCTCCATCTTTTCGAACTCATCGAGGGCCTGCGGCCCAAAATCTTTCTCGTAGACAACACCGTCATGGCTGACGATGAAGGTCCTGACTCCGGTCACGCCATACTCGGCCGGCGCAGCCACTAGGGCAAAACCCCCGATCATTACTCCTTTCACCAAAAAGTCCATCTCGTCCAGCGGCGCCGCCGGTCCCTGCCCTTTAAGAATCTTAAAAAAATAACCGTGGTATGGCTCTGAATGGCTGGTATAGCCCTGTTCGATGGCGGCGGCGATCTTCTCGCCTATTGGACCTCCCCAGCTGCCGTCGGGATTCTGCCAAGCCAAGCCGTCCTGTTTGCCAGGCGTGCTAATAATGCGCTGAGCGTATTGGTTCACGTCGAAACCATCGCGCGGCTGGAGGGCGTAGTCGTGCTGGGCTTCCACATAGCCGTGGCAGATTGAAATGGCGTCCAATTCATTGGCGCCGATGCGGCGGTACAACAGTTCCTGGCGGCCCGCTTTGGCGTCAAAGAACCACTTGTCGCCCCTTTTTACAATCGGCACTGGGAACGGCCAGTCTTCGTTGCCTACGAGGAGAAATGCGCGCTTCGCGTTCTTCGGATCCACGGAAACGCTCTTTTTCTCGTGAGCCTCAGCAACGAAGTTAGCAGCGTGCTGCCGGTCTTGCGGGTATTCCCCGCTCAATACAATGTCCTCGCCACCCGCTCCAAAAATCTGACTAAGCTCAACCACATCGAACTTCTCGGCGGCCTCGACTAGCGCGTCAGCGGCCTGCTGCGGAGTGTCAAATGTTTTTCCACTTGCTGGGGAAGGAGTAGCAGACGGCCCTTTCTGCACCGTGGTTTGCTGCGCAGAAAGGATCGACGCGCACAGGAACGCCCAGACCACCGCACCGACAATCCAAACAAGTCTGGAGAGATTTTCATTCCCCGATTTTGATTTCATTCTGTGCTCCTATGACTTCCTTTCGACAATCGTGGCGTGCTACCTGCGCCGCCCTCCACCGCCGCCACCACGACTGAAGCCACCGCCGCCTCCGCCTCGAGATCCCATGCTGGAGGCGCCGCGGCTGCTGCCGGCGCGAGCGCTCGATCCGTTGTACCCGCGCGAACCTCCTCCGAACGCATCCCGATTCCCGCCACCGCTGCGTGAAAGATCCCGGCTTCCGATGCGGTCCGCGCCGCCTCCGCTCGCCCGGTTGCCAACGCCTGCGCCGTCGGCCCGATTACCGATGCCACCTCCTCCGGCTCGGTTGCTGGGCAGATTGCCACCTTGCCGGCCAACCTGTTGCCGGGCGCTGGCCTGGCGGTTGGCGAGCGAATCGCCGCGCGTAGTTCCCCCAAACCTGTCCGCCGTCGCCCGATCGCGATATGGGGCGCCTCCGCGATGTTCCGGGTTGTGTTGCCATCGATCGCCTCCGCCGCGGTCGCCGCCCCCACGAACCGGCTGAGTCGAGGGTCGGTTGCCAGCGCCGCGACTTGGCAGAGTCGAGGGGCGATTCCCGTTGCCGATGTTGTTGCGGTTGCCTCCACCAATGTTCGTGTTGCGAATGAAATTGTTGTTTCTGTTGATGTTGATGTTGTTGTTGCCACCCCATCCGCAACCCCAGCCCCACCCCCCGCCCCAGAACGCTCCCATCATCACGCCAACACCGAAAGTAATTGCCAACCCCGCCGCGTAGTACCCCGCCGGTGGATAGTAAATGGGAGGGTACGGATAGTACGCGCGACCGTACACCCCGACGGGATCATACGACGGCCCCTCCCC
>CAZXKO010000031.1:0-166164 GCA_964641665.1 uncultured Acidobacteriaceae bacterium
CCTGGGTATAGGTGGTTCTGAGATCCGCCTACATCGCGGGTTTCAACCAGACGCAAGGAAAATCAGGGGGAAATCTGGGCGATTGTGCGGTCTGGCATCCGGCTGCACTCAAAATCGACAGGTTGCTCAGAGGTTCCCTAAAGAAAAAGTGGGGCCTTTTTTCACCAATTTCCACTGATTAAGGAAAATCGACAGGCGATGTGTTCTTTGCGTTGTCGCGGGACGAACCCGGGGCAGTAACGTTCACGCCGATGGCGGGACGGGTTCAGGTTGGTGGGGATTTTGCGTTTGAGGCGTGAAGAAAAAACCTCTCCCCGGTCGTCGGGGAGAGGGCCGGTGTAGTCGGAACGTGTTTTAGTCGTCTGTGTCAGCGTTAGTGGGTGCCGGGTTGTTGAAGTCGCTCGGGGGGCGAACCGTGCTCTCACCAGGATAGGGCCGCTTAAACCCGGTGGACAGGTACCAGTTCAGATGGTTGACGGTGTCCGGGTCTTCGGAGTCGGGCTTGGTCAGCTTGCCTGTGAAGATCTGCGCCTTCTTCTCGAGCCAAGCCTTCCTCAGGGCCTGGACCGCAGGGCTGACCGTTTTGTCGGCTGCGCCCGCGATAACGCCCTCGTCCAGCGGGACCTGGTTCTGCACGTGTCTCCACGGCTTAAAGTTCTCCTCGGGCGGCTCGCCCTGAACGAAAGCCGTCCTCATCGGCGACGCCACGAGGTCGAACTGGTTCATGGGCGGCAGACCGAGGATTTGCTCGATCGTCCGAGTCATGTTGACCTGGGTGTAATAGGTGTGGTCGGTGGGTCCGTACTGCACGGCGTATGGGCTGACGATATAGCCTGGGCTGCGATGGCCGTCGACGTGGTCGACGCCGTTCTGCGCGTCGTCTTCCTCTATAAAGATCGCCGATGAGGACCACACGTTGCTGTGGCTGATGTAGTCGATAATGCGCCCAACGGCCAAATCGTTATCGGCCTGTTCGGCGTCCGGGGTGGGCGGGCCGCCGGTGTGGTCGTCCATGATCCACAGGATGCTTAAGGCGGGCACCTTACCGGCTGCGAGGTCGTTCTTGAAGTCCTGCACCCACAGATCAACGCGGAACTGGTCGGGGATGCCCAGATCGAACTGCGGGAAGTTCGTCATGAGGTAGTTAGAGACAGCCGGGACAGAGGATTCTGCCTGGACCGTGTTCTGATAGTAGAGCGTCTTCTCGAGCCCAGCCTCGAATTTCTTCGCGTCGGCGTAAAAATCGCTCCAGCTCGGTTCGCTGGTCGACCCGTTCGGCTGTTTAAACGTATCGTTCTCGACGTATTCGCCGTAGATCTTCACCGACAGACCTGCGGCCGCCGCTTCCGAGAACAGAAAGCCCTTTTTCTGATAGGCGAGAGCATCGCCGGCGTTCCCGCCTGGATAGCTGCGGTTCCAGTCCGGCGACTGGATGTCGTCGGCGTAGGGTGCCATACCCTCGGTGATCCATTGGTGACCGTCAGCCGACTGGCGGCTCGGGTCGTAGAAATTGTCGAACAGAGGGAAGCGCTTCAACAGCTTGTGCGCGTTCGGTGTGTCCTTGCCGCCGAACACCGCCAACGAGGGGTCGCCATTGCCGGCCGCCACGTCGCCCAGGATCTGATCATAGGTGCGGTTTTCACGGATGATCAGGAACACATGCTTGATCAGCGACGGATCGCCGATCTTGGCCGGGATTGCGACCGGCTTGGCATGGGGGTTGCCACCGCCGGCAGACTTGATATTTTGCACCAGATCCCAATGGTTGTTCTCTAAGACCTGCCGCGTCATCGCCGCCAAGGTCCCGCTATCCGGCACGGGAACGATGCTGACGGTGCCATTGTCCTGGTGCGTGTTGTAGTCGGTGACGCCATAGTCGGTCTCGAACGAATAACGGGCGCCGATGCCCTTGTCGTTGGCAACAAGGAGCGCGTTCTGGGCCTCATTCAGCACGACCGAGCTCGGCGCATAGGCAACCGGGATCATGCCCATTACGGGATTCCTCGCGTCCTCCCCAAGGTTAACCACCCCGATCGCGTTGGCATTGTAAAGTGCGACGTAGGCAACGCCTCTTTTGGCATCGACGGCGATCGAGTTCGGCCCGGCGCCATAGACCGGTCCTTGGCCGGGTACTCCGATCGGCAGCCTAAGGTCGATCGTCCGTTCCACCTCGTTGGTGGCCGTGTCGATAACCGAGATGGTGTCGCTATAGGTATTGGCGACTAACAGCTGCCGTCCGTAGAACGCCATCCCGGTCGGGTGCAGAGCGGTCGAGATGGTGCCGGTGACCTTCATCGAGGCCAGATCGACCACAGAAACGGTACCGGTGATCGCGGCGCCAACCACCGGGTCGGCAACGATTTCAGTACCGGCGGAGTAGATCTGGAAGTCCGACTCGGTAGCGGCCCGGCCACCCTCGTTGCTGACGTAGGCGGTCGCGCCGTTGCTGTTGATCACGATGCTGTGCGGCGCGTTGCCGACGCGGATCTGCTGACCCATCATCGGCGGCTTCGCGGTCAGGTCGATCCTAGTGAGCGTATCGTTCTGGTTCAGCAGCACGTAAGCGCTCTTGCCATCCTTCGAGAGCGCGACGCCGCCGGGATAAGAGGTGCTCGGACTATAGAACGTGCTGCACGGTCTGGCATAAGGACCTATGGGGCTGTTGGGAAAGCAGGAGATGAAGGAACTGTTCGGCGGCACGCTGACCTGGGCGTCGTCCTCCAACAAGCCGTCTTCAGTGACTTTGGCGATGGTGACATTGCTACTGTCCTGGCTGAACACCAGGTACTTCCCGTCCGCCGAATAGGCTATGCCACTATAGCTGCCGCTCGAATCGGTTCCGAGCGCGACGTAGTCCTGCAGGACAGCGGCGGTGTTGGTGTCGAACACCTCGACGGCCTCGGTCGCGCCCATGGTGAGGACGGCGGCGGTGTGACGGTGGAGATTGGGATTCAGCGCGATGGCCTTCGCGCGCACCCGAATGCCGAGGTCGACTTGTGTGCCGGCTGGGGTAATGACCTGACCATCGCCGACGACCCACGATCCGTTCGGCTGCGGGCCGGTGACGTAGGTTGGGTACGGCACGGACTGAGCAGTGGTGAGCCCCGGAAAGCTCAGCCCCGCCGCCAGCAGGCCGGCGAGCGGACTCACACGTTTGGTCCGAGATTCATTCCGAGAGTTATTTCGAGACCTTTTTCGGGACATGTACTGTTCTCCTCTCTCCTCCTTGGATTTCTTCATCACGCGACCGGGATCGGCCATGCGACATCGGGGTGCAAACACGACCAGCGGGTCTGCACATCGGAGTCGTAGCCGCGAACCTTAACAGACGACCTGTGACGGCTTTATGACAATCGGGTGAACTTTCTGTTAAAAGAGCTGAACTTTTTTTGCGGGTTGCGAAGCGCGCAGCTCCACGTTGAGCAGAGTCTGTTTCGTGGACGTTGTCTTCGTGTTTTTCCCGGTGAGGTGGGCTGCTTCAGCCAATCACGATCAGGCGATACCCGCGTCCAGTTCCGACCCGTCGTCGACGAGCGCGCGAAGGGACCCCAGCCAAGGCTCGTAGCGTCGCCAGCGCGCGACTGAGGTGCGATAGATCGGCTGCCGAGTCTGCCACTTGCTGGGGGTCTTCACAGCCCGCGGATTGCATTCGGGGCGCAGGCACGCGTCGTGCCACGCCAGGCTGCAGGCCGCGATGATCCGCCGGATGACTGGTTCGGGGGCGCGGGTCAGGTCCTCGTAATCGACCTCGATGAAGCGATCCGCAGGCAGCACCCTCCGCCAATGGTCGATGAGCCGCTGGTAGCTGCGAAAATACTCGACTAGTTCGGCACCTCCGGTCGGAAACGCCAGGCTCGGGTGGAAATGAGTTTGATGGATCGACAGCGCTGTGTCGACTGCAGCGCGGCGGCAATGGATGATGATCGCGCGCGGGAATGCCAGGTGGATCAGTCCGGCCCAGAGAAAGTTGAACGGCATCTTGTCGGTCACTCGCGTCGCCGTCGGCGCGATCGCACGCAGCACGTCAAGATAGTCTGCCGCTGTCTTGGCGAGGAACGGCGTCTCGTTCCCGGCCGCACCGGAGCGGTGCCACGCCGCCCCTCGCTCGTTCCAGAAATTCAACTCGTCGCCGGCCCCGACCTCGGGGTGCATCGACACGATCTGCTCGACCAGAGTTGTGCCGGACCGCGGCATGCCGATGATCAGCACCGGCGTCGCATCGCCGCTGCCGAGTTCGGGCGCCCGCGCGATGAATTCGGGTGTGCAGCGTGCAATCAGGCGGTCGATCTCGATGGAGAACGCGGCCGAGTCGAACGACGCAGAGCCCCGGCGCACGGCGTCTGCAGCGTCGAAATGCTGCATGGCCAAGGCGTAGTCACCAAGATCGTCCGCCGCCTTGCCGATCGCGAGGTGAAGCCGTTGTCGTTGCGCTGCTTCCAGCCCCGGCGTGGCGAGGGCGGCTTGCATCTGTTGAAGCAGACCGTCGTCATCGCTCGTGACGCGGCGACACCGGACCAGGTCGTAGTAGCTTCCCGCCAGCAGGGGGGCGATCGCGATCGCACGTTCGAAGCATGCACGGGCCTCGTCGAAACGGCCGACCTCAGAGAGCAGATTGCCCAGCAAATCATACGTCATGGCGTTCCTGGGATCGGCCACCAGCGTCTGTCGCAATACCTGTTCGGCTTCCTGATTGCGATCCCCGATCAGCAGCGCCCGCGCCTTACCAAGGCGGCCGAAGCTGGTCCTGCCTCCGGTCGCTGCCGCGCGCCGGAAACAGCCGATCGCCTCGTCGCGATGGCCACGTGTGTAGACCAGGGCGCCGGCGCGGAACCACGCCTCGGTCAGGGATGGGAGCAGCTTCGTGGCGCGGTCGTAGGCAACGATTGCCCCGCCGATGTTGCCCAGCTTCTCCAAGGCGATTCCCAGGCGGAAATATGCATCGGTGTAGCGCGGGTTGCTGGCGACGGCCCCCTGCAATGCCGCGATGGCATCCGGTAAGCGGCCGACCTCGAGGCAGGCGAGGCCGAGATCGTGGAGAATGACGGGATTGGACGGCTGCAGCAGCGCTGCATCGCGCAACGGCGCGATCGCATCGGCTGGTCGCCCGGCGCCAAGCAACTTGGTGGCCAAGGCAAGCAGAGGCGCCACCTGGTGCGGCGCGGCTGGGTTTGGAGACTGGGACATGGCGCGAACCTAGCGTGGAAGATGTAGCGTGACCATCTCGAAAGTGAAGTATCTTCGGACCTTCAGGCCGGAGATCTAGGTGGGTGGGACCCGAGGGTCCCACCCATTTTGATCGTCGATGTAGCCTAACTACCTTTTTTCTGTTCGTGGATTTGGGCAACGGGAGCAGCCGTTCCCTTCAGACCCTCCCAAAGGATCTTGTTGTAGAGTTCGGCCGGAACGCGGTCTTCCTCGGAAAAGTCGAAGCCGCGCGTTTTCTCCGCCCAGTACTTCACGTCATGAGTCGGCTTCAAGTCAGGACCGGCGGCAAACTCGACCTTACTTGGATCCAGGCCCAGGGTGGTCAACTTCAGCAGCGTCGAGGCGACAGCGTCGAAGGTCCACTTGCCCGAGGAGCCGGTGTCGAAAACGTTCGCCATCGGTCTCGCGTAATAAGTATTCAAGTTGAGGTGCTTCGTGCCCAGGATGTCCTCGATTGTGCGGAGCACGTTAGGCTGACTGTAGTGGGTGCTCACGATTGCGTGCGTCTTTACGTACGGGCCAACGAAGTACGTTGTGGCGCGATGCGAATCGACGTGGTCCGCTCCGTCCTGAGAGTCATCTTCGATCACGATGATTAGGGTGTTTTTCGCGTACGGGCTGTGAGCGACGGCTTGAACCAGCAGCCCGACAGCGTAGTCGTTATCTGCTTGTTGGAGTTCCGGAGTGTTGACTCCGCCCAGCGCCGAACTGAAACTGCCGGTGTGATCGTGGCTGAGGCCGCGAATCATCTCGAGCATCGGCAGATTGCCGTTTGCCACGAACTGCTGGAATTCCCGGTTCCATTCGTTGAAGCGCCAAACATCCGGGTAGGCCTGGTCGTAGGCGCGGAAGTACGGATCGTAGAATCCGTTCTGATAGAGAAGTTGATTGGCGGTCGTGGTCTGGACGACACCGGCGGCGAAAGGATCAGAGATTGGGTTTGCGATGGTTCCGATGCTGCCCGGAGTGTTGGCCATCCAGCCGTAGTTGCGAACCGTGCCACCGGCATTCAACACGGCATTAAAGATGTATCCCTGCTGATAACCCGTTGGACCGTCGGTGGCCGCGTGATCACCGTCGCCAGCCAAGATGTTGGCCGTGCCTCCGCTGAGCGACGATGTGGCGTTGGTATAGGGCGTAGTTGCCCCGGTTGGGTCAAAAAAAAAGTCGCGCGCCGTCGTAGTATTCAGGTTGCTCGGAATATTCCGGTTCTGGCCTTCACCCTCATAGGAGAGGCCGCGGTTCACGCGTGCATAGTTGATCTGCTGGGTGAGCGTCTCGGTATTGGTCACGCGGCCGCGCATGGACCAGGACCAGCCATCCATTGATCCGTCGCCCGGATCCATGAAGTTGTCCAGGGTTACAAAGTTCCGCGCCATGCGATGGAAGCTGGGTGTCACGAGTTCGGGGAACAGAGCCAGCGAGGGCTCGCCGTTGGAGCCGTTGCCCAGATCGCCGAGGATCTGATCGAAGGTGCGGTTTTCTTTCACGACGTAGATAATGTGCTTGATCTTCGAGTGAAGGAAGCTCATTACTTCTGCATCGGATTCGGAAGGCTCGATCCGATACCCGTTGTTGGCTGCGACCGTTGAGGTCAAATCCCAGAGAGACTCGCTCGCCGGAACTTGAGCGCTGACCAGCGATGCGTGTTCCAGTTGAAATTGATACTGGTTGTTCGCTCTCAGTGTGGCGGACTCGGCCGCATTGCCTCCCGGGAAGGGGCCGCCCGGCGGGGTGATGTACTGGATGAAGGCAAAGTTGCCGTATCCATACCCCGGGTTCGGACCCGTGTCGCTCTTGCCGTTGATGATATACATCCAGCTGCCATCGGTGCTGAAGGCAGCATCGGTCGGGTCGTATGCGGTCGGGATCAGGCCGATCGTATGGAAAGCGTGCGGCCCACTGAGTGGGACCACAGCGATCGAGTTCGAACCGGCGTTGACTGCATACAGAGTTTTCGTTGCTGGATTCAGGGCGACAGCGGTCGGCGCCGCGCCAGTGGTGTTCGCGGGAAACCCCAAATTGGCCGGACCACGTGTGTCGACCTTGTGGATAATCTTATTGTTTGCAGTGTGAATGACTGCAACCTGGTCCTGATTATCTTGCGCAACATAGAGCGTGGAGCCGTCCGCGCTGAGTGTCATGCCGTTGGGGTTGCCGTCCAGTTGGATGCGGGCCACGAGTGAGCCAGCGGTTGGGTTATCCACATTGACAGCGATGACTTCACGATCTCGATCAGCGCCGACATAGGCGACGGCACCGTTCAACACAACGGAATAGGGGAACGTGCCGCCCTTGGTGCCGCTCGAGGCGCCGGAGGTGGTAAAGGGCCGTAGATCGTACTCATAGCGGACTGTTCCAGTCGCCGTATCAATGACGCTAATCGAATCGTTGTAGTTGTTGGCGGCTACGAGCGTCTTGCCGTCGGCGGAAATGGCAAGTCCAGCGACATTTGGCTCGACGCCGAGACCGAGGCCGGTCCGATTGGCAGCGTTCGAGACGCAACCGCCGGGGGCGTGGCCTAAGCTGATCTTGGTGCTGAGTGCAAAACTGCTGCCATTACTGTTGTAGGCATACACTGCGTCGTCACAGCCGCCCGAGGCATACAGCGCCTGACTGCTTGGTGCCCAGACAAGACCAACGTGCGCATTAGGCTGCTGGATGACTTGTTTAAGGACAGGACTGGTCTTATTCGCATTCGAAATGTCGTAGAGAAAAAGGAACTGGGTTGAAGCTGCCGTGTCAACGTTACCCGAAGAGTCGTAAAGCGAGTTCATGCCGGCAGTCAAGATGGCCAAGGTCTTGCCATCCGGGCTTACCACTGCCTTTACCGCCTGACCTGCAACGAAGTTCGGATATTTTGTCAGGCCGGGGTTGAGTGGCTGCTGGACGGCGTTCGCCAAGATCGTTGGCGTAATAAACAAACCCGGCGGCGTCGGCGACTTCTCATCATCATCGTTAACAAGTTGCGCGTTTGCAAGACCCGCAAGGACCAGAATGACCCCAGCGAGAACAATCCGCTTGCCCAGCTCGTCGAACTTGAGCAGTTTCATACCGAGATTCCTTTCCTTCTAAAATGTTCCTCACGAATCCCTCCGTGAGGCGGAGGGCGACGGATCGTAATCATCACGTCCGAGGCCTCACACAGACCTCGTGAAAGTAAGGGACTAATGTTGAGCTTGTGTTAGGGGCAGATGAAAAGTTGCGCACATCGAATTCGTTTGGCCGTGACGACACAATGCGAAAGTGTTTCGCGAGGCAGTCCATAACTGCGATGAAAGCTCGTCACAGCGCAAATCGTCCATGACCGATGCACCGATGCGCCATCAACCACGGATTTGGCGAGGAGGAGGCAGGGCGGAATGCGAACGGTCTCGCACTCCGGCCCTGGCGGCAGCGAGTGGAAATTAGTACTCGCCGTGAAGGATCTCCTCCCAGGCAAACCGGCAAGTTCATCACTCCTCAACAGGTAATCCAGTTGCGGGTTCCAGGAACAAGCGGCCGTCCTTCCGGGGCGCGCTGAAGTCGAACATCTGATTGATCGGGCTGGCTAGAACGTCAAACGATCCCTGTCCAACACGTTCCCCACCCAGCCAGTTGTCTTCGATAAAACGCAGGATCGAAGTCTGGTCGGTCACGGTATGGTCTACGAACTTCTCCCTCGCCCAAGGCGAAATCACGAGGAGGGGTTGACGCGGACCATATCCGCAACGTCCGAGTGCGTGTCCGTTGTCAGGATCGAGGCCCGGCAGTGCAGCGGCGGCCGTCCCGCAGGCGTTCGGACCGGTCAGCGCATCCGCCGGGCCAGCCGACTGGTTCACGATCGGCCCCATTTGGTGGTCGTACCATCCGTCGGAATCGTCGTAAAGCACGATCACCGCGGTGCTCTTCCAGGTCGGCTGCTTTTCGAGGAAGTTGATCAGATTCACCAGGAAGGTCTGCTCATCCAGTGGGTCCGAGTAACCTGCGTGGCCGTCCTGATAAGCTTGCGCCTTTAGAAAACTAACGGCTGGAAAGTTGCCATTCTGGACTGCAGCAAAGAAGTCGGTCAGATCGTATTCGTGGTTGGCGGAGCCGCCGTTACCGATCTCGGTGACCGAAGAAGGTCTCTTGTGGTTGGGATTGGCGGTGGAGGCATAGTACTGAAACCAGGCATGGTGCGGGATATACTCCCCAGTCGTACCGGCGAGCCCCGCTGAGCTCCGGTGGCAGCCAGTGGAGCCGTTGGAGTTCACCGCCGTGGGATCGAATCCGCCCATGAACGATCCCCACGTAATGCCTGCCGCATTGAGCAGATCCCCAATATTCGTTCCGCCCATCTGGACTTGATTGCGGGTCGGATTGGAGCACACGTCGCCAAGAGGATCGGCATCGCTGATAAGGGTCAGCGACCCGCTCCCGCCGTCGACCTCATCTGCAGCGCCGTTGAGCGTCTTGACTACGCCGTTCGTCTGCCCGGAGATCAGGTTCACCGCGCCCGGAGTCGAAGGGCCAAAGGTCGTGCTGTACGAGTTATCGCTCATCGCAAAGTGCTGCGCGTAGCTCCAGAGCGCGGTCACGGTGTTGCCGTCGTAATAGCCGAGATTGAGGGCGGTGTTCGTCGATGGCGATCCGACTGAAACCGGGAAAAGGTCCATCAATCCCGCATGAAAGGCTTTTTGCTCGGCGGTGTAGTCGTGGTCCTGATCCGCAGTGACTGGCTGCGACCGGTCCAGACGAAATGGATTGCTGGCGCCAGCGCCATTGAGTGGATTGAGGTTGGGGTTGTCGTTCAGCAAGGCCGGGGTGTATCCGTTGACTGTGGGCGTACCGCGCCTGGCCTGAAAGCCGGGCTCACCCCTGGGGTTCGTGGCATTAGGATAAGTTCCAAAGTAGTGGTCGAATGAAACGTTCTCTTGAAAGACCACCACCAAGTGCCGAATGGGTGTTGCCGTTTCGGCGTTTGGTGCAGCGAACGCGGGCGCGGCACACGGTCCGAGAGCCGTCAGCAGCGCCGTTACTAGAGCGACAGTCTTTCTAGGGATTGCTGACGCACAAATTCTCTTCAACATCTCCTCCTCCATCCTCCGGCACTTTGAAAGCACAGGCTGACGCCACATTGCCTGAGGAGGAACAAACGCTACCCGATGCATGTTTCGGCAATTTGAACCGCGTATTAAAACTCGGTTAATCGGGGGCGCGCGCCGAGCTTTGCCTGTGGATATCCGTGGTCCGGTCCGCGGCCGCCAACCAACTTCTTCGCTGCCGGCGCCCACTCGGCCGTACCAACGCCACTTCTCACCCAACGTTTCGGTGAAAGGGGATGGGTTTCAGCCGACCACATTCATTCACCAACATTTCATTCCTTTGTCATCGCCCCGTAACAACTCGTTGCTATTCATCGTCCGCACGGCGCTGACAAAGACTCTTAACAAGCCCGATCTGCACGAAGTCGCACGGCGACGGGCCAGCCAGCTGTCGGAAGGGGATTCCCCAACGGAGGCCGGGAAAGAAGTGGTGGATTTGTGGCGGTGTCGCATGTCTGAACTGGCGGGCGACACCGCTCCGACAATTCGTATCGAGCCAGTCGCGAAACTCAGCGGCGTCCAGCTGGGTGCGATCGGAACGCGTTGAGGCCTGTAGGCCAGGAAACAGTAATCTTATGTGCGGCAAAGGTATCACTCGGAAGCGTACCGTTTTCTCTATGTTCGTGGTTCTCGTGGCTGCGGCTTGGCAATTCGTGGCTGCGCAGACGACGGTGACAACCGGGGTGGTGCGTGGATTGGTCGGTGACGGCTCGGGCGCCGTGGTTCCTCAAGCCACCGTCGTTCTTTTGGCGTTTAGTACCGGCCAGCATCTCATGCGAACTACCAATGACGCTGGAATTTTCGTTTTTCCCTCGCAACCGGTTGGGACTTACGCCTTGGAAATCACGGCTCCCGGGTTTCGCAAAAGAGTCGTGCCAAACGTGTACGTTCAGATTGGGCAGACAACGTTTGTGAATGTTCACCTCTTACCGGGCACCGGCACCGAGTCCATCACGGTGACGGGGGAGTCCCCCCTTTTGCGGACGGAGGATTCCAACCAGAGCTCTGTGGTAAACCGAGAACTCCTGGATGGTCTTCCCCTCAGCGGTCGGCGATTTCTCGATTTCGCGCTGCTCGTACCCAATTCCACGCCCGACGGTCAGTCTGGGCTGGTGAGTTTCGCGGGCGAACAGGGCGGCGAAGACACGGGATACGCCAACGGCAACGGGGCCAACTCGTATACCGTCGATGGTGCGAGCGCGACCAGCAACTACTTTGGTAACGCCCGCGGCGGCGAAAAAGTGCCTTACATCTTTGGCGAGAACGCCATCGAGGAGTTTCAGGTCGCGGTCTCGCCTTATCACGCCGAGTACGGCGGAGGCGCAACTGGCTTTGTGAATATTGTGACACGCTCAGGCAGTGACGCCGTCCACGGCAATGCGTTTTACTACAACCGTAACTCAGCCACGGGCGCGAGTGACGCAGTCGACAAGGCCAACCGGCTCCCCCGCCCTGTAAACATCCTCCAGCAGTTCGGCGGGAGCCTCGGTGGCTCCATCCTTCCGCATCGTGCCTGGTTTCTCGTCGACTACGAGCAGCAACTCCAAAAGAATCCGATCACCGTCGCCAACTCCAGTTTTTCAGGTCTGGACCAGGCAGCTTTCGACGTACCCGACCGCCTGCCGTTGCCTGCTCCCAGTGCGGTTTTCCCCGTCCCGAGCGGGCTGTCTGTGCCGGACCCGAACAATCCCATCTATCTGCAGAATGTCGCCAACGCTCTGGATGCCATTCAATCCAATCTCGGCACTCAGCCACGCTTCCGTAAAGACTGGTCCGTCTTTTCTAAGATCGACTATCGGGACTCCAGAGACGATCGTTTCTATCTCAGCCTCAACTGGAATCGGTTCGACTCGCCCCGCGGCTTCATTGTCAACAGCCAGACCCCTCTCTTCGGCAAAAGCACGCTGGCGAATGCCTTTGTGCGCGACTACCACGCCAGCACTGGATGGAGTCACGCCTATGGCAGCGATTTACTCAACGAACTGCATGCCAGCTTCTCGCGCGACGACCAGTATTCCACGCCGACCCGACTGGTCGACGCGAGGCTGCCCACCGTTTTGCTCATTCCGGCTGGAGGCGAATCCGCTGCAGGCAGCAACCTGCAATTGGGCAACGCCGGTTTTGCCGGTGGGCGAACCAACGAAGCCCTGTGGCAGGCATCCGATGACGTAAGTTACCTCCGCGGAAAACACACTTTCAAATTCGGAGCTGAGTTTGCCCGCGCCCACGTGACCGACCTGGCGTTTGGGGGGTTCGATCCCGACGCGCAGGAACAATTCGGAACCTTTCGCGGGACCTATAGTTTTTCCAGTCTGACGAACTTTGCCTTGGGCATCTACGACAATTTCTTTCAGAGCACAGGCCAACCAAGATTTTCTTTCAACGTCCCGTACCTGGGTTTTTACCTGCACGACACCTATCAGATTCATTCTCGTCTGACCCTGGACCTGGGAATCCGCGAGGATTTTCAGATCTATCCGCAGCCGAAGATGAATCCGGCGTTCCCGTTGACGGGTCAGTTTCCGAACCAGTACGAGCGCCTCGCACCCAGATTCGGATTCGCCTGGCAACCGAGGGAGAAAACGGTTGTGCGCGGCGGATTCGGAGTCTTCTACGAGAATCTCAATGGATTGAACTACAGGAATGCGGTGATTTCGAACGGTCTACTCTCGCAGCAAGCTTCGGTGTCCCTCAACTATGGTGACAACGGGGCGCTGACACCGAACCGGCAGACCGCCGTGTTCCCGAACCAGATCACCGATCTATCGCAATTCTCAGCGTCCGACATTTCCCTGATCGACCCACATTTTCGGTACCCCTATGTCCTCCAGGGCAGCCTCCAAATTGAGCGCGAGATTCTTCGGGACACCGTAGTCACCGTCGGGACCACATGGACTCATGGTATCCACCTGATCTCCTCCAGTGCGTACGACCTGAATCAGAGCCCGCCCACTGGCTTCACAACGTATATCCTCTGCTCGGCGGGAGCTACCAATGCGAGCGCTTGCAACGGCGCATCGATCGTGCTCCCGAATCTGGACTCGCAGCGCCTGTCCTTCACTGACAGTCGTCTAACCAGCAGCTTCGGTCAGATCAACGCACTTATTACGCCTGGGATGAACAACTACAACTCGTTTTTTGTGCAAGGGCAGCGTCGCTTCCGTCACGGCCTGGCGTTCCAAACCGCTTACACGCTCTCGAAGAACCTCATGTCGCATGGCGTCGATTTCAACAATCAGTTCGATTTCCACAATACCCACGCTCCGTACCTCCTGGACCAGCGCCATCGTCTGTCGGTCGCCGCAGTCTTCCAACCCGATTTCGGGTCCCACCTCGAATCGGAATGGATTCGTGCAGCCTTGTCGGAATGGACGATTAGCACTGTCATGCAGTTCGCCTCCGGCCGACCCTACGCTGGGGAAATGGACGTTGCCTGCGCCGCTGCCGACATCTCCGACGGGTGCCCCGACGGTTCTCCTCAGAATGCGATCAACAACACGGCCGCTCTTCAGAGCACGGCGAACTCCGCCCTGGGAATTAATGCCGGCAGTCCCAGTCCGTTCGAAGGCCTGAACTCCTTCTATGGCCCTTGGACGCAGCAGATCGATCTCGCGCTCTCACGACGCTTCCACCTGACCGAACGGAATTCCATTAGCTTCCAGGCTCAGGTTTTCAACGTATTGAATCACGCGAACTATTACGTACAGAACGGCACGGGAGTGAACCCCATCCAGTACAGACCCTTCGGATCCACCTGCGGCGACGGGCAGGCCGTGAACCAGACTTGTTATCTCGTCCCCAACACCGGCCCGGGCGGATTCGGCACGCTGCAGGTGATCAGCGCGCTCAACGGCCCGCGTGTGTTCCAGTTCGCGCTCAAGTGGAGTTTCTAAACCTCGCCAGAAAAGGCAGGGTGAAGGAGCTGGTCTAGGCGGGCGGGGGCTTCGTCACAACATTCTGGTGCACAGCACTATAAGGCGCCTTTTGAAACACACCCGTATCTTCATGTTTTCGAAAACGGCGGCACGCCCGATCACTACTTGGCCAGCGCCGACTGGATGCCGCGCAACCTCTATGAACGCGTCGAGGTGATGTTCCCCGGGAGATGTGGAACAACGCCGACGAGTAGCGGAGATCCTTTTCTCACCATCTCAAGGACACCGCCAAGAGTCGGATGCTGCATGCGGACGGCAAGTACTTGCCCACAATCCACGGCGATGCTTCCCGCGCGAGCCGCAACGGGGCTCCCTTCACTGTCCAGAGCTTCTTCATCTCGGAACCTGAGAACACACTCGACTTGGCTGCACCGAGATGAGCTTGGATCTCTTTCTCGGCTCTTCGAGCCAAGAGCCATCAACCGTTCTTCCGTGCCTGCTCGGTGCCTTCCTTGACGAGCATCCCCAATTTGCAGTTCTCGCCGCACAGCGGCAACACCAGCGAGATTCTGCAGCTTTTGCTCGACGGCAAACTTCTGTCGGCCCGATTTGAAGGGCGCCCGCACGGACCGAGGTGTGCCTCTTCTAGTTGGCGAAAAGTCCTCATTGTCACGGTCGGTTACGCATCGACAACTGCGGAAATTCAGGCCCATTAGGGACCTCGGCCCGGACGCTGACCCGTTTTGGCTTGTGACCCCAATCGGCAATTGGGCGGACAACTGGCGCGCTCCGGCCTTTGGCGCTCAAGCCCGTTCTAAGGGTGATGGGTCCGATGCCCATGCCCCGCCTCGCACCCGCAACGGCTGGTGACTAGAAAAGAGCCCAAACGAGTTTCGCAGACTCCATGAGCCAAGTTGTCGCATAGGCTCTTTGGCGCCACCATCCACGCGGCTGATAATCGGGATCGGCCACACTATCCACCGAAACCTGGATCGACGGATCACGCTTGGGCAAAGTCTTTCTCCAAATCAGCCCCGCTCGACGGCTGTGATAGTTTGAAGTCACAAGGGCAATCGTTTTCCACCGATGCTCTTGGATGCACGCGCTGAGCGCCTCGGCTTCCTGCTCGGTGGAGCTAACGCCCGACGTTTCGCAGAACTCCACTCTGGAGGCCAAGTCAGCCCCATAGTTCTTTTCGATGTAATTCCGCGCAATCGGCGCGATCTCTTCACCCCAATAGGATTCCTTGGGAACGCTGAACGCGACTCGCTCCGCCGAACCCCGCTGCAACATCGTCATTGCGGTGGCTATTCGAGCCCTCTCACCAGCCATAGAACCCTGGAGGACGACGGTTGCGTCCACACGCTCAGGCAGACGGTTCGGTGCGACAAGTAAGTATCCACCCCAGCGCAGGAAGGAAAGAGCAAGGACCACGAAAATGCCAGCTAGCCACAATTTCCAGTACGACCGCTTGCTTGGTGCGTCGCGCTCGGAGATGTTGAGAAGTGTGTACGCCAAGGTATACCCCCCGGGCCAGAGATCCCTCAAAGACAAGGTGGCTGGCGAGAACTCTTCTGTGGCTATGATACACAATGACGCCGTGCCAGTTGCACAGGTCGCATTGAACAGCCTTCGGGTGGCGCGTCTGGAGGTAGGCCTTCGGTAACATCCACGCTGGAATTTCTCGTTGCACAATTACATCATGGGTTCAGCAAGGTTCCTTCCTCTCCAGGTCGCGGCGGTCTGCTACCGAAAGTGTGGTGCCTCCTTCGAGTTTCTGCTGGTCAACACTACCAGTGGAGACAGGTGGATTTTTCCTAAGGGAGCCACTGCGCGACGGCTATCGCACAGCCAAGCCGCGGAGCGCGAGGCCTTGGAGGAGGCCGGGGCAGTTGGTGTAATCGAGCCGCAGCATTTTCACCTCTACCTGCAGCCAAAAGGCGTCTCCAGGCTGCGCAATGACATCCAGGAATTCGTCGTGAAGGCTTTCCTCCTGCAAGTCAGTCACATCCAGCCGCCCCAAGAACAAAAGCGCAACCCCACCTGGTTCAGCGTCGACGACACACGCAGCGCTCTGGCAATGGGACGCGAGGCGAAGTACGCCGCCGAACTTCGCACTGTTATCGACCGCGCCGTGGAGCGCCTGTCTGCTGAGGGAAGGATTGTCCCGGATCTCAGCCGAGCGCCTACCTATCGCATCTGGCGATCTCTCCTCAGGTTACTCAGGTTAAACTTCCTTTAAATAGGAGCGAGGAGGCCCGGGCCTGTTAGGAAAACATGGAATTGAGTCCGTGTTCGGCGGCCCATCGCCTCGATTCTAACGGCTCAGGATTTGACCGCGACAAACGAGTGCCTGGCGTTCATTCCTGAAAATGTAAGGGGACAGACACTGGTTCTGTGGAGCGAGCGATTCGCTCCCAACTTGCAACGTGACTTTCGTTGCGAATGGGCAGCCGCCCTATTACCGTGTGGAGGAGCAGCCAGTGTCCGTGCTTGAGTTATCCCTGTCCGCCTTCGAATTCCCCACCTCGGTGAAATAAAGCGAAAGTCGGCTCTTTGACCCGGTGATTCAAAAGGGGCTCTCCGCAGCAGCGGCAATTGCGTGAATCCATTGCTCGACAAATTAGCGTCCGTGTTGCTCAGCCCGGTATACCATTTTGGGCATCGCGAGCAGAGATTCCGCACGGGCGGCAGGGTAGGAACCACGGGTTTCCCACAGGGTTCACCATGGACTCTCCCCCCGAACAAACGGCTCAATGCTCCGCACAGATTCGCCGGAAGATGTGGCTGTCCATCCCGCTCTGAACGCTACCTAAAGGATACCCTCATAGGTATTACTTTGCGGGTTTTAGGCTCCTGCGTGCGAAGCTCCGACGAAATCATGACCGGAAAACCTCCGACCGACAAACCGCTCGCCTCGACGAACAGCGTTCACACCCCCCCGTAGCTCGCTCCCGGCATCAGTCTTGACGACATAGCCCCGTGCGCCAGTGCCAAGGGCTTCTTGCACCGCATCACTAGACGACTCTTGGCTCACGAATAGTATCTTCGAACCGGGCGAGACCTTACGTATTCGCCGATCGACTTCAATGCCATTCAGCCTTGGAAGACCAATGTCCAGCAGGATCAAATCTGGTTGCAGTTCTTCGGCCTTCTGAACCGCCTCCAACCCATCCGATGCTTCCCAACAAACGTATACGCTAGATGTGTTTTGCAGGCTTGAGGAAAGAAATTGTCGAATGGGTTCGTAATCATCTACCACGAGAACCAGGTTGAAGATGTTGCCAAGCAGCCACCGTCTGATCTATTGAGTCCCGAACTCACCAGGAGTTGCTGAATCCAAAACGTGAACCGTTTCCAGAAGTGTCACAGTCTCAATTTCACCGTTTCAATGCTCGGTGCGAATGGCTCGGTCGGGCTATTCCAAGAACCGATGTGCGGACAGCCTCGAAAGCGCCAAGAGATTCTACGAACGTTCGCTTGCCGTCGTAACGATGAGGTTTCTTTCCGAAAAAGCGCCATTGTTCGGGATTTTCTTGCCTGCCGCTTATGGCATTGGCTCAAGACGGTGATGAGCGCACCGGCGAGACACGCATTCGGGGCACCCGTGTGCCCATTCGTTTTAGACGCCGAGTTTGCACAGTACACCAGCTCACCGAAACAACCGTCGTCAAGTGGTCTTTGTTCCATCTTGGGTCAAGCGATGTGTGATAATCGACAGTGCTGATCGAGTAAGCAACGAAGTTCCTTCCTCGCCATGTACCAGTGTCTCCCACTGGAGTCCCACGCGTACAACTTCTCTGTGGCGTGTGGGAGCCAGCCCGTTCGATCAAGGATCTGCAAAAAGAACTCGCCTCGCGCGAGCATCTTCGGAATCTGACAGGGGAAGAAGTAGTGGCTGGGTACGGCACCTTTCTTCCGTTGAATGGCAATGCCCTGGACCAGGACAGGTTTCGACCCAACGTTGGTCACACGGACAGTGAGCACAGGCGCCGAGCGAGACCATATGTTCTCCGCTTGATACATGGCCTGCACCTTTAGATATCCTTTTGAACGAAGGTCGCGAAGGATGTGCCAGGCGAGAGCAATCGTCGCGATGATTGCGCCCCACCAAGCCGCGAAATCGCTGCGCCAGACATCCGAGGATGTCAGCTTTTCAAGCGCGGGCGGAATAATAGCTAGTGCCACCTTGGACACTCTGTGGGCCCGACTGCGTGTTCTTGGTGCCGCTAAATGAGCCGGCGCTCATTCCTTATGCACATCTGCTTGAGGTACCTAGTTGACTCCAAGTACCCGTGCACGCAGCTGAAAACGCCTTCAGGAGCCGCTCGTTTTTGTCGCAGAGAATCGGTTCCCCGTTGCGGCCTTCACGACGCAGCGATCAAGCGGCGGTCACGATGCGGATCTCTGCGCGGTTGGCCAGTTGCAAGCGTGCACTTCCCTCCTGGCTTCGCGCCAGGTGGGACAATGCGAAGTCAGTGCCTGTCTGCGTACCAGTCTCTTAGTCCTCACACTTGTCATGCTGCAGGTCCAACCAATCCGATCACTTCCGGGGGGACGTTCAGAATCCGCGACGTTTCTTCCTATGAGATAAGAAGGAATCCTGCCCCCGAGAGTGCCTGCCCATCTTAATAGCGAAGCCCCGGAGGGGCGTCAACCGAATGGTCATCTCTGCAACACTCAGAGGTACATGATCATTGGCTCGACTATGGCTTCCGGCACTCGAAAGCCACATAGCCGATGCTCACACTTGTCGAACCTGCTGGTTCTTTTTCTCCTTGGTATCAGTAGTGCCAGCTGGCTGAACATCCTTCGGGGTTGTCGCTCCTACGTCGGATCGACTCTGACCTGAACTCTGGTTGCGAGCGAACCTTGGTTGGACACGGCACTGCTTCCCTAGAGCGCAGTGGCGCTCGCGCGAGCGCAGGGAGCGGTGCGTTCCAAAAACTCTTGACGCTGACGACATCGTCAGAGACGCCTGTTATCGTCGAGCATCTCGGACCTTACAATATGGCCCCTCGGCAGCCAACGGTCTCGTTAGAGTAGCCATCCAGTTTGCCGAAAATCGCCAGCTTGAACGGTGTGGTTGAGCTGTTCCTTACATGGAAGTCAGCCGGGGGACGAAAATCAATTGGCCGGCGAGGGGAGGGTCAGCGGCTGAGCCAGTGTGAAGCTGAGCGCCGACTCGGTCGGGATTTCAATCTGCTTGTTCCCGGTCAAAGCTCCCCCGATAAAACCCGCTGCGGCACCCACACCGGCACCGATAGCCGCGCCCTTGCCTCCGCCAGCGATGCCTCCGATCAACGCACCCCCGGCCGCTCCTCCGCCGGTAGTGGCAGCTGTCCTCTTACCCTTTCCCTTTGCTGTACTGCTTAGTACGTTGGTCTGAATTTGGTAAGTATGTCCACTTACTGAAATGCTCGTGAGTGACAGGTCCAGTTGCCCTTCACCTTTTATCTTGCCCTTGGCCTTCGCCGTCACCACGGTGCCACTGACGGTCGATCCTGCCGTCAGCGCCGACCTTCCTTTCACGCTCACCGGTTGTGCCAGTGTAGCGAGGAATGTTTGGCCCGTCTGGCTGCTCTTGGAACTCAATGCCTGACCTGTCCTGACGGTTAGAACAGTTCCTGCGGGCACTACGATAGGCTGAGGTTTGGGCTTCTCCACCGGAGGAGGAGCCGCGACTTCAGGCTCGATCGTCGTTTGGTCATCGACGCCAGCGATTTCCGGCTCTTCACGCGCAATCTGCTCCACTTTTTGCTGGGCCGATGGAGTGCTGATCTTGCCACTCAGGGTAACCTTACCGTCCTTTACCGCCACATTGACTTGTGCGTCCCTAGTTTCCGAGTCAGCGGCAAGCTTGTTCTGAATGTCCTTGGCTATCGCATCGTCGCTGGGACGATGTGAACACGCGGTCGAAAGCCCCATCAACGCGCCCAGGATCGACACTGAAATGGTTGAAGTGCACAGGTTGCGCATACGGCCTCCTTACTTGGACAAGCTCGATTCCGGAAACTTGCAGGACCCATGGCAGACGAGCATCTTGATCACCCCAATTCCAGTTCTTTCGGATAAAGTGATCCCACGGTACGAGTTACATGCGAAATTGATGTTAGCAAGACTCTCGCAAAGATCGACCCCTCAATTCGCCCAGTGTTCGCATTCAACTGGAGATTCTTGGCGGTCCTCAACCAGCGGCGAGAAATCCCCATTTCACCAACTACGCTCCGTATCGGGGTTTTGAGTGTAATCGCCGATTACATCAGCCAATTTTAGTTCTCCCTTAATCGGGTTAACGCGGATGGCCGGGTGCGGGTCCAAGCCGCCGCCATTCTCCGGCCACCACACCTCCGCGCAACTGACCGGTGAACACCACCGCAGCACTATAAATCTCCAGACGAGCATCCCGACCGTTCTGCTGAACGAGATCGATAGGGGAATTTCGCTTCACCGGCTACTTCCTCCTGAGAATGCCGCCCAATCCCGTCTTGCTGCCGGTCTTTTCAGAGACAGATTTCTGTAGCGCTCCTTTTGCAGCGTTGCCGGCCAAACTCCCGACGTCCGGGACAAACTTTGGACTTGACGTAGTCCCTTGAATCATGAAGGATACACCTCCCCCATCGCCGCCCCGGCCCGTTCTCTGCGTACGTGCTTCGGCCCGGTCGGTCTGCAGCTCGGCTGTCATGCGGAAATCCAGCGCCCCAGCCGGGCTAATCGTGCCCGCTCCGGTCACGACGCCGAGAGATGGTATCGTCACATTGATGGCGTCGGCCGTTGTCATCTCAGGAGCGATGCGCGCATTCAAGCTAGCATTTTGAATGATTGTGTCGGGACTCGAGGGAGCCTTTCCACGAAAGGCTGATAAAGCTCCTAATTTCGAGCCCACATCGAAACCACCTAACTTCGCATTGGACAAGCGCACGGGGCCGGCGATCACCAGTTTGTCGAGCGGACCGTTGATTGCCAAATCGGCCGACAGTGTTCCCCCTTGCAGCTTGGATCCGGAGGGAAGCACTACACCCAGGGCCGGGAGCATGGCTTCCAGTTCATCGACCGACATGCCTGGGGCACTGAGCTTCAGGTTCATAAACTGCGTTTCCCCTTGGGTCTGAAGTCCGCCGGTGATCCGGGCGACCGCCTTGCCGATGGCGATGTCTCCTTGAGTAATGGCTGCGGAGTCTCGGTCGAGATCTGTGTTCATCGCAAATTTGACTGTCACAGCTTTGGGAGCAGGAGACCCCTTTGGTGAGAGCTTGAGCTTTTCGCAGGTGATCCCGCCTACCATCTTGGCCTGGCGGCCGTTTGAGTTCAAGGTTCCGTCAAGATCGACGGAGCCGCCAATGCCGCTCGCCGGATCGACGAAACCCGACGCTGCGATGTCCACGTCTTTGGCCTTCAGGGTCGCGTCGAAAGGAGTCTTGGCCGAGTCCTGCGGATTGATCGGTCCCGCCTTGCCCGAAACGTTGGCGGTGCCACCTCCCGGGAGGTCGACTGTCAGCTTGAAGGGAAACTGTGAGGTATACGAGAGATTGGTCACTTCGACATTCACGCGGTCGTACACCTGCGGCTTCGCGACGGAGTTGGCTCTTCCGACGGCCAACTTACCGTCAGCGATTTCCAACTTTCCAATGGAGAGGTTTTTGGGCGCACCCTCCTTCGCTGGCTCGGCGGATTCTTTTGCACTGGGACCACCGAGAGTTGAGAAATTCCACGTTCCGTTCGCCGCTTTGAGCAATGTGATCTGAGGCTCGTCCAGTACGATCCCCGTCACGTTCAATTTCTTCGAGAAGATAAGGGGCATCAACTCGACGCCCACCTTCAACGACTTCGCTGTTACGAACGGTGACTTGCTGAAGGTCGGATCGTCAGCGATGCTGACATTCTCCACGCCAACTTTGCCGGTTAAGAGTGAAAGGCTGAGCTCTCCCAACGTCACGCGCCGTCCCAAGGCATTCGTCAACTCCGACTCGATCTTCGGACGGAAGCTGTTCACGTTGACGAGAAACGGGAGCGCAAGCAGTATTACGAGAAGAACCGCAACTGCGATTCCCGTAATTCGCAACCAACGCGTTTTCATGACTGTATTCAGGTGCGTCCGGAGGGCCGGCACATTGGCAATGGATTGAATCTTCGCAACGAATGGCTGCCTCATGGCTGCCTCGGCAATTTCAGTTAGACGTTTCTTTTTTCTAGTCGGGTCCGGTTCAGGAGGGGGTAGTGGTCGAGCGGCCATGGCTGGCCTCCTCATCAGTACTAAAGTAGTAGATCCCAGCGACCCGGCCGCCGTCATCTGTCAAATGCGACAGCCCAGGAGATAGCTATTGAAATATCGCGCGATTACACCAACTACGCAGTTGTGGTTGTAATGGGGCTGATTGCTGCCGAGCAACGACGTTGACCCGCTAAAAAGCTAGTCTTACCTTGGGCTCGGTCCGTTGCTGGTGCCTGCTGAGGGGGTGCGTGCCAGACGGCACGCTGCTACTCCAGGTCGGTCTCGGGCCGAGCCATCACTTCGATCATCCCTCCGCGAGACTGCTGCAAAATCGCCATTACAGTGCGCCGGGCTAAACCGGTGGGAAGCAGGGGTGGAAGAAACCCCACGAGCAAGGACTAGCGATCCACTCGGCCCCCGAGTCTTGGCAGATTTCTTTAGGATCGATCCCCAGGTCAAACAAGGCCGTCTCCCAAGGGGATGGGCCGGAGGAATATATAGGAGGGTGAGTGTTCCTCGTAAATACAGGACGTAATGTAAAAACGAGCTACAGGTTTCACCGTATTTCAGAGTCTGAAAGTTTAAGAGACCTTACTTAGGACGAAAGAGCTGATCTTCTCCTGCTCATGGATCACGCACTGGGCAGGAGACGGTCCGCCGACGGATTCCAGGCTGATGTACTTCTCATTTCCTTACCTGACCTGTTGGCTAACATGGTCCTCAAGTTGAGAACTTGCAAGCACTTCTGCTTTCCAAGCCTGGCGTTTTGGGGCATACCACGCGCCTGGCACGCTCCCAAAGCGTCGAGCGCTTGAGACAGCAATGGTATCTTTGAAAAGTTTGGCTCTGCTCTTCATTCTGGAGTCTGGTGTATCGAGCGGTCCACGCTCGTCTTAAACGCTCATGGACAGCGAAACAATCCGTATCGGGCGGGACCGCCTTCTCAGGGTCTTCCGTTACCTGGAAGCACTCAATGAGCACCGGAATCCCGTCAAGCGGCATATCGGGGAACAGTTGTGGACACTGTGGCTGAAGGACCTTCCGGACCATCCCTCGATCAGAAGGGGGACGTCTCCGGCCGCTGATGTACCGGCCCTTACAGCAAGTGACGATGGGCTGCCTCCCGAGCGCCACGCTTCGGATTTCATACTCAAGATTGCCCGCCCGAGACTCACTAATCCGCCAACCCCGCCCGCACTGATCGAGCCTTGGCTTGAAGCTGGTTGGGAGAATCCGCTCAAAGAAGTGTCCACGCTGGAATCCAAGAACGAGGCGTCCACACGTGGCGCCGAGCGCGTACGGTGCAGCAGCGATCCCAAGCGGGTGGCGGCACTGGAGCAATGGAAGGCACGTCGTGACCAGTGGGCGAGAGATGAGGGCCCGGCTCGTGCCGCGATGAAGATCTTTGAGGATTTTTACGAACTTTACGGCCGCGTGGAGCGTGAAGCCGAACGCGTTGAGATTGTCCTGGGCGACGGCATACTCAGCTGGCGCCGGCCAGAGGGGACTGTACATCACCCCATTTTGCTGCAGCGCCTCCAACTCAGCTTCAGCCCTTCGGTCCCTGAGTTCACGCTGACCGAAACAGAGCACCCGGTGGAGCTCTATTCGGCTTTATTCCAGTCGATGCCGGACGTCGATGGACGGGCCATAGGGCGCTGCCGCGACGAATTGGAACAGGAAGGGTACGCCCCGCTTGAGGACGGTCCCACGTCAGGGTTTCTGGGACGCATGGTCGTTCAACTCTCCCCTCGCGGTGAATTTCTCGCATCAGGCGCTCCGGAAGGAGAAACAGACGATCCCAAAATTGGAAGGCAACCCGTGCTGTTTCTTCGCCCTCGGACCCTGGGTTTTGCAGCCGCGATCGAGGCGGTATTACAAGACCTCCGGAACCGGAACGACTTGCCCTGGTCGCTTCTGAACATCGTAGGCCTCGAACCGCCCCCTCCGGACCTCGAAGGTCACGACCGCCTCGGAACTCGGCCCGCGGATGAAGCGGATATCCTCCTCAGCAAGCCCGCCAATCCCGAGCAGATTCGGATCGCGCGCCAACTCGAGCATTCGGGCGGGGTCCTCGTCCAGGGACCTCCTGGCACTGGAAAAACATACACCATCGGAAATCTGATCGGTCACTTGCTCGCGGAAGGAAAGAGCGTGCTCGTCACCAGTCACACGACGAAGGCGCTTCGAATGGTACGCAGTCAGATTGTGCCCGAGTTGCGTTCGCTCGGCGTAAGCCTGCTGGAGAACGATCTTGACAGTCGCATGCAGCTGGAGAGCGCGGTCAGCACCATTGCCGACCGACTGTCCAAGACAGATGCGAAGTCGCTGGAACTCGAAGCCGACAGGCTCACAGAAGAAAGAACAGCGCTCCTCGGCAGGTTGGCGGAGTTGCGTCAACAACTCGCGGATGCGCGTTCCGACGAATATCGGGACGTTGCGATCGGGGAAAAGGCTTGGTCACCCTCGGAAGCTGCGCGGAAAATCGCGCGCGAGTCAGACGTCCATGGCTGGATTCCTGGCCCAATTCAGGCCGGTATCGACTTGCCGCTTTCCGGGGGTGAGCTGGCCGAACTCTATGCCACCAATCGATCCATCTCGCCGGACGTGGAGAGCGAATTGTCAGGCCACTTGCCAGGCCCCGACGAACTCCCGTCCCCAGCCGATTTTCAGGACCTGCTACTTGAAAAGGCACGCCTGGAAAAAAGGGACTACGAGTTCCGTTCCGACCTTTGGCAGGACGGCCGAGGGCCGACTTCCGCGAAAGTCCTAAACGAGACTGCGATCAAGCTTAAGCGGTCGGTTGATGTCCTTGCCAGCAGCGAGAGATGGAAACTGGCGGCTGTCTACGCAGGAAAAAATGGAGGCCCGCACCGAGAGTCTTGGGAGAAGCTGCTCGCCCTGGTCGAGCAAGTGCATCTCGAAGCGGCTGGTGCTCAAGAGATCCTGATCCAGCATGTCACCACGCTGGCAGACGAGTCGGTCCTTGAGCAGGAAGAGCAGACGGCAACAGAGATCCACGGCCATTTGCGGAGCGGAGGGAGCCTGGGCTTCTTTAGCCTCTTGACTCACCGGCGTTGGAAACAATTCGTTCAGACGACCAGCGTCGATGGCGATCAGCCCAAACTCCCCGATCATTTCCTGGCAGCCAGCAAATTCGCGAGGGTCAAACTTCTTCGCAAGAACCTCGCCATCCGCTGGGACCGTCAAATGACCCCACTGGGGGCAAGCAGTTCGAGCGAGATGGGAACTGAGATCGAGAAGGGCGCAATCCAGTTTTGCGGGCCGATCCGAGATTGCCTCGCGTGGCACTCTCAGGTCTGGAGCCCGATGGAGAAAGAATTCAAGGAAACAGGGTTTCTTTGGGACAAGTTTCTGTCGGAGCAGCCCGTGGTCGTAGGAGACAATGGTGAGTTAGTTGGGCTGCGAAAGGCTGTGCAGGAGTCTCTTACGCCTATACTCGCGGCGCGTTGTGACCACATAAGGTGGACCGAGATTAACCAGAAGGTTAACGAGTTACGTGAGCGCCTCGGGGCTGCAATTCGGTTGTTCACAGATTCCCAGGCGATCGCAAGTCTCCGCGAGGCAGTGGACTCGTTGGATTCCAAGGCCTACCGCCGGGGCTACACACGGCTATTGGAACTGCACGAGCTGCGACGCAACCTGCAACGCCGCAACATTCTGCTGGCCCAGCTGGAGACTGCCGCGCCGGCCTGGGCCGCCGCTATTCGGGCGCGCATCGGCTCGCACGCGGGTGCTATTGTGCCCGGAGACCCCTCACAAGCCTGGACGTGGCGTCAGATCTACGGTGAACTTGAACGCCGGGCCAGCGTGTCCATCGATGGGCTCCAGACATCCATCGAACGAGTGGCTGCCCATCTGCAGGCCACAACCATCGACCTCATTGACAATCGCGCCTGGATGTTTCAGGCCCGGAGGACCTCCCTCCCCCAAAGACAAGCGCTCATCGGCTGGCTCGACACCATACGGAAGATCGGCAAGGGTACCGGTACACGCGCCCCCCGTTTGCGTGTGGAGGCAGCACATAAGATGACGGAGTGCTGGGGCGCCGTTCCGGTTTGGGTCATGCCCCTCTCCAGGGTGGTCGAGAACTTCGACCCAGGAAAGTCGCGCTTTGACGTAGTCATTATCGACGAAGCCAGCCAAAGCGACGTAATGGCCCTGGTAGCACTTTACCTCGGTCACAAAGTGGTGGTGGTCGGCGACCATGAACAGGTCAGTCCGTCCGCAGTCGGACAAGAGACCGCTGTTATTCAGAATTTGATCGACCAGTTCCTGCAAGGAATTCCTAACGCACATTTGTATGATGGCCAAACCTCAGTCTACGATTTGGCTCGCCAATCGTTCGGCGAAACGGTCCGATTGGTCGAGCACTTCCGCTGTGTCCCCGAGATTATCCAGTTCAGCAACCGGCTTTCTTACGATGGTGACATCAAAACACTACGCGACACCAGCCGTGTTCGACTGAGGCCACACGTTCTTGCCTTTCACGTCCCTGGCTCGACACGGGACGGAAAGGTCAACCGCCAGGAGGCCAAAGTCATTGCTGCTCTCATTGCCGCAGCGCTGGAACAGGACGAATACGAGACCAACGAGTTCGGACGAACCTCCAGTTTTGGAGTCGTGTCCCTGGTGGGTGAGGAGCAAGCTCTGGAAATCGACCGCCTGCTAAGAACGCATCTTGCTCCCGATGTGTACGAGCGCCATCGCCTGTTGTGTGGAACGTCCGCGCAATTTCAAGGGGATGAACGGGACGTGGTTTTTGTGTCCGTTGTGGATGCTCCGGCACACGGCACACTCAATTTTCGTGACCAGCAGATGTTCAAACAGCGGTACAACGTAGCTGCTAGTCGGGCGCGCGACCAGATGTGGGTCGTGCACTCTCTGGACCCACAAACGGACCTTCAACCTGGCGATCTGCGGCGTCGCCTCATCGAGCACGCGCTGGCCCCCGAACTCCTCACTAGTAGACCCTTCGACGAACAAGACAAACGAGCCCAGTCCGTACTCGAGCGCGATGTCATGAAGTGCCTTGTCCAGGCCGGCTACCATGTGGTTCCGCGGTGGAAAGTCGGTTCGCGAAGCATCGACCTCGTCGTGGAAGGTAACGGTAAGCGGTTGGCCATTGAGTGCGACGGGGATCGAGATCTCCCCTCGGAAAAGCTCCGCGACGATATACAGCGGCAATCGATGCTTGAGCGGCTTGGATGGACCTTCGCCCGCGTACGAGGGAGTATTTTTTTCCGAGGACGGGACCGCGCCATGAATCCCATCTTCGACAAGCTGCAGTCCCTGGAGATTCCGGCTCAGGGCCCTGTTTCAAACAACGCTAATGGCTCTTCAAGTCTCGGTGAATTGACCGAGCGCGTTATGCGCCGTGCCGACGAACTCCAAGAGGAATGGTCAGTCCCTCGCGACAAGCGCCGCGTTCGATCTCAGCCGGCTGAATCGCTCCTGTGAAGCGCCAGCAAACCGTCACCTCGGCCGTCGCTTGCTCTGTTGATACCGCCGGGTGTCGGCTTCATGCACGCTGAAGTCGGCCATTCGGACGATGGTTTTCCATCGCTTGATCGACGAATCGGTGCGACCCCTTGCCCTCGGTGCCCGACTTAGACTCCCGGGTCCGCGACAACGTTTCTTACCGAAGCAATCAAATCGAGATTCGGTGCAAACGTGGAAACTGGAGTCTCGCTACTGCTGTGTGAGGCTTTCTCGAATGACACGCGCCGCCGCGTTTACAATAGCTCGTCTACGAAGGATCCTTGAGGAGGGACTATGAGCACCCCTCTACAATTCGTTTTCTATTTTGCGGTGAAGCCTGAGAAGCTTTGGGAGGGGCTGGTTTCACCGGAGTCGAACCGCATCATCTTTGCGGGCGCCGACTTTGAGGCGGACGTGAAACCTGGCGGTTCGATGAAGTGGATCGGGCTGGGAGCCGATGGCAAGCCCGCTGTCCTGGTGAAGGGCGAGATCCTGCGGTCGGAGCCACCCAAATTGCTTCAGTACACTTTTCAACTCGGGCAAAGCCCTTTGAAATCTCGACTGACTGCCGAACTTGAGCCAGAGACAGAAGCCACAAAGCTCACGATCAGACACGATCAGTGGGATGAAGGGGATCCGGCCTACGCATTTTGCTCTGACGGATGGCCGCGGATTCTCTCCCGCCTGAAAACACTGCTTGAAACTGGCAAGACGTTCAGGCCACACTGATCGGCCTTGGACTATGACAGATTCGACCTCCAGCGAAAGACCCGACTGGAAAAACCACGGTTTGCGGATCATTCGTTGCGGCGAGTTGGACAGCAACACGCCTCAGACGCCCGGCATGACCCGCGCCGAAGCTATCTCGCGGGCCCGAGTCGGCGCGCAAAAGCTCTGGGCGGGAACGGTCGTGGTGCAGCCCAATGCCAAGACCGGGCCTCATCATCACGGGGAACTGGAAACCGTGATCTACGTCGTACGGGGCCGCGCGCGCTTTCGCTGGGGAAATGAATTGGAGTTCGTCGATGAAGCGGGCCCGGGTGACTTCGTCTACGTTCCTCCCTATGTCCCGCATCAAGAGCTGAACGCGCGCAAGGACGAGCCGGTGGAAGCCGTGATCGTGCGCAGCGGCCAGGAGCCAGTCGTCGTCAATCTGGACATTCCAAGTCCGGAGGACGTTCCCGACACTCCCCAAGACGACCCGTTTCACTCCGCGCCGGGAAAGCGCTGAGCATCTGAAGTGACGGCAGGACGGACAGCTGTTGACGTCCCCGAGAGCGGTTGGATCGCAAGCGGCTTTCGCGGTTGACGGTCACACCTGTTCGTGAGGTCCGTCACCGCCGCAATTCTTCGTTGGGATCAGGCTGATAGTTGTCAGCCGACGCCAACGAAGGAGAGCGCAGATGGCAAAAGCCAACAGCACGATTCTTGGCGATGTTTTCGCTGGGGCAGCGGTCATCGCAATTGCAATCCTGACGATAGCCTTCTTTTACACGCTTGCAGCTCAATAAATTCGCCCTGCCTACATTGACCGGGGGGTGGCCAGACTTCGCCTAGTGTCGAAGCAGTCGAGGGGGAGGGAATGCGACACGCGCATCGTGTCCATCCGGAAGAACTAATGAAACCTGACCTGCTGAGTGAGACCCTAGTCATAGGCGTCGTTTTGGCGGTTGTCGCAGCCCTTCTGTTCGTCCTGCTGCAAGCGCTACCCTAGTCACAGCGTTGTCGAGAAATCATTTCATTCACATTAACCGCGGGACCCCGTGGGAGCGGAGGGATTCGCCACCGATCTCCCAGCAATGGCGGAAACATACATGTGGACGGTCGCTCTGCGAGCGCGGGGGCCGGTTCGCGGCAATTTTCTCGCCTGCTACAATTCGTTGCCGCATAATGACTTGCTGGCGAAGTACGAACTTTTGGTTGGACATGAACGTATTGCTGGTGTGATGTCTTACGGCTGGGACGCGGTGGGTCTCACGCGGCCAGTCTCCTGCTGAAAAAACTAAGGTCTTAGGGGGCGCTGGTTGGAAGACGCGCAAATTGTGAATGGTCTGGTCCGGCGCTGCGTGGCGGGCGACGCGGTGGCATGGGAAGAGATCGTTCAGCGCTACCACCGGCGGGTGTTCAATCTCTGTTACCGGTTCGCGGGGACCTCTGACGACGCGCAGGACCTGACCCAGGAAGTTTTCATCAAGATGTATCGCACGTTGAGCTCCTACGACGTGGAGCGGGGCGCGTTTATGACGTGGCTGACGACCATGACGCGGAACCTGCTGGTGGACCATTTCCGCAAAACCAAGCAGGACCGGGTGACGGATTCGATCGACGCGGCGCCCTCCGAACATGAGGATGCGATGCCCCTGAGTGACCAGATCGAGGACAAGGGAGCGCCGCCGGACGCCAGGGTGCAGAGCCGGGAAACGCGGGAATTGGTGCACGAGGGCCTACAGAAGCTGTCGCCGGAGCTGCGGGAGGCAGTGATTCTAAGGGACTTACAGGATATGGACTATCGGGACATCGCGGCCGTTCTGAAGGTGCCGGAGGGGACCGTGAAGTCGAGAATAAACCGGGGACGGGCGGAACTAGCCCGCCTCCTACAACGTACATATAAACAGGTGATGTGATGCCAGGTGAAACCCATAACGGTTTGCAGTGCAACGAGTTCGAAGCTGTCCTGTTTGACGCTCTCGACCAGAAACTGACGGGGGGCAAACTGGAGCGGTTTCGGGCTCATGCCCGCGCTTGCGCCAAATGCGGACCGATGTTCGCGGAGGTGGAAGCGGGGCAGCATTGGCTGAAGACGCTCACGGAGGTGGAGCCTCCAGCCAACCTGGTGAATGACATTCTGGCGGCAACCAGCGGGATCGATAGCTATCGCCTGCAGGCGGCCAAGCCCGTCGTCTACAAGCCGTCGTTGGGCGAACGGATCCGCGAATGGGTGGATTCGTTCCTGACGCCGGTTTGGGTTACGGTGCGGCAACCGCGGTTTGCCATGTCGTTCGGGATGGCGTTTTTCTCCCTGTCGGTCGCGTTGAGCGTGGCGGGTGTGAAACCGAGCGATATCAAGCAAGCCGATTTGAGCCGGAATGGATTGCGCAGGACGTACTACACCACGACGGCCCGCGTGGTGAAGTACTACGAGAATATCCGTCTCGTGTACGAGATTGAGTCACGAGTACAGGAGTTCAAGAAAGCAACGACACCCGCCGAACCGGGACCGAAAGACCTCAAAGAGCGGGATAAGAATCACAAGAACAACACGAGTGGAGACCCCGAGCCCAGACAGGAGAGAAATTACAGCCGCGACGAGAACCAGCCCGTGCTCGCCTCAGCCCCGGAAGATCCACCTGCCGTGTCGGTGACCACGAACAGGAGGTTCGTATGAACTGCGCCACGCACAACAGTGTTGCGGCAGTGGCCTATTGCCGCACCTGCGGAAAGCCGCTGTGCGCCGCTTGTACCCGCGACGTACGCGGGACAATTTTCTGTGAGCACTGCCTCGCCGAGCGCGTCGCAGGGGCTCTTCCGCCTGCCCCGGTGGCAGGATCGACTGGAACGGGAACGCCAGCGGGGGCGCGGCCTTTTGTGCCCGCGCGTCTGCCCAGCCCGGGCATGGCGGCCGTCCTGGGATTCATCCCGGGAGTGGGTGCCATGTACAACGGGCAGTTCATGAAGGGCTTCATCCACGTGATGGCCTTTGTCAGCATGATCTGGATGGCCTCGCGATTCGGCCCGATCATGGTGCCCGTGTTTTTCGCATATTTCTTTTACCTGGTGTTTGACGCGTACAAGACGGCGCACGCGCTGGAGCTGGGGCAACCCGTGCCGGATCCGTTCGGCTTCGAGAAGATGTTCGGGCCGACACCGCAGCCTGGAGCAGCGTCGTTCGTGGCGGCTCCGGGTTCGGTGGCGACGGTCAGTAGCGCTCCGCCGGACGTGCAGCATCGCAACAACGTGCCAACCGGGGCGGTGGTTCTGATCGTGCTGGGACTGCTCTTCCTGTTGCATACGGTGGGGCTGTTCGAGTTTGGCATCGACAAGTTCTGGCCAGTGATTCTGATTGGACTGGGCGTCTGGCTGTTCGCAAAGCGTTGGGGTCTGGTTGGAGGCAATGAGGGAGTCTGCAACTGCGAACGTTGCCGGATGCGGGGCATCATGTGGCCGGTGGTGTGGTTTACGCTGGGCGTGCTGTTCCTGATGGACAATCTGCACGGTCCAGACATCGAACGCACATGGCCGCTGCTGCTGCTGGTGATCGGCGCAGTGAAACTGCTGCAGAGCAATGCGTCGGACTTGGGTCATCTCGGGGGGCCACCTGTGCTGCCGCCGGATACGGGAGTTGCTCCCCCACCTCCTGCACCACCCGTGACTCAAGAGCAGCCTCCAAGCGAGGTGAGCCATGGCTAGCCCAACCCCGAGTCCCGTGGCCGCTACTCCAAGACGTCGCCGATCGATGACCGGGCCGTTCATCCTGATCATCGTGGGCGTGATCTTTCTGCTGGGAAACATGCACCTGATTTCCTGGGGGCGGCTGGGAGTATGGTTCGCGCACTACTGGCCGCTGCTGCTGATCGTGTGGGGCGTGCTGAAGCTGGTGGAACACTACCGGGCCAAGCAGGAAGGGATGGCGGCGCCAGGGATCGGGGCGGGCGGAGTCTTTCTTCTGATTGTGCTGATCCTGTGCGGGCTGATCGCGAGCCAGATGACGCGCGTGAACTGGGACCAACTGGGCGATCAGATCGACATCGGCGATGCGGACATTCCATTTATCGGGAGCACGTTCAACTTTGACGATCAGCCGGCGCTGACCCAGACACTGCCGGCGGGTGGAAGCGTGAAAATCGTGAACGAACGGGGCGCGGTGAACGTCAGCGTCTCGAACGACGACAAGGTCCGGGTCACCTACGAGAAGAAAATACGGGCCGAGAGCCAAGAAGAAGCGAACAAGTGGAACGAACAGACCAAGCCGCAGATCGCGGTGAGCGGCAACCTGGTCACGATCAACGCCAATACGCGCGGCGCGGGAGAACACCCGGTGACTTCGGACATGAACGTGGCCATCCCACGAAAAGCGGCGCTGACGATCTCGTCGCAGCGGGGTGATGTCAACGTGATGGGGCGTGACGGCGCGGTGGAGATTTCGAACCAGCGGGGCGAAGTCAGCGTGAACGACATAAATGGAGACGTGACCCTGAACATGGACCGCAGCTCGGTGCGCGGGTCACAGATATCGGGCGACGTGCAGATCGCTGGGCGGTCGAATGACGTGTCGCTGACGGACGTGAAGGGGGCGGCCCGGCTGAGCGGCGAGTTCATGGAGAGCGTGAAGCTGTCGAAGATCGGGAAATCGGTGAAGTTCAACTCATCGCGCACCGACATGGAATTCGCCAAGCTGGAAGGTGATCTTGATCTGGACTCGGGAGACTTGCGGGCGACTAACCTGGCCGGCCCGGTTCGCCTGACCACGCGTTCGAAAGACGTGACGCTCGAGGGCGTCTCCGGGGACGTGCGAGTGCAGGACGAAAACAGCGGCGTCGAAGTGCAACTGAAGTCGGCAGGCAACGTGCAGGTGGACAACCGCAATGGCGACGTCACGGTTGAAGTCCCGGATAAGATGGGCTTCAAAGTAGACGCGCGAACGCGCGGAGGCGAAGTCCAGGCAGACTTCCCCGACCTGAAAGTCAGCAACGACGATAACGAAGGCACAGCGACCGGCACGGTGGGGAATGGCGCGGTCCGCCTGGTACTGAACAGCGAGCACGGGACAATCGCGATCCGGAAGAGCTCAAACTCGGGCCCGGTGCTGGCAGCTCCGCCGCGGCCACCTAAGCCGCCGAAGGTGCCTGTTCCCCCGCCTGGGCCCACGGAGAACTAGGCTCATCTCACTTCGACATCGGTAAGCGTCGCGCGCGCGATGCGATCTCATCGTGAAGTAGAGTCCAGGATCCGCTCTCTCGGTGGTTTGAACCCATTAACGGCACGGGTTCGCTTTTGTTGTTGTTCGACATTTTCGCCGGGCAATTTGCGAGATGTCCGGCACTCTCTTGCACCTCCGGCCAGCGCGGGAGGAGAATGTCGCGTACCCCGACTCAACGCCCGCTCGCGTACCCGCAGAAAGGACCCACCGCGTATGAAGCTCTCGTTCGGCTTAGCGTGTATTCTCCTGGTCGCATCCCTCGCTACCGCAAATGCGGACAAAGCGGCTGGTCTGCCGCTGCTGATCGACCGCGACGTAATCTTCGGCAACCCGGAGATTGCAGCCGCCGAGCTTTCTCCTGACGGCAAGTACATCGCCTTCCTCAAGCCCTGGAAGGACACCCGCAATGTTTATGTAAAGGCTGTGGGTGAGCCATTCAGTGCGGCGCGGCTCCTTACTACTGAGACCAAGCGGCCGGTCGCCGGGTACCTGTGGACGCAGGACAGCAAGTACATACTTTTTGCCAAGGATAACGACGGAGACGAAAACTTCAATGTCTATGCCGTCGATCCTTCGGCGAAGCCCGCTTCGGGTGCGGACGCGCCACCCTCTCGCGATCTGAGCGGCCTCAAGAATGTGCGCGTAATCCTGTACGAGGTCCCGAAGAGCGATCCCGATATCGTCTACATCGGGCTGAATGACCGGGACAAGGCATGGCATGACCTTTATCGGTTGACGATTTCCACCGGAGAGAAAACGCTGGTCCGCAAGAATACTGAGCGCATTACCGGCTGGGTGTTTGACTTGAAGGGGCAACTGCGTCTGGCCACACGGAGCGCGGAAAACGGCGACACCGAGATGCTCCGAGTCGATGCCGACGGATTCACCAAGGTTTACTCCTGCTCGGTGTTTGAGACCTGCGCGCCCTTGCACTTTCAGCCTGGGGACCAGCGCGTCTACCTCGAAACCAACCAGGGTTCTGACCTCATCTCGCTGGTGCTGTTCGATCCGCAGAGCAGCAAGACAGAGGTGGTGGAATCAGACCCGTTGGGCAAGGTCGACCTGGGCGGAGCGCTATTCTCCGAAGCGACGGATGAACTGGTGGAAACCTGGTACACCGCCGACCGGGTCAAGACCTACTACAAGAACAAGGCGTTCGGCGACGACGTCCATTGGATCGAGCACCAATTCCCGGACCATGAGATCAGGGTGGTTTCGCGCACTAAGGACGAGCAGACCTGGCTGGTGACGGCCGTCAGCGACACTGAGCCCGGCGAGACATTGCTCTTCGACCGGAAGACGCGTGGTCTCACGCCGCAATTCAAAATCTGGGAGAAGCTGCCGCGCACCGATCTGGCGCAGATGAAGTCGGTCACTTACAAGTCTTCAGGCGGTTTGGAGATCCCCGCCTATCTCACCTTGCCGAAAGGAGTCCCGGCCAAGAATCTGCCCACGCTGATCATTCCTCACGGCGGTCCCTGGGGACGTGATCAATGGGGATACAACCAGTTAGCGCAGTTCTTCGCCAATCGCGGCTATGCAGTGCTTATGCCCAACTTCCGCGGCTCGACTGGCTACGGCAGGAAGTTTCTGGACGCGGGCAACCACGAGTGGGGCCGCAAGATGCAGGACGATTTGACCTGGGGTGTGAAGTACATGGTTTCCCAGGGCATAGCCGATCCAAAACGGGTGGGTATTCTCGGCGCTTCGTATGGCGGCTACGCGACCCTGGCAGGAGTCGCGTTCACTCCCGATTTGTATTCTGCGGCCGTGGACATCGTCGGGCCCTCGAACCTGATCACGCTGCTCGATTCGATTCCACCGTACTGGGAGTCGATTCGCAAACTGTTCTACGAGCGCATGGGCGATCCGAATACCCCCCAGGGCAAAGCGCTCCTGATGGATGAATCGCCCTTAAATTCCGCAGACAAGATCAAGACGCCGCTTCTCGTGGCCCAGGGAGCGAATGATCCCCGGGTGAATCGACGTGAAGCGGAGCAGATCGTGATTGCCTTACGCGACCGCGGCTTCCCGGTGGAGTACCTGCTTGCGCCCGACGAAGGGCACGGCTTCGCTCGGCCGATCAACAATCTGGCGCTGTTCATGCAGTCGGAGAAATTCCTGGCGCAGCACCTGGGAGGAAGATTTCAAGATGGCGGCACGCCCGAGGAGATTGCTCGTCTCAAGGAAATCACGGTCGACCCGAAAACGGTCGTGCTGGCCAAGAAAGTCGATCCTGGCACCATCAGCGCTCCCAAGCCCGCGATGGACCTGCAGGCGGGCACCTACAACTATCAAGTGAAGATTGAGGCCGGTGGGCAGCAGATCAACGTGAAGGTTTCGACCGCGATCCAGGATGGCGCCGGTTCCTGGATAGCAACCAATCAGCTGGATACACCCCAGGGCACAGCCACCGACACAACGACGCTGGAGAAAGGGACCCTGCTCCTGCTGAAGCGAAATTTCCGCCAAGGCCCGGTCGCGGTCGATCTGGATTTCGCCGGAAATAAAGCAACCGGCAAGATGAGCATGAACGGACAAGATAAGCCGATCGCGGTTGACTTGGGTGGTCCGCTGTTTGCAGATGCTGCCGGTGCCGAGCAGGTAATTGCGTGCCTGCCGCTCGCGGAGGGCTACAGCACAACGTTTCGTAATTTCGACGTCCAGATGCAGAAGGTTCAGCTGATGCAACTGACAGTTGCAGGCAAGGAGCAGATCAAAGTGCCCGCAGGTACGTTCGATACCCTTCGGGTCGAGATCTCCTCTGCGGACGGAGGCGCGGACAAAAGGACACTTTGGATTGCCGGGGACACCCACAAAGTGGTGAAGACCACTGCGGTTATGGCATCCATGGGCGGAGCTGTGATGACTGAGGAACTGACGCAGTAGAAAACTCGCCAAGTGCCGTCCCGTTGCCCCGGGGTTTTGCAGCCTTCCGCACTGTTGCTGCTGAACGATGTCGCCAACGTAGCTATTGCGGCGGGGTCCAAGGGCGGAGGCGCGGAAACCAGCGAGCTACGTTCTGGCAATACTCGATGTAGTCGGATCCGAACTTCTTGCGCAACGTGGGTTCTTCATAGAAGACCACAAACAGGTGCACGCCGAGGGCAGCGGCCAGGACGGATACGATGACCACCGGGTTGGCGTGGCCAAAGACGATCCAAAGGCCGATCCACCCGGCCGCAAAACCCAGGTACATCGGGTTGCGAACATACCGGTAGAAACCAACAACGACCAGCCGCGAGGGCGGGGCGATGGGAGCAGGCGTGCCTCGTCCGGTCCAGCCGAAGTCCCAGACGCAGCGCAAAGCAATGGCGAATCCAAGCACCGAGGGAATCGCGGCTAGCCAGCGCCAACGTCCCGCACCCGCGGTTTCTACCCGGAACCCAAGCCACGGGGGCAGCAGCCAGAACCACAAACCGAAGAACGCCGCACCGACTGCCAAGGCGGCAAGGGTCGTGAGCCATCGAGCCAGCGGGGCCGGAGGTGTCATTCCAGACTGAGTGCCTGTCACAGGGGCTTCCTTGTCGAGCTATTATGCAACGGAACAGTGGTGGAGAGTGCAAGGCTGAATTAGGCACCGGCTGCCGTTCACTCGCTATTGGATTTGGGCGGGCTCGGCGTTCACACTGTAGCGGGTTAGCCCGAAGGGACGCTCGCATTCGATGGCTATTGCGAAATCCCCGGAAGTCTTTGGTTGCACCCGCAGAACCTTGCCGCGAGCGAACAGGAAGACGCTGGGGTTTGGGGAGGTACCTACCGTTACTGCCACGTCGACTGTGGCGCCCTCTGGAATAAGGAAGGCACAGGACAGGAGTATGCCTTTGACGCTTATGTTTTCCGATTGAGTGCGTAGCTCCCTATCGTCCAACCTGAGTGAGACGGGCAGGTGGAGAGGATAACGCACGTATCGCCGCAAAGGCTGCTGAGGGGAGGGCATGCCTGGTTCAGGGGCTGGAGGGCAGTGTACGCCGAGCGTCCTTAGGAAAACAGGTGCCACAAGTACCTGCAGGACAAGGAAAACGGACAGGCGCAGAGTTGGAGGGTGGACACGAGACAGATCCCATGACCAAACAAGAGAAGATGCGGCTGTTCACAGTTCTCCGCACGACGGAGTATCTATTTATGGAAAACATCGCTTTGAAACTGGTGCTCGAGCATCGTGAGGTTGTTTATGAGGAGATCGAGGGTTCGGAGGATCCGTCTGCTGCGCTGGAGGACCTGCTGGGAAACTTTCCGGTTCCAAAGAAGGAGCATTGAATCTTGGAGCATAGTACGCGGAAACCTTTTAACCGCGAAGGTCGCTGCGAAAGGCCGCAGAGTACCCGAAGAAGAACTTTCGGCCGAACAGACATTCCAGCCGAGGAACAGCAGATTCCTCCGCCTCCGCTGTGCTCGGTGTCGGAATGACAATGGGATTTAGGGATGGTCGGCGTCGAGAATGACCAAGTGTGACCACAAAAGGCGGGGGCAGGTTGTCTTTCAGCGGATCGGCAGTTTCGTGTCCACTATCTTTTCGATTTGATGAAGGACATCGTCTTCGGAGAGGTTGGTGGAATCGATGATCACCGCGTCAGGGGCGGCGACCAGGGGAGAAGCGGCGCGGGTCCGGTCGCGTCGATCGCGCTCGCGGAGTTCGGCAGCGATGGACTGAGCGGAGGGTCCGTGAATTCTGTTCTGGTCGAGGCGCCGCTGCTCGCGGACGACGGGGTCGGCGTCCAGGAAAATCTTGAGATCGGCATGGGGAAACACCTTGGTGCCGATGTCGCGGCCTTCCATCACGACGCCGCCGTCTTTGCCCATGTCCTGCTGGCGGGCGACCATCCAATCGCGGACGGCGGGATGCACGGAGACCCGGGAGGCGGCTTCGGTGACGTCGCGGTCACGGATGCGGGTGGAGACGTCCTTGGCATCGAGGAGGACGCGATTGCCGCCGATCGTGGGTTCGAGGGTAATGCGGGCGCGTTCGGCGAGTTTGCGCAGGGCAGCTTCGTCGTCGAATGAGACGTCCCACTCGATCGCCTTCAGGGCCAGGGCGCGGTACATGGCGCCACTTTCAAGATTGATGTAGCCGAGCTTGCGCGCCAGGCGCGAGGCGATGGTGCTCTTCCCTGCCCCGGCGGGGCCGTCGATGGCAATGATTAGTTTGCGTGAACTGGTGGCGGCCATTGGCAGGTTGCGTGTGCCTGAGCAGAGCGATACAGGGTACCAGATGCGATCGGTGGGAGGAAATGCGCGAATGGGTGCGTGCTCAGGACCGGCGTGGTGCGGTGGCCGACTTTGTTGTGGGGCGACGGAAGCGATCGGGTTGGGGATTGGCGCTCCGCGGAGGCGAGACCTGGACCAGCAAACGACTGCCGATGTGCACGAAGGTCAGTTCGCGCGCGGCCAGCAGGGCTTTGACCGCGTCCTTGACGCGGGAGCGGGGGACGACTTTGTCGAAGAAGGTGTCGATCTCCGGCTGATCGGCGGCGACCACGCAATCGAGATACTTGGAAAGCAGCGCGGTGAGCGCCTCTCCGACGGAGAGGCTGATGCCTTCGCGGACGGCGTCCGGCGCCCAGCGATAGAGCACGTCCCAAGAAGCTCCTTCGCTGGCGTTGTAGTCGACTCGCGTGATCCGCAAGCGCGACCAAAGTTCAGAGAGACCGCGGTCGAGCGCAGCGCCGGAAAGGCTGCCGCCGAGAGTCTCGCCCAGCTTGAGCTTGGAGATGGGACCGTCGCGGCGGATGACTTCGTAGGCATCGCAGGCGAGTTGGGAATATTCGGAGCGGGGCCCAGCCTTGATCACCTGCTTGGGGTTGCGTTCTCCGACCAGGGCATAAAAATAAGGGAACACGGAGGCGGCGATCAGGAAGGCGTTGTTCTCGTCGTAGAGGTTGGCTTCGAAGGCGGCACGCTCGCGCAGAAGGAGGACCATGAGGTCCTTGGCGTTCTGGGCACGGAGATCGGCGAAGGCGTGCTGCCAGGTGGGCAGGCGATCATTGGCACCCACCCAGGCTCCGACAAAGGTCGGCGCAAGCACGGGCGGGCGCAGGGGATACAGCAGGGAGAAGCCCACCGATTCCATGAACGCGCGAGCTTCCTCGATGGTGTGAACGGGGCGACCATCGAGATGCCACTTCTCGGCGCGCGCCTGCTGAAGTTCGGAGTCGGTCATGGGTTCTGAACATTGATTAGAACATAGATTTCGGAATGGGTCGGCACGGTACCCGGTTCTCTGTTCCCGGTCCTCGGTTCTCAGTCTGCTGGCTGCGTGCTGATTGCTTCAGATTCGTTTGAACGCCTTCTGAATATCCTTCATTGAGTAGCGCAACACGACGGGGCGGCCGTGGGGGCACGACATGGGGCAGTCGGTCTTGGCGAGTTCGGCGAGTAGCCATTCCATTTTGTTTTGTTCGAGGCGCATGTTGACCTTGATGGCGGCGTGGCAGGCGATGGAGGCGGCGATGCGGGTGCGGACTGTCTCCAGGTTGAGTTTCTGGTCCTCACGGGCGAACTGATCCAGCAACTCGTGCAGCATGTGCTCGAGCTGCGGACCTTCCACTCCAGAGGGCGCGGCCTTGACGACAACGCTGCGGGTTCCGAAGGGCTCGGCTTCGAAGCCGTTGTGGACGAGTTCGTCGGAAATGTGGGAGAAGACGGCGAGTTGCGCTGGGGTGAGTTCCAGGATCAGAGGCATGAGGAGGCGCTGGCTTTCCACGCCCTTGGCGGCTCGCTGCTTCAGGACGCGCTCGAAGAGGACGCGCTCATGGGCCACGTGCTGGTCGATAATCCAGAGACCTTCGGAATTGACGGCAAGGATGAAAGATTCGCGAATCTGGCCGACGGGTTTGAGCGTGGTCAGGGAGGTTGCGAGCTGACTGGGCGGTTCGGGATCCTCGGCCACGGCAGGGGTGCACCCATCGTCGGGAACGATTTCGGCCGCACGGGCGAGCGAGACGGCAGCGTTGGCTTCGACCGCAATTCCGCCCTGGAACTGGAATCGCTCGGTAATCGGGGGGGGCACGGGCGCTTGCAGCGCAAAACCAGTGGGGCCAGCGGGTTCATACAAGGTGCGCCAGGGAGCGGAGGGCTGCAACTCGGCGCGAGCTCCTGGGGTGAGGGAGGGACTGGCGGTGGGATGCGCGCGGATTTCGGAGATGAATTGGGGAACGGGGCGGGCCTTCATCAAGGCGGCACGGAGCGAGTCGCGCACGAAATCGTGGAGCACGCTCTGCTGCCGGAAACGGACCTCGGTCTTGGATGGGTGCACATTGACATCGACTTCGGCGCTAGGCATTTCGAGGAACAGAAGGATCACCGGAAAGACCGTGGGGGGCAGGATGTTTCGGTAGGCTTCGATGATGGCGTGTTGCACGAGACGATCGCGGATAAGACGTCTGTTGACGAAGATGTAGATCGAGTTCCGGTTGAGCTTCTGGATCTCAGGCTTGGAAACAAAGCCATGGATGCGGACTTCGCCGGGATCTTTCGGTTCTTCGTCTTCTTCGGTACGACGCCACGGAGGTGGTTGCGGCAAGCCGATGCGTTCGAGAGGCAGGAGGGCGGCGATGGGAATGAGCTGGTCGAGGGTCTCCTTTCCGAAAACCTGGTAAACACGCTCGCTGTGACCGGCAACCGGAGGAGCAACCAGCATGGCGTTGGTGGCCGAGTGCAATTCGAAATGCTTGTCGGGATGGGCGAGCGCGTAGTGGGTGGCCAGCGATGCGATGTGCGAAAGTTCGGTGGATTCGGCTTTGAGGAACTTCCTGCGCGCGGGGGTATTGAAGAAAAGATCGCGGATGGTGATTGAGGTTCCGACGGGCAGTCCAGCTACTTCGACCTTGAAGATTTTGCCACCGTTAATCTCGACTACTGTTCCCGAGGGTTCTTCGGCGGCGCGCGTCTCCAGGTGAAGGCGAGAGACGGAGGCGATCGAAGGCAGCGCTTCCCCGCGGAAGCCAAGAGTCGCCACGCTCAACAGATCCTCGGCGTCTTTGAGTTTCGAGGTTGCATGACGCTCAAAGGCCAGCAACGCGTCGTCGCGCACCATGCCGCAACCGTTGTCGGTGATCTGGATGAGCTTCTTCCCACCCGCTTCGACCTGAATCTTGATGCGGGTGGAACCTGCGTCGAGAGAGTTTTCGAGGAGTTCCTTGACGACCGAAGCTGGGCGCTCCACGACCTCACCGGCGGCGATCTTGTTGGCGACAGCTTCGGAGAGGACGTGGATCTTGGCCATTTTGGCAGTCGTTTGTCGTTACGGCGTTCGTCGTTGGCTTTCGGTCGCCGGCCCAAGACAGCAGCTTGGGACTCGGCTCCGGGAGGCAGAGGCCAGTTTCTCAGATGGGAACTGGGAAGGTAAAGCCGGGTCAGGTAAGCTAGTGGCGCGACCGTCCATGACAGGTATAACGCGCCGCACCTTTCTGACACGAGCCAGCCTCGCCGCCGCTGCGGCTACTTTCCCATACGATCGAGGAAGTTTTGCGCTCGCGGGCAAATTACAGCGGAAGCTGGCGCACGATCCGCTGCGGCCGCAATATCACCTGCTGCCCGCCGCGAACTGGATGAACGATCCGAACGGGCCCATCTTCTACAAGGGCCGTTATCACATGTTCTTCCAATACAACCCCAACGGCGCGTTCTGGGGGTCGATGCACTGGGCGCACGCCACCAGCCCGGACATGGTGCACTGGAAGCACGAACCTGTGGCCATCGCTCCTACAGTGGATGGCTTTGACCGCGATGGCGTCTTTAGCGGGAGCGCAGTGCTCGATGGCGAGACTCCGACGGTGGTCTACACCGGCGTGCTGCCGGCAGGGTCGACGAGCGAGGTAACTCTGGACGACGGTCGACACCGGTGGCGGGAAGTGCAGTGCCTAGCGACGTCGAAGGATGCGGATTTGCGGACGTGGCAGAAGCTTCCGGAGCCGATCATCGCACACCCGCCGAACCTGGCCATCACCGGCTTTCGAGATCCGGGGGTCTGGCGCGAAGGCACGGAGTGGCTGCTTACGCTGGGATCGGGAATCAAGGGCAAGGGCGGGGCCGTTCTTCTCTACGAATCGCGTGATCTGCGGCACTGGACTTACCGGCATCCGTTGATCGAGGGCCAGGGCACGGGACAGCCTGCCGCGAACGCAGTCGACAACGGCGAGATGTGGGAGTGCCCGGACTTCTTCGCGCTGGGCGATCGTCATGTGTTGTTGTACGCCACCATGGGGAAGGTCTTGTGGAAGACGGGCAGGTATCGGGAGCGGCGGTTCCACGCGGAACAAGAAGGCGTAGCGGATTATGGGGCGTACTACGCTGCAAAAACCATGGTGGATGAAACCGGGAAACGGATTCTGTGGGGATGGATTCCGGAGACCCGGCCTGAAGCTGAGTATCGAGCGGCGGGATGGGCCGGGTTGATGGCGCTGCCGCGTACGCTTTCGTTGGCTGCGGATGGGAGCCTGGAAACCTCTGTCGCTCCGGTCGTGGAGACGTTGCGAACCGACCACACACGGGTCGGAGACTCTGCGGATCGGCAGGAGAAAAAGAGAGCGCTGGCGGGGATTCGCATTCGGGGACTGGCCGGGGAACTCCGCGCCGAGTTCGAGGCACAGCGCGCTTTTCAGTTGCGGTTGCGCTCTGAGAAGGGTACGCCCTACGCAGAGATTGCTTACGATCCACAACGGGGGGAACTGCGCGCGAATGCGACGGCCGGGGTTTTGCGCACGGAGGGCCCGGTGTCACTGCGCGTGTTTGTGGACGGATCGGCGCTGGAGGTGTGTGCGAATCACCGCGCGGCGATCACAGCCCGCGTGTACGAGGCGCCACACGTGCCTCTGCTGGTCGAAGTCTCGGAAATGGAAGCGCTGCGCTCGCTCGACGTCTGGCAGATGAAGCCGATCTCCAAAGACAGGCTGACGACGTAGGGCTGGTTGCACGAGCGCGATGACGAGATGCAGACTGAGCGTCAGGCACGCTCAGTTCTCATCGGGTTCGTCGAGCAAATGTCCCAGGCGATCGAGCCGCCGTTCCCCAGAGCGAGAAATGCTCGATTATGAAGTGCACACTTAAGTATTGCATCTGAGGGGACGGGGAATGATCGGCTTGCACTGCGGGCGGAACGACAGAATTGGCAACCACAGAGGGCACGGAGAATCACGGATGAAAGCAGGAGCTCTTCACAGCTGCGCACGCGGACGCCATCGCATTGCACGCCGAGCAAAACTTCTAACCGCAAAGTTTGCAAAGATCGACCTCGCACGAGGCTAAGGCAAGACATCCGTTCGCGCAGCCAAAGCGGAACACAAGGTCCCCTTCGGCTACGCTCGGGGCAGGCTCTCGACTACATTCGGCTGAGGCCTCTCTTCGCTCGGGATGACAGATAAATGGACGTGTCGCGTCTTCCTTACTTCTTTTTCACCTGAATGCCGAGATCGCGCAGCTGGAGATCGGTGACGGGGGTGGGGGCGTCGACCATCAGGTCTTTGGCGGCGGCGGTTTTAGGAAACGGGATAACCTCACGCAGGCTGTCGGCACCGGCGAGGATCATCACAATGCGGTCGAGGCCGAGGGCAATGCCGCCGTGCGGGGGGGTGCCGTATTCGAGGGCTTCGAGGAAGAATCCGAAACGCGATTTGGCTTCTTCTTCGGTCATCCCGAGGGCGTGAAAAATCTTGCGCTGAATGTCCTGGCGGTGGATACGGATGGAGCCGGAGCCGAGTTCGGTGCCGTTGAGGACGACGTCGTAGGCCAGGGCGCGAACCATAGCGGGGTCGGACTCAAGCTTGTCCATGTCCTCATCGTGCGGAGAGGTGAAGGGGTGATGGGCGGCGGCCCAGCGCTTCTCCTGCTCGTCGTATTCGAACATGGGAAAGTTCGTGACCCAGAGGAAGCGATAGTCGCCGCGCCTGAAAAGGCCATGCTTGGCGGCATACTTCTGGCCGAGTGCGACGCGCAAGAGGCCGGCGGAAGCGTAGATGGCGAGTTCCGCCGGGGTGACTTTGCGTTTCTGTGCAGGGTGGTCGTCTTTGCCCGACTGGACGGAACCAACGACCAGCACGATGAGATCGTCGGCAGCGGCGGCGGATTTCTGACGGACTTTCGCACCGGCTCCGGGAAACTTGTTCTCAATCCGCTTGAAATCTTCGAAGACGCGGGCGCCACCCTTTGCGACGAACATCGGCTTGATGTCGTCGCGTTCTTTCCTGGAAAGCTCGCCGACGCCGGGGATTCGGATTGCCAGCGCGGGCAAGTCCCTATTGATGGCGAGTTGCTCAAGGTCATCGGGGGTGAAGCAGTCGCGCACATCGGTGAAGGCGGGGAGGCGAAGGTCGGGCTTGTCGATGCCGTACAGCCGAATGGCCTCGTCGTAATCCATACGCGGGAACGGCGTCTTGATCCCGTGGCCCGCGGTTTTGAAGGCAGCGGTCAAGAAGCCTTCGACTGTTTCCCAAACGCGCTCGGGCTGGGGGTAGGACATTTCCAGATCGATCTGGGTAAATTCGGGCTGGCGATCGGCACGTAGGTCCTCGTCGCGGAAGCAGCGGACGATCTGAAAATACTTGTCGAAGCCGGAGATCATCAGGATCTGCTTGAACAACTGCGGCGACTGGGGCAGGGCGTAAAAGTTTCCGGGCTGCACGCGGCTCGGAACCAGATAGTCGCGGGCTCCTTCGGGGGTGGAGCGGGTCATGAAGGGGGTTTCGATTTCGAAGAAACCCTGGCCGGCGAGATAGTCGCGAATAGCCAGCGCAACCTTGTGGCGCAGTTCGATGTTGAACTGCATGGCGTCGCGGCGGAGGTCGATGTAGCGGTACTTCAGGCGCATCTCTTCGTTGGCCAGGCTCGTGTCGCTGGGCAGGAAGGGGGGATGCTTGGCCTCGTTCAGGATGCGGAGTTCTTCGGCGACGAGTTCGACTTCGCCGGTGGGGATGTTCTTGTTGATGGTGTCGGAGTCGCGCAGCTTGACCGTGCCCATGGCGGCGATGACGAATTCGTTGCGCAGCAGTTCGGCCTTCTCGTGGACGGCGGCATTCAGTTCGCCGCTGAAGACAACCTGAGTGATGCCGGTGCGGTCACGGACGTCGACGAAAATCAGCGCGCCCAGATCGCGGCGCCGGTTAACCCATCCCATGAGGACGGCTTTCTTGCCAGCATCGGAGGGGCGCAGGGCGCCGCACATGTGAGTTCGCTTCAGGTCGCCTAAGAAATCGAGCAAAGGGTGTCTTCCCTTATTGGGATGTGGCCAGAGGCCGAATTGGTGATTATAAATGGCGGGGGAGAAGAGTTCACCACCGAGGACACAAAGGCGCACCGAGGAGTCACCCCTAGTGCTTGCAGCGAACGCTCAGCGGGCGGCGGTAGCTTGTTGGAAGCGCAGGCGCCACTGATCTCCCGATTTCACCCATACGGAGCTGATGTGCTGGTAGCGGGGGATGTCCTCGTCGTAGCGGGACATGCGAATGATGACATCGTAGGTGACGACGGCGGCGCCATCATTTAATTGGACAACCTGCAGGTCGTACGGGCGGTACTCGACGAGGTCGGTAGAGCGCAGGTCTTCGAGGATTTCGTTCTTGTCGTGGATCTTGGCATCGGTACCGACAGCCACGAAATCGTCGGTGAGGGTGTGCTTGTAGAAATCGATGTCGTGCTTTTTCTGCGCCTCGGGAATGGATTTTTCATAGGAGATGAGTTGCTCTTCGAGCGGGCTAAGAGGCTTGGAGTCGGGCGAAACGGGACGGGCAGCGGCGGCGGGATGAACGGCGCGGAGCCACGCGAGAGGAACGAAGAGCAGGGCGAAAACGAGGGCAAGGGGGAAACGGTTCATAACAGCCTCCCGAGGTCCCACAGAGTATCACGATGCGGACGGCCTGCTATGCTCGAAGTGGCTCGTAAGAAGGAGAGAGTTCAACCCTTGCCACCGATTCTTAATGCGCAGAACCTGGCGAAAAGCTATGGGGCGAACCCGCTTTTTCAGAACGTGTCGTTTACGGTGTCGGAGGGCGACCGCATCGGGTTGATCGGGCCGAACGGGTCGGGCAAGTCGACGTTGCTGGGGATCCTCGCGGGAAGAGTGGATCCCGATTCCGGCGACCTGGCCACGCGCAAACGTACGCGGATGAGCTACGTGGCACAGGAGTCGCAGTTTGCGGCGGGGGTGAGCGTGCGCAAGCTGGCTGAGGGCGCCATGCAACGCGCGCTGGTGCCCGAGGCGGACCGTGCGAATCTGGCCGCCGAGACGCTGGGGAGGGCAGGATTTGAGGATTTCGAGGCGGATGCGATTTCGCTCTCGGGCGGTTGGCGGAAGCGACTGGCGATTGTGGAGGCGCTGGTCGAGGCTCCCGACGTGCTGCTGCTCGACGAACCCACCAACCATCTTGATCTCGCCGGGATTGAGTGGCTGGAGAGCGAGTTGGCAGCGGGCAGGTTTGCCTGCGTGGTGGTGAGCCACGACCGCTACTTCCTCGAGAACGTGGCCACCGAAATGGGGGAACTGAGCCGGGTGTATCCGGACGGGATCTTGCGAGTGCAGGGGAACTACAGCGAGTTTCTGGTGAAGAAGGAGGAGTTTCTGCACGCGCAGTCGAAGCGGCAGGAAGCGCTCGAAAATCTTGTGCACAACGAGATCGAGTGGCTGCGGCGTGGCGCCAAGGCGCGGACGAGGAAGTCGAAGGCACGGATCGGCAAGGCACACGACTTGATGGAAGAGTTGGCGGATCTGAATGCGCGCACGCGGGGCGGCGCGGCGAAAATTGATTTCTCAGCGACGGATCGGCAAACCAAGCGGCTGGTCGAATTGCAGGGCGTTCGCTACAGCATCGGTGGGCGCGAGCTTTTCGACGGACTGGATTTTATCGTTACGGCGGGGATGCGGGTGGGGTTGGTGGGGCCGAATGGGAGCGGCAAAACTACTTTGCTGCGCCTGCTGCGGGGCGAGGTGGCTGCGGACGGCGGACAGATACGGAAGGCGGACGCCTTGCGGGTAGTGTATTTCGATCAAAATCGTCCGCTGGATCTGGAGGTGACGCTTCGCCGGGCGCTGGCCCCGGACAGCGATTCGGTGATTTACCAGGACCGGATCACCCACGTCGCGTCTTGGGCGGCGCGATTCTTGTTCACGGGGGAGCAGCTAAACCAGCCAGTGGGACGGCTTTCGGGAGGGGAGCGGGCGCGGGTGCTGATCGCGCAATTGATGCTGCAACCAGCGGATGTGCTTTTGCTGGATGAGCCCACGAACGATCTGGATATTCCGACGCTGGAGATCCTGGAGGAGAGCCTGCTGGAATTTCGCGGGGCACTTGTGCTGGTGACGCATGACCGGTACATGCTGGATCGGGTGTCGACGGTCGTGCTGGGGCTGGATGGGCTGGGAAACGCGGAGCGATTTGCGGATTACTCGCAGTGGGAGGCTTGGCAGGAAGAGCAGTTACGGGTGGCTAGCGACGACATGGCAGCGACCAAGCCGACGCCAGCAACCGCGCCAAACGCGACTGTGGCAGCGAAGAAGAAGCTGTCGTATATGGAAGCGCGGGAATATTCGACGATCGAGCAGCGGATCGCGGATGCGGAGCAATTGTTGAAAGAGAAGCAGGCGGTGCTGGAAGACCCGGCGATTGTGAGCAACGCCGCGCGACTGGTCAGTGCGCACACGGAGTTGGAGGAGGCGCAGAAGGCGCTGGACGGGTTGATTGAGCGCTGGACGGAGCTGGAGGAGAAGACGTCAGGTCTTGGGTCTTAGGTGCCTGGTGTCAGGTCTCGGGTCTTGGATCTTGGGTGTTCGGTGTTGACTTCTGGGTTCGCTTCACGGTGTGGGGCCTTCGATAACCATCGAACAATTTCGGGAGTCACTCCACGAGGCGCGGCCACCAGCCGGGCTGGACTTGGCGCTGGCGGGGCTGTGGTGGGATGCCAAGGGCGAGTGGGCGAGGGCCCATGAATCGGCGCAGCAGGATGAAGGTGGGGCAGGGTCGTGGGTGCATGCGTATTTGCACCGGAAGGAAGGCGATGTCTCGAATGCGGGGTATTGGTACAGGTGGGCGGGGCGGAGTCCGGCGCGCGGTACGCTCGAAGAGGAGTGGCTGGAAATTGTCGGATCGCTACGGGCGCGGACGGAGTGAGGGAAACGGTTTCGAGTTTCGGGCTATTACGCAGTCCTGTTGGAGCGACTGAGTCGTGCTCATCTCCACCTTTCGCTGATTCCGTGGTGTCCCAGCAACACCAGGTCCCTCGACTGCGTTCGGCTGACGGCTCACTTCGCTCGGGACGACAAATCCTAAGTCTCTGCGAGCCATGAAGGACGGCTGATAGGGATGTGTTCGGTTCTCGCAGCTCTTGAAGTTGTGCTTTTCCAAGGGCCACTGAAAAGTCGGCTCTACGCGCGGGCGAAGTCGATGTAGCCGCGCTGGACGTCGGTGCGGACCAGTTTGGCTTTCAGGCTGTCGCCCACGTCGAGGCCCTGCTGGCCCTGTACTAGCATGCCTTCGACGTGAGGCTTCAAGACGCGAACGAAGGTTCCGTGGGAATTGGCGCCGGTGACGATCGCGTCGAAGGTTTCGCCGATGCGGCTGCACATCGCCACGGCGGCCATGCGCTTGGTCATTTCGCGCTCGACCTTGCGAGCCGCGTCTTCTTTGAGGGTACAGTTCTTCGCGATGGCGTCCAACTCGGAGTCGGAATATGGGTTGGTTCCCTTCCCCAGAAATGCCTTGATCAGGCGCTGCGTGACCAGGTCAGCGAAGCGGCGGTTGGGCGCCGTGGAGTGGGTGTAGTCCTGGACGGCGAGGCCGAAGTGGCCCTGCTCGGGGTCGCCGGGGCGCTCGAGGACGTATTCGCCCGGGCCCATCAACTTGATGACCGCCAGGGACAGGTCGGCGAAGTGGGCAGGATCGGCGGCCTTGCGCTGCATGAGGAAGTCGTTGAGGGCCTTGGAATCAGGGGTTGCGGGTAGTTTTCCGCCTTGCGAGGCTGCGAGCTGCACGATGCGATCCCAGCGCTCGGGAGTTTTCACGATGCGGCGCAAGGAGGAGACATCGAGCAGAGCGCGCGCAACGACCTCGTTGGCGGCGATCATGAAGTCTTCGATCAGGTCGGTGGCGGGATTCTTTTCTTGTTTTACCACGTCGACGACCTTGTCGTTCAGCACGACGGGACGGACTTCGATGGTCTCGATGTTCAGGGCGCCGTGCAGATAGCGTTGCTGCTTCAGTGCCTTCGCCACACCGTTCTGCAATTTCAACTGGGCCTGCAGGTCGGTCGAAGCGGCCACCTTCGGCGGCGCCGGTCCGGTTCCTTCGAGCCAGGCCCCGACCGCGTTGTAGGTGAGTTGGGCTTTGTTACGGACAACGGCACGATAGACATCGCTGGATTTGACGTGCCCGTCACTGCTGACTACGTACTCGGTGACGAGGGAGAAGGCGTCCTGGTTCTCGAGCAAGGACGTGATGCCGGTGGAGAGCATCTCGGGCAGCATGGAGAAGTTGCGCACGCCGGTGTAGACGGTGGTGGTTTCTTTGGCGGCGTGCTCGTCGATGGCGCTGTCTTTGCCGACCAGAGCGTCCACGTCGGCAATGCCAATCAGGACTTGGACGTCGCCGTTGGGCAACGGCTCGGCGACTTCGATCTGGTCGAGGTCCTTCGAGGTGTCGTTGTCGATGGAAGACCAGAGGAGGTTGCGCAGGTCCCGCGTGTTCCCGGAGGGGGCCACCTGGGATGACTGCGACTTCAGGCTGGCGAGTTCCCGGGCGATCGGCGGGGGGAAATCGGGTTCGAAGCCGTGTTCCAGCATGACCTGCCGGGCCATGGCTTGAAGATCTACATTAGAAGGATGAGTACCGTTCATAAACTCCCCGGAAGTGTAATGAATGCAAGAAAGGCTACCACGCCCGGCGGTAACGGGTGTTGCCGCCGCCTGAGTCCGGAACCGGACGACGGCCGTGATATTCTAAGTACCAGTACTGCGTCCCCGCCTTTGAGGCAATTTCCCGCAGTTTCCTGAGAAATCATGATTTCAGTCAGTAATGTTTCGATGCGCTACGGCGCCAAAGTTCTGTTCGACGATGTGTCCACGGCCTTTACGCCGGGCAAGCGCTATGGCCTGACCGGGCCGAACGGCGCGGGCAAGTCTACGTTTATGAAGATCCTGACGGGCGAGATGGAGCCGCAAAAAGGGACTGTGGTGCGTCCGCGGAAGCTCGGCGTGCTGAGCCAGGACCAGTTTGCTTTTGATGCCTACCGAGTGATCGACACGGTCATTATGGGCAACAAGCGGCTGTGGGCTGCGCTCGAGGAGCGCGACGGGATTTACGGGAAGCCCGAAATGTCGGACGAAGATGGGATGCGGCTCGGCGAACTCGAGGGCGTTGTCGGCGAGGAGGACGGATACACGGCAGAAAGCGATGCGGCGATCCTGCTGCAGGGCCTGGATATTCCCGATGAAGCGCACGAGCGCAGAATGAGCGAACTGCAGGGCGGGCAGAAGGTGCGCGTGCTGCTGGCGCAGGCCCTGTTCGGACATCCGCAGGCGTTGCTACTCGACGAGCCTACGAACAACCTGGACCTGGACTCGATTCACTGGCTGCAGGGATTCCTCAACAGCTACGACGGAGTGGTGATCGTCATTTCGCACGATCGGCACTTTCTCAACAGCGTGTGCACGCACATCGCGGACATCGACTACGAGACGATCATCACCTACACCGGACACTACGATGACATGGTCGTGGCGAAGACGCAGGTGCGGTCGCAAATCGAATCACAGAACGCGCAACGGGAAAAGAAGATCGCGCAGTTGAACGAGTTCATCGCACGTTTCGCGGCGGGCACGCGGTCGAGCCAGGTACAGTCGCGGCGCAAGGAAGTCGAGCGGCTGCAGGTAACGGAGCTGGCACGCTCGAACATTCAGCGGCCGTTTATCAAGTTCGAGCAGAAGCGGCCGTCCGGAAAGCACATCCTGGAACTGGAGCACGTGGCGAAGGCCTACGATGAAAAGAAAGTGGTACGGAATTTCACGGCGAGCGTGCTGCGGGGGGAGAAGATTGCGCTCATGGGGCGCAACGGGGCGGGCAAGACCACCCTGGCGAATGCGCTGCTGGCGAATTCACCGACCACCCCGGAGGCTGAGCTCCGCAAAACCAGCGGCTACGACGGGGCCTTCCTCGATGGCGGGAAAGTGGTGTGGGGACACGAGGCCCTGGTGGGATACTTCGCGCAGGATCACAAGGCCCTGATTCAGCCTGGTATGACGGTCTTTGAGTGGCTGCACCAGTGGGACCCGGCGGCATCGCACGAGGAAATCCGGGGGTTGCTGGGGCAGATGCTGTTCGCCCGCGAAGACGGCAACAAGAAAACCGATGTGCTTTCCGGCGGTGAAGCTGCACGCGTTATTTTTTGCAAGCTGATGCTGCAGAAGCCGAACGTGCTGGTGCTCGACGAGCCGACGAACCACTTAGACCTGGAGTCGATCAACGCGTTGAATATCGCTTTACAGCGCTATCAGGGGACGGTTCTGCTGGTCACACACGATCATGACCTGATCGACGAAGTGGCGACCCGCATCTGGCACTTCGAAACTGATCACAAGCTCACCGATTTCAAGGGCTCTTACGAGGAGTACCAGACCGTTTACGCGTAATCGCGACGGTCTTGGGAGCGGGAGTCGCGGGAGGATCAGAGCTCGCCGCGGGAATCTTCGAGGGCGGGACAGCGGCCACGCGCTTGGCCGGTGCACGCTGACGAACGCGAGGGACAGCGTCATTCCGCACGGCGGGCCGAAGGCCGCGAACATCTTCCACATAGGCGCGCAAAACTTCGGCCACGCTCCAAGCCTGTGCGATGCAGCCGACGGGTCGGTGCGGCGCATCGCCGTCAAAGATCTCCGATACGTGCCCCAGCCCTGCATCCGAAAGATGACCTCGCAAGTGGGCGAGCCACTCCGAAGCCTGGTCACGGGCCGCGGGACTCCCACCGTTCACCTTCACAAACGCTGTGAGAAACGGCCCCATGAGCCAGGCCCAGACCGTGCCCTGATGGTAAGCGCTGTCACGGCTGGTCGGGTTGCCGGTGTAGCGTCCGTGGTATTGCGGATTCGCGGGGGACAGGCTGCGCAGACCGTAGGGAGTAAGGAGATGCTCCTGCACGCAGGCAACAACGCGCTCTGCCTTTTCCGGCGAAAGCATGGTGTGGGACAGGCTGACGGCGAAGATCTGGTTGGGGCGGATCGATGCGTCCTGATTGGTGCCGTCTACCACGTCGTATAAGCATCCGCCCTGTTCATTCCAGAAGAGCCGGTTGAAGCCCCAATGCGCAAGGGCGGCCATGGTGCGATAACGCTTCTGACCGGATTCGTCGCCGAAGGTTCGGGCCAACTCCTCCATGACGCACAGGGCGTTGTACCAGAGTGCCTGGATCTCTACCGGCTTGCCGCGCCGCGGGGTGACGACCCAGTCGCCGGCTTTTGCGTCCATCCAAGTGAGTTGCACACCGGGCTCGCCGCAGCGGATGAGTCCATCGGCATCGACCTTGATGGCATAGCGTGTTCCCCGGACGTGCCAGGCAATGATGTCAGCGAACACCGCGTACAGTTCTTTGCGAACGAACTCGAAATCGCAGGTGTAGGCCAGGTACGAACGCGCCGCCTCGAAGAACCAGAAAGTCGCGTCGACGGTGTTGTACTCTGGCGGCTCGCCGGCGTCAGGAAAACGGTTGGGTAGCATTCCCTGGTCGACATAGCGGGCAAAAGTACGAAGGATGTTGCGGGCAACTTCATATTTGCCGGTCGGCAAGGTCAGACCGGGCAAGGCGATCATGGTGTCGCGCCCCCAGTCGCCGAACCAGTGGTAGCCGGCGATCACCGTGTTGAGATCGCCGCGGGCAACGATGTATTGGTCCGTGGCTGCCAACAAGGTGCGAGCGAAGTCGTCGTGCACGGGTGAGGATGCGACTGTGATCTCGCGACGGGCGACTTCGGCCTGCCGATATTCCGGCACCCGGGCGACATCGCGGGACTCGGTGGATGCAATGAGAGACGCCTGGCGGCTTACGCCGAACTCAAAGCGGAGACTAACGGGATGGAATAGATCCTCCCGGAAATCGAGGCCGCGTTCGCGCTCCGCGTCGTATTGGAAATCGCGGTACCAGTCGCCGGCGGCTTGCACCTCGGTGGCGTTGTGGGCGAGATACAGGGTGGGCAGGCCGTAGTAGGGAGAGGCCCAAACGACACCGGACTGGCCGTGCACAATGGGATTTAGCGTGTCATTCTGACGGGTGGTGCAGTGATAGTCGCGAAACGCGATCAAGGGACGGACCACGAGCGCGGCATCTTTCGCAGCTTTTGCACGAATTGGCTTGGTGAGTTCGTACTGAATGACAGTGCTGTTCTCGCCCTGGATCATGAACACGGACTTTACGATCTCACAGCCTTCGACCTCGAAGGTAAAGACGGGAAAGGGGTCGAGGCGAAACTGTTTGAGAAAGCGGTAACCCTGAGGGTGGACGACGTCGGGGTAGCGGTTGGAGGAGAGATCGAAAGACTGACCGTTGATCCACAGCGTTTCTTCCAACTTGGAAAGCAGCACGAGACGACCCACGGGGGGATGAGTGGCGGCGACTAACAACCCGTGGTAGCGACGAGTATTCAGGCCCATGATAGTGGACGAGGCAAAGCCACCGAGTCCGTTGGTCTCGAGCCACTCGCGGTGCAGCGCGGCTTCAAGATCACCGCATGTTTCATGTTCGAACTGAATCATTACCCGTCTCGCAGGTCCGGTGGTCGGTAGGAGGACGCGGGGCCGCGTCCCCGATCGTCCGGAGACCCGTTCTGCATTATGGCACCGCGGCAGGCGCTGGAGATACAAGCGCCGCGAGCGGCCGGGGGCTACCGCGGCGGCACCGTTCTACTTTCGTAACTGCGGGGGGTGGATGCCGTTGTTGCTGCAACCACGGACGAAACTCCCGAATGGAAAGAGTCATTCATCGTCGCTACGACGGGACTGATGATCGGGCCCGGAAAAGACGCCACAGGCAGTTCCTGAAATGCGTCTTGGCCGCTCCCAGAGCGGGTGAAACGCTGGGTACAGAGCGCGAGGAAATACGGTAAAAACCTTGTCTTTGGCAGCGGGAGAGAGTAATTTCTTTGTTACAAAACTGGAACGGGCCAGGGCGTCTGAGTCGCTCGGGTGGGGTCAGACTTGCTACGTACAAGGGGGGACGGATGCTATCTGGAGGGCAGAGCCTGCGTGTCCTGCGCGAGCAACTTGGTCTTACGATGCGCGACGTGGAGACCGCCAGTGCGGCCATCGCGGCAAAGCACAAGAGCGACGAATTCGCGATCCCGCCCAGCCGCTTGTCGGATATCGAAACCAAGGGCGTGGTGCCGAGTATCTACCGGATCTATTCCCTGTCGGTAATCTACCGCCGCGACGCACGCGAGTTGCTTTCCTTTTTCGGTGTCGATTTAAACCGGTCGGCTGAAGATCTGCATCTGGCCAGCCCGCCCAAGTCGCACGTTTCCGATGCTCTGCAGGGCAGCTCGGCGGCGCGGATTCCCGTGCGCCTGGACCCGAGCTTTGATCTGCGGATCACAGTGAACATGGGCCGAGTAGTGGAACAGTGGGGCGTGGTTCCCCTGAATTATCTGGCCCAGTTCGCCGACCGGAAATACACCTACGGATATATTGGCAGCGAGGATTTCACGATGTACCCAATCCTGCCGCCAGGAACATTCATTCAGATCGACGAATCCCGGAACCGCGTGATCGAAGGGGCGTGGCGGTCCGAGTACGAGCGGCCCATTTACTTCGTTGAGACCCGCGAGGGCTACACCTGCGCGTGGTGTGCGCTGCAGCAGGAAGGCCTCCTGTTGCAGTCGCATCCGTTGTCTCCGGTTCCGGTGAAGCTTCTGAAGCATCCCCAAGAGGCCGAAGTGATCGGTCAAGTCGTGGGGGTAGCGATGCGGCTCGGGGAGTGGTCTACGGTCGAGGCTTTGTCAGATTCGCCAGAGCGCGCAGCACTGAACTGAGATGGCGGGAAGCGCCTGCCCCCGGTTGTGGAGGTACGACCTGTGACGACGCGTCACTTAACTTCTTCAGAAGATCGGCGGGTTCACGCTTAGTTCCGCGTCCGGAATCATCCAGATCCCGCGACAGCTCGCGCAGCGGCGTGCGGAGAATCGAGGAGACTACTCCGCGGTGAGCCTCGCCCAGAGCCCGCTGAGTGGCCTCATCTCCGTGGACTCGCGACAGTCCCCAATGCGTGTAGGAACCATCGCGCTGCCGCAAACCCGCCAGATACTCGAGTTTTCCCAACAAACCCGAAACCGCGAGCAGGGTCCTAGCTTGCAGGTCTTCGGCTGCTGACTTCAGCGACATAGTTGTTACGGTTTCCGGAAACCCCAATGGCGCACCGGGGGGCGCGGCCGGAGCCGATATAGTGCAACTTATCACGGTGCGAACCCTTCGCAAAGGAGATGCATCGTGAAAAAGCTCTTCTGGTTCATAGCTACATCCATTTTGTTATTGGGGGGGACGATCTCGACTCCGCTCCCGCTGAAGGCCGACGGAAACCCGCCGCCGATGTGCCCAACTGGCAAGATGGGGTGTAAGCCCGCCCTCGTGGCCCCAATGTGAAACGGGGTGAACTGGCAGAGAGTTGGCCCGAAAAGCGGCGCAACGGGCCGGAATAAGTTGAGAGCAGGCACCGGACGCGATATATTTTGGCTGGACTGAAATGGCCGCACATCGCTTGCTCTATCTGTACCTGTGGATCGCGCCGCATGCTTTCCAGATGGCGTTAGCAGTCATGATGGTCCGTCGAAAACTGGTGCGAGAGTTCCCAGCGTTCTTTGTATACACCGTGTTTGAGGTGTTGCAGTTCGTCGTATTGTTCGCGATGCACGAGATCGACGCCGTGTCGGCCGAGTCGTATACAGTGGCGTGGCTCGCCGGCGGCGCGGTGAGTATTGCGCTGCGATTCGCCATTGTCTACGAGATCTTCGACCACGTCTTCCGCAGTTATCCCACGCTCAAGGAACTGGGGGCGGTGATTTTCCGTTGGGCGACAGCAGTTCTGATGGTGGTCGCGGTGGTCCTGGTCGGATACAGCACGGGCGGGGAGATTGACCGAGCCACCATCGCTATTTCAATCGTCGACCGCGCCGTCAGCGTGGTGCAGTGCGGCTTGCTGGTGCTTTTGCTGCTGCTGTCGCGCTTTCTCAGTTTCTCGTGGCGCAGTTACGCGTTCGGGATTGCCCTGGGTCTGGGATTTTTTGCCAGCGTAGAACTGGGGATTTCCGCGATCCGCACCGAACTCGGCTTGGGCGTGGGGCTCGATGCCCTCGCCCTCGTGACAATGGCGACATACCATTGCTGTGTGTTGTTCTGGATCGTAGCACTGCTGCGGCCGCAACACGCGGTTGCTCCAGTGACCTCGGTTCCCGAACACAACCTTGAGCACTGGAATAGTGCGCTCCAAAGGCTGCTCAATCCATGACAGTCACCCTCATCCTCATCGGGTTCGCCGGTCTTGCGCTGTTGTTTTTTCTTTTCTGGATCCGGGGTCAGGGTCTCGATGTGGTGGATCTAGCCACTCTGGGTACCCGGTTGAAACCCCTGGATCTCGAAGCATTTCGAAACTTGATTGACGAGAGCGAAGAGGAGTTTCTGCGGGCGAATCTGTCGGCAAGCGAGTACCGTTCGCTGCGGCGAATGCGTCTACGGGCGGCTGTGGACTACGTAAGCGGGGTTTCCCGCAACGCTGCGGTTCTCCTCCAACTTGGCCAGGCGGCTCGGCGCAGTGTCGACCCGGAGGTCGCGGAGGCGGGCCGTCGGTTGGTGGACAGTGCGGTGGAAGTCCGTATGTACGCGCTGCTAGCCATCTGCAAGCTCTATGTGCGAATCGCAGTGCCGGGAACGGTGCTCCAGCCGGTGGGTCTGGTCGACAACTACCAGCGGTTAAGCGACGGGGCCGCACTTCTCGGGCGGCTTCAAAATCCTGCCAAGCGCGGGCTGATCTCAACCGCGATCTAGCTTCAAAAGAAGAGCCTTAAGAGTGGTTTGCACTCCCCCGCTCCAGGAGAAAGGCCTGTTCGGTTTTCGGAACAGCCGAGGATGTTTTTCTTCGAATCCTGCCAAGCTGACTAGGATAGCCTCGCGCTGCGCAAGCAGCCCGGCTAAAGCCCGTGTCGAGTCTTCCCCCTCAAGAACACTCCATCACACGGGCTTTAGCTCTTGAAACCGGCCGGCCTTCCCTGACATCAACGGACGGCACCTGAGCGTGGACAAACCAGGGCTCCGGCGTAGTGTGCGTGTCCGGTTTTCGGAACAGCCGAGGCTGGATCTAGGACGTTACACGCCGGAACTGACGAAGCGCTGCTCCCATGCGCTCGAGGCCGCCGCGCACGGTTTCTGTGGCTCCACATAGACCGATACGGAAGTGCTGGGGATGGTCAAAGAACTCGCCAGGGACGACGCTGGTTTCAAACTGATTTCGTAGCAGGGTCACAAAATCAGTAGCACTCCCTGTGCGGAGGTGTGGGAACACAATCGTGCCAAACTGAGTCTGTTCACACTGGAGTTCGGGATGACTGGCGAGAAATTCGTTTACCAGAGCGCGGTTGGTTTCGAGCAACGTGCGGGCACGAGCGCGAATGAGGTCAAGGTGGTCGAGGGCGACCACGGCCATGCACTCGGCGGGGTGAACGGGGGTGCCGTAGGTGAAATCCACCAACTGCCACATGCGTTGTACTAGATCAGGCGCGGCCAAAACCCAGCCGCACCGAATCCCGCTTAGACCGTACGCTTTGGTCAGGCTGCTGGTGACGACGAAGTTCGAGCCAAGATGGAAGGACGAACGCCAGGGGCGGTCAAACAAGGTCTCCAGGTAGACTTCGTCCACGAGCACGCGAGCACCGACCTTGGCTGCGATCTCGCCTACTTGCCGCAGGGTGTCGTCGTCGGTCAGCGCGCTGCTGGGGTTGTGCAGATTGCAGAGGATCACCAGGCGGACGTCGGGGGTGATCCGGCGTTCCAGTTCCCCCAGCCCCAGGCGGAAACCGCGGTCTGCCCGCCGTTCGAAGCGGTGCACGTTCGCTCCCAGATGGTCGAGGATAGCCAGCAGGGGATCGTATGTGGGTCGCTCGACCAGCACACCGTCGCCGCGATGAATCAGGGCAGAGAGCGCCAGGAAATTGGCCATAGAGGCGCCGAAGGTGTAAACGACGCACTGCTCCGGGACCCCGGCTTTCGCGGCCAGCCGCTGCATCAGTGGAGCGTAACCGTAGGGACCGGTGCCGCCGATTTCCAGGTCATCTAGTTTCAGGGGTAACTCGGCAAGGGGATAGGCCAACACTCCGCTAACGGCCAGATTGAACCGCGCCTCGGAACACAACTTCGCCCACGCCATGTAGCGCGAGACCGCGTCGGTGTGCGAGCCGCTCATGCGGTCTCTCCTGGTCTTGGCAGGTTTTGTCCCGCCCCAAAATTGCCGCGGTTTCTGCGATCCCACGCCCAATAGACGGGGATCCCCGCCAGCAGCAGAGCAAAGCCTATGAGACTGTTCCGGGGATAGCGATAGAGCGAGTTTGCCACGACCCACCAGCATATCGCGATGAAGGCCAGGGTGGTCACGGGGTGGCCGGGGACACGGAATCCGGCAGGCGCAGTCATCGCTCCGAGGGCGGTGCGGCGCCGAAACACGAAGATCGTGGTCGCGGTCAGACCGAAGAAGAGGAAATCCATCGAGACAACGTAGTTCAGGATCTGCTCGTAACGGCCAGAGAGGGCGATCACCATAGTCCAAACACTCTGTAACAGGATGGCGACGACCGGGACGCGTGTGCGCGGATGCAGCCAAGCTACAGCCCGGAAGAACAGGCCGTCGTGGGCCATGGCGAAATACACTCGCGGGGCCGTCAGGATCGACTGGCTGAGGAAGCCCAGGGTGGAGATAGTGATGGCGGCAGCCATGAAGGTTGCGCCGCGCGGGCCGAAGGCCAGGCGCATAACTGCCGTCGCCGGGGCGGTGGTAGCCGCCAGGGCCTGAGGACCGAGGACGCGCACGCAAACCCAGTTCACGGCGGTGTACAGCAGCGCCACACCCAGAACCCCCAGCACCAGGCCGCGGGGCAAGTTACGGGCGGGATCCTTGACTTCGGCGGCAATGAAGTTGGCTGTCTGCCATCCGCCGTAGGCGAACAGCACGGGGATCATGGCCGCGCCGAACGACGAAAATGAGGTCCCCGGACCCGATGCGACGACAGGAGTGGCCGGGACACCGGCCCGCGAGAACCCGCACACCACCAATGTAGCGATGGCTGCTATCTTCATGACCATCAGGACACTTTGGGTTCGACCGCCGATCTTGACGCCCAGACAGTTGATCAGAGTCAAGATGGCGAGAGCGCCGGTCGCAAGGAGCCAGTCGGGAGCTTGCCAGTTCGTGAGTTCGACGAAATAGCGCGCAAAGGTAACGGCTACGGCGGCCATTCCCCCGGTCTGAATCACCAAGAGCAAGACCCAGCCATACAGGAATGCAATCGAGGGGTGGTATGCCTGACGCAGGTAGGCGTATTGGCCTCCGACTTCGGGCAAGGTGGCTGCCAGTTCGGCCCAGATGAAGGCGCCCGCCAAGCCGATCAGTCCACCGAACACCCATGCCCCCAAGATGAGGGCGGGGGTGTGCACCTGTCGAGCGACTACGTAGGGATTGATGAAAATGCCGGCTCCCACGATACCTCCCATGACCACCATGGCGGCGTCAAAGAGGCTCAGTTGCCGGACGAGGCTCGTTTTGGGATCGCGGGTGGGATCCGCGGCAGGCGCGTTGCTCACGTTGTAGGGTTGGCCCTGGTAAAAACCGGAGTTACCCTTCCCGGTCCGGGGCATTGTACACCCCGCAGACTTGAGGCCCAGGCGTCGGACTAGACTGGCTCAGAACACCTGCTGGGCGCGGATTTTGCAGCACGTTTCTGATTTTTGGCTTATGCTAGCGCACGAGGCATTGACCCTATGCCGGGGCTTCGCTCGGGGTGTGCGAGAGTAGTGATTGCGCTGGTTTGCGCCGTTGTGTTTCTCCAAGCGGGCTATGGCGCCGGTAGCGGGATAACGGCAGGGCCTTCCTCATCCGTGGTTCCTCCAACCTTTGTTTTTGCGTTTGTGGGCGGGTTTGTCCATCGCGATGATACGCGGCATGCGGAGGTGCGGCTCATCCAGCGGCTTCGCGAGGAATATCCGAAAGACGTCGAGAGCCTGGTGTTCGAGAATCGCCGCTACCGGGACGCTTACCGGATGATTCGGGAGCGACTGGATGTCAATCATGACGGCAAGTTGTCAGACGAAGAGAAGCAGAAGGCTCGCATTCTGCTGTTCGGACATAGTTGGGGAGCGTCGGCGGCAGTGTCGCTAGCGCGGAACTTAGAGCGAGACGGGATCCCGGTTCTGCTAACCGCCCAAGTGGATAGCGTTGCCAAACGGGGCCAGAACGACGCGGTCATTCCCGCGAACGTTCGCGAAGCCGTGAACTTCTACCAGACGGCAGGACTCGTTCATGGGAGAGTCAAGATCACGGCTGCCGATCCGAGGCGGACGAAGATCCTTGGCAACTTCCATCTTTCCTACAACCAACCGCTGGTGGGGTGCCGAGACTATCCCTGGTATGACCTTTTCTTTACGCGACCACATACGGCGATCGAATGCGATCCGAATGTGTGGTCGCAAATCGAATCGTTGGTCAGAAATCAGTTGCCTGATCTCGGCGGCCAGGCGGTCACCGAGCCTTCGTCCGCTTCGGCGACCTCAGCCGGGCATCGATAGGCTGCCCGGTCGGAACAACCGTCGGTTTCACCCCGCGTACTTCTACTTCACTTCGAATTCGTAAGAGCCGGAGCCAATCCGAACTACGTAGGAGCCGGCTTCCTGCTTCGCGTCCACTGGGTGTCCATCCTGGAATACGTGGGCATTTGCGATGACCGGCAAGGACACCTTCGCCGTCGTATTGGCCGGGATGGTCACCTTGATGGAAAAGGGTCCCGCAGGCGTCCCAGTCCAGTCGCTAATAATTGTGCCGTAAACAGAGTGGTATTCCCCGCGTGCGTGCGTGACGCGCACATCGAGATGGGGATGAACTACGATTTCGTGGTAGCCGGGGGCGGTTATGTCGGTGTCGATGCCGGCCACGGAGCGATAGACCCAGGCTACGACGGATCCGAAAGCGTAGTGATTGTAGGAGTTCATCGCCGGGTCGCCGGTGTCTCCGTTCCAGCGTTCCCACCAAGTTGTGGCGCCCTTGGAGAGCATGTAGCCCCACGATGGATAGGTGTCGTTGAGGAGTAAGCGATACGCAACGTCGGCGCGGCCGTGATTGGCGAGGGTGAAGAGAAGGAAGGGCGTGCCGAGAAAACCAGTAGAGAGATGCCCGTTGCGCGCCCCGATGTCTTTCACCAGGTTGGTCACCATTGCGGATTCGAGCGCAGGCGGCGCCATCTTTGTGTACAGGGTGACAACGTAGGATGTCTGCGTGCCCCCCTCGACTTCGCCGTTGTCCTTTATATAGGCCTTCTGGTAGGCCTTGCGGATGCTGTCGACGACGTCGGCGTAGTGCTTGGCGTCGGATTCTTTGCCGACGGCATGCGCCATTTGCGACATCATGTTGGCGATGAGCGCCCAGTAAGCGGTGGCAAGCAGGTCTTTGTTTGTGTGCTCGTCGGGCGCGAGCCAGTCAGCGAAGTTTGGGCCCACTCCCTTCTTGCGGAGGAAATCAGGATTGGCATTCTGGATGAAATTCATCCAGCGTTCCATAGCGGCCCAGTTCTGCCGGATGATTTGTTTGTCGCCGTATTGCAGCCATGCGGTCCAGGGGATGATGACGCCGGCGTCGCCCCAACCGGGAGCGCCTTCGCTGCCGAAGGGGCGCAAGACATCGGGAGAAACGTTGGTGAACGCGCCTTTCGAGGTCTGCGCGTCGACGACGTCGTCCATGAATTTGTGGGTGAAGGCGGCGATGTCGAAGTTGTAGCTTCCGGTGCGCCAGAAGACACCTGCATCACCCATCCAGCCGAGGCGTTCGTCGCGCTGGGGACAGTCGGTGGGAATGCTGAGGAAGTTGCCACGCTGCCCCCAGATTCCGATGGACCACATGCGATTCACCAGATCACTGGAAGTGTCGAGCGTTGCCTGGGGTTCGCCGCTGACGCTGCTGACGACGTCTCCTGTGATGGCCGCTGCGGTGGGAACACCCGGATAGCCGGTGACTTCCAGGTAGCGGAATCCGTGAAACGTGAAGTGCGGCGTGTAGGTCTCTTCGCCTTCACCGCGCAGGATGAAGGTATCGGTGGCGTCGGCGTTGCGGAGGTTCTCGCGGTAGATGGTGCCGTCGGGATTCAGGATTTCGGCAAAACGAAGGCGGATCGCGGTCCCGGTCGGGCCAGTCGCTTTCAGCGTGACCCAGCCGACCATGTTCTGGCCCATATCGAAGATGTAGGCACCGTTGGCCGAGGGCGTGACACTCTTCGGCGTCAGGGTTTCGGTGACGCGGGCGGGCGCGGAGATCTGGCTGGAGAGCAGGATGGACGGGGCTTCCGCGCTGGTCACCGCGCTCCAACGGCTGTCGTCGAAGGTGGCCTGGTTCCAGCCGGGCTGCCGGAGACGCGCATCGTAATACTCGCCTGCATAGATCTCAGAGCGCAGGATGGCGGAGGCGGAGCCTTTCCAGGTGTCGTCAGTGACGACGGTATCGTGAGTGCCGTCATTGTAAACGATCTCAAGCTGCGCGAGCAGGCGGGTGGGTGGAGGCAGGAAGAAGAACGCTCGTCCTTCCCAGGTGAGGCCGCTGCCAAACCATCCGTCACCGAGGATGGCACCAATCGCGTTCTGGCCAGTGGCGAGCCACTCGGTCACGTCGTAGGTCTGGTACAAAACGCGCTTGGCGTAGTCGGTGAAGTCTGGGGTCAGGACGTCGTTGCCAACGCGGTTGCCGTTGAGAAAGATGCGGTAGCTGCCAAGAGCGGTCACATACAGTCGAGCGCTCTTTACTTGTTTTGAAACAGTGAACGGATGCCGCAGGAGGGGGGCGGGCTGCGGTAGAAGCGGAGCGTTTCCAAGGCGCTTGTCGTTCAGGTCGCCGACCACGTTGGCGGCTTGCCAGGCGGAATCGCTGGCTAGTTTGGCCTGCCAGCCGGCGTCGGTAGAGACTCGAGTAACGGTTCCATCTTGAGGCACGATGCGCAGCAGTCCAGCCAGGGCCGCTTTCATGGTCTTGGCGCCGGCATCGGGTCCAAAGGCATTTGGCTCGGCCACCGTTACAGTCACTTCGATTGAGTTCTTCCCGACCACAAGCTGCTGGCTAATGTCTTCGCGGTCGAACTCATTCCATCTTCGTTTCGCTCCGATTTCATGGCCGTTGAGCGTCGCTACGAAACCACCCCGGGAAAGAAGGAAGAGGGCCGCCTCTCGCGGTTTTTCGGGGATGTCGACGTCAAGGTGGAACACGGCCACAGTCTTCGGAGTCATGGCCAGCGCGTCCTGGCCGACGACCCAGATCCAACGGATGCCGGCACGATCAGCCTTTTCCTGCGGATTTTTCCAGGCGATCCATTTCGCCTTCCAGTCGTCTTTGCTCAGGAGTCCGGTTTCCCACCAGGCATTTTCGGACGACATGGAGGCGCGTCCGCTCGCATCCCAGACGCGCACGTTCCAGAAGTAGCGCGTGCGCGACTGGAGTTTCGGACCGGCGTAGGCGATCCCAACGGACTCCGAAGCGTTGATCTTGCCGCTGTCCCAAATGTCGGGCTTACCGGCACTCAGCGCTTCCGGAGTACTGGCGACGAGGATTTGATAGGCGCTCTGCCGCCAGTTACGCTCGGAGCTGTCGCTCTGCCATGAGAAGCGTGGCATGGCGACATCGATGCCAAGAGGGTTCTGCACGTACTCAGAACGAAGGCGAACCGGGGCGGCATAAGCAGCCGCCGTCAGCAGCATGGAAACCAGCACCACGCAAGCGATACGAACTCGTGTCACAGTGTTCCTCCTCGTGCCTAACTGCATCAGACTCTCGGCGAGCGGGCAGGGCTAGTTGCCCACTGCCAGGGGGCGATCGAGCTTTAGTTCCCGGGTAAGTTCAATCTGTTGCGACGAGCTTCCAACCATAACCGTGAATGTGCCTGGGTTGGCGCGCCATTGTTTTGCCTGGACGTCGTAGTAACAGAACGAGCGAGCGTCAAGTGGCACAGTCACTTTCTGCGTTTCGCCGGGATGCAGGGTTGTCTTCGCGAATCCCTTGAGCTCTTTTGGCGGACGCGGGACGCTTGCGTGACTGTCTGAAATGTAGACCTCGCCGACGGCGGCTCCGAGACGAGCGCCCGTGTTGGTTACCGTGAACGAGACCTGGTATAGAGGCCCGTATGGGTCGTTTGACGAAGAGGCCCCAGTTGGCGTCACGGCCAGGTCGCTGTACTTGAAAGTCGTGTACGACAAACCGAATCCGAAGGGAAACTGGGGCAGGACGCGTTTCTGCTCATATCCACGATAGCCGACGAAGACGCCTTCCTTATACTCGACTCGCTTCGAGCCTTGCGCCGGATAGTAGTTTTCATGAGTGGGGTTGTCTTCCCAGCGGCGTTCAAGAGTGATGGGCAAGTGACCCGAAGGATTCACGTCCCCGAACAGGATCTCGGCCAGGGCGGTGCCGCCATTTTCTCCGGGGTACCAGGCCTCAACGAGCGAGGGCACCTGATCGAGCCAGCCATGCGTATCGACACCGCCACCCGACGTAACGACCACGACCGTATTCTTGTTCAGGGCGGCTAGTTCCCGGATTAGTTCGCCCTGTCCGAAGGGGAGGGCAAAGGTGCGGTCGGCGCCCTCGGACTCGCTGTTGGGGTCGAAGCCTGCGGCGATGATGACTGCGTCCGTTTTGGCAGCGATTTTCTTGGCATGGTCACTGACCAGTTTGCGCTGATAAGCGATGCCGACACGCAGGCGTCCACCCACGAACGAGTTCCTGGAGACCTCGGCTACGATCTTGTGCGATCCGGTGGTGAGATCCAGAACGACAGAGTCTTCCATGGCCTTGGCGGCTTCCCAGTCATCGATGACGAGCTTGTCGTCGACGTAGACCCGGAAGCGGGAACCTTCGCCGAATCCCTGCGCGACTAATTCGTAGGGGCCGGATTCGGCGGCGACGTAGTATCCGCTCCAGCGTTTCGAAAAGGGTTTTGGTTTTGCCGAGAGCAGACTCTGCAGGTCTTCGGTTCCGCCGAGAAGGTCTTGCCAAGCGGTGCCTGCTTCATTGATGTGCGGCACGATCTGCTTGGCTGCGGGAGTGCCCGTCAAGTCGGCACTTTCGAACACTTCGAGGGAGACCCCGGGTTGGCCGCCCTGAGGCGCGGTCACAAAGTGGGTGGCAACGGCGAGTTCCTTCGGAGTGGGCAGGCCCCGGTCGTAGAACACAGTTCCGCCGGTGCCGACAAACTGGCTGAGCCCTTGCAGAATGCTCACGGCAGTGAACGGGACCACGCCCGCGCTGCCACCGGCAACGGTCTGAGCCGGATAGGCGTCTGGTCCCACGACCAGCACGGATTTTGTTTTCTGCTTATTGAGCGGAAGCAGATTGCCGTCGTTCTTGAGGAGGACCATGCTTTCGCGCGCGGCGGCGAGGGCCAGTTCATGGTTGGGCTGGCTATATTTGGAAAGAGAAAGATCGGCCTGATCGCGGTCCAACCATCCGAAGTGTGCGGCTGTTTGCAGGATATGACGAACTTTTTCGTCGATGGTAGCCTGGCTGACCCTGCCGTCGCGAACGGCAGGAATAAGGTTGGCGCGGTTCATAAACTTGCCGTCAGGCATTTCAAGATCAAGGCCGCCGTTGGCGGCGGCGACCGCATCGTAGGTGGCGACCCAATCGGACATCATGACGCCATCAAATCCCCATTGCTTGCGCAGCACGTCGGAATTGAAATAGCCGTTCTGCGTCATGTGCTCGCCGTTGACGAGGTTGTAGGAGTCCATGAACGCGCCGACCTGGGCCTGTTTGACAGCGGCTTCGAAGACCGGCAGGTAGATTTCGCGCAAGGTGCGCTCGTCGATGACGGAATCGGAGTTGTGGCGGTCGAACTCGGAGTTGTTGCCGAGAAAATGCTTGATGGTCGCGCTCACTCCCTGCGACTGCATACCGCGAATGTAGCCGACCGCGATCGCGGAAGCGAGGAATGGGTCTTCGCCGAAGTATTCGAAATTACGGCCGTTGAGCGGTGAGCGATAGATATTCACGCCGGGTCCGAGCATGAAATGAATGCCACGCGCCCGGGCGTCTTTGCCGATGCCTTCCCCAACGCGTTGCGCCAAATCGGGGTTCCAGGTAGCGGCCAGTCCGATGCCGGCAGCGTATGTGGTCGAGGGGAACCCGGCGTTGCTGCGGGCTCCGTAAGGACCATCGGACATTTCGAAAGCAGGAAGGTCGAGCCTGGGCATCGCGCGGATCGCGAAGCCGGTGCCGCCGATGTAGTCGATCTTTTCCTCGAGCGTCATTTTGGCGAGGATGGCTTCAATGCGGCGGGAGGAGTCCGCGCGGGGGGATGACAGGGTTTGCCCAAGCGCCGGCAACGCAGCCGTCATCAACACAAGAAGGGTCAGGATCTTACGCATTTCGAGGTTCCTATTCATGCTTGGCTGCAGGCTGGCGGACTACATCGGACTCTGATCCTCAGCGCGAACAATCTGGACTGGACCCAAAAGTCCCGAAGGCAGCAATGGCGCGTCTGCCTGGTAGAACTTCGGGGAGGTAAAGGTGTAGGTCTTGGTGACGTTCGCCTGGCGGTCGCCGATGATGCGGTTGGTCCACGCGTTGGTGACTTTGATTTCTATGGCATTGTCGCCAGGCTTCAGGGCAGCGGTCGCGTCCACGCGATAGGGCGTCTTCCACACGATGCCGAGCGGTTTTCCGTTGACGGAAACTTCGGCCAGGTTCTTGACGCCTCCGAGGTCGATCCAAAGATGCGCGTGAGGTCTGAACCAATCAGCTGCGGCGTGGATTGTTTTCGTGTACGTGGCGGTACCGGAGAAATACTTTACACCTTCGTCGGTGCTCTCGTGCCAGGAAGCGAGTTTGTCGAGAGTAATCTTCGGCGGGGCACCCCAATCAGATTGGAAGGCAACCTCCCAGGAGCCGTCCACTGTGGCCAGGGTGTTTTCGCTCTGCTTCGGCAGAGAGCGCGACGACGTTTTTGCTGCCTTGCGAAAGACGACGAAGACAGTCCCCCAAGGCTCGAGTTGCAACGGGACAGTGGTGCGGCTGTTCGTGGTGTTGTAGGAGACGGGCTCGATCTTACCCGTGTCGGCATGCCAGAGTTCAGCCTCCTTACCGGTAACCCGGAAGGTCGCGTCGAACGACTCGTTGCGATCATTGCGGTTGTCAACGAAGTAGAGATCGCCATCGCTGAGCTGGCGATGAACGAAGAGCACGCTGGAATCGGGGCTGGACTTCGTGTACTCAAAATCAGGCGCGACCTCGAGAACTTGCAACACGTCTTCGGGCTTCTGACTTCCGAAGACTTTACCTTTGCCGGTGCTGGTAACGCCGGTGCCGGACTCCCAAAGCTTGTCGGCAAGGGCGTGGAATTCGGCTTCGTCATCACTCAGGCTGGGCGTGGTTTCGGGCTTGGGGCCTGCCACCACTGCGCCCGCTTCGACCAGGTCACGGATCTTGCGCAACACGGGGAGGGACATCTGCTTGCTGCGTGGATCGAGAGCCAACAAGCGGTACGTCATGCCGCTGGGCGTGGTCAGCTTGCCGCCGGACACAGAAAATCGATGAATCAAGGCGTCGGCGTTGACGTAGTCGAAGTTGTAGCTGGAGGGCACGTCGGGGAAGTGATCGCGATACACAGCCGTTAAGTTGGAATCTTCGCCGTAGAAGTAGGCGACATCGGCGGCGAAGTGACCCTGCTGCAGCAGGTAGCAACTGCGAGCCAGATAGGAAATCCAAGGCTGGGCTTGTTCGGCCCAAGTCTCGTTCCGGGTGAACCATTGGCCGAACGGTCCGAGGGAAAAGCCCGGCTTGCGATCGAGCAACGGCTGGTGGACCGAGGTGTGGATGACGAAGCGGTTGAGGCCCATCGCCATTTCCTTGTCCGCGGTCGGTTTCAGAGTGGCGGGTGACCAGGCCCACGCGCCGGAGGAGGCGGTCATGGATTCGGCCGCCACGAGATTCTGGCCGTAAATGTGAGCGACGGAGGCCGATTCACGGATGTCGGCGTCGTAGCCGTAGAGCTCCTTGTTGACGCCCGGCTTTTGCGTCCACATTGCCGACATAGGAACATCGTTGCTGCGCTTGACCTCCATGCCATCGCCAATGAAGGCGCGCCCCTCTTCGTGAGACTCGCCATAGTGGCCCATTCCACGCTGATGCAGGATGTCGGTGATCTGGTCGTAGTGGTATTCGGCCAGCAGATCACCGAGAGTTTTGCGGAAATCCCAGAGGAAGCGGTCGCTGGCTTCGGAGCTTTCGATGACCCGGCCGGTGAGCACGGGGAGCCACGGGCGCGGATCATAGCCGCGACGCTTGGCAAACTCGGCGACTATGTCATCGGTCCAATTGGCGGTGCCGGCTTCCCAACTATCGTTGATGACGCAACGCAACCCCTGCTTGCCCATGAGTGGTCCGACGGCGTTCTTGTAGTTGTCAAGGTAGGTATTCATGTACTCCTTGACGTCTTCGCGGCTTAGCTTGTCGACTTCAAGTCCGGTGCCTTCGGGGGAGGCGGGATGGTTGGTGACACCAGTGAGCGAGTAACCGAAGCGCAGGACGACCCAGCGGCCCGCGGGCGGGGTCCAGTCGAGTGCGCCGTCCGGACGCATTTTGGAGGTGAGGTCGACAATATCATTCTTTTTGATCGCGTCACGGGCTGCGACTGGAGGAGTGGGAAAAGGATCAAGGCTGACCAGGTTCGCGAAACCCGCTTTTTCTTCAAACCGGCTGACTCGGGCGCCAGGATGCAGGACGAGTTCTGAAATTTGGTACGCAGTCGGGGGCGGGGGCATTTTGAAATCGAAGTCGGTGTCGAACTCAAGACCGAAGCTCGGTGGTTTCGGCGGCGCGGTGGTGAAACTTACCCGGAAGAAGCGCGCTGCGGTTTCGGGAAAAGCGATCGTGTGCTCGATACCGCCGTCGCCGGGGATGGAAACCAGTTTTCGAAACGTCTGACCATCGTCGCTGGCTTCGACATCCGCGACCGAAGGCGCGGCCCCGAACATGTTCATACTGGCGGCTGCGGGGTCGTTGAGAACCAGAGTGACCGCGTGCATTGTCTGCGGCGTTAGAAACTCGTACTGAATCCAGGCCTGCTGGCCCACGGGAGCTTTTGGAAGGGGCGTGGACTTAACGAGGTCGCCATCGGAAAGGAGGCCAAAATTAACGCTGCCCCTGCTTGCAGTCATCTTCGGCTGAAGCTCGGCTACCGGAACGTCACTCTCAGGGGTGCGATACGCGATGACAGCGCTGTCAGAATAAAACACAGGCGGCACTGCAGATTCCTGGCCGCTCATGGCTGCGAGAAAATCGAAAATGGGGATGTTCTGAATGGGGCCGCTCACGGTCGGCGGCTTGGGCAAAACGCCGTTAAATGGCTTCCCGCCCTCCACCCTGGTTTCACTCCACACAACTTTCTTCATCCCTTGACTCGGCTTCACCCAGGGACCGCCCGATTCGCTCCAGCCCGGTGAACCGGCGATTGCTTCTTCTAAACCGAGTTGATCGGCGAGGGTGGTGGCATAGCGGAACGCGTCCTTCCACTCAGGGGTCATGTAGACGAGGCGCTTGTCGACGAACTTGGGCGTGTTGAGGGCGGCGTCGAAATTCTGAAAGCCGCCGATGCCTACGCGATGCATCCATTCCAGGTCGAGCTTGATGCCTTCCTTGGTGATGTTGCCGTTCATCCAATGCCACCACACGCGGGGCTTGGCGGAGTTGGGCGGAGTCTTGAAACCGCGCTCGAGCGAGTCCCCGGAAGTTTGCGCGGTGGCAACCAGGCTCGCGAGCAGTAGGGCAACGGCAAAGATTCGAAGCAATGAATTGCGAGGCAGATCCATGTCCAAGCGTCTCCCGACTGCGTTGTCGTTCTGGGATCTTCGATTCACAAGGGATAAGAGGGCGTAGATTTTCCCCTCAAGAAGACGAAACTCCTCCAGGAGAAACCGTGGGATGGTCACACCCGGAATGGTTAAGAGTCAATCGGCAACCGGGGATTGGCATGCGTTTCGCTATGAGAAAGGACCTGCAACGAGACCAGAGAACCACTCGAAAGGCTCGGCCAGCGCAAAATACGGGATCAGCAAGTTGGACGCGAACCGACTGGAGGAAGGCCGCTGGGATCCGTGCTCGTTTTGCAGAGTAGAACGGCTCGGGGGTGGGCGGGAGCCTGCAAGCGTTCCTGTCAGCCAATCAACAGACTTGGACACATTCCATCCCCAGCAGAGCGGCGAGCTTTTTGAGCTTGCTGGAGACGTGCCCCACGCCGACGGCGCAGTGATGCGCGGGACCGTGTGCGTTCCATTCGTTCATGAAGCGACGGGCGCCGATCGAGAAACGATAGCGGCTGTTGGTGTTTCCGATTTCGAGGATCGGCCCTGCGACCGACTCTCCCTCAGCCATCAGAAGTTGCAACCGGCCATCGACGGTTTGCACGACCGACAACAGCGTGACGGGCCCGTGTTTCACAGACATCTCGACGGAGAGGCCGCGGCCGACCTTGCCGTGATAGACAGCGAGGGGGCGTGCTTTGGTCTTCCCTTCGGCGATCGCGAGGTGTCCGGGGCCGTCGTGGCCCATGAGGACCACATCGTCGTTGTAGTCGACGGCGTAGTACTCGGTGAAGGAACCGCCGGCGCCGAAGGAGTCCATGATCTTCATGGCCTGGGCATTCTTAACTTCATATTCACCGGCAACCGGAATTCCGCGAGCGGTCAGAAGGCTGGTGCCAAGAATGATCGAGCTAATGACATCCTCGTTTTCGGGATTTCCCGTGCCCTGGTGGTAGTAGGCGAGGGATCCGAGTTTGTGAGTCTCGACCAGGCGGTCGAGCGCGAGCGACGTCCGGGCCGCCCGCTCGAGTTCCTCGGTGGGACAATCGGGTTGCACATCCATGGAACTGTGAAACTCGGCAACTCGGCTCTTGATCTCGGGATCGCGGGCTTTGCGCCTTACGGCGGCGAGTTCTTCCACTTCCAAGATTTCGATGTGTCCACCGAAATAGGCGCATTGCTGGGTGAAGTCGGAGTAGATGTCGAGCATGCCGCCGTAGTAGTGGCCCATCACACCCAGGCGATTATGTTCCATGATGTGCGCGACACGCGCGGCGTCGATCCACTCGGCGATCTCGGTCCAGGCCAAAGGGTCGTTCTCGAGCGTGCCGCTGACCTGAAAAAATGGAATGCGGCAGCGGTTGAAAACGTTGGCGATTTCCGGCACCGGGCACGCCTGGCAGTAGGCCAGCCATTCGCCCGTCATTTTGGTGCGGTCGCCGAGACGGTTGAATGCGGCGTAGTCGATGGCGGACGCAGGCGACAGGTTCAGGATGATGACCGGCACTTTGGCGCGCCGCACGACGGGCAGGACGGTAGAGGAAAGAGCGTAGGTGGTAACGTAGAGGAAAATCAGATCGACATCGGCGCGGCGGAATTCGTGCCCGGCCGCGAGAGCTTTCTCAGGGGTATCAATCAACCCGAGATTGACAACCTGAACGCCGGGGTGCTCGAGTCGGCGCGCGACTTGCTCGGTGTATCCGCGCAGGCGTTGTTCCAGGCCCTGGAATTGCGGCCAGTAGGCATCGAGGCCGATGCCGAAAACGCCGATCCTCAGGCCGCCGTTGGAGTCAATTCGATACATGATGTAAGCCTTGCTTCTCGGTGGGTGCTGCTTTAGCTTGCCGAGTCGTGAAATCCGAACAGGGCTGGTCAGCATACTCAGCGCCATAGGTGGGTTGCAAGCGATGAAATCGCGGCCGTTGTTGTTCTGCATTGCGAAAAAGGCGCGCAGCCACGTGGACCCGACAGCCAGAGGGCATGGTTATGCCGGTCCTCGGGGTTCGCGATCCGCTTGCGCCGGCGCTTGTAAAGCGGGATTGGGGGATGTTTTTCACAGCAAAACACTCAGGCTTTTGCGAATGAGATTGACGCCTCCGTGTGGCTGGTGTGAGCATTCCGCGTGCATACGCTCTTAAAGGGATCTCCCATGCTTAGGAGGGCTGGCATGAGTCGCACCTCTCGGTGGCAATCTTTCATGATCGTTGCGCTCGGTCTGATTTTCGCAAATTCGGCCCCGGCGCAGGACCAACCTTTGAAGTTGGAAGTCCATTGGGACAAAGTGGTGCGCGTCTCGCGGACCGAAACGACGTTGCAGGTAGTGGTGAACCCGCCGCTGCGACGCGGGACTCCGGTCCACGACAACGCCTACAAGGCGGTTCACGATCTGGGCGCCGACTATGTCCGTTACGTTCCGTGGCTGCCCTATCCGAGGCTGGGGGTGGCTGAACTGGAACCCCCGAAGGACGGCAAGACATCATGGGATTTTTCGGTGATCGATCCGATGACCATCGATTTTCTGGAGGCCACCAAGGGTCATTCCGTGATTCTGAATTTCAGCACCATTCCGCAATGGATGTACATATCGGACAAACCCAACGCCTATCCCGCCGACCCCGATCAGGTCACGTGGGACTATGAGCAGGGGACGGAGCTCCGCGACCCCAGTTGCAAGGAGGTCGCGGACTATTACGCGCGGCTCATCGGCTGGTACACACAGGGTGGATTCACGGACGAGTTCGGCAAGCGGCACGAATCGGGGTACCACTATTCCATTCCCTACTGGGAGGTGCTGAATGAGGTTGAGTTCGAGCACCACATCTCGCCCGAGACTTACACGAAACTGTACGACGAAGTGGTGACGGCGATGAAGAGCGTGCAGCCCGATCTGAAGTTTGTTGGGCTGGCTCTGGCGTTTACCACCAAGCCGGAATACTTCGAGTATTTCCTGGACCACAAGAGCCACAAGCCGGGGATTCCACTGGACTTCATTTCCTATCACTTTTATGCGGTCCCGACGCCGGATCAGACACCGGAAATCGAGCAGTTCACGTATTTTGACCAAGCCGATGGGTTCCTGAAGACGGTGCGCTTTGTGGAAGCGATCCGGCAGCGGCTTTCGCCGGAGACGAAAACCACGATTGACGAACTGGGTGTGATTTCCGCGGACGACATGTCGCAGGGCGAGCCCGGGCACGTCGCGCAACCGATTCCGAATTCTTACTGGAATCTCGCGGGCGCTCTGTATGCCTATCTTGTCGGCGAGATGACGAAGATTGGGATCGACGTTGCAGGCGAATCGCAACTGGTTGGTTACCCGACGCAATTTCCGAGCGTGTCGATGGTGGATTGGAATGACGGCAAGCCGAATGCGCGGTTGTGGGTGCTGAAATTACTGCACGACAACTTTGGGCCCGGCGACAAGGTGGTGGAGATTGCATCAACTGCGTCGAATCATCCGTATGTTTACTCGGTAGCTTTCGCGACACGAGACGGCAAGCGGCGGGTGCTGCTGGTCAACAAGAGGGATCGAGCGTTCGAAGTTTCGATTCCGGGCGCTACCGGCGGCAAGGAAGAGTATGTGGACCAAACCACAGCCTTCCAGTCGCCAGCGTCCAAGAAGTTGGAGAGTGACACTGTCAAGCTGGGCGGGTTGGCGGTGAAGGTGGTTACACTTCCGTAGGCGGCACTTACTAAACGAATTGAGCGGATTGGGCGGCGAGTAGTGAAGTACCTACTGCGCATTCGGGTCCAGTTCCTGCTTCGTCACCTCACTCGGGGAAAAGACTTTTTCGATCAGCTTCTGCTGATTGACCTGATGGTGGAGGCGACGGAACTCAATCAAGGCCTTCTGCTGCTCCGCTTCGTTCCCGAGGGCCTTCTGTGCTTGTGCAAGGCGATACCAGGCGACTTCGTCATCGGCCTCCAATGCGACAGCTTTCTGGAGATGCGTCAACGCCTGCTCGGGCTTCTGCGCGGCGATCAGAACCGCGGCCAAGCCTAAATGAGCTTCTTCAAACTCAGGATAGTACTTGAGGGCGAGTTCGAAGAAGTTCTGGGCTTTTTCGAGTTGTCCGGCCTTGCGGTGGGCTTCTGCGATTTCGTAAGCAGCGTTGGAGTTGGAGGGATCGAGATCCAATTCTTTCTGGAATTCCGAGAGCGCGCCGGCCGCATCGTCGGCGGAGTTGGTTTTCTGTGATTCCGCCAACAGGGCGCGGCCCAGGCGGTAGTGAATACCAGGCCTGCTGGGATCGAGCTTGAGAACCTCGCGGTATTCGCTGATCGCGATGCTGTTTCCCTGGCTTTCGTAGGCTTCCGCCATGGCCTGGTGCCGCCAGCTGGAGTTGGGAGCGACCTTGGCCAGCTTCTCCATGGTGAGATAAGCGAAGTTCCCGTATATCCGGCCGCTGTGGTAGAGGACCTCGGGGTCGTCGGGATAAAGCTTGTCCAATTCGAGAGCCACCTCGACGGCTTTGTTGTTCTGCTGCAAGCCGGTGTAGGCTCGCTCGAGGTGCAGGCCGCACATGCGACGGGTTTCGGGATCGCTGGAACGGCGGAAACCTTTCTCGAGTCCTGGCAAGGCTTCGCGATAGTGCCCCAGTTCCGACAATGACATGGCTAGAAGACTATCCGTCTTCGTGAGGCCCGGCTTGATCTTCAGGGCCTGGCGCAGGGCCAGCTCGGCTTGGTCAAACTTTCCTTCTTGAAAATAGATCAGGCCCAGGTTGGCATGCACTTCGGCGACCCCAGGTTCCAGATCGCGCAGCTTTTCGTAGGCCTTCTGCGCATCCTCGAAGCGGCCTGCGGCCAGCGCGCTTTGCCCTTCCTCTGCGTAGCGTTCCGTGGCGCTGCCACCCGAGGGTTGCCCGAAGGCGCTCAGAGCCATAACACAGAGGCCCACCCTCAGACAGGCATTGGTGGCTGCCGCAATCATTTCTGCAGTTTACCTCACGAAAACCGGAAGCCGGGGAGACGTGTGCATCGGGCAGTGGTGAAGTGGTCGCGTGTGACGCCAACAAAAAAACCCGCCAGGCCGAAGCCTGGCGGTTGATAAAAACAAGCGCCAGTTAGAAAGTGAGCTTTCCTCCAAGCTGGACGACACGCGACGCCCGGGCATTTGTAACAACCCCGAAGGCCTGCGCCCCGGTGCTGGAAACGTTGGTTGACACCGGGTTTTGTCCCGGTCCCACGCTGGGATTGGTAAGGTCCAGTCCGTATTGGGTATGGTTGAACGCGTTGAATGCTTCCACCCGGAACTGGAATGCCACTCGTTCGGTGAACTTGAACGCCTTTCCGATGTTCATGTCCCAATTGTTGATTCCCGGGTTGGTGAGGATATTCCGTCCGCTGTTCCCCAACTGGGTGTACAACGGGGCTGTAAAGCACGCGGTATTGAACCAGTGCGTAAGGGTCTTGGGACCGCTGTTCGGATTACAGCCGGGAACAAGGTTAGCGCGCTGATTAAAAATGTCGTTCCCCGAGAAATCGAAATTACCGGTAGCAGAGAAGGGGAACCCTTTCTGCATAGTGACCACGCCACCGATCTGCCATCCGCCGACCAAGATATCGGCAGCCCGGTTCATACCACCGCCGAAGCGCTTACCACGCCCAAGTGGCAAGCTGTAAACATAACTCGCCACAAAGCGATGGCGGACATCGAAGTCCGAGCGTCCATAGTCCAGCCTGGGATTGTGGTCGTTGAGATGTCCGGCAAAGCCGCCGCCCGCAGACCCGATGCCAGCAGCCGCCGACTTGTCGTCCAAACTCTTGGCGTAGGTATAGACCGCCTGAAGCGCCAAGTCGGAAGTACGATGCTCCAACTTCAAATTGCCGGCATTGTAATTGGCGTACCCATTCCATTCGCTGCTCAGGTATCCGTTCGCCGCCGTGATGTTTTGATACGGTCTGCGGGGTTGGATCAAGCAACCAGGATTGTTCGGATTGCCCCCTGTGGTGACATCGCAAAGGGCGGGGTTGGCTGGTTCAAAAGGCTGGTTGATATTGGTGCGGTTCAGCAAGTGCAAGCCATGGTTTCCAACGTAGTTCGCCTCCAGCGTTGTGTTTGCCGCCAGTTGGCGCTGGACTGACAGCGACCACTGCTGGACATACGGATTGCGCGGATGGGCGGAAATTTGGACCGCAAAGAATTGGTTTCCATCCGTCGCCGCACTGACAGTGTGCGGAACGATCGGCGGTTGCATATTGTCGGTTAATTTCGGCGTAGTTGGGTCGCCCGTTGGAACGTAGTTCGAGCGTACGACAAAAGGATATACGTCCCCTGAGTCATCAATCTCGCGGGTTTCCGAGGCGTCAAAGAAAATCCCATAGCCGCCGCGGACCACGGTTTTATCTTTCAACCGGTAGGCAAAGCCGAGGCGCGGAGCAAAGGGTTTCTTTGAACTATCTACCGGATTGCGGCGGCCGCAATAGCGATAGAAGCCATTTCCGGCAGGAGCAACGGTCGTTAGCAGAGTCTTGTCAGCGAAGCACAATCCGCCACCGGCATTCCCGTCATCAAACCACATCATTTGGTTATTCTGTTCGTAGGGTATGGTGCGGAAGTCCCACCTCAAACCCAAGTTCAAGGTCAAGCGGCTGGTTGCTTTCCAGTCGTCCTGCACGTAGGGAGCGAAATACGTAAAGTGATATTGATTCAGATTGCCGGGAGGGTTCTGTGGCTTGAAGTTCGGTCCGGGCTGCCAGGTGGCGTCGTTGTTGTAGTAGCCAAGAAGAAAATCAGCGACGCTGTTACCAGTACCGCATGTGACGGTTGCGCAGCCGTTCACGGGCAAATTGCCGCCGGTGGTATTGCTCGGATTAAACCCAGTCGCGCTGCCGTTGCTGAGGATGAGGTTACTGGAATAGCCGTAGTCTCCCAGAAAATCGTCCGCAAGATTGCGCTTCTGTATCCAACGGCGAAGATCGAAACCCACGGCGATGGTGTGTTTCCCCTTTATCACCGTGAAGGAGTCGGCGAAATCCCACATGGGCACGTCGCTGGTGGTAAGGTCGTTGACTTGGCTTCCCACGGTGGCGAATCCCGCATTCAGGTTGACTTGCGGGTACGTCTGGTTGTTAGGAAACTTACCCAAGTTTGGGTAACTCCCCGTGATAGCGAGGGTTGTCACGTCGGCCTGCGACGCGGGAAAACCTACCTGATTGGCGATTGCCTCAAGATGTCCGAAGCGGAAGTTGTTGACCATGTTGTGGCCGAGCGAGATGGTGTGCGATACCGTCCAGCTTTCGTTGTTCTCGACAAAGCTTCCAACTCCTTGCTTTGAAACGTTCCCGTTTCCGACGTTTGAATTGGAAAAGTCCACGTTCGACCAGCGGAAAGAGACCGACCCCCAACGCCCGAGCATCTGATCCAGCTTGTAGGTTTGCTGATCGATATTGTTGGGGGCACTGCCGCCGAAGGAAACGGTACTACCCGCCCCGGTCGGCGCCGGAAAGAACCCTTTCTCCACATTCGCCAGGCGCGAAAAACGTGCCGCAGGAATAATATTACCCGGGAAAGGCGCTCCGGTTAGAGGATCAATGGGCATGCAGGGAAGATTACTTGAGAGTTGGGAATTGCAGGCCGCAGTTCCTACGGCGGGCAACGGTTGCCCCGCAAGTGGACCCGACAATGCTGTGGCCGCGGAAAAGTCGGCGTTTCCTCCAGTCGTACCAATACCGAGTTGCGCCGGCGCGGGTACGAAAACCGGAGTGGCGATGAATCCATTGATGGTCCGCTGGCCCTCGTAATTGGCTAGGAAGAAAGTCTTATTTCGGCCATCGTATAGCTTGGGGATGTAGATCGGGCCTCCAAGCACAAAGCCAAATTGATTCTGCCGCAATTCGGGGTTCTTGGTTGCCGGTGTTGCGTTAGGCAATACAGGCAACGCATCGAAAGCGTCGTTTCTCAAGAACTCGAACGCCGTGCCGTGCAACTGGTTGGTGCCACTCTTGCTGACAATGTTGATCTGGTTGGCGCTAAAGCCGTATTCCGCTGAGTAGGTCTCGCTCTGGATTTTGAATTCCTGGATTGCGTCCTGCGACAGGATCACCGCAGGCGTGCCCAGAGCCGTATCCACGTTCGCGATACCGTCCAAGGTGTAGTTGTTCGATTCCGGGCGGCTGCCGTTAATGCTGATGGCGTTGCCCGCGCCCTGCCGCATCTGACCTTGCTCTCCGTTGGTCGTTACCGCACCGGCGGTCAGGAAGATTAGATTGATGAAGTTGCGGTTGGCTAGTGGGAGTTGATCAACCTGTTTTTGAGTGATGGTTTGTGCCACGGTTGCGCTCTCAGTTTCCAAAGTGACGGCGCTGGCTTTCACTTCCACAAATTCGTTTATCGAGCCGGGCTTCAAGGTGACATCTGCGCGAGCCTGCTGCGCCACCACCAGGCTGATGTTGTCCACCACGGACTTCTGGAATCCAGGAGATTCGACCGTTACCTTATAGGTCCCGACCTGCAAGAACGGGGCGGTGTAATCTCCCGAGGAACTCGTCTCGGTGTGAGTCACGTTGCCGGTGGCGAGGTTGGTGATGTCGACGCTCGCTTTAGCCACCACAGCGCCAGAATTGTCGGTGACCGTACCTAGAATGGTTCCGGTGGCTCCAGCCTGACCGTAGAGCCAACTCGCCGAAACGACAATCAACAAACACCCCAACAGATTGCGGATTCTCATGGTGTTGTTTCCTCCTGTTGTCCCTGGCGCGCACTCCAAGCCCGGCTCCGCTCAGGTTCAGCATTCCTATATTGCTGGCTTGCTCTAAGACCCACTTCAATCTGGCAAGATCTCCAGTATGCCTACGAGAGGGGCAGCGACTCCGGACATCTTCTGAACCTCGAAGGTCGCTTCGCTCGTCAGAATCTGCCGGACATTCGTCCCCCAATCGGTGCACCCCTGCATCGGCGCGGATACTCCCATTGGTGGGAATGCATCGTCAATCTGCAAACCCGAAACGCCGGTCATTTTTCATTGAGAAACAAGCGCAGGAGTGCGAACACAGCATCAAACTGCGGGTTTGGAGCCGATTTCAAAGGTCTGGGTACCGATCTCCCGTTTTGCGTAGTGTGACCTGCGTGCCGCTTGGGTTTCGCAATGCAGAATATTTTCGAGGTCGCGCCGTGTCGGGTTAGCTGGGGGATCATCAGGGGCTTGTTTGTTCTTCGGGCACGCAGCGTTTGCAAAGAAGGATATGGGGATAAGAGGTCGTAGCAGCTCTTAGCCACGGAGAAGGACCGAGGTACGGCAAGTGACGGAAAGAGCCTTTAACCGCAAAGATCGCAGCGGTTTCAGCAAAGAGCGCGGAGAAAAACGGGGATAACGGACCATTCCTATTCTTTGCCAGCTTCGGTTTCCGCTTTGCTTAGGCGCTTTGGGAGTGAAGAGTCGAACCCGTGGAACGAGCTAACTCAGACAGACTGTCGTTGGGATAGTAGTGGTCGACAGTGGCGGGTGTAACCAGCTTGTGCTCGACGAAGACGGCGGGGGGGACTTGCCTCTGGTTCAGAATGTCGAGGCTCACGCGAATGAGGTCGTCGCCGTAGCGTTCAGGGAAGAACGCGACCGAACCGACCAGGCGGGTGTCGGGCTGGCGCAATTCCACACGGCCTTCGGGGGACGCGTTTTGCCCCATGATGGCGCAGTTTTCGGCTCGTCCGGCTTCTTGAAATGCGCGCAGGGCGCCGAGCGCGCTGGGATCGTTAATCGCACCGACCAAAATCTTCTGCGAGCGCGAGGAACGAAGGTGACGGCGCACCGCCTCAAAGCTTGGACCCAGGTTGCCGTCGCCATCGAGGTGCGTGACGCGGCAGCCTTTGGCATGGGATAGGACCAGGTTGAGGCCCACGAGCAGACCGGAGAGACGCATGCGGGGAAGGCTTCCCGCCCGGGGCAGCTCGAGCAGCACGATCTCGTCGACCTCCGAGTGCCAGTGCTCTTTGACCCAGCGGCCCAGATAGCGTCCACCGATCAGGCCCGCCTCATAATTGTTGGCTCCGTAGTAGGTGGCTCCGGGGTGGGGAATGTCGATAGCGATCATCGGGATGTTGGCTTCGCGATACTTAGCAGCCACTACGGCAGCGACATGTTCGTCGGTTTGAAATTCGATGGCCAGGTCCACCTTCTCACGGACCAGCAAGTCGGCATTCCGTTGCGCGGTCTTCGCGCTGTAGCGGTTGTCGAGAGAAATGAGTTCGATTCCCTCCGCCAGTGCTGCACGTTGCAGGCTCGCGGAAACCTCCCGAGAGAACTGATAGTCCGTTCCCTGCGCGGCGTATCCGAGGCGGTAGAGCCGCTGCTTCCAGGGACGCACGCAGGACTGGTAAAGATTCTCGCCGACCTTGTCGACCATGCCGCATTTTTCAAGGGTGTAGAGAAGTCGGAACGCCATGGTCTTCGGCAAGCCGCTGCGGCTTGCGATCTCTTTGAGCGGCAACGCCTCACCCGAGGAACGAAACGCAGTGAGGAGTTGAGAGGAGTGCACGATCGATTTGACCAGATAGCGATCCCGAGATTGGGGGCCGGAACTCATACAAGTAGACGAATCATATCCATTTTTTTCATTTTGCCAAGCGAAATTCTTGATACCGGTGCGGAGTCGCGGGCTTCGTGAGGGCTGCAGCAGGAGCTGCGGTTTCTGCGGGTTAGCGCATGTGGGGCGACAGGCGGCAAATTCTTGTTATTTCGCAGTACAGAACGTCCGGGTTTAGGACCGACCAACTGCCCGTGGACCGCTGAAAACAAGACCTCTTGTTCAATTCAGCAGAGGCGGGCGCAGGAAGCTGGGGCGGGTCAGGAGCGCCTAGGCGAGCCACAAAGTCATCCCGCTGTGAACCCATACATTGTGCAAAGCGAAATTCTGCGATCGATTTCTGCTTTTTGGATGCCGGAGTCTGTCTGCAACTCGCGCGGCTAGCCTTCCCGGTCCTCACGGCTTTAAGCAGTGCTCAGCGGGATGAATCTGTTCTGCAGTGCAAAATGCGCATATTCTGGAATAAAGATGATGACCGGGCGGCGAGCAGATGTGTAATCTTCGTGCCCGAGAGAGGCGGTGTTATGGACGCGCGCAAGGCAGAGATTGTTTTCCGGGCGCTGGAGAAATTCCGCATCGAAGTTCCTTCCTGGGGTTTTGCCAATACGGGTACGCGTTTCGGAAAATTTCTGCAGGCGGCCGCAGCGTCGACCATCGAAGAAAAATTCAGTGACGCGGGCCAAGTCCACCAACTGACAGGCGTTTGTCCCACAGTGGCAGTGCACGTCCAGTGGGACTGTCCCGAAGGAGTGGACAGCGCTGCCGATATTAAGAAGCTTGCCGGGCAGTATCACGTGCAGCCGGGCTCGATCAATCCGAATCTGTTTCAGGACCAAGGTTACAAGTACGGATCATTCGGCAATCCGGACAAGACAATCCGTGACGCCGCTCTGCAGCACACCAAGGACAGCGTTGAGATTGCGCGCCGGTTGCAGAGCCGTGACATCTCGATGTGGTTCGCAGACGGGTCGAATTATCCGGGCACGGCGAACATTCGCCATCGGAAGCAATGGTTCGAGGAGTGCTTAAAGGCGACGCACGCCGAACTCTCTCCGGGACAACGTTTGCTGGTGGAGTACAAGCCTTTCGAGCCGGCGTTCTATCACACCGACATCGCCGATTGGGGCATGGCACTGCTGCTGTCCCGCGCGGCGGGACCGCAAGCGAGAGTGTTGGTGGATACGGGTCATCACTACCAGGCGCAGAATATCGAGCAGATCGTGGCGTGGCTTCTGGCCGAGGACATGCTGGGGGGGTTCCACTTTAACGATCGGCGTTACGCGGACGATGACCTGACGCTGGGATCGATCGATCCTTACCAGGTTTTTCGCATCTTCCACGAGATCCTCTTCTTTGAATGGGAAACTGGAAAGCAGGCTGACATCGCGTACATGATTGATCAGAGCCACAACCTGAAAGGCAAGATTGAAGCGATGATCCAGACCGTCACGATGGCGCAACTGCTCTTTTCGAAGGCGGCAATCGTCGACTATTCGACGCTGGCAGCAGCCCAGAAGAGTTGTGATCTGGTGCGCGCTGAGGGTTTGTTGCAGGATGCATTCGCCACGGACGTGCGGCCGGCAATCCAGCAGTGGCGGGATTCCAAGGGCCTTCCGCAAGATCCCATCGCGGCGTTCCGCGAGAGCGGCTACCTGGAGCGAATCACGAAGGAGCGCGCGGCACGGAACTCGCGGAGCGTCACGTCCTATGCCTAGCGGTGACTCCGGAAAGCCATACCTGGCTTTCGATTTTGGCGCCGAGAGCGGGCGCGCGGTGCTGGCGCACCTGCACTCGGGCGTGCTCACCACCGAAGAGGTTCATCGTTTCGCGAACGAACCCGTGGAATATGGGGGTTCCCTTCATTGGGATGCAGCGCGCTTGTGGTTCGAGGTGCGGAAGGCCCTGGGCAAGCTAGAAGAAATTGAGCTCGCGGGTATCGGCGTCGACGCATGGGGAGTGGACTACGCGCTGCTCGGGGATCGCGGCGAACTGCTGCAGAATCCTTATCACTACCGCGATGACCGGACCCGGGGCGTCGTGGAAGAAGTGTTTCGGAAAGTTCCGAAGGAAGAAATCTATGCTGCAACCGGCATTCAGTTCATGCCCATCAACACCCTCTACCAGTTGTTTGCGGCCAAACGCGACACGCCCGGAATATTGAACGCCGCCAAGCACCTGCTCACGATTCCTGACCTGTTTCATTACTGGCTTACAGGAAACGCGGTATGCGAGTTCACGAACGCGACGACGACGCAAATGGTCAATCCGGTGACGCGGACTTGGGCGAAGGACTTGCTGCAACGCGTTGATCTGCCTTGTGATCTGCTCACGGAGATTGTGGAGCCGGGATCGGTGGTCGGAACGTTGCATTCCGGGATCGCACGCAACTCGGCGCTGGCGGGAACCCCGGTAATCGCCCCGGCATCGCATGATACGGGGTCAGCGGTGGCCGCGATTTCGGCTCGGGAGGGCACGGCGTTTTTGAGTTCGGGAACATGGTCACTGCTGGGAACCGAGTTGGATGCGCCGGTAGTAACCGCAGACGCATTGCGTTTGAACTTCACGAACGAAGGCGGAGTGAATGGAACAACACGCCTCCTGAAAAATGTAATGGGCCTGTGGATGCTGCAATGTTCGCGTCAGTCGTGGACGGCGCAGGGACAGGTTTACGACTACCGGGAATTGATGGAGTTGGCGGGGCGAGAAGCTCCGTTCCGGCAGCTTGTCGATCCGGACGAGGAATCTTTTTTGCATCCTGCAGACATGCCCACGGCAATCAATCATTTCTGCGCGAAGACTCATCAGCCCGAACCGGCGACACCCGGAGCTTACGTGCGAACTATCCTGGAAAGTCTTGCGTTCAAGTATCGTCTGGTCCTGCACAACCTAGAACACGTGTGCGGACGGCGAATCGGGGAGATTCGAGTGATCGGTGGAGGGTCGAAGAACCGGCTGTTGAACCAGTTTACGGCTGACGCGACCGGCCGACGAGTGCTGGCCGGGCCGGCGGAAGCCACGGCGCTGGGCAATGTCGCCGTCCAGATTCTCGCCGCGGGCGGGGCCAGTTCTCTCAAGGAGGTTCGCGAGATTGTAGATCGATCGTTTCCGACGGAAGTGTTCGAGCCTCGGGAAACAGACAAATGGGAGAAAGAAGCGGAACGCTTTCAGCACTACAGCGAGATGATTTATGCCTGAGATTAAGGAAACCGTTCATCTGAAGGACTTGTGGGTCGAGGCGGAGGCCGCTGCATTGGCCTCGAATCAACTGGGGTTGTTGCGTTATCGTTCGAACCTGTTGGGAGCCGACCTGCGCATCACGAACTTCGGCGGCGGCAACACCAGTTCGAAGATCGAGCTTCCTGATCCGTTCACCGGCGAGCCAACGCGCGTCTTGGCGGTAAAAGGAAGCGGCGGCGACCTTGGGTCCATCAAGGAATCCGGCTTCGCCCTGCTCTACATGGATCGACTGGAGCAATTGAAAGGGCTCTACCGCGGCGAGCAACACGAAGACGAGATGGTGGGCTACTATCCACTATCCGCGTTTGGCGAGAATCGCGTGACCGCTTCGATCGATACTCCCCTGCACGCGTTAATTCCATTCCCGCACGTCGACCACCTGCATCCGGACTGGGCGATTGCTTTGGCGGCAAGCGCAAACGGCAAGCGAAAACTTGAAGAGTTCAACAAGAAATTCGGACGCAAGATCGTATGGGTTCCCTGGCAGCGGCCCGGCTTTGAACTCGCGCTTTTGATCGAGAAGGCGGTTCAGGACAACCCAGGAACGGACGGCGTCATACTCGGAGGTCATGGGCTGTTCACCTGGGGCATGACCCAGCGTGAATGCTACCTGAACAGTGTTTACACCATCGACCAGATGGGTGAATTCATCCTTGAACATCGAGCCAGGAAAGGCGTGTTGTTTGGCGGCCTTGAGCATGCTCCGATGCCGGATCGCAGGAGAATCGCAACCGAAATCCTGCCGGCCCTGCGGGGAGTGGTGTCCTCGAACCGGCGGGTCGTGGCTCACTATGCCGACGATGACGATTCGCTAACTTTTGCCGGCTCGAAGCGGTCGAGGGAACTGGGCGCTCTGGGCACAAGTTGTCCCGATCACTTTCTGAGAACCCGGGTTTGTCCGCTGTTCATTCGCTGGGATCCGGCGAAAGAGGACACGAAGGCTCTGAGGAAGCGCATCCAGGAGCAAGCGGTGGAATATCGCGTCGACTACAAGAAATACTACGACGCGTGGGCGACGCCCGACTCCCCAAAGCTGCGCGACTCGAATCCCTCGGTGGTGATCATTCCGGGGCTCGGGCTGTTTGGTTTCGGCAAGAGCAAGAAGGAAGCTCGCATCACGACAGAGTTCTTTATCAACGCCATTCACGTGATGGCGGGAGCGAATGCGCTGGAGGAAGGAGATGTCGCCCATCCCCTGCCTCAGGCACGGCGCCCGGAACAGTCGGCGCAATTCACAAGTTTTCATAACTACGTCGCGCTGCCCCGGTCGGAGGCTTTCCGCATCGAGTACTGGGCACTGGAAGAGGCCAAGCTGCAGCGCATGCCTGCTGAAGCCGAGTTCAGCCGTAAGATTGCGTTGGTGATTGGCGGCGCCAGCGGAATCGGACGCGAAGTCGCGCTGCTGCTAGCGCGGAAAGGCGCGCACGTTGTGGTGGCGGATTTTGACCAGGCGGGCGCGAAGAAAGTTGCCGACGAGGCGGGCGCGCTCTCGTCGGCGGAATTCGTCGCCACCACCGCGGTTGACCTGAGCAGTTCGGAGAGCCTGGCCGAGGCGGCGAAATTTACCGTTCTGCAGTTCGGCGGGGTCGATGTGGTCATCAACACCGCCGCGATCTACCCCGTTCCCGGTTCCGACGGTGAATTGACGGAGGCCCAATGGTCGAAGACGTTCCTGGTGAATGTCACCGGGAATTATCTCCTGGCGCAGAAGACCGAGTGGGTGTTCCGGGACCAGAATCTTCCGGGAGCGATGGTGCTCACGAGTTCCGCTAACGCCGCCGTCCCAAAGAAAGGCAGCGAGGCGTACGACACCAGCAAGACGGCGCTGAATCACCTGATTCGGGAGCTATCGATCAAGCTGGGCCCTACGGTTCGAGTCAACGGGATTGCTCCGGCAACCGTCGTGGCGGGTTCGACGATGTTCCCACGGGATCGTGTCATCCAGTCGCTGCGGAAATATAAAATCGACTTCTCGGATTCGGAATCCACCGAAGACCTCCGCTCGAAGCTCGCCAACTACTATGCGCAGCGCACCCTCACCAAGCGGCCGATTCTTCCGCAGGACTGCGCTGCGGCGATCGTCTGGCTGGCCAGCGATCAAAGCGCCAAGACTACGGGTCATATCATCCCTGTGGACGGGGGCCTGTCCGAAGCATTCCTGCGATAGGAGAGGTTGAATGAGACGCATCTGCTTTATCTTGCAGGTGAAACCCGACCGGCTTGAGGAATACAAGGCTCGACACCGGACAGTGTGGCCGGAGATGCAGGCGGCGTTGCGAGAAACAGGCTGGAATAATTATTCCCTGTTTCTTCGTGACGATGGACTGCTGGTCGGCTATCTCGAGACGGAGGATTTCGAGCGGGCGCGCGCCGGGATGGCGAAGCGCGAAGTGAATGAACGCTGGCAGCGCGAGATGGCTGGGTTCTTCATCCAGTCGGAAGGCGTTCTGCCCGATCGTGCCATGCAGCCGTTGGAAGAAGTCTTCCATCTCTGAGGGACAACACAAGGACAACCATGGTTCCCAATCCGGCGCTAGGGGTCTTCTTACACTGGTTAGGTGGTCTGGCTTCCGGCAGCTTTTACGTGCCCTACCGGGGCGTGAAGCGCTGGTCCTGGGAAACGTATTGGCTCGTGGGGGGCTTTTTCAGTTGGATCATCGCGCCCTGGTTTCTTGGCAGCTTGTTGACGCGAGACTTGCTTGCGGTGCTGGCGGCAACGCCGATCAGCACGCTGTTCTGGTCCTTCTTCTTCGGACTGCTGTGGGGCGTCGGGGGGCTGACCTTCGGCCTCACCATGCGCTTCTTGGGATTGTCCCTCGGTATGGCGGTCGTCCTGGGACTCTGCGCGGCGTTTGGCACGCTGATGCCCCCCATCTTCAGCGGCGTGTTCATGGCCCAGGTTTTGGGAACGAAGTCCGGGCAGGTGATTCTCATCGGGATTTTCGTTTGCCTGGTAGGCATCGCAATCGCGGGCTTGGCTGGAATTTATAAAGAGCGCGTGATGTCGCCCGAACAACAGAAAGCCATTATTAAAGAGTTCGATCTGAAGAAAGGACTGTGGGTCGCCACGCTGTCGGGAGTGATGAGCGCCTGTTTCGCTTATGGACTCGCCGCCGGGCGTCCGATCAAGGTACTCACGTTGCAGCACGGCACGCCTACGCTGTGGCAAGGGTTGCCGGTTCTGGTCGTCGTATTGATTGGCGGATTCACGACGAATTTCCTGTGGTGCCTGGCGCTGAATATTCGCAACAAAACCGGGTACCAGTACTTCACGGCGAACGCGGAGCGATATCCGGCGATCACGGACGAAACGATTGTTGAGACTGCCATTGACGCTCCAAGTCGCGAGGTGGTGGAGCACATCCCGTCGCGAAAGAAAGACGAGCCGGCGTCCGTTCCGATGCTGGCGAACTACTTGCTCTGTGCGCTCGCCGGCACGACCTGGTACTTCCAGTTCTTTTTCTACACCATGGGCGAGACCCAGATGGGCAAGTATGGCTTCTCGAGTTGGACATTGCACATGGCCAGCATCATCATCTTCAGCACGCTCTGGGGGCTGGGTCTGAAGGAGTGGAAGGGGGCGGGCACGCCGGCGATGCGACTGCTGACGCTAGCTCTGTTCTTGTTGGTCGGATCTACGGTCATCGTGGGCTACGGCAACTACCTGGCGTTGGGGCGTTAAGAGGTGGTTGTGTTTGTCACGTTCGGTGCTGCAAGCAAAGCACATGGTCCCTCGACTGCGTTCGGCGGACACCTCACTACGGTAGCGCTCGGATTGCATGTCGTTAAGGCAGGATTCCAAACACCGCCACGCCCGTCGGAGTAGCGACGAACACTTTGCCATTCACGATGGTAGGCGTCATGAACTTGTTTCCTGCGCCGAAGTGGTCGCGGCCGCCGCTGGCCTGGTTGCTGTTGTAAAGCTCGTGCAAGGTGGTCGCGTCGTACGCATGAAGCACTGCGGTCGAAGCATTTTCGATCGCCCACACGATCCCGTTGCTAGTGCCGTTGGCTGAGATGCTGGGCGTGGCCCCCGGATAAACAAAGCTGTTACTGGTCTGCGCCGTTGGCGTGGTCGACAGCGTGGCTTTCGTGATGGAGAACGCTTTGATGAAGTCGCCGTTTCCCCCATAGTAGACGGTGTTATTGAAGTAAGCCGGCATCGACCACGCGCCGCTCGGCAGCGCGCCGGCAAGTTCTTGATAGATGACGTTGCTGCCGGAGTTGAACTTCCCCATCGAATCGCGGTTCACGACGTAGATATTTGTATCCTTGCCAGCGCCAACCGCGAGATGCATGGTGTGCCCGGCTCCGTCGCTGAGATCGGGCAGCAGCATGGCGCCGCCTGAGCCAAGGTCTTGATCGGTGCTGTTCTCTTGGAGCTGGTTGTCCATTTCAAAATAGTCGGCGACTTTTAGACCACTTGTGGTCGACAGCTTGAGGAATGCGTTCCCGAAATTTCCGTTGGTGGGAAATCCGTTGGTGAGGTTGGAGTCAAAGTCTCCGTTGGCGTCGAGAAAGTAGACGTTTCCCGACGAGTCGGCGGCGAGGCCGGCTCCCGCCATCCAGATAGCACCTTCACTACCGTTGGGAACGACATTGAGCACGCTGGTCTGAGCCAAGGTGTTCGCGTTGTATCCCATGATCCATCCAGTGTAGGGGCGAATATCGCAATGCGAAGCCCATCCCAGGTAGACCACTCCGTTCAGCAACAGGAGCCCGACCCGCTCCTTATATTGACCAGGTGCGAAGACCACGTCGGTGCCGTTCGTTCCGTCCCCGGTTCCGGGAAACGTCGCCTGGATCTCGGTAGGCCCGCCCATGAGTTCCGTGCCCAGAGCCAGGTCGAGTGCGTGCAGCCGCTGGTGGTATTGTCCGGAGCCATCCTTCGACATGGCGACCACATACACAACCCCGTTGGGCGGGTGGCTGCGATCCACCACGGGCGTGGCGGTTACGCCAATCTCGGGAGACACCTGGCCGCAGCCGCGAACATCGGAGGCCTGCTCCCCGGCTTTGAGCATTGACGCCTTCCAGATGACCGCACCGGAGTCGGCGTCGAGCGCGTAGACGAAATCGTGCTCGGTCGGAACCACGAGAAGATTGCGTGCCCCCTGGCCGGGAACGTTAACACTGGAGGCGTAAAGGGGCTGAGCATCCACCACATAGCCACTATCGAGAGTGTAGGCCGCGAGCTTGCCGAAGGTTGTGGAGTTGACATTGCTCGGGGTCAGGATGGTTTCGTTCAGGTTCTGTCCGGTGCGGGCGTTGTCGTTATGGTATGTCAGAACGTCGGTGGTTCCGGCGACCGGGTTCACGGTAAGGACCGCTTGATTGCTGGTGGCCGATCCGGCCGAATTCGAGACCACGACCCGGAACTTCGAAAGACTGTCGGCAAGCGTTGTTGGGGGAGTGGTGCAGCTGGCAGAGGTCGCGCCCGCAATGGCAGTAGTTCCCTTCTGCCACTGGTAGGTCAAAGGGGCGGTCCCGCTGGCGACGACCGAGAAAGTTGCCGTCTGGCCTACCATAACGCTCTGCGCCGTAGGCTGGGTAGTGATGGCTGGAGACAAGGGGTTGGATACGGCGGTGGAATTTCCGCCGCAGCCGGTCAGCGTCAGAGCTAAGACGGCAAGGATGGCTGCACAGATGCGCATGAGGATTTTCCAGGGCGAGTGCTGCCGGACATCATGCCATTGGCCATCGGATTTGGCGAGCACAGGAGTACAGTCACCAACGTCTGTGGACTGATTCCATCTCGAGGCCTGCCGGCGAACGTCCAAACGGCGATCTTGTTTTTGCGCTCACGGAATGGTTAAATATTGCACTGTCACTCTTGTGGGGTCACGAGGAACTTCGAATGGAATGGACAACGCCCGATTTTGTCGAGATTGAACTGAACTGCGAAATCAACTCGTACGCCAACGCGGAACTGTAACGGTTCACCCAAGCCTCCCTACCTGATCGTCGCCAAAGCGGCGGGCGTGTGTACGCTTACCGCGAAATTCCCTTTCTTCCTCACTACGCGGCGCTAGACTGTATCCTCACACGATGCAAGTGAAGGTCCTGGGCTCGGCGGCGGGCGGCGGATTTCCGCAATGGAATTGCGCCTGCAAAAACTGCAGCCGGCTGCGGGCGGGCACGCTTCGTGGCAAACCGCGCACCCAGTCGCAGATCGCCGTTGAGCTGGCTCCGGATCGCTGGTGCCTGCTGAACGCATCCCCGGATTTGCGCTCTCAGATCGAGGCCACACCCGAACTGCAAGCAAGAGCAACGGGGGATAAGAGTTCTCGCATCAGTCCCATCGCGGCTGTGATTCTGACCAGCGGCGATCTCGACAACACTCTGGGTCTGCTGCTGTTGCGCGAGTTCCAGCCACTTCAGATATACGCGACACCGTCGATTCAGGAGATCACGACGGAGGAGAACACCTTTTTCCGGATGTTACGGCGGGTCCGCCCGCAGGCGGTGTGGAACGATATAGTTCCGGGAGAAGTTTTCCAGCTTGAAGGCAATTCCAAGAATCTTGCCGTTCGCGTTGAACCCATAGCGCTGCCGGGCGGATATCCGGAGTACGTCGATGCGGAGCGCGCGGCGGAACTGCCTGCAGAAGAGGCCGTCGTTGCCCTGCAGATAGAAGGGGCTTCCAGCGGCCGGAAGTTGATTTACTGTCCGGCACTGCCCGAGATCGGGGACGAACTGCTTGCCCGCTTCGCGGCTTGCGATCTGCTCTTGCTGGATGGTACGTTCTGGTCGGATGACGAGTTGATTCGTGTGGTCGGGGGACGTCGCACCGCGCAACGGATGGGTCACATACCTATTGCGGGCCGCGAAGGAAGCCTGGAACGGGTGCGCGCGATTATGCATCCCAACAAGGTATACATTCACATCAACAATACGAACCCTATGCTGGACGAGGACAGCGCCGAGTTCGCGCAAGTGATGGCGGCGGGATGTAGCGTCGCCTACGACGGCATGAGTTTCACACTATGAATGTATTCCCTGCGCGGCCTCCACTTCCGGCGGACGACTTCAAAGCTCGCCTCAGTCAAATCGGGACGGAACGGTATCACCATCGGCATCCCTTTCACCTGCTGATGCACGAAGGCAAGTTGAGCCGGGGACAACTGCAGGCATGGGCATTGAATCGCTACTACTATCAGAGCCGCATACCCATCAAGGACGCGATCATTTTGTCGCGGAGTACCGATCCGAATCTCCGCCGAGCCTGGCGGAAGCGGATTGCCGACCATGACGGCGACGCTGCCCAGGTGGGTGGAATCGAGCGCTGGCTTATCCTGGCCGAGGCAACCGGCCTGTCTCGAGGTCGCGTAACCAACGAAAACGAGGTGCTGCCCGCGGTGCGTTATGCGGTGGACGCGTATCTAAACCTGGTGCGGCACGGGACCATGCTGGAGGCGGTCGCGTCGTCTTTGACCGAATTGTTCGCGGGCAAGCTGATCTCGCTGCGTGTGGACCGTCTGCGTGAACATTATCCGTGGATGAAAACAGGGCTCAGCTATTTCGAGGCGCGCCTGGTCCAGGCGCCCGAAGATGCAACGTTTGCGCTGGAGTGGGTTCTGCAGCATGCACACACCGCGGAACAGCAAGACCAAGCTGCAAGTGCGTTGCTCGCGAAGTGCGATATCCTGTGGGCGCAGCTGGATGCTATCTACTTTTCCTACGTCGAGCCGGGATGGCCGCCGCCCGGCGCATTTCGTTTTTGAGCGCGCGCATGAGCCGCCCAGTAGAGACGAGCAAACCACGACTGGCACCAGGATGCCGTGTCAGTGATCTGCCCGGACAAAGTACGGTGCTGCTCATCCCCGAAGGCGCGTTGCAACTGAATGACCCCGGAGTGCGTATTGTTTCGGCATGCGACGGGGAACGGACGTTCCGCGAGATCGTGCAGATGTTGCAACAAGAATACCGATCCGCGGATCCAGCCCGGATCGAACAGGAAACTGCTGACCTTCTCGAGCGACTGCACGTCCGGCGGGTCGTGGATTTTTAGAACGGCGTGGACGAGTGCTCTGCCATGAATGGGCTACTTTCTCTTGTCGCCGAGATCACCCATCGCTGCCCACTTCATTGCGTCTATTGCTCAAACCCCTTAGTCATGAGCGGCAAGGGCGATGAGCTTTCCACCCAGACCTGGAGTGATGTCTTCCAACAGGCCGCCGCAATGGGAGTGCTGCAGCTGGACCTGACCGGCGGCGAACCGGTCGCGCGAGTGGACCTCGTAGAGCTGGTCAGTGCCGCGCGAGAGTCCGGACTCTACGTGAACCTGATCACTTCCGGCATTGGACTCACTCCGGAAAAGCTTGAGCAACTGGCACGGGCTCGCCTGGACCATGTGCAGCTGAGTTTTCAGGACTCCGACGCGGCACCCGCCGACGAGATCGCCGGGGCAACTGTTCATGCCAGAAAGCTCGAGATCGCTCAGGAGATCCGGCGATACCGGATGGGATTCACGGTGAACATCGTGGTTCACCGCCACAACCTGCAGCGGCTTACCCAGATGATCGCAATGGCAGAAGAAGTCGGCGCGCACAAAGTTGAGATTGCCCACGCGCAGTACTACGGGTGGGCATTCCGCAATCGCGAGAATCTCTTGCCGACCCGGGGCCAGCTGGATTCGTCGCTCGAAGTCATTCGGGCGGCGCAGGCCCGGCTGGAGGGACGCATGCGACTCGACTACGTCGTCCCGGACTACTACGCCAAGTTTCCGAAAGCCTGCATGGGAGGATGGGGGCGGAAGACTATGCTGATTACTCCATCGGGGGAAGCTTTGCCCTGCCATGCCGCTAAAATCATCCCGGAAATGCGATTCGAGAATGTAAGGGAAGAAAAGTTGGAGCGGATATGGCAAGAGTCGGACTCATTTCGGAGGTTCCGCGGAGAGGCGTGGATGCCGGAGCCGTGCCGGAGTTGCGATCGCCGAACGCGCGACTTCGGAGGATGCCGATGCCAGGCATTTTTGCTCACGGGTGACTCCCACGCTACCGACCCCGTATGTTCCCTGGCACCCGCACATAAGGAAGTTGCAGAGATTGTGCAGCGGGTTAATGCCAGTCACAGCAGTGCTCGTGAGAGTGCCCAAGCAGCAAGCGCCACGCGCGCGTCGTGGGAGTACCGTCAAAACCCGCGCTAGCACGCGACCAGTTCCCTAATCTGGATCGGCGTTGTAGTATGAGCGATTCATTCTGGCACTCAGCAACAACACCAATATGAAGGCTCTTCTGCTTTCGAAGTACCGGCATCTCGAGATAGCCGAGGTCGCGGCGCCTGACGTGAAACCGGGTGAGGTGCTGATCCGCGTGGCCGCTTGCGGCATCTGCGGCAGTGACGTGCACGGCTACGACGGTTCTTCCGGACGCCGCATTCCACCGATCGTCATGGGGCACGAAGCGGCCGGGAAGATTGCCGCTGTCGGCGAGGGGGTGACGGGATTGTCCGTCGGAGACCGGGTCACCTTCGATTCCACAGTCTATTGCGGCGTCTGCAAGCATTGCAGTCGTGGCGAGGTCAACCTTTGCGATCAACGGCAGGTGCTAGGCGTATCCTGCGGGGACTACAGGCGCGCCGGAGCATTCGCTGAGTATGTGGCGGTTCCTGCTCGAATCATCTACCCGCTGCCGGAAAGCGTTTCGTTTGCGGAAGCGGCGATGCTGGAGGCAGTCGCGGTGGCGATCCACGCGGTGTCGCTGGGAGAGATTCCCTCCGGCAGCACCGCGCTCGTGCTCGGAGTGGGAACCATCGGCCTTCTTGTTCTGCAAGCGCTGCGAGTGGCCGGCTGTTCGCGCGTATTGGTCGCCGACATTGATTCCTCTCGACTGAAGCTGGCAGCGACGCTTGGAGCAACCGACGTTTTTTCCGCGGAAGCCGATCCGGTGGCCCGCGTACTGGAACTCACCGGCGGAGCCGGTGTGGACGTGGCGGTTGAGGCTGTGGGCCGGAACGAGACCGTGAGCGCTGCCATCAGCAGCGTGCGCAAGGGCGGCAGTGTCATATTGGTGGGGAACATTGCGCCGGAAGTGACCCTGCCGCTGCAGAAGGTCGTCACCCGGCAGATCCGGCTACAGGGATCCTGCGCTTCGGCGGGCGAGTATCCGCGGGCGATCGAGTTGATGGCCAAAGGCGCGATTCAGGTGAAGCCACTGATTACTGCCGTTGCGCCACTGGATGAAGGTCCGCAGTGGTTCGAGCGTTTGTATGCGCGTGAGCCGAATCTCATGAAGGTGGTACTCACCCCCGGGATTTCCTCGTGAACAACGCACTATTTGATCTTGGCGGTCGGGTGGCGATCGTGACCGGCACCAGCCGTGGTCTGGGCCAGTACATGGCGAGAGCACTCGCTCGCGCAGGGGCCGACCTGGTGCTGACCAGCCGGGACCGCGACCGCTTGTTGCCATTTGAGAAAGAGATTCAGGGGCTCGGCAGGCGCGCAATTTCACTGGAGCTCGACGTGCGCAACCTGGAGAGCATTCAGGCAATGGCCAAGGCGGCCGAGGAATCATTTGGCCATATCGACATCCTGGTGAACAACGCCGGATGCAACGTGCGCAAGCCCGCGCTCGACGTGACCTGGGAAGACTGGAATCTGATTCTTGAAACGAATCTGCGGGGAAGTTTCTTTGTTTCCCAGGCAATCGCGCGGGGTATGATCGCGCGTCGGTACGGGAGAATCATCAATATCGGGTCAGTGACCAGCGTGGCGGGGTATGCCGGCTTGGGTCCTTACGGAGCCAGCCGCGGAGGCATTCGTCAGCTGACGATGAGCCTGGCCGACGACTGGGGGCGTCACGGGGTCACGGTTAATTGTCTGGCACCGGGCTGGTTCCGCACGGAGCAGAACAAGATTCTCTACGAGAATAAGGAGTGGGTGGACTATCTCTGCGATCGCATCCCGGTGAAGCGAGCGGGCCAGCCGGAGGACCTGGATGCGGCCGTCGTGTTCCTGGCGGCGGAGTCCAGTCGCTACGTCACCGGGCAGACGTTATTGGTGGACGGCGGCATTTCAACCGGCGCGACGCGCGCGCTGGGGCAACCCACGGTCTCCACTACCCAACCTGGGAAACCGAGTTAGCGACGCGGGGAAGGTGCTTTAGCTTTCCTTAAGAGCTCGTTCAAGAAACATCGCTCGTTTGCGGGGCCGGTTCTTGGTATACCTCTCTCACGGCCAAGACGTGCCTCGCTCCTTAGTAGCCCAATTTCTTGTCGACCACGTGCATCAGTGGCTGGCCATCCCGGAACCGCTTGAATTGCTCGATGAAAAACCGCATCGCTTGGTCAAGCCAGTCAGGAGTATGGTCGGCGCAGTGCGGTGAAAGAAGGACGTTTTCCAGCTTGTAGAAGGGATGGCCAGCGGGCAACGGTTCTTGGTCGAAAACGTCGAGCGCGGCGCCTTTGATGCGGCCATCGGCGAGGGCCCGGATGAGGGCTTGCTCTTCAATCACGGGTCCGCGCCCGAGGTTGATGATGACCGCGTCCGGTTGCATTGCGCTAAGTTCATGCTCACCGATCATGCCCTGCGTTTCCGATGTCAGTGGCGTGGACACGACCACATAGTCACACTGCGGGAACATGTCGAGGCGACGATCGGGTGCATACAGCTGGTCGACGAGAGAGTCTGAGCCGGGCGACGACGGAGCGTGCCGCTTCACAGCCAGCACTTTCATTCCCATGGGTCGAACTCTGGCGGCAACCGCGCCACCGATGTCGCCATATCCGACGATGCCGACCGTTTGGCCCGAGATAGACACGATGTCGAAGGGCTCCCACCGGCCGGCCATTTGGTTGCGAATCATCCGGCGCAAGTCTTTGGCAAAATACAGAATCGCTGCCAGAGCGAACTCGCCCAACGAAGAACTGAACACACCGCGTCCGTTGGTCAGGGTTACAGAACTTTCGATCAATTCGGTGAACAAGGTTCTTTCAAGGCCCACGGAGCGGGAATGCACCCATTGCAGGTTCGGGCATTTGCCCACTACATCTCTGAGCAGGTCGAGGGAACCGGACCAGTTGAAAACGACGGTAGCTTCGGCAACTGCGTTGCCAAAGGCTTCGATCGAGTTTTCAGTGACGATATCAGCATTCGGCCGCAATTCGTCCAGCATGGCGAGTTGGGGTTCGCTGGAATCAGACAATACCAGGACCTGGGTTCTCATAGAGAGCAGCATAGTACAGCACCGCAGGCGTGCGGCCCGAACGCTGCGGCGGGGTCCCGAGATAGGGTTAGCAGTTCAAACCATTGACCCCATAAACTGGAGGCACCTAAAATACAGCGCTTCGTGGCCGGCACGTGTGGCCCAGATTCTGCGGGTCCTGCCGGTTCACCTTGCTGAAAGAGTCGAATGTCACCGAAAACCGTTAAGTCGCTGAGGAGCTATCGCTGGTACGGCCCCGATGATCTCCGTTCTTTCGGGCATCGTTCGCGGGCGGCCTCTATGGGATGTACGCCCGCGGATTACGCTGGCAAGCCGGTGATCGCGATCATCAACACGTGGAGCGACGCCAATCCCTGTCACAGCCATCTTCGCGAGCGGGCAAACGATGTAAAGCGCGGCGTGTGGCAGGCGGGCGGATTCCCGATGGAAATCCCCGCGATCTCGCTTGGAGAGACTTTTCAAAAACCCAGCACAATGATGTACCGCAACCTGCTGGCGATGGAGACGGAAGAACTGCTGCGATCGTACCCCGTGGACGGGTGCGTCTTGCTGGGAGGATGCGACAAAAATACGCCGGCGCTTCTTATGGGCGCCATCAGCATGAATGTGCCGGCGATCTTCGTGCCCGCGGGACCGATGTTGCGGGGAAACTGGCACGGGCAAGTGCTGGGGAGCGGCTCTGACGTAATGAAGTATTGGGCGGAGCGGCGGGCTGGCAATATTGACTTGCAGGCGTGGACACAGATCGAGGATGGCATTGCACGCTCTGCGGGCACTTGTATGACCATGGGCACGGCGTCGACCATGACCAGCGCGGCGGAGGTGCTGGGGTTCTGTCTCCCAGGAGCGAGTTCGATTCCAGCGGTCGACTCGAACCATCCCAAGATGGCGAATCTTTCCGGGCGGCGCATAGTCGAAATGGTGTGGGAGGATCTGAAGCCGCGCGACTTTCTGACCGATCGTTCTTTCGACAACGCGGTTGCGGCGGTGCTTGCGCTGGGTGGATCCACCAACGCGGTGATCCACCTGCTGGCGATTGCCGGGCGCGCGGGGATTCCGCTCTCCATCGATCGTTTCGACGAGCTTTCGAGAAAGACGCCTCTTCTGGCGAATCTGCGTCCCAGCGGCAAGTATCTGATGGAGGACTTCTACTACGCCGGCGGGCTGTCAGCACTGCTCGCCGCGCTGAAGCCGCACTTGGACTTGACGTGCCGTACCGTGACCGGAAAAACGCTGGCGGAAAATATCGCAGGCGCGGAGATCTATAACGCGGATGTTATTCGCAGCCTTAACAATCCTGTACTCGAATCGGGGGGACTGGCGATTTTACGCGGCAATCTGGCACCCGCTGGAGCCGTAATCAAACCGGCGGCCGCCGAATCGGCACTGCTAAGGCACACAGGGTCCGCTATCATTTTCGACAGTTACGACGAGATGAATGCGCGGATCGACGACCCTGCGCTCAATGTCGATGCCAACAGTGTTCTGGTGTTGCGTAACGCGGGACCGAAAGGAGCGCCCGGCATGCCGGAATGGGGCAACCTGCCGATTCCTCAAAAACTACTAAAGGCAGGAGTGCGCGACATGGTCCGCATTTCGGACGCGAGAATGAGCGGAACCAATTACGGAGCTTGTGTTCTTCATGTCGCACCCGAATCTTTCGTGGGTGGTCCACTCGCCCTGCTGAAGGAGGGAGACCTGGTCGAACTCGATGTACCCGCCCGGACGCTGAACATGCAGGTACCCGAGGAGGAGTTGGGACGCAGGCGATCAACCTGGAGACCAAGAGAAGGAATCTACCCGCGCGGGTACGGCAAGCTGTTCATGCAGCACATCAAACAGGCGAACGAAGGGTGCGACTTTGATTTTCTGGAGGGGACCGCACTGATCCCCGAACCAGAAATTCACTGAGCAACTCTGAAGGGGAATTCTCATGACTTATGGCGCTTTCTGGACAGTTCTGCTGTGCTCGACGTGCATGCTGTCGTTTGCGGGGGAACCGGCATCTCAATCCAGTTACACCTTGGAATCCCCCAACAAGCGAATTGAAGTCAGGGTGCACGCCACTGACCGAATCAGCTACGACGTCCTTTTCAAGGGCAAAACCCTTCTACGAGATTCCCGGATCTCGATTGACATCGATCACAACCAGCTTGGTCTGAATCCCAAGGTAGTCGGGAGCAAACAGCGCAGCGCAGATCAGGTTCTGGAGCCGATTGTCCGACAGAAATTCGCAAAGATTCACGAGAACTACAACGAACTGCGGCTGGAGTTCGAGGGCCAGTTCGCAGTCGTTTTCCGCGCCTACAATGAAGGTGCCGCTTACCGCATCGAAACGTCGTTGCCCCAACAAGAGGTGCATGTCTACAGCGAAGAAGCCGCCTTCAACTTCGCTGGGGATGACACCGTGTTCTACCCGCAGGAGGAGAGCTTCTTCTCGCACAACGAAAGGAAATACCTTCCCCAGCCGATGAGCCAGATTGCTGCTGCGTCCATCGCGTCTCTCCCGGCGGTGGTGGACGCGGGGGATGGCGTGAAAGTTGCGATCGCGGAATCGGACCTGGAGGAATATCCCGGCCTGTGGTTGCGCGGCACGAGTGGCAACGGGCTTTCCGCCACGTTTCCCCCGTATCCCCTGAAGGAACAACTGGAGAGAGATCGAGACTTCAAGGTGGTGGAAAGCGCGGACTACATCGCCGTCACCAACGGCACGCGCACCTTTCCCTGGCGGGTGCTGGGCATTGCGGAAAGAGATGGAGACCTGCTCACAAACCAGTTGGTCTGGCTGCTGGAGAAGCCTTCCCAAGTGAAGGACACTTCGTGGATCAAGCCCGGCAAGGTGGCGTGGGACTGGTGGAACGCAAATAATGTCTACGGTGTTGACTTCAAGTCGGGAGTGAACACCGAGACCTATAAGTACTACATCGACTTCGCCGCGAAGTACGGGATCCCCTACATCATCCTGGACGAAGGCTGGTACAAACTTGGCAACGTGCTCGAAGTCGTGCCCGAAATCAACATGGAGGAATTGAGCGCGTATGCCAAGCAGAAAAACGTTGGAATCGTTCTTTGGGTTGTGTGGAAGACGCTCGACGATCAATTGGAACCGGCGCTGGATCAGTTTGCTAAGTGGGGCGTGAAGGGGATCAAAGTGGACTTCATGCAGCGGAGCGATCAGTTGCTCATCGACTACTATCACAAGGTCAGCCGCGAAACTGCGAAGCGGAGGATGCTGGTCGATTTCCACGGCGATCAGAAGCCCGCCGCAATGACGCGGACCTGGCCCAACCTCATTAGCACCGAGGGAGTCCGCGGCCTGGAGTGGAGCAAATGGAGCGCGGAGACCGATCCTCCACACACGGTCACGCTTCCGTTCACCCGGATGTTCCTCGGCCCAATGGACTTCACACCGGGCGCCATGCTCAATGCACAGAAAGATAGTTTCCGGCCGATTCACGACCGGCCCATGAGCCTGGGCACCCGCTGTCACCAACTCGCGATGTACGTGGTTTACGAAAGCCCGTTGCAGATGCTCTCGGACAGTCCCTCGAATTATCTGCGTGAACCGCAAATAATGGAGTTTCTGGCTCCTGTGCCCAGCGAATGGGACGATACGAAAGTGCTCGATGGCCGCATCGGAGAGTATGTTGTGGTAGCTCGACGAAACGGCCGCGACTGGTACGTCGGGGTGATGACGAACTGGACGGCACGGGAGCTCGATATCGATCTCTCGTTTCTATCCGATGGCAACTTTTCCATGGAGGCGTACCAGGACGGGGTCAACGCGGACCGCTACGGCAGCGACTACCGACAGGTGAAGAGCCAGGTAACCAAGAACACAAAACTTAAACTTAAGCTGGCGCCTGGTGGGGGCTGGGCAGCAAGGATTCATCCGTAAACTCGATCGAGCAAACGAATATAGCTTCGCGTTCAATACCTTTCATGGAAACTTTCAAGATCGCAGTCATACCCGGGGACGGGATCGGCAAAGAAGTAGTCCCTGAGGGAATTCGAGTCCTCGAAGCCGCTGGCAAGCACTTCGGGTTTCGATTCGAGTGGCAGGAATTCGACTGGAGTTGCGAAACCTACGCCCGAACCGGACATATGATGCCGTCCAATGGTCTTCAGCAACTTCGGCCGTTCGACGCGATTTTTCTGGGAGCCGTGGGGCATCCCAGCGTACCTGACCATGTTTCGCTCTGGGGATTGCTGATCCCCATCCGCCGAGGCTTCCGTCAGTACATCAACCTGCGTCCGGTGGTGCTTTTCGAAGGAATCGAGAGTCCCTTGAAAAAGCCGGGCGACGTGGATTTCTCCATCGTGCGGGAAAACAACGAAGGCGAATACTCCAAGATCGGTGGCCGTCTCTACGAAGGGACGGACGAAGAAATGGCCATTCAGGAAACAATTTTTACGCGGCGTGGCGTACATCGTGTACTGCGCTTCGCGTTTGAACTCGCCCGGACGAGAAAGAAGCATCTCACTTCTGCGACCAAGTCGAACGGCATCATTCACACCATGCCCTTCTGGGATGAATGCTTCCGGGAGGTTGCGGCACAGTATCCCGACATTCGCACCGATCAATACCACATCGACATTCTCACGGCACATTTCGTACGGCATCCGGACTGGTTCGACGTGGTCGTGGGTTCGAATCTGTTTGGGGACATTCTCTCGGACCTCGGGCCTGCAGTGGTCGGGTCGATCGGGATTGCTCCCTCTGCAAATTTGAATCCGGAACGAGAGTTCCCCTCGATGTTCGAGCCAGTGCACGGTTCTGCGCCCGACATTGCCGGCAAGAGCATTGCGAATCCGATCGGACAGATCTGGTCGGGTGCCATGATGCTGCGCCATCTGGGCAAGTTAGCCGCCGCAAATGCGGTTGAGCACGCGATACGTGAAGTCCTGGCGAATTCCCAGGTTCGCACGCCAGACATTGGTGGCACGTCGACGACGAGGGCCATGGGAGAAGCGATCGCTTTCTGCGTTAGCAACAAGAAGGGATCTTCGTAGAGTCGGTTCGCCTTTGAAAGAACACTTCTTGGAGGACTTGTGGCATGGGTCACCCTCTTCTTGAACTAAAAGACAAAACCGCAGTGGTGATCGGCGGAACCAGCGGCATTGGATTGGCTCTGACGAAGGGACTGGCGCAAGCGGGTGCAAACGTGGTTCCGACGGGCCGCCGCGCGGAACAGGTGCACGCGGCCGCCGCGGCTGTGAAGGAACTGGGACGCTGCTCCCTCACACTCACCTGCGATGTGACTGACAACGCGAGCCTGGAACAACTGCTGCAAACCGTCTGCGCCGAATTCGGCAGCGTCGAGATCCTCGTTAATTGCGCCGGTCACACCAAGAGGATGCCCACGCTCCAAGTCCCCGAGGCAGACTGGGACGGGATCATGGAAACCAATTTGAACGGCACCATGCGAGCTTGCCGCGTGTTTGGCCGGCATATGATCGAAAGAAAGTATGGCCGCATCATTAATATCGGCTCTCTTTCATCGTTTGTTGGGCTTTACGAGGTTGCCGCTTACTGCGCCAGCAAAGGCGCGGTCGCATCCTTTACCAAGGCTCTGGCCGTGGAATGGGCGAAGTTCGGCGTATGCGTGAACGCGCTGGTACCGGGCGTTTTGCGCACGAACTTGAATGCCGCAATGCTTGACGGAACCGATCGCGGGCGGGAATTTCTGATGCGTACTCCTATGGGGCGGTTCGGAAAATTGGATGAACTGGCGGGCGCGACCGTGTTCCTGGCCTCGGATGCCGCCAGTTTTGTCACCGGGCATTTGCTAGTAGTCGATGGCGGAATCATGGCCAGCGGCGTCAACCAGTGACTAGCTGGCAGTTCTAGCGCACGGCGACCGCAGGAAGGTGTGATGCTGCCATGCGTGCTCGCGCTTCCTTGACGATTGCGAGAAACTTGCGCGCATTTTCGACAATCACCTCGGGCTTCCGTGACTTCAGAGCGTCGCTCTGAACAAGTTCTCCACCGATGCCCAAGGCGGCGGATCCGGCCTCGATGAACTCGGCCGCTGTGTTCAGGTTGACACCGCCGGTCGGCACCAGCGGAATCTGCGGAAGGGGACCCTTCAGGGCTTTGATATATTTCGCCCCTCCCACCTGGCCGCAGGGGAAGACCTTCACGAAGTCGGCACCGGCATTCCAGGCCGTGATGACCTCGGTCGGCGTGAGCGCCCCGGCCATGATCAACTTCCCTTCCCGCACGGCAAACTCCACCGTCGGCACGTTCAATCCGGGACTGACCAGAAATTCCGCGCCGGCGTCCAAGCAGCGGCGCGCAGTCTCCACGTCGAGCACCGTGCCGGCTCCGACCAGAATGTCCGAAAGAGCGCTCTTGCGCAGTTCGCGTATGACATCTATAGCGCCGGGGACAGTCATAGTGATCTCTACTATGGGAATCCCGCCATCGCACACTGCCTGAGTCGCCAGCAGAGCCTCGGCTGGCGACGATGCCCGGACAACGGGCACGACTCCGATTTCGACGATTTTGTCTCGAACTTGCTGCTTATCCATTGATCGTTCCTTGCCCTGGTACAACAACTCAGCGAGCGATGCGCGCTCCGCCGCCTTCCATCACGCGCACCACTTCCTGCAAGGTCACCATACTGGTATCGCCAGGGGTGGTCATGGCCAGCGCGCCGTGCGCGGCGCCACATTCCACCGCCCATTGTGGGTCCTTGCCCGACAGAAAACCGTAGATGAGGCCGGAGGCAAACGAATCGCCGCCTCCAACCCGGTCAAAGATCTCCAGGTCTTCCCTTTCGCGGGCCTGGTAGAAGCTTCCGTCGCAATAGCAGATTGCGCTCCAATCGTTGCGAGTGGCGGTCTTTGCCTTTCGCAACGTCGTTGCGACGACCTGGAATGGGTAGTCTTTCACCACCTTCGCGATCATTTGCCTGAAGCCATCGACTTCGAAGGTAGACAGGCTCTCATCCATGCCGGAAACTTCGTAGCCGAGGGCCGCCGAGAAATCTTCTTCGTTCCCCAGCATGACGTTCACGAAGGGTGCGATGCGGCGGTTGACTTCCTGCGCGCGTTTCTTGCCACCGATCGACTTCCACAACGATGGACGGTAGTTAAGGTCGTAGGAAACGATTGTGCCGTGCCGCTTGGCTGCTTGCATGGCTTCGAGGGCGACCTCGGGGCTTGTCTCGGAAAGAGCGCAGTAGATGCCCCCGGTGTGCAACCAACGTGCGCCCTGCTTTGCAAAGATTTCGTCCCAATTGAAGTCTCCCCGCTTGAGTTGCGAGACGGCCGTGTGGCCACGATCATAAGACCCAAGTGCGGCCCGAACGCCAAACCCTCGCTCCGTAAAATTGAGGCCGTTGCGCACCGTGCGACCGACACCGTCGTGGGCAACCCAGCGGACGAGCGACTGGTCTACGCCCCCTTGGTAGAGAAGATCCTGTAATAGTCGACCGGCGGGGTCATCCGCGAACGCAGTGACAATCGCTGTGTCGAGACCGAAGCACCGTTTCAATCCGCGGGCAACGTTGTACTCTCCACCACCCTCGCACACGTCAAAGCTGCGGGTGGTCGCGATACGCCCGCCGCCGGGGTCGAGTCGCAGCATGACCTCTCCGAGGCTGATCAAGTCCCAGCGGCATTCTTTCTTGGGTCGAATGGTTAATCCCATGCGTTCACCTTACCGGGCATTGCGACAGTCATCAACTCTCCGCGCCCCACCGAAGATGGAATTGAATAAGGCCGCTCAAACCGAATCCGTGCGGACTCGGTTGAGAACTCAGCTATGGAACCTTGGAAATCGCTACAGAAAGCTTGCAGCTTAAGAAGCGTGTCGTCCGTGTGTCAAACAACAAAAAACTAAAGACGACCTTCAGCCAAGCTCAAAGGTTTTTGTCTTGAATTTGCCTTCTGCGATTGTTATACCGCAGTACCGGGGGTAGAGACGGGAGTCGCCCCGCCGCACCCGCAAAACGAGTATAAGACTTGTGTGGATAAAACTGTGATGCAACGTTCCGTTTTGCAGCTGCACCCCGGCGACAACGTCCTGATCGCGCTACGAGATCTACGCAAGGGCGAGCACATCGACGCGCCTCAGCATTCTCTTGTTCTGACCTCGGACGTTCCTGCCAAACACAAGTTCGCAGCGGAGGAACTGTCTCCCAACTCCGATGTGTTCATGTATGGAGTTCTGGTTGGAAAGGCTACGCAGGCGATCCCCAAGGGATCGGTGCTGACGACTCGCAACCTTCGGCACGATGCACTGCCGTTTCGAGAAAAGTCCGCGGAATATGCCTGGACTGGACCGGATGTGTCGCGGTGGCGGAGCCGAACCTTTCTCGGGTACCACCGTTCCGACGGGCAAGTGGGCACCCGAAACTACTGGCTCGTGGTCCCGCTGGTGTTCTGTGAGAACCGGAACATCGAAGTTCTGAAACAGGCGTTCGAAGAGGAACTCGGCTTTGCTCCGCCGAAGATCTACCGGCAGCAGCTCGCGGAGTTGGTGAGGCTGTACGAAGAAGGACGACTCGACAAGATCGAGGGGCGACAAGCGGAGCTAGGTTCGAGTCGGCAGGAGAGGCCCCGGATTTTCAAGAACGTCGATGGCATCAAGTTTCTAATGCATCAAGCCGGCTGTGGTGGCACTCGGGAAGACGCCAGCAATCTCTGCGGCCTGATTGCGGGCTATCTCCACCATCCGAACGTAGCCGGTGCAACTGTCTTGAGTCTCGGCTGCCAGCACTCGCAGGCGGCCATGCTGCACGAACAGATCGCGCGACGCGATCGTAACTTCAGCAAACCTCTGTTGGTGTTCGATCAGCAACAAACCGGCTCGGAGTTCACCATGCTGTCGGAAGCGGTCCGCGCGACGTTTCTGGGCGTAGTGGAAGCGGATAAGAACACGCGCGCTCCGGCGCCACTTTCCCGGCTCTGCGTGGGTCTGAAATGCGGGGGGTCGGACGGGTTTTCGGGAATTTCGGCGAATCCCGCCATCGGGCACGTGTCTGACATGATCGCAGCGCTTGGAGGCAGGACCATTCTCTCCGAGTTTCCCGAGTTGTGCGGGGTTGAACAATCGCTGATCGACCGCAGCAGCCGGAAAGAGGTCGGTGACCGGTTTATCGAGCTCATGCGTGACTATGCCGCGCGCGCAAAGGCGGTCCACGCCGGCTTCGAAATGAATCCTTCGTTTGGCAACATCAAGGATGGCTTGCTGACTGACGCGATGAAATCGGCTGGCGCAGCCCGAAAGGGCGGGTCTTCTCCGGTGACCGCGGTACTCGACTATCCCGAATACTCGTCAGAAGCGGGACTCAATCTTTTGTGCACGCCAGGCAACGATGTCGAATGTGTGACGGCACAAGTGGCCGCCGGATCGAACATTGTTCTCTTCACCACGGGACTCGGTACGCCAACCGGCAACCCCGTAGCGCCAGTGGTCAAAATCTCCACGAATACAGAACTCGCGCGACGTATGGCGGACATCATCGACGTCGACGCTGGGCCGATCATCTCGAGGGAAGCGACGATCGAGCAAACGGGCGAGGCGATTCTCGAAGCTGCTGTCCGAGTTGCAAGCGGCGAGACGCGGACGAAATCGGAATTGCTGGGCCAGGATGATTTCATCCCGTGGAAACGGGGAGTGTCCCTGTGAAGGCTAGTGCTATCGTTTCCTCGGGCGCGTCCCCGTCGTTTCGCCGGCAATCTGCAGAAAGGATCTTAGGGAGGGTGCGATGAGAATGTGTCGATGCGCGCTGCTGGTGGTTTTCTTGACGACGCTGGTGTTACTAACATGGACCGGCGCCGAGGCACAAGCCTCGGGTCAGAACGAATCCTCTTCACAGTTGGCACAAACCCCACCGATGGGATGGAACAGCTGGAACAAGTTCGCATGCAACGTGAGCGAGCAATTGATTCGTGAAACTGCAGATGCCATGGTGAGCACCGGCATGAAGGCCGCAGGCTATCAGTACGTCAACATCGACGATTGCTGGCAGGTCAGCCGCGATGCTCAGGAAACGATTGTGGCGGACCCGAAACGGTTTCCCTCCGGGATCAAGGCACTGGCAGACTATGTCCATAGCAAGGGACTGAAGCTAGGCGTTTACACTGACGCTGGCCGGCTCACCTGCCAGAAGCGACCCGGCAGCTACGAACACGAAGTGCAGGATGCGAAAACGTACGCCTCGTGGGGAGTCGATTACGTCAAGATCGACTGGTGTCATGCGGAAGGGCTGGATCCGGAAGTGCAGTACGCAAAATTTCGTGACGCGCTGGCACAGGCGGGCCGGCCCATCGTATTCAGCATTTGCAACTGGGGAGTGAAAGCACCCTGGACGTGGGGACCGGCCACCGGCAATCTCTGGCGCACCACGGGCGACATTAATGACACCTACGACCGCATGTCGGTTATTGGGTTCTCACAGAATGGTCTCGAGAAATTTGCCGGCCCCGGCCACTGGAACGACCCAGACATGCTCGAGGTGGGAAACGGGGGAATGAAGCGCGATGAGTATCGCACCCACATGGCGCTCTGGGCCTTGCTGGCAGCGCCTTTGTTGGCGGGCAACGATCTACGGAGCATGACGCCCGAGACGAAGGAAATGCTCACAAATCCGGAAGTGCTGGCAGTCGATCAGGATGCGAAAGGCGTCCAAGGGCACCGCGTGTGGGATGAGGGGCCACTCGAGATTTGGATCAAGCCTCTCGCGAACGGGAACCATGCCGTGGGGCTTTTCAACCGCGGCGAATCCAGCCTCAAAATCGCTCTCGACTTCAAAATGCTGGGCGGCGCCTCGTCGCTCAAACTGCGTGATCTTTGGGAGCACAAGGATCTTGGCGAAGTGCAGGGTTCCTACACCGCGGAGGTCCCCAGACATGGAGTGGTCTTGTTGATGGCCTCGAAATGATTCCTAGTACGGAGAAAGCAAATCATGTCAGAAGAAAATACGGCGCGGCGCAACTTCCTGAAGAAGACTAGTGCAGGGATTGCGGGTGCCGCGATCGGCGCCGCAGTGGCTGTGCCTGCCGCAGCAGAGGCTCCGACTCAAGTTACAAGTGTCGACGACGTGAGATCGTTCGGAGCCATAGGCGACGGCAAGACGCTAGATACGCCTGCCATTAACAAGGCGATTGAAGCGGCCGCCGCTGCTGGTGGCGGAACGGTACGCTTCCCCGCGGGAACCTATCTCTGCTACTCGATCCATCTGATGAGCAACGTTGAACTCTATCTGGGTCCGGGCTCGGCGATCATGGCCGCTGAGTCGCCGGCGGAAGGCACCGAAGGCGGCTACGATCCGCCGGAACCGAACACTTGGGATAAGTATCAGGACTTCGGCCACAGTCACTGGCACAACAGCCTCATCTGGGGTGAGGGCATCGAGAATGTCGGCATCGTCGGGCCGGGGCGCATTTGGGGAAAAGGCCTGAGCCGCGGCGGAGGCGATAAGGCTCTTCCGGCCGGAGTTGGAAACAAGTCGATCAGCCTGAAAAATTGCCGAAATGTAATCCTTCGCGACGTGTCCATCCTGCATGGTGGTCACTTTGCGATTCTGGCAACCGGCGTTGACAATCTCACGATCGACAATCTCAAGATCGACACCAACCGTGACGGCATCGACATCGATTGTTGCCGTAACGTACGCGTCTCCAATTGCAGCGTAAATTCGCCGTGGGACGACGGCATCTGCCTGAAGAGTTGTTACGGGCTGGGCTTCGCGCGATCCACCGACCACGTGACAATCACGAACTGTTACGTGACTGGCGGCTACGAGGAAGGCACGCTGCTTGACGCGACGTTCAAGCGCATTGGGCCTGACTACAAAGCATCCCGCAACGGGAGAATCAAGCTGGGGACGGAGTCCAACGGAGGATTCCGAAATATCACGATATCGAATTGTGTCATTGACGATTGCCGCGGAATCGCGTTGGAGACGGTCGACGGCGCGCTGCTGGAAGACATTTCCATCAGCAATATCACAATGCGCGATATCACCGATGTCCCCCTGTTTCTCCGCCTGGGCAGCCGCATGCGGGGCCCGGAAGGAATCCCGATTGGCGAATTGCGACGCGTGAACATCAGCGACATCGTCGTCTCGCATTGCGCTTCGCACCAGGCTTGCATCATCACCGGTATCCCCGGGCATTCCATCGAGGACGTGAAGCTCAGCAATATTTTCATTCTCCACGAGGGCGGCGGTACCCGGGAAGACGCAGCGGTTCAACCGCCTGAAATTGAGAACGCCTACCCGGAGCCCAACCGGTTCGGCGCGATGCCGGCCCACGGCTTCTTCATCCGTCACGTAAGAGGGATTGACGTCCGCGACGTGGAGATTCGGTACGTGAAGGAGGATCTGCGTCCAGGCTTCGTCCTTGACGACGTAGCAGGTGCGGACTTCATTCACGTGCAGACCCAACGTTCTGGGGATGCGCCGGGCTTTGTCCTGAGGAATGTGGAGGACATCAACTTTTACCTGAGCCGCCCGGTGCCGGACACACACCTCGACAAAGTGGATCACAAAACTCTGTGAGGGTGTGAACGGGTCTCACTTAAACGTTTTAAAAGCGGATGGGAGCGGCTTTTCTGTATAATTCACCCCTCGGTCGAACCCCTGCACCCGCGCGGGAGCAGTCCATGCTTCTGAAGGTCTTCTCTGACAAGCCGTCTCTCGCTAAGGCGGCCGCAGGCCAAGCGGCACGCGCAATCCGAAACGCGATCACGGCCAACGGTGAGGCCCGCATCATCGCAGCTACGGCAGCGTCGCAGTTGGAGTTTCTGGGCGCACTCACCCAGGAACGCGGTATCGACTGGCAGAAGGTGGAAGCCTTCCATCTGGATGAATACATCGGCTTGGCAGTCACCCATCCGGGTAGTTTTCGCAAGATGCTGCTTGAGCAATTGATTGGGAGAACTGGAATCACTCGCTACCACTTGCTTGAGGGTGATGCCAGCGATCCCGTCGAGGTCACTCGGAGGGTGGGTAAGGAGTTGGCATCGCGTCCGGTCGACATCGCGTTCCTCGGAATCGGCGAGAACGGCCATATTGCCTTCAACGATCCACCGGCGGACTTTCTGACAGAAGAGCCTTATATTGTTGTGGAACTTGACGAAGCGTGCCGCCGGCAACAGGTGGGCGAGGCGTGGTTCGCGGACATTTCGCAAGTGCCGCGGCAAGCAATTTCGATGTCGGCCCGCCAGATTCTCAAAACAAAGGAGATTCTCGCGGTCGTACCCGATCGGCGCAAGGCCCCGGCGATCAAGGCCTGCTTCGAAGGTCCAGTCAGCTCCATGGCGCCGGCTTCCATCTTGCGCACTCACCCCAACGTAACCATCTATCTCGACGAAGACTCTGCCTCTCTGCTAGGTCCTACTTTACGGAATCAATTTCTCCGCGAGTCACAAGCCACGGTAAGCGCGTGAAGCCGAGTTCTCCGCCCTATGCTCACGGCTGAGGAACCCGTTTCCCGCGCCACGCGGCCGATTCCATCGTTGCGTTGGTGGATCGGCGCAGTTCTTTTTGTTTCAACCGCCATCAACTATATCGACCGCCAGACATTGTCACTGCTCGCTCCTTACTTAAAGGTGGAGTACCACTTTTCCAACAGCGACTATGCCAACATCGGGATTGCGTTCAGGGTTGCTTACTTGATCGGCCAGACCATTTTTGGGCGCATGATGGATCGAATCGGCACCCGGCGCGGGCTCAGTCTCACCGTGGCTTGGTATTCGACCGTCTCGATGCTCACGTCGCTAGCCAACGGGCTGCTCGGGTTCACCGGATTTCGCTTTTTGCTGGGCGCCGGAGAATCCGCGAACTGGCCTGGTGCCACGAAGGCGGTGTCGGAATGGTTTCCGAAGCAGGAGCGCGGCCTCGCCACCGCTCTATTTGACAGCGGCTCCTCGATTGGCGGGGCAGTCGCGCCTTTCGTGGTCCTGCCCATCTTCTTCCGCTGGGGATGGCGGCCGGCCTTCATGATTCCCGGCGTGCTCGGATTCTTCTGGTTAATCGCCTGGCGCTGGATCTACTATCCGCCTGCGCAACATCCTCGCATCTCTCCAGCAGAGCTGCACCTGATCACCACGGACAAAGGCGAAGCTGATCCGCAGGGCAACCACAAGTCCGCGAGATGGCTCGATTTGTTGCGTTTTCCGCAGACCTGGGGAACGATCATCGCCAAGAGTTTCACCGACCCGGTTTGGTTTTTTATCACCGACTGGTTTCCCATCTACCTGGTTGGCAAGGGAATCGAACTCCGGAGTGGATTGGTGGCTGTGTGGATTCCGTTTATCGCAGCCGATGTCGGAAATTTTTTTGGCGGGGCTGCATCCGACTATCTCATCAAGCGCGACTGGTCCGTGGGCGCCGCGCGGAAGGCGCTCGTCGTGTTTGGCGGGATCGGAGTGACTTTTCTGATCCCTACCATATTCACTACCAACCTGTTCGCGATCACAACCCTGTTTGCCCTTGCCACCTTCTCTTATGCATCGTTCACAACGATCGCGAACGTCTTGCCGTCCGACCTATACCACAGCAATTCGGTGGCGACCGTGAGCGGACTCAGCGGAACGGGTGCGGGAATCGGGACGATCGTTGCCTTCAAGCTGGTTGGATATTTCTCCGACGCGCGCCAGGCAACCGCCACTCACGCCTTTGATCCGATTATCGTGATCGCCGGACTGGTCCCGCTCGCAGGGATGATCCTGGTATTGCTGCTCGTTCGCAATAACCGGGCAACCGAAGAAGGACAGGTGCGGCGCATTTGAGGGAACACCGGACTCACAGTGTGGCTATGGAAGCGCGAAACTGAAAATGTCGCCGCCGGCCGCGATAGCGACGTACTGTTTTCCGGAGACTGCGTAGCTGATGGGAGAAGCGCTTATAGCCTGGCCAGTATTAAAGTGCCAGAGGGGCTTGCCGTTCCTAGCATCGACCGCCTCGAAGGAATTCGCCTCGTCTCCGAAAAATACAAGGCTGCCGGCAGTCGTCATGGTGCCGCCGGAGGAGTGTCCGCTCCCGACCTGCAGATATTTCCACGCAAGCTTGCCAGAATCCAGACTGTAGGCCAGAAGAAGCTTTCGCGAATCTTCGCCCGGAATGCGCTTGACCCCGGTCGAATTGTAAGTCTCTCCTTCTTTGAAGCGCTGGGGCTCCGTTTTGGAGAAGAACGTTTCGCATTCTTCTAATGCCATGAAGTACACCAAGCGCGTTGCTTCGTTGTACGAAGGTGCGAACCAGTTGGTCGCGCCTGCCCATCCGGGACAAATGCGGGTTCCCTTCGTTGTAGGCTGAACGTCGGTGCGAATCGGCCTTCCCTCTGCATCGATCCCTTTGGCCCAATTCAGCTTTTCGACGAACGGCACCGCGGAGAGAAATTTACCGTCGGTCCGGTCAAGCACGTACAGATACCCGTTGCGGTTGGCTTGCACGATCAACCGGCGGGGCGCGCCTTGGTAATCCGCGTCCACCAGGATGGATGTTTCCACGCCGTCATAGTCGAACAAATCATGGGGAGTGAACTGGAAATACCACTTGAGTTTGCCCGTATCCGGATCGAGCGCGAGCACGCAGTCCGTATACAAGTCATCCCCCGGGCGGACTCTGCCGTCAAAATCAGGCGCAGGATTGCTGGTGCCCCAGAAGACGGTGTTGGTTCCAGGGTCATAGGTACCAGGCATCCAAGTAGTCCCGCCGCCGTGCAGATACGCGCTCCCGGGCCAACTCTCAGAGCCGAACTCACCGGGCGCGGGAATTGTCCAGAAACGCCAGTCCAGCTTTCCCGTCTGCGCATCGTAGGCTGCGACGAAGCCGCGGACTCCATCGTCGCCTCCTGACGTTCCGACCAGTACCTTGTCGTTCACGACCAAGGGGGCGCTGGTCGCTCCATAGTTCTTGTTCCACGTAGCGTACGCAACGTCCCAGAGCAGGTTCCCCGAGCGCGCATCGAGGCACAGGAGATGCGCGTTATCGGTCTCCATATAAACTCGGTCATGCCAGACTCCAACACCTCGGTTGATGTGTCTGGCAGCATCGTCCACCAGTCCATTGGAGATCGTTCGCGCGTGCTGCCACACGACCCGCCCAGTGCGGGCGTCGAGGGCAAAGGCGTCGTTCGCAGCCGTGACGAACATCATCCCATTCACCACCACTGGACTGACTTCTAGCCGGCTGGAATTGTGTGCGTGGAATACCCACTGTGCCCGCAGTTGAGCCACGTTGCTGGTGTTGATCTCCGTCAGACTGCTGAACCGGCGTCCGGAATAGTCACCGTTGTAGGAAATCCAATTGGCGGCCGGAGGTTGCGCCAGCAGATCTTCGGAGCGAACGTTGATGTCGGTAGAAGTCGGCGGAACCGGTGGATCGTCTATCCCGCCAGCGACCAAACTGGTGCCAACCAAGAGCAGGCAGAGCCCAAAACGCATTCCTGGAATCTTTCTCAAACGGGTGCACCGTAAGAACTCGGTTCGACCATCTTGGCGGGCTGCCCGAGCAGCGAACGCATTATCGAATGAAATTCGCATTTCCGCAATCGCGTTTCCCTTTCTGCCTTGTGCGCTGCCGCTGGACTTGCGCAATTTTGCTAGAATCCGGCCCTCCAAACAAAATCTGTTGACACATTGCACGAGCCTGGGATAAACCGTCATTCAATCGTTTTAACTCGGCGAAAGTGCTTCCCCCGGCAAGGCTCTGACTCGAATTTCGACTTAGGGTGCTGATTTGATTGGAGCGTAATGCGGTCGTCCAAAACAAGAACTCGTTGCTGCGCTCTGTGGTTCGTCCTCGTGGCAACGAGCTTGCGCGCACAACAAACACAGGACAAGCAAACCGAGTACCAGAATTCACCTCGAACCCTAGCCGCCGGGCAGCGCACTTTTAGCTCCCGGTGCGCCGGCTGTCATGGCCTCGATGGCCGGGGCGGCGAACGTGCTCCCAACATTGTCTCGAATTCGCAAGTGCAACGATTATCTGATCTTCAACTCCAACGGATCGTCGCGAATGGCCGGCCCGATTTCGGCATGCCTGCGTTTCGTCTCATCGGGTCGTTGCAGGTTAGGCAGGTCGTCGAGTACCTACGTACGCTCCAAGGTGGAGGCGGAGCCGCGACAATCCCGGGGGACCCTAAGAAAGGCCGATTGCTTTTTATCGGGAAGGCCGCTTGCTCATCCTGTCACCGAGTTCGCGACGAAGGAGCATTCTTCGGCCCCGACCTCTCCAACTATGCAAACGGATTGCCAGCAACGGTAATTCGGCGGGCAATCACGAGTCCCGACCTTGGCCCCGCGAACGGCCAATTGGCGGTCGCGCGTATTCGGTCGGGGGAGGCGTTAACGGGAGTCATCCGAAACGAGGACAATTTCTCTCTGCAGATTCAGACCACAGACGGAATGTTTCATTTTCTGATGAAAACGGACTTAGAAAGTTTGGAGTATCAACCCCAGGCGCCCATGCCTACGGACTACGGCGTGCGCCTCAGTTCGCAGGAATTGGATGACCTTGTTAGCTATCTGCACAATCTGAACAAAGTCGAGGATGTGCCTTCCGCCGGTGAGGATCAGCCGTGATTTTGCACCGGCGGCCGTCTTCGTTTTTCTGCGACCCGTTCCATGAGGGTCTACGCGTATTCAGGCGAACGATCGCTATCCTCGTCACTGGTGTCTTTGCCTTTCTTCCCATATCGCTTAAAGCACAAGCGAATCTCCGTCCCTTCTCGATGCAACCGCTCTCCCCTGAGTTCTGGGCCATGTTCGATCGTGACGCCAAGCTGGAAACAGTAGCGCAAGGCTTTGGGTTCACCGAGGGCCCGATGTGGGATCCGGCCGGGTTCCTTTACGTCAGCGATGAAACCATCAACAAGATTTTTCGCGTGTTCCCGGACGGAAGAAAAGAAGAAGTGATCGCTCTTGGAGATCCCGACGGCAACACCTTCGATCGGCAGCACCGACTGATCGACTGCGCCAGTGTGATGCGCGCAATTATTGCGGTTACACCTGAAGGCAAGTACACGATCCTCGCAGATCATTTCGAAAGCAAGAAGTTCAACAGTCCTAATGACGTGATCGTCGGACCCGATGGCGCGCTCTATTTCACCGATCCGACTCTTGACCTGGTCGCGGGAGAAAAACAGGAGATCCCGTTTCAGGGAGTCTATCGCCTGGGTGATAAAAGCGATGTTCGACTGCTCACCCGGGACCTGGCTCAGCCCAACGGTCTCGCCTTCTCTCCCGACGGGAAGCACTTCTATATCGACGACAGCGAGCAAAGGAATATTCGCGTGTACGACGTTCTTCCCGACGGGTCCCTCGCCAACGGCCGCATTTTTGGCCAAGAGCCTGGCGGAAAGGACGACGGTGTACCAGACGGAATCAAAGTGGACGAGAAAGGAAATCTATTCGTCACCGGGCCGAAGGGCATTTGGGTGTGGGACACAGAAGGCCACCACCTGGGAACGATTGCCATACCCGAGCAGCCCGCGAATCTGGCTTGGGGAGATCGGGACTACCGCACCCTTTACATCACCGCCACCACCTCGGTTTACCGCCTGCGCACCAGAACGAAAGGTTACGTTCCATATCTGGAGCACTGAACGGAATCACTTCTTAAGTAGCGCGTCGATCGCGGCCTGAGCGATCGCTTCATCGATCTCCGATTTCGCACCGCTGGCGGCAATCGCACCCACGGTCTGGCCGTCCACCTGAATGGGAAGTCCGCCCTGGTTCGGGAAGAAATCCGGAAAAGCAAGAACGTCGACATTGCCTTTTTTCAAAGCATCGGCGCCATCTTTCGATGGGCTTCGGTAGAACGCGGCATGTCGGGCTTTTCTCTGCGCGAATTGAATGGTATTCAGCGAAGCAGCATCCGCCTTCTGCAGGAAAAGGAGGTTGCCACTCTCGTCCACAACGCAGAGGGTGACTTCCACATGCAGCTTCTGCGCTTCCGCTTCGGCCGCGGCGACCATGGTCTTGATCGCGGCCAGGTTCAGGTACTTCTTGCTGGGCAGTTCAGCAAACGCGGTCGCCACAAGAATGCTCAGCATCACAATCAACAGTTTGAACATGGCAAGGGATGCTACCAGCTGCTTCCGCGGTTTTCCAGACGAAAGCGCGGGCAGCCCTGGCACGAGATGGACGAACTCGCAAACATGAATCAGCCCACTGAGCGTTACTGCCGTTTTGCTCGAAAATAACAACGGCATCGGTATTTCAGCTCCATACGTTTCTTCGAGAGTTGAGGATGAGTAGGTCGGCCGTCGGACCGTGCATGCCTGTTCCTTCGCCAGAGCGGAGCCACGTGGGCAGCTCAGGTGAGTTGGCACACGTTCTGCGATCGACCCCAAAGCTTCGTAAAACCTACTTGCTGGATCGTGCGAATTTCCACGTGCTACGGTCGATTCTAGATTGCACGCGTTGAACCGCGCATGATGAGGCGCGTCGCGATCATGTGGTCGGTGTATTGCGTGTAAGCGTTTACAGACGACGGCGCAATGGAGCATAATGCCCCGTTCTCCATGACCTTCATATCAGGAACATCAGGGGGGCATTTCATGGACCGTCGCGATTTCCTCAAGGCCACGGGGGGCCTGATTGCGAGCGCCACACTTACCCAGCCGGGTTTTGCGGGCACCGCGAGCGAGGCCACCACTGCGGCAGGACGGCTGGTGACTCCTATGAACCGGAACTGGCAGTACAGCCGGACGGTTGCCGAGGGAGCACATGCGCGCGACTTCGACGATTCTGGATACGAGCGTGTGGTGATCCCGCATACCAACGTCAAATTGCCTTGGCACAGTTTTGATGAGAAAACCTATGAGTTTGTCTCCAGCTACAGGCGCCACTTCAAACTGCCGGCCGAGGCCCGCGGGAAGCACGTGTTCGTGGACTTTGAAGGAGTGATGACGGCATCCACGGTGTGGATCAACGGCACACGTTTGGGCGAATACAAAGGAGGATACACGCCGTTTTCTTTCGACCTGACGCCGCACGTCGACTTCGATGGTGAGAATGTGCTAGCCGTGGACGTCGACTCCAGCGAGCGCGCCGACATCCCGCCCTTCGGCTACGAGATCGACTATCTGACTTTCGGTGGTATCTACCGTGAAGTGTGGCTCCGCGTTGTCCCTTCGAGCTTTATCGAAAACGTGTTCGCAAAGCCGAAGGATGTTCTGGGTCAGCACCCCACCTTGGATGTGGATTGCTACATCCAGCATATGGAGTTGTCGCGGGAGTCGTTCCGTGTTGAAGCCGTCCTGAAAGACGGCGATCGCGAGGTCGCCAAGGCCTCTCAGAACGTACCGTCTTCCCCTGCAACCCAGGAAGCGGTGGCCCACACGGTTCACATCGCGAACCTGAGCGGAATCAAGCTGTGGGATCTCGCAAACCGAAATCTATACAACGTCGAAGTAATACTGTGGCGTGGCAACCAGCGCGTCGACGAGCTTACGCGGACAATTGGTTTCCGCGAAGCACAGTTCACGGACCATGGATTCGAATTGAACGGCAAGGTCATCAAGCTGCGCGGGTTGGATCGGCACCAGACCTTCCCCTGGGTTGGGCAAGCAATGCCGGGACGGGTGCAGCGGCGCGACGCGTATGTCCTGCGCAACAAGCTCAAGTGCAATATCGTCCGCACCTCGCACTACCCGCAGTCCCGACATTTTCTGGATGCCTGCGACGAGAGCGGACTGCTGGTGCTGGAAGAAATTCCCGGCTGGCAGCACATCGGCGACGAAGCCTGGAAGCTCCTCGCTATCGACAACGTGGGCCGCATGATCCGCCGCGACTGGAATCATCCTTCGATCATTCTCTGGGGCGTACGCATCAACGAGTCGCACGACGACCACGACTTTTACACACGTACCAACGCCCTGGCGCACAAGCTCGATCCGACACGGCAAACTGGCGGGATCCGTTATTTTCAGGATTCGGAGTTCCTGGAAGATGTGTTCACGATGAACGATTTTGGCTTTCCGCTCAAGCCGCCCAATCACCCCAGGTACCTGAATACCGAATTTGTCGGACACACGTATCCCACCAAGACAATCGACCAGGTAGAACGGCTGACGGAACATACGCTGCGGCATGCGCGCATCCACGACCAACTGGCTTCGAATCCTCAGTACGCAGGCGGCATCGGCTGGTGCGCGTTCGACTACAACACACACGGCGACTTCGGGTCCGGAGACCGGATCTGCTACCACGGGGTGACGGACATGTTTCGCGAGCCGAAGCCGGCGGCGGGGTTCTACAAGTCGCAGTGCGATCCAGCAGAGGAAGTCGTCATGGAACCGGCCTTCCACTGGGCGCGGGGCGATGAATCGATCGGATTTTCGCGGGCCGTGGTTTGCTCCAATTGCGACCATCTGAAACTTTACATTGACGACAAACTGGTCGTGGAAGCCGATCCCGACCGCGCGCAGTTTGCGCACCTCCGCTACGCGCCATTCGACATAAAACTGAAGGAACTTTTTCACAAGTGGGGAGATCTGCGGCTGGAAGGATATCTCGAGGGCAAGCAGGTGATCGTGAAGCGTTTCTCGGGCAAAGGAGTTGATGCAAAATTCGCGCTGCTGCCGGATGACACGAGCCTCTCGGGCGATGGTGCGGACACGACCCGAGTGGTCTTGCGCGTGACCGACGAATTCGATGCGATTCGACCTTTTGCCAACGATGCGGTCAAGTTCGACATCGACGGCCCAGCTGACATTATCGGCGACAATCCTTTTTCTTTAATCGGGGGGACCGGCGCGATCTGGATTCGAGCGAAAGAACAAGCTGGAACGGCGCGGCTTACAGCCACGCACCCGGTGCTGGGCAAGCAGCAGCTTGAATTCAGGATTGATCCAGCTGCGCCCGAAGGCATATAGGCCCGGAGGCGGCTTCGCGCGAAGACCCGTTGCAGGCTGCAGACCGCCCTCTTACCAAGGAGATGTACCTAGATGCGGTTAAACAGCCGCGAATTTCTCGGTGTCGCACGGCGGCAGTGATCGGCGCTGCCGGTTTTCGGCTACCAGGGTGGGCGCTCGGGAGCGGGAGCGAGTAGGCGGGGTCAGGTTGGTCGAGGCCCGGAAGGCTCCTCAGGACAAGCGCGGTCTGCCAAGCAGAAAAAGCGTAATTCCTATATTTGCTGGCGACCCCGGAGGGAGTCGAACCCCCAACCCTCAGATCCGAAGTCTGATGCTTTGTCCCCGCTAGCCTATCATCGAGCATCCCTGAACCGCTCTGGGAGATGCTACGCCGGCTGCTTGACTCCCTAAATATGTACTTCATGCGTTTGTCCACCCTACGATTTTCTCGTGCGGTATATCGAGGAGGATCAATATGCGTGGAGTCTTCGAACGCTTCAAAGGGAGCGGCGTATGGTACGTCCGCTATGCCGATGCTTCTGGCAAACTCAGGCGGGAACGGGTCGGTCCCAAGTCCGCCGCGCTTCAGCTGTATAGCAAACGCAAGACCCAAATCCATCTACAAGAAAAACTACCCGAGAACTTCCGGGTGAAATCTGTTTCCTTCCAGAAGTTGACGGATGCCGCGTTGCTCTGGTCGGAAGCGAACAAGAAATCCTACCCGAGCGACAAAGGCCAGATCGCCCGCCTGGTCGCGGAGTTCGGATCGCGCTCCGCCGAACAAATCACGGTGGGAGATTTTGAGAGATATATTTGGTATCCAGCCCTGGGCGGTGGCAACGCGCAATCGCTGCCGGGCACTCCTAAAGATGATCTACCGGATCGGAGAGCAGGATGGAGTGATCCAGACGAATCCCGCGCGGAAACTCCGGATGGCCAAAGAACAAGGAAGGGTGCGCTGGCTATTGGACGCGGAGGAGGCTCTGCTGCGCCAAAAGATTCCACCCGCCCATCTACCGGAGTTCGATCTGGCGCTCAATACCGGGATGCGGCGGGGCGAGCAGTACAACCTCGAATGGCCGAACGTGGATTTCGAACGCGGGATGTTAACGATTCCCCGCTCCAAGAACGGCGAGACGCGCCACGTCCCGCTGAACCAGGCCGCTCTGAATTCGCTACGCCGCCTGAAAAACGGCGACGACGAGGGTCGCGTCTTTGGCCTGATCTCGCCGAGGTACTGGTTCGACACGGCCATCGGCAAAGCGAAAATAAAGAATTTTCATTGGCACGATCTGCGCCATACCTTCGCGTCGCGGCTCGTCATGAAGGGCGTCGATCTCCGAACCGTCCAGGAATTGCTCGGGCATAAATCGATCACGATGACCTGCCGCTATGCGCATCTGTCGCAATCCCATCTCAAGGAAGCGGTAGAGAAGCTGGGTTAGCTTCGGTCCAAACGTCGGTATTGGACCGGCGTTTCACTCATAAAGTCGAGTGAAAACGAGTGGACGAAGCCCCGCGATGCTCGGTATTTGAGTTGCTCGTTGTAGCGGGCTTGGGCTTCCTCGAAAGTTGCGAAGCCATCCTGGGGCGAAAGGGTAACCGTCTGGTTCGCGAAAGTCTTCAGACCCTCGTCCCAGTATCCGTGCTTCTCCCGAACAAAAAACGTCTGGGCTCCGTTGCGAAACTCAAAATCAAAACTCGGTTGGTAATACTCGCCTCCGTCGAGGAAGGTTTTCGGAGCGTCGGTCTTGTAAAGGGTCTCAAACATAACTCGCTGGGCGTCAAAGCGCGCGATTTGCGTCTACTTGCAGGACCTACGGCCTTGAGTTCTTTTACGAGGCGCAGACGCAAACAAAATGGTACTGCGTTCGCCGATTGGGCGTCAAAGTGAGGCTAATCTTTGCGGCTTCCTCGACGCGAGCGCCGAGTCCCTGTGCGACGGGGGTGACTGAAGTCACGGGGGCGGGTGATGCGGGTCGTATGAGCGGGTGCGGTGCAGTTCTAGTCTCAGTACATCTCCGCCAGGAGGTGGAAGATGGCGCGACGCTACACTGCTCCCCCAGATCTATACGATGCGCTCGAACAGCGCTGCGAAAAGGTCCGAAAGGCAAAACCAACGGTACTGTTCCGGCGCGGGGAACAGGCTTTCGGTATGTTTCTTATTCTCAGAGGGACGGTGGGTCTCGATTTCGGTGTTGATAGTTCGTCCGGACTCGCCAGCACCTACGGTCCGGGTACACTCGTAGGCTTACCTGCGACTCTCACCAAACGCAACTACAGTATGACGGCTACCGTGACCGGCGACGCTGAACTCGGATTTCTAACGACCCAGGTACTAGAGTCTCTATTGCGCGAGCACCCCGAATTCTGCCGGGAGTTGCTGGAAATTCTGGGAGCCAAACTTACCCATACCGAACAAGTGACGAAGGCGCTGCTGCGCAAAGAGAAACTGCCCAAACTGGAGTCGGGAGTTGCGTAGATGCACCCTTATTGCCGAATTCCTTCTCCAACCGGATACGCCGCGTCAATCTTCTTCAGTATCCGCTCCGCCAGGCGAATGGCGTTCGCAATAAGCGCCTCACTCCTCGGAGTGGGCCGGTAATCGTTAAGGTCTTCCGCGTTTTTCAGGTGTCGCGCCACGAGGGATTGCAGCCGCAATAAAGACAACGCGCTTGCGGCTACGGCTATTGACCCATAATCACTACCTCTTTCTGGTAGGAGCTATGCGCCGCAGTTTCGAATTGATACCCGACTCGAACTCTCGCTCCTCGTGGGCTTGTACCAAGTGCGGATGCAAGTTCCACAGTGGTATGGACTGGCTTCCCCTCGATCGAGTTAATCACGTCACCAACGTGCACGTTTACCGACTCGGCTGCGCCACCCGAAGCTAACGATACGAACAAAACAGCCAAAATTTCGGGGATAGAAAATGTCTACCCGAGGCGCGAACGTCGCTTGTAGGGCTTCCTAACGCAAAGTTTTTCTGGGCGCTTTCCTGGCGGTGGTTTTTCAACAGCCACGTCTGTTAGCAACAGTTGAGAGGAACCAAGCGCTGGGCGCCATCAGAAAGGAAAGGCCCTCCCAGCGCGGGAAAAGCCACTGTGGGAAGGCCTTTCGAACTCAACCGTTGAGAAGAGCGGTTGGGCTATGGTGTCCGGATGTAACCGTGCACACCGCCCGCGGAATCCAGATAGATCCCAACGATGACATTGCTAGGATTGATCCCGGCTGCATCACTGAGCACAGCTCCCGGAGGATCGAAAGACGTGAAAATGCCGTTGCTCACCATAAAGGAGTGTGCAACGTCCGCGGTATCGATGTACTCTCCGACGCCGACTCCCTCTGGGTTAGCCCCTCCCACAAACGTAAAAATCGCGCCTGGAAAATCAATCGTGGTGTAGGTCCCATGGTACAGCAAATATCCGTGACCCACTCCAGCACTGTCCGTGTAAGAGCCAAAAACGGCACCAGATGCGATAACGGTGACGGCAAGGCTGCTGATTGCGCCGGGCGGGTCGAAGGTGGCCGAGAAGACGCCTTTCTTGGGCACGAGAAAACTGTGGGTAGTGTTTGCAGCGCCAAAAGTGCCGCAGGCAGGGTCGGTACAGGTATATCCTGACATTTCCCCGGAGGGGTTGAGACTAGTGAGAACCGTGCCAGTGGCGAGTGGGTAGTTAACAGTTGTGTATGTGCTTCCGTTCAGAGTGAACCCGTGGCTGACACCACTCGCGTCGAGGTAGCTGCCCACGATAACTCCCTGCGGACTGATCCAGTTGGGTGTCGTCAATGTGGACCCTGGAGGATCGAACGACGTGAATACGCCTTTCTTCAGCGTGAAACCGTGAGTAACGCCCGATGTGTCAGTGTAACTGCCAATGTCTGTACCCTGCGGATTGGGTCCGCCGTTTAGAGTGGTGGAAACCGCACCGGCGAAGTCGATACTGGTGTAGGTCTGTGCGGATGCTATGGACAATGTTGCCAATGCAACACTGATCGTGCAAATTGCCACGAACCGAAATACTTTGATCATGGGACCATCCTCCTGATCTTCGTGTGGGGTGCGGGCCGAAAATGCTGATGAATCGGGATCTCCATTTTGGGTCTCCGAATGGCCGATAGCACATGGGGCGAACTTCGCAGATTCGACGTCGACGCCAATGGGGGTTCAGGAGATCCGAAAATCGTGATCCTTGGGCACTACCTGTCAGATTGGATCGCCGTTGTTGCGCTTGGGTTCGGGACGGAGGCCGGTTCAGTCGGACGGCATCAGGAACGGTGAGGCTCGGCTGAGCAACACGAGCGTGCGCTCTAGCAGATGGATTGTCAAGCCGGTTTTCATGTTCACGGTGGCTTCGCGCTTCCCCTTCGATCACGGCGGCGAGTCGTCCATCGGGCGCGGATAAGATGCTCGACTACAGGCCTAGAGTAGTGGCGGGAATAGTGTTTGCGGATGGCCAACCCAGAAGCTATGTGGTTGTTGGCGTAACATTCCCATCACACCAACTACGTCGAATGGCCCCGATTCGCGTTCCTTCCGGGATTCTTGGGAGCCACCGGGAGAGTCACTTGACGGAATGAGCGGGAGATCGCGGGACTGCCCGCAGAATGGAAAACGCCCTAATTCTTGCGTTCCATGGCGACCCCGGAGGGAGTCGAACCCCCAACCCTCAGATCCGAAGTCTGATGCTCTATCCAGTTGAGCTACGGGGCCGCATTCGTGCCGACAGGTCGCACAGGTTGCCGATCTGACACGCCATCAAACCTACGCGCGATTGTACACACCCATACGCCGCTTGCAAGCAGCAAGCCGCCATCACTGCCGGCGCTCGGCTGCTTAGGACTGCACGACGACACTCCCCGTCATCTTGGGATGCATGCGACAGTAGTATGGAAATTCCCCGGGCTCTGTAAAGCGGAATTGGAACTTCTGTTCGGTATCCAGCGCCGCCGACTTGAACTTGCCCTGCGTGCTGTTCAACCGTGTGCGGGATGTCGTCGTGGTTGGTCCAGGTCACCTCCGTGCCTGCTTTCACGGTGAGGGCTCCCGGTGGGGCGATAGCCCGGCAGGACTCCGTTCCTTCGGCGCGCCTGGAAATGCATCCACCACACCAGCCAGATCATGACGCTCGAGACACAGGCCAGGATCAGATGCAGCCTCAGGACGCCTTCAGTTTCTCGCCCTCAAGTTGAAACTGCCAGGCCAGGATGCCCGTCGCCAGAACCGGGACCGTCGAAATGGCAGCAACGAGAATGTTGTAGTAGGCCGCATCGGCAAAACTGCGGCGCCCCATCCAGCGGGAGAGGACGTCAAATGCGACCGCGGCTAGAAACAGGGCTATGGGAAAGTGCACCAGCACCATGTGTTGCGCATGCTTGGCTAGTATCGTCGACTTTAGATCAAAAGGATGCAAAGTTGTCCGCCTGACTGCTCACACGTCACCCTGGGATGGCTTCTCGATTCCCGACGGGAGCAGACGTCTCTAGAACTCGACTGGACAACGCTTTATTCCCGCGGGGCGAACCCGTTCAAAACAGTTGTTGCGCCTGTCCTAGTCTTTTAATCCGATACGACGACCGTTCGCGGCGCAACGCGGGGCCAAAGAAGAATGACTACTTCGCCGGGATAAAAGCCACCTCCGGCTCAATTCGAGCGCCCCGGGGGTTCTTATTTGTTGCGATGGATGTGAAACGGAGATCCGAAGGCCGCCAGTCCTAGCGCTCGTCCAAAGAAACCATGATCTTCTTGAAGCGGGCAGGATCGTCACTCCAAGCCTTAAGGGCGCCTGGAGCCTCTTCGATAGAGACATTGGAACTGAGCGCGCCTTCGACCGGGAAGCGATGTTCTTCAAGCATGCGGATCACTTTACGGAAATCTTCCGGCAATGCATTGCGCGAGCCAAGAATATCCAACTCCTTCTGCACAAAGAGACGGGTCTCGTAGGTGACCAACTCTTTTGCGTAGCCGATGTAAACGACCCGGCCGGTAAAGGCGACTTCCTCTACAGCCGCGCGAAAGATTTGCGGGGAGCCGACCGCCTCGATCACGACGTCCGGACCGAGGCCATTCGTCAGTTCGTGGAGGGTTTCGTGCAACGACTGAATCCTGGTATTTACGATGTGGGCGGCGCCGGCTTTCTTAGCGACGCTGAGCTTCTCGTCACTTACGTCCACTCCGATCGTCTTGGCCCCGCAACCATGTGAGGCGGCAATTACACCGAGCCCGACGCCACCACAGCCGAACACGGCGACCGAATCCTCGGGCGTCACCCGTCCACGGGCAACAGCATGGAAGCCTACCGTCAGAGGCTCTACGAGGCACAGTTCCGTTAGTGTCAGATTAGCTGGATACAGTTTTTCCGCAGGCATTGCGATGTATTCGGTCAACGCCCCATCCCGCTGAACACCAAGAGTCTGATTGAACTCGCAAGCATTCGGACGACCGCGAAGACAAGCTGCGCAACAACCGCAGTTCGTGTACGGGGACATGGTCACGTCGACCCCAGCGGCCAGGGCCACGTGCCGCTTGCTACCTTCGACGATCGTCGCCGCCACCTCGTGCCCCGGAATACGGGGGAACGAAACCAATGGGTTCATCCCCCTGAAGGAATTCAGGTCGCTTCCGCAGAGTCCGATCATTCGCACTTTCAGGAGGAGACTGTCTCCGTCGACTGCAGGCTCAACGATCGTCTCGACTGCCGCTTCGCCCGGTTTCTTGATCACGACCGCTTTCACTCGCCTGCACTCCGTGTCGCTGCGTTTGGCCTGAGCCGATACACCTCAGTAGCCGTTCCTCCGAGGATGCGGTCTTGTTCAGCGGCCGAGAGGCCACCAACCAGGGATTGCAGCGTGTCGATCCATTTTCGATATGTGGATGCCAGCAGGCAAACCGGCCAATCCGATCCGGCCATGAGCCGGCTCGGGCCAAACGCCTGCAACACGACGTCAACATAAGGTCGCAAATCGTGTCCCGTCCACGTTGACCAGTCTGCTTCTGTAACCATGCCAGAAATCTTGCAGTAGACGTTGTCTCTTCGCGCGAGTTCGCAGATGTTGCCCTGCCACGGATCTAGGATGCGATCGCGAATTCGCGGCTTAGCCACGTGATCCAGTACAAAAACCTGTTCGGGATGTCTATCCACGAACTGGATAGCGGCAGGCAGATGCCGTTCGAAGATCAGAATGTCGTAGACGAGGCCGGAGTCTTTCATGGCGTGTATGCCTTGATTGAACTCGCTGCCGAGGATGAAATTTTCGTCCGGCTCGTCCTGAATGATATGGCGAAGCCCTTTCAATTTGCTCTCGCCGCGTAAACGCTCCAGCTCAACCGGAAACTGCCGGCTGGCGATTGGAGCCCATCCGACCACTCCTAGAACGGCTTGCGAACCCCCAGCCAACGACAGCAGCCAGTCTGTCTCCTCGCGGCTCTGTCTTGCCTGCACCGCTACAGCTCCGGCAAAACCGGCCGCAGACAGTTCGCCCTCAAGATCCTCGACCAGGAAATCGCGTCGCAACTGCGGCATGTTCTCACCGATCCACGCATACTCCGTTGGCGAATAGCGCCAAAGGTGGTGGTGAGCATCGATCCTCTCAGCCATTCTTCTTCGCGGCGGGCCCTATCCCTCTACTCGGGCCAAGTTCGACAAATGCAACCCGCGCCTTACTTTCCTGTGTAGGTTATGCGCCAGATTGCGTTGGAGCCATCGTCGGTGACCAACAGCGAACCGTCCGGCGCAACTGCGATCCCCACCGGGCGCCCCCATACATGCCCGCTGTCGACGACGAACCCGGTCATGAAATCTTCGTACTCTCCACCGGCATGCCCAGACTGGTGTAGAGGAACACGGATCACTTCGTAGCCCACCCGTATCGATTTGTTCCAGGAGCCGTGCTCAGACGCAAAAATGTCCCCTTGGTACTCTGCCGGGAATTGATTGCCATCGTAGAAGGTCATCTCGAGCGATGCGTTGTGAGGCTGCAATATGACGTCGGGGGTTATCACCTTGTCTTTGAGTTCGGGGTGCTTACCTTGATGTCGCGGGTCTTGATGACCGCCCATGTACCACCACGGCCACCCATAGAAACCGCCGTCTTCGACATGGGTGATGTAATCGGGAACCAGGTTGTCTCCAAGCGCGTCGCGCTCATTGACCGAGCACCAAAGCTCTCCGGTCTGCGGGTTCACCGCGAGCCCTACCGCGTTGCGAATGCCGGATGCGTAGATCCGCATTTCCGAACCATCTGGGTTAAATTCCAGGATATCGGCACGATTCTTCTCCCGGGGTGTTGTGTCCGGGTCGTCGACATTAGATCCTGAACCGACCGAGACAAACATTTTCTTGCCGTCCCGAGTAAACTGAATGTCCCGAGTCCAGTGGCTATCACCTGCAGGCACATCGGCGATGTGCTCGGCTTCTCCGCGAGCTTTCGTGTCGCCGTTCCGGTAGGGAAAGCGCACGACGGAACCCGTGTTCCCCACGTAAACCCACTGTGGATCAGGGCCCGGAGGATAGAAGTTGATGCCAAACGGCCGATCCAGGCCGCTCGCAAAAACCGCCATCAATTCCGGTTTTCCCTTGCCAGTGATGCCTCGAAAAACCCGGATGTCGCCGGCACGGCTTTCGGCCACGAAGAAATCTCCGTTCGGAGCGGTCCGAATCAAACGAGGCTCATCCAGTCCCGCGGCATATTGCTCCACCTCGAAACCCGCCGGGACCTGTGGCCATGCACCTTCCGGACGCGCTACCAACTTTGGCCCGTTGCCGGCTGAAGGCGTTGAGAACGGAGGAGGCAAATCGGGCAGAGTGATCTTGCGGACGTTCCCCGGCTTCTCGAAGCGGTAGTCGGTAAATGGCGGTTTTGGAGGTGGAGCATTAGACGCGCTGCTATCACTCGGCGGCGACGTCGCGGCAATTTTGCCCGGAACCGTTTTGGAGGCTGCGAGCGCTTTCACATAAGTAATAATCTGCCATCTCTGCTGCTTGGGCAGCGATGCCCAGGAAGGCATTCCATTCGGCACATCACCCTTGGTGATAAACCAAAACAGCTCACCCGAGGTTACAGAGCCGATCTTTCCATGAGCAAAGGGCGGGATGTTCCCCGATCCTTCTCCCTTCTCTCCGTGACACCGGGCGCACCGCAGGTGATATAGGGGTTTGCCCACGACCGCGGCTTCCGTGTCGTTTTCAAAAGGGTTGACCGTCTGTTTGGCCGAGGCCGGAGCGCCGTGGAAACTGGAATTCTGAGCTTTCAAGGAGGAACAAAACAGGGTTGTCGCGAGAAAGAGCGCTGGTGCGCATGCATGAGAGCGCGGGTTCACTTTCAACATTGCCTCCAATGTCTGGAAAGTCCAATAGGTCAGTCAGGTTGCTTCAACGCTAGTACCCCTTCACCTTGACCACAACATAATCGAAATCGTGCGAGCCGTCGAGCAGGACCTGATGTGGGACTCGCGCCGGGATCCGAATCACATCCCCGGCGGAGATTTTCCTTCGAACGCCGCCCTGGATGGTCCCATTTCGTTTCTCATGCGGACCAACGGTTTCCCCATTGAGGAGTGTTCCACCGATCAACAGAGTTGCGGAACCTGATTGCACGAAAAAGATATCAATTTGAGTCTCGTGCCATTCCACCTGACCGTCAGCCTCCCGATGGACCAAGAGGAAGCTTTCGTTGCTGTAGTCGGAAAGCTGGCGCACCCCGAAGTGATGAGGATCGCCAGCGGCTTCTGGACCCATCGATGAGGTCAGCTGCTTGAGCGACGCAGAGGTCCATTGTTCGAACCCGGGAGGTCCTGCCTCCTGCGCTGTGACAACAAGAACAGCCATTCCAAACCCACCGAGCAGCCAGAGTTTTCTCATCGATTCCTCACCCGCGGAGCTCGCTTGGAACCTTCTCCCGCATTCGTCTCCTCGGCGACGCCTCTCCTCATTCGAAGAAAGTCTCAGCGCCGTCGATCTCGAGATGCGTCGCACCGCGAAAGGGGGCGGAAAGTGTCCCACTCTGCGCGTCAAAATGATAGTCGCTTCCCAAGCGAAGCGTTGTTCCGTTCTTCCTGACTTGAGCCGCCTTTCGGCAGTGCACCACCAGGGTGCCATTCGCTCCCAAGTCGCCGAACTCAATCGTCAGGCCGCCGCTTCTGGGCACCGATTTTATAGCTTGCATCCCAGTTTCGGTGAAATAGGAAAACTGGCTTGCCTGTTTCGCCGAGGGAAAGACCTCAATTCGTAACTTCGGCTCCCAGTTCGCATCCCAGTTGTTGTTGAGCTTTACGATGTCGCCGCGGGGGATGATCGAGCCTTCTCTCACGAACAGTGGAATCACTCCGAGTGCCGCCGCGGCTGTCACTGTGGCCTTACCGTCATATACCGTATGCTTGTCGTTGTAGTTCATCCAGCGTCCAGCCGGAAGATACACCCTGCGATCGGTGACCTCCGGTTTGGTGACCGGAGCAACCAGAATCTCGCTACCATAAAGGTATTCATCCCACATGTCGCTGAGAGCTTCGTCTTCTGGGTAGGCGAAGATCAGCGCGCGCATGATCGGCATACCCGTCTGCCTAGCTTGCTGCATGTAAGACCGGGTGTAGGGAATCAGATCGTGGTGGGTCTGAGCGTACTTTTGCGCGATGCCGACCAGTTCGTCGTCGTAGTCGTACCAAACCGTCCGCTTGGGACCGAGCATTACTTCCATCATCGGACTGAACGCGCTGAACTCCAGCCATCGCGCAAGCAATTCTTTTGTGTTGCGGGCGGGAGCGAAGTATCCACCCGTATCGGAGCCCCACATGGGAAAGTTGATCGCACCTGCGCGCAGCCCGTTTTTTATGGTTGTCTGCAGACCGCCAAACGTTGACCACGAATCGCCGTTCCAGATTGCCGTGTACTTGCGGGAAGTATCGTTGGCGTTGCGCGAAAAGATGAAATAGTCGTCCCCGTAAGCCTTGCTGAGTCCTTCCGCCGATAGCTTGGGGAACAACACGGCGAATTCATTCTGCAGTGAGTCCGGCAGTTCCCCTTCCTCTCCGCGATCGATCTTGTAGCCCTTGATTCCCATTCGAACATAGGTATCCAGTTTCTGCTTCCACCAGTCATAGACCTCGGACCGGCGAAGATCGGCAGCCGGCCACTTGTACGGAAACAGGTAACCCTTCGCTGAACCTTCCTGGAACATCTTTCCTGAGCATCGGTTCGCGGTCCACAGGAGGAGGTTCATTCCCCGGTCGCGCAGGTCTTGAATCATCCTAGCTGGATCGGGAAACGACGAATCGAAATCCATGCCGCCCCACCCCAACTCTCCGGAGCCGTAGGGCCGGTCCAGCCAGATTGCGCCTGCGGGAATCTTCAGTTTGCGCAACCGATCGGCATCGTCGACGACTTTCTCCTGGGCGTTGTGGACATCGCGCAAGTCGTCGTGTTCATCGTCGCGCCACCAAATAGTTCCGAAAGCCCAGGTCGGCGGCATGATCGCCGGTCCCGCCAGGGCGTTATGTCTGTTAAGAATATCGGCATAAGAAGGGCCGTAGATAATGTCGTACTTCAGTTGTGAATCCTTGAATGAGAAAGTGGTCTTCCCTGCCTGTGCAATCGCGTAGTGCGCCTGCGCCAGGCTCTCCACATACACACCGTAGCGGCGTGAAGTTACGTAGAAGGGCGCCCTTGTACTTGCATGGTGGACGTAACGTGCGTTCCCCAGGCCGAGGAAGTCGGCATCCGCCCCGCGATTGTCGATGTGTCCCCCGTACGGGTATTCCCAGATACCGTAATAGTGCTCGCCCTGGTCATTGAACTCCTCGGAGATCTCGCTCGGGGTGCCACCGGGATACGTTATGTGGATCTGCAATATTTCGGGAGAAACAAAAGTGAACGATACTTGGGCCTTGGCTGGACTTCCGTTGCGTAACCGGTCGCGTCCGGCCAGCTCGATCAGAAGATCGGCTTTGAGAGCACTGGAGCCTCTTGTGACATTAGCGGCCTCCGCCACCGGATAAAACTCCCCACCGAAAGTAAATGCAGTGTTGTCCTGTGACACGAGTACGTCTCCGGTGGATTTTTCGATGACACGAAAAGTGTAAGGACTGGTCGCGACCTCAAGGCGCAAGAGAGGTGATTCTAAGGTCTGAGTCTCAGCCCGACCCATCGCACTACAGATCGACAGAGGCAACCCCACCATGATGAAAAACCACGTGCATTTCAAAAGTCTTGTCATGTAGACCTGTTGCAGCTCTCTGAAATTCCTCTGGACTCGCCGAGTGTTGGTTTTCTTCGACGGCAGCCTACGCAAACCGGCGCTCGCGCTCCGCCAGCAAAGCGAGGACGGGAAGTTCCGGTTTCGTTCACAATAAAGATTTCTTTTTTGTTAAAGTGACCTGAGCCAGCATGGGAAAAGATAGGGAGCATCACTAGGAGTGTCAAACGGGAAATGCTAAAGGCACCTTTCAGGAAGACTAAAAGGATGACTGACTTGAAGAAGATGGCGTCCCCGAACCCGGGGCAGGCCTCGGGCGCGGCGCGTTAACCCTCAACGGGCAGAATGGATCGATCTCATGGATCTCCACCAACTCGAATTGTTCCTGGCAGTGATGGACTCCCCGAGTATGACCCGTGCTGCGGAGAAGGTCTGCCTCTCGACAGGTGCAGTCAGCCTTCAACTTCGCAGCCTGGCAAGCGAACTGCATACGGAACTCTTCGTCCGGCGCGGGAAGCGTATGGCTCCCACGCCTGCGGCATTGCGTCTCGCCGAACACGCTAAGGCAGTGCTGAAACTGACGAGCCAGATTAAGCAGGAATTTGAAGATGACTTGGCTGCAGATTCTCGTCCTTTTCACTTCGCCACCGGCGTGACTACGTTGATCTACCAGCTGGGCAAACCGCTGCGTCAGTTGCGGAAGCAATATCCGAAGGCGGACATTCAGGTGACGGTCGGCGTCACTGAGGAGATTGTGGCCGGCCTGCACGATCGCAGATTCGATCTGGGGTTGATTTCGCTACCGGTATCGCCAGAGGGACTCAAGATCATGCCGCTCTTCGACGAGGAGCTACTGGTATTGCGGCCGTCCTCAACCCGAGTGAGTGGCCGACACAGTGGCACCATCCATCCATCTGACCTGGCAGGTATTCCGTTCCTTCTCTACCCCAAGCGCAGCAACATGCGACTGGTGATTGACCGGTTCTTCAAGGAAATCGAGGTGACCCCACGGGTTGTGATGGAAGCCGACGACACCGAAACTATCAAAAGGCTGGTGGAATCAGGCTTCGGCAATTCGATCCTTCCCGAGCACGCTCTCCGGCAGCGCACGCGGTTCTTTCGGACATTCAGGGTTGAAGGGCACCACTTGACGAGAAGCCTGGCGCTGGCAACGGTGAGCACTGAATATCCCCGCAAGTTGACTGACTCGATCGCAAATTTTCTCCTGACCCTCCTGCGAAGTTGAGTGCTCTGGCAGAAGGGCGTCGCAGCTAGAAAACGACTTAGTCTGCGCGGCCGTTGGTCCACTGCGCGAAATTCGTGCAGAACAGGCGATTCACGTCACGCTCGACATCCCTCCGGCTTACTCTGCCCCCGTCCCTGTAGAGTCGTCGATACGATTCGGTGAGAATGGGCGTCATGGTCGCGCGCGTGTTCCGCCATTTATAGATCACTTGTTCCAAAACTCGGGCATCGGAGTGTTGCGGGATGAAGCTGGTGCCCAGCAGTTCCAGGCGCTCGCGCGTGATCTCCTCCACGATGGAAGGATTGTTGAGGAACCACCAGCAGCCGAAAGGCATCAGGTTGTTGAACTTCCGCGCATAAACGCACAGCTCGTGCTGATTCTCCCGGCTCAGGACGCTCACCAGAAAACGATTGTCGGGATAGTCCCGGCACAGGTTTTCCAGCGCAACCAGATCCGCGCGGCCGACCGCATCGCCCGCCAGCCGAATCCTCGGATTCACCTGCCGCCTCACTCCGATCATGAGCGAAAGCGGCAGTCCGAACTCGCGACATGAGGGCAGGACAGCTTCGCTCAACAATTTTCCGAGGAAAGCGTCATCCGGGAACTGGAACGTGAACGGCAATGAAACTGCCATGTAAACCGGCTGCATCCGGGCGTACCAGTCTGTCAGAAACCTTCGAACTTCCGAGATCGATTTACCCGAGACTCGCTCGTCCACGGCATAGCCCTGCGTAGCAAGCTGCTGCCAGTGATTCGGCCATCCCCAGAGGATACGGTCCAGACGCAGCACGGCCTCAAACTGAGAGTGGCCCTCGACTCCCTTCAACCAGGCGGGTCCCTCTGCCGAATCCAAAGGATCGTTGGTCATCGCAACTGCCCTCACCCCGGCCATCTCGAACACTTTCCGGATGTGCGAGTCGACGGTTTGCGCTTGGAAGAACGAACGTGCCTCCTGAAGGTCTGGACTCTCCGTTGGGAGGTCGAAAGCCTTGAGCACCGCGACGACTCCGCGGGTGGCCTCGGAAATCGGGCTGTTCTCGACGAACAAGGCTCGCCAGATGGCGTCCGCCTGGTCTGGCTTGCTCAGAGGCCAGTACTGCTCCGGTTTCATATCTGACGAGCGAAAGAACTCCGCCTCCAGGTAGTGATAGGTGAGCAGTTCGTCGATACCCCACAATCCCAACTTGCCGAACGCAGGAGGATAGAGGTGGGTGTGCATGTCGATGAACTGGGTCGTCGACAAGACCTCTTGCACGGCAGCTTGGAGGCTGTCCGCAGAAAGCGAGTCGGTCGAGCACAGGTTCGTTCCCGGAGTGGGCTGCTTAAAGGATGTGGCTTCCATTCTTATCCCTGCGCTTGTGCTCCGAGAACGTTTTCTCTCATGGTAGTGAAAAATCCGCAAAACGCCCTTGGGTCCTGAGTTGCGCGGAATATAGGACCCCGCTCGCCAGCATGTCAAAGGAAAAAAATTGAAAGTTGGATTCAGCAGGACTTAACGAAACAGGCTTCCCAACGCGCCCCTGCTCGGCTACGCATGCATCCTGTCTCGTGGTCCCAAAAGCGGACCTGTGCGAGCATGCGCTTAGCACCACACAAAGGTTCGTTGAAAAAGACTCAACGGCTAAAAAACACTTCCATTTTATAATGTCGGTTCTTCAAGTGCGCTAGAAATGCGAAGCCACAACGACGCCTCCTTCGGAGGGCACACTTAACTGAGCAGCCAGACAAAAATGCGCAGGATGCCGGCCGGCGCCCGCAAGCTAGCGTCTGCCGGTGTGGTCAGCATTGCCGATCTGCGCCGCCTGGCGCGTAAGCGAGTACCCAAGGTAGTTTTCGACTACATCGACGGCGGAGCAGACGGAGAAGTCACCCTCCGCGAGAATCACCGCGTCTTTGACGACGTCATCTTCCGGCCGCGACATGCTGTGGCGGTGCCTTCTTGTGATCTGCGCACTCGGGTTCTGGGCTCGGAGCTGTCGTTGCCAGTGCTGCTGGCCCCCGTAGGGTACCTTCGCATGATGAATCCGGGGGGCGAAGTGGCCGCTGCTCGAGCGGCCGGAGCGGTGGGTACGATTTTCACTCTCTCCACGGTTTCGGGGCACCGGTTGGAAGATGTGAAGGCCGCCTCCGTCGGCCCGCTGTGGTATCAGCTCTACCTGATGGGAGGTCGGGAAGCTACGCGAGGAGCCATCCAGAGAGCTCGCGCCGCGGGCTTTACCGCCCTGGTCGTTACCATCGACACACCCATCGCGGGCATGCGCGAGCGCGACTTTCGAAACGGCATGAAGGAATTGCTGGGCGCCGATTACCCTGCCCGAGCGCCTTTCATCGGGCAACTGCTTGCCCGTCCCGGGTGGCTGGCAGCTTTCTTGCTCGACGGCGGACTTCCCAAGTTACCTAACATCGTAATTCCCGGCCAAGGCTCGATGCAGTTGAAGGAAGTTCCCAACGTGATGGCTCGTCAGGCATTCTCGTGGGGGGATCTAAGTTGGATACGCCAGGATTGGGATGGTCCGATTGTCATCAAGGGTGTACTCACTGGCGACGACGCCCGGCGTGCGGTGGACGAAGGAGCGGTCGCCGTCATCGTGTCGAACCACGGCGGACGTCAGCTCGATTGCGTTTCCGCCACGCTCCGGGCTTTGCCGGAGGTGGTGGCCGCTGTCAACGGAAGGGCCGAGGTCCTCATGGACAGTGGCATTCGGCGAGGCGCCGATGTCGTCAAAGCCATCTGCCTGGGTGCTAGAGCGGTTCTCTGTGGCCGCGCTTTTGCGTACGGCCTGGCCGCGGCGGGCGAGGCGGGAGTGACGCGCGCGCTTGAGATCTTACGTGCCGACCTCGAGCGCACCATGAAACTGCTGGGCTGCTCTTCCCTGTCGGCGCTCGGTCGTTCTTACGTTGACGCACCTTGGCTGTCGGGTTGACGGTCGGCGCAGAAACAGATACGGCAGCGGACGTCAGAGACTCTCGTAGGGCCCGAACCCACATCGCCGGCATGAGGGTTCCCTGTTTTTATGATCCTGCTCCCGGCCCGACAGCCACGACGAAATATGTCGCTGGTGCTGCGCCGATATTTTTCACTCCATGCTCCTCGTTTGAGTGGACAAATCCAACCGAACCCGACCCCAGCACGTGACTCGCGCCGCTGACTGTAAGTTCGACCGCCCCTTCGCGGATGAGCCACATCTCCGAGTGCAGGTGACGGTGCGGCGCGTGCGGCATGCCCCCCGGAGGCAGAGTCGTCTCATGCACCTCCAGAGCTTCGCCGGTCGCCAGCTTCCCTTTCAAAACGGGACGAATCTCCGCGCCGTTTGCGACGTGGACGGGCAGCTGATCGAAGGGGAACGTTCCCGAGGGCAATGAATTATCGTCAGCAGCAAAGACATTTAGGTCGGTCGTTATCGGAAGGAATCCGGAAAGCACGAAGCACATATCACGCCGATTGATTGCCATGCACACCTCGACTTGGGGAAGATCGTCGGGCCAAGAAGACCCGCGCTGTGGTTCCCAGAAACTGACCTCAGTCTGGAATTTCGCACAGAACTCTGCGTGGGAGCTAAGTTTGAACCTGCCGCGCGACCCCACAGTGCAACCACACTATCGCAAGGACGGAAAAAGCGCACTATTGAATGCATTTAAGCTTGTTCAACCCAGCCTTTAGAAATTCTAGTTTGACGTTGTCGCAGCACTAAGTCATTTTCCACTGCGTTGTCGTCGATCTGCCCGCACGGCGGGCGCATGATCGAGCAAGATCGACTTTCCGGAGCCTCTGCGGAGGAATGTCCATGAAGAAGCTTGCCCTCGTTGGCCTTGTAAGTGCTCTCCTGTTTCCCGCTATCTCTCACGCACAAGGCTTGGGAAGTATTTTGGGTACGGTCACTGACCCCACCGGAGCCGCCATCGCGTCCAGCATGGCAGTATCGATTGCGGAATCCCTGCGCGCCATGTTAACGGCGTGACCCACGAGGCCTCAACGACTCATCCAGCCACCGTCGACTAACAGAGTATGTCCGTGCACGTAGTCGCTGGCGGAAGAACAGAGGAATACAGCCGCCCCCGCTATGTCGTTTGTCTCTCCCCAGCGGCCGGCTGGTATCCGGTCGAGGATCTGACGGCTGCGTTGCGGATCTTGTCGCAGCGCGGTCGTGTTGTCTGTCGCCATGTACCCAGGCGCAATCGCGTTAACGTTGATCCCTTTGGACGCCCACTCGTTGGCCAGCGCTCTGGTAAGTTGCGCGACGCCGCCCTTCGCCGCGGCATAGGCCGGAACCAGGATACCGCCCTGAAATGAGAGCACTGAAGCGATATTGACGATCTTCCCTTTCGTGCCACGCCTCAACATGTCCTGTCCAGCAAGCTGTGAAAGCCGAAACACCGCGGTAAGGTTTACCGCAATCAGTTCGTCCCAATCGCTCTGCTTGTAGTCGGCGGCAGGTGCGCGGCGGATGGAACCGGCGTTGTTGACCAGGATATCGATGGAACCGAATTCTTCAACGGTCCTTCCGATCAACACCGGATAGAACTTCGGGTCGGACATGTCGCCCGCCACGTAGAAGGACTTCCTTCCCAGTTGAAGAACCTGTTCTGCGGTTCGGGAACCGTCGGGGCTTCTGCCGTGACAGCCCACATTGGCACCCGCTTCCGCGAGGCCGATCGCGATCGCCGCTCCCAAGCCTCGGCTCGAGCCGGTGACGAGCGCATTCTTGCCATCAAGCCGGAAAGTGTCTAGCAGCATGATTGGTTTCTCAACGGATATTGGCTGGCTCAAGCCTGGGCGCGAGAAGCTGAATGGCGGCCAGCGCCAGCAAATATGAGCAGCCGGCGATCAGGAACGGAAGCATGTAACTACCGGTCCATTGCAACGTGTAGCCCACGATCTTCGCGATCAGCATTCCTCCAATTGCTCCTGCCATCCCTCCCATGCCAACCACTGAGCCCACTGCCTGCGCCGGAAACATGTCGGAAGTCAAGGTAAAGAGATTGGCGGAGAAACCCTGATGCGCCGCTGCGGCGAGTCCGATCAGCAGTACTGCTCCCCATAGGCTTTGGATGCGGTACGCAAACACAATCGGGACAACGCACAAGGCGCACAACAGCATAGCGCTCTTGCGAGCTACATTCACGCTGCTTCCCCGCTGAATCAGCCAGGATGAGAACCAGCCTCCGGCAACGCTGCCTACATCCGCGATCACGTAGATCACCATAATGGGCACTCCGATTTTCATCAGAGCCAAGCCGTGATTACGTTGCAGGAAATCGGGTACCCAGAACAGATAGAACCACCAGATCGGATCGATCATGAACTTCCCCGCTACAAAAGACCACGTCTGGCGATGGGGGATGAGCTGCGCCCACTTGATTTTCGATGTCGGCTCCTGCGGATCGCTGCGAATGTAGTCCAGTTCCGTTCTCGAGAGGCGAGGATGTTCCTCCGGCTTGCGATAGAGCACTATCCAGAATAAGAGCCAAACGAAGCCTAATGCACCGGTAATCACAAATGCCGAACGCCAGCCCCACTGAACCGTGATCCAGGGCACGACCAATGGAGTTACGATCGCACCGACATTGGTGCCAGCGTTGAAGATTCCCGTCGCGAGCGCTCGCTCTCGCTTCGGGAACCACTCTGCGACCGTCTTAATGCTTGCGGGGAAAACTCCAGCCTCGCCGAAGCCCAACGCCGACCGAGCGACCAGGAAACTGGTGAGTGATCCTCCCAGTGCGTGTCCCATTGAAGCCAGGCTCCAGAAAACCATGGCCAGAGCGTAGCCGAGGCGTGTACCGATGCGATCCACAAGACGGCCTACCGCCAGCATGCCCACGGCGTAAGCCGCCTGGAAAGCAAACACCAGGTTGCCGTAGTCGATTTCGCTCCATCCCAGGTCGTGCTGAAGGGTGGTCTTGAGAACTCCCAGCACCTGGCGATCCATGTAGTTTTTGGTGGTTCCGAAAAGCAAGAGGGCACAGATAACCCAGCGAAGATAGCCGGCCCGCGACGTCACGCCGGCCGCTTCGGAATTCGATTCCCGAGTCGCGGTTGTGGCGGCTGGGTCCATAGTTGGGGACTATTTCGTCCGGCCCGCTTCCAGCCCCGAAGATCCTTTGTCAAACCCTCTCTGCACGTTAACTACGCCAAATTGCCGGTCTTCCCCCTCGCGATGCGCGGCCATTGCCCAGAGGAAGCAGATCGGATGACCCGGGACCGAAACGTTCGGATGGTACCCGCTCGGCATCAGCACGGCGTCGCCGTCGCGTACGACCGTAACCAGTTCCGGATAGTCTGTACGGTTATACACCAGTTGGATGCCGAAGGCCGGGGCTGGCATATTGAAATACACATACATCTCCTCGAGCATCTTAGCGTGCTCATGAGGCGGCCAACTTGTCCAGTTCCCAGGCTCAGAAACGGTGAATCCAGCGACCAGCCTTCCGGCTTCAATGTTTTTCGCGAGCAGCATGTGGAGTTGGCGTGACGATCCTGGTCCGCCGGTACTGAATTTCAGGCCAGGGTCATTCGAAACTTGCGAGAACTTCACCACCTGCAGCGGATAACGCCTGTCAACCTCCGCGGAAAACTCTGCCATGTCCGCACTCGAACTGGTGAAGGTCTTCACCGACGAATCCCGTGGAATATAGATCGAATCATATTGTCCCAGCGTTGCATCTCGGCCGTCCACCGTAACTGTTGCTTGCCCGGAGAGGCAAACAAGTCCGGTTTCCCGGTCACCGGTGGTAAACGACTCTGTGGGGTTCGAGGCATTCAGGATTATCCGCCCGTACGCCAAATGTTGCATCGAGCTATTCTGAGGTGTGACCGAAATGCGCCGTCCCGTGTGTTGGTGAGTCTTGCGGAATACCATTCCTTCGATCCCCACATCCGCGTTCTTGCTCATTCAAAACTCCCGCCCAAACATACAGGCCAGATGATCTCTGGTTCACGTCGCTTAAAGAGACCAACCCACCACAATCCGCATGCGGATTCCGCTAATTCATCGCAGCAACTCGCGCCTAGGGGATTGTGATTCGAAGCACTCTCAGTCGATGCACAGGCCGGTCGGCCAAGACGACGATCAAGCTTTCTTGCCAGAGCAACATCCCCTCGAATCATGCGGGGACTAACATCGTTCCCATTCACACGAATATAGAAATCGTCCTAAGTATAGAAACCACTCACTATCTGTCAAACCATTAAAACTCAATTCTGATTTCAGTCAGACTGAACATTCTTCGTCGGCGCGCAAGGCTTAAAGCGCCTGCAAGTACTGCCAGATCGACGCATCCACGGAGACGCCGATCTCCAGGTTTTCCTTTCGGGCGCTCGGGACACGCTGGCCAGGGTAGCGCACGAGTGTGCGGTCGGCGTGCTGCGAGCGCTGGAGGTGTTCGATGATCCGATCCGCTGTTTGAGAGGCCAGCTCTGTCCCACCAAGGGATTGATCGAGCGGAGAGGGATTCAGCGCGATGAAGACCTGCGAATGCATGGTTTCTCTGTCGGGATCCGCCGTGATCTGGTGGGTGGCTTTCCCGCCCGACAAGAGTGCTGCCAGCAGATCGAGCATCAAGGCCAGCCCCGACCCCTGCCAGAAGCCGATCGGCAAGGGGCGATTCGACGATTCGATGGCCTCCGGAACTCGTGTTAGCCGCCCATGCGCGTCGAAGCCGCCGTCGACCGGCAGTAACTCGCCCCGCATCCGATACGAAGCCAGTGCGCCATAGGAAAACTGCGACATCGCCATATCGAGCACAATGTGTCCCTTTGGCCTGGGGACCGCAATCACCAGCGGATTGTTGCCCACCCGCGGGTCCGAAGCCCCCCACGGCGGGAGATTGGGCAGCGTGTTCGTCCAGCAGATGCCGAGAACGCCGGCATCCGCTGCCTGCCAACCGTAGCTGCCACCGCGCACCCAGTGATTGGTATTCGCCAGCACAACGCAACCGACGCCATGTTCCCGCGACAATGCGATCGCTCTACCCATGCACTGATAGGCATTCAGGTTACCTGGACCGCTCCTTCCGTCCCACCGCTCCAGGCGCCCCGAACTATTGATCAATATCGGTTCCGCGTGAACATCGATGAGTCCGCCATGAATCATGGAGAGGAATCGCGGAAACCGTTTCAAGCCGTGAGAGTAGACACCGTCGCGGTTGGAGTCTGCAAAAAGCTGCGCGCACCGCCGGGCGCGCTCGAGCGTAAACCCCTGTTTAAGCAACACTCGCAACAGGTTGTCGAAAAGCTCTTGATAGGAAACCCGAAGCATGGCACGCCTCCGGTGGTCGTCGACTGGACGATGCTCGCGAGGCAGGACATCAGGCTGCCATCCGTCTTTTCTTCGCGGGTACGCCGCGCACCTGCACTTTGTTCAGTTCCTCTGAAGATAAAATTCAGTTTTTACGGATTGACGCGCAGCCAACAGCTTCTGTAGTCTCCGACGCGGACTGGACATTCCTGCTTGGGCACCGGGAGTAGTGCGCATGCAGTGAAGCCATCGAACTGGTCTTCGCCGATAACGACTGAAGACAGAGGGCCACGATGAATCGATTCGGGAATCCATACAGGCTGCTGCTGGCCGCAGCGATAATGCTGATCGCGGGATCCGCGCTGGCTCAGTCGCAACCTAAGGAATTTAAACAGTGGCCGACCGGACGTTCTCCACAGGAGATTGGAAAGCGTGTGGCGGAACGTCTGATTGCGATAGCCCATTCAAACTTCGGCCGACCGGGACCTCCTCCTTATATCACTTATCCGGAAGTGGCAACCTGGTACGGAGCCTTGACGTTCGCGCAATTGTCCGGGGACAAGGATCTGGGTTCCCGCCTTGTCCAGCGCTTTGACCCTCTGTTCGGCGCAGAATCCGGTCTGGTGCCCGTTCCAGACCACGTGGATCGAACGGTGTTCGGCGCTGTGCCACTGGAAATCTACATCCAGACCAAAGAACAGAAATATCTGGACATGGGCAAGAGCATCGCAGACAAACAGTGGGAAAATCCCACGCCCGACGGTCTGACGCCCCAGACGCGCTTGTGGATAGACGACATGTACATGATTACTATCGTGCAATTGCAGGCGTATCGCGCCACCGGAGATGCCAAGTACCTCGACCGTGCCGCGCTGGAGATGTCCACGTATCTGGATAAATTGCAGCAGCCGAACGGCTTGTTCTACCACGCGCCCGATGTGCCCTTCTTCTGGGGACGTGGCGATGGTTGGGTGGCTGCGGGCATGACCGAGGTGCTCAGTTCCCTGCCGGCGAATCATCCTCAGCGGGCGCGCATCATTGATGGCTACCGGAAGATGATGAAAGCGCTGTTGAAGTATCAAGGCAAAGACGGCGTCTGGCACCAGTTGCTCGACCACCCCGAGTCCTATCCGGAGACCTCGTGCACTGGCATGTTTACGTTTGCGATGATCACTGGCGTGAAGAAGGGCTGGCTCGACAGAAAGCCTTACGCAAAAGCGGCGCGCAAAGGTTGGTTGGGATTGGTCAACTACATCGAACCAAACGGGGACATCCGCAATGTTTGCCAGGGCACCGGCAAGAAAAATGACTTGCAGTACTATCTCGACCGCCAGCGGCTCACCGGCGACCTCCACGGCCAAGCGCCCATCCTGTGGTGCGCCTCTGCCCTGCTGCGGTAGGCTGATCCCACATCGGTGAAATGCATCTTTATAGTAGGCGGATCGGACAGGTACCGAAATGAGGCCAGAAGAATTCCGCGAGTTGCAAGGCGTGATCGCATTCCCGGTTACTCCTTTTCAGGCTGATTTATCTTTGGATACTCCCGGGCTGCGCCGAAATATTCAGGAACTCATTCGTCATCCGCTGGCTGCCATCGTGGCAGCGGGTGGCACGGGAGAAATGTATTCCCTGACGCCGTCCGAACACCTCGAGGTGGTCCGTGCTGTCGTCGAAGGGGTGAACGGCAGAGTTCCGGTAATCGCCGGCACCGGGTTCAGCCGTCAGCTCGCTATCGAACTGGCCCAACAATCGGAGCACGCGGGGGCAGACGGGATCCTGGCCCTTCCCCCCTACTATCCGAACGCAGACGACGTGGGACTCACGGAATACTATGTAGCGATCGGGGCCGCGACTCCGCTCGGACTTTTCGTGTATAGCAGGGATTGGGTGAATCCCTCGCCCGCCTGGGTCGAGCAGCTTGCGGACCGAGTTCCGACGCTCGTTGGCTGGAAAGATGGTCAGGGCGACATTCGCCGTTGCCAACAGATCATGAACCGGGTGGGCGATCGTCTTCATTGGATCGGCGGCGCCGGCGATGATTGCGTTCCTGGGTACTACAGCATTGGCATCCGGACCTATACCTCGAGCATTGCAACCATAGCGCCCAAGCTTTCCCTAGAACTCCATGCAGCTGCTTCCGCGGGAGACTCCGCCCGACTCATGCGCCTCATGAACCAATACGTTACCCCGCTGTTCGTTCTGCGGGCTCGGCGGAAAGGATATGAGGTCTCTGTTATGAAAGAGATGATGAACCTGATTGGGCGGGCAGCTGGCCCCGTTCGCCCTCCCCTCGCCAGCCTGCGCCCCGACGAAATCGTGGAACTCAGGGCTCTGCTGGAGAAGTGGAAGCCTTTCTTGTCGTGAACATCAAGATCCCTGCAGAAGAAGCGACCGTCACCGACTCGGGCAGAGGTCGTCGCATCAACAGGGCTAGTTATCCGGGACAAGCATGACCGAACTTGCCGACTCCCATCGCGAGCATCAGGTTGTGAGAGTGCCCGAAACCGGGGTGCGATGGAAAGTGCTGGGCTGGCTGTGCAGTCTTTCGGCTCTCACCTACATCGGACGAATCGGCGTCATCCAAGTTCAGGATCGCATTGAGTTCGATCTGCACCTGACGCCGGCACGTTTCGCCTACACTTTCGCCGCATTTTCTCTAGCCTATGCTTTGTTCGAGATCCCCGTCGGATGGCTGGGGGATCGGCTTGGTCCACGGAAGGTGCTGATCTGGATTTTTCTCTGCTGGATTGCCTTCACTGCTCTCACCGGTGCCGCGTGGGGGCTCGTCAGCCTCATGGGCTTCCGCTTCCTTTTTGGCACTGGTGAGGCCGGGGCGTTCCCCAACATCAGCCGGGCATCGCGCGAGTGGTTCCCGTTCAGCGAACGAGGCCTCACCCAAGGCCTAGTATGGCTCTCCGCACGCTGGGGCGGGGCTGTCGCTCCTCTCCTGATGATGATCCTGGCTTACCCGTTCGGATGGCGAGGAGCTTTTCTGCTGATGAGCGTACTCGGCACTATCTGGCTGTACGGATTCCAAAGGCGCTTCCGAGACACGCCCCGAGCCGACCCTGCGGTAAATGAAGCGGAACGTGCTCTCATCGTGGGAAATCGCTCGGAGTTCGCCAACCCGGCACCACTCTCGTGGTCAACCATGTTGCGCAGCCCCACTCTCTGGTTTCTTAGCTTGATGTACTGTTGCAGCAACGCCGGGTGGTCTTTCTTTACCACCTGGATCACTGCCTACCTGCGAAATGATCTGCATCTCTCCGGAGTCGGATTGGTGATCGCTTCTGGTGGACCGCTCTTCTTCGGAGGTGCTGCCTGTCTGCTGGGTGGATTTCTGACAGACCGCCAAGTGCGACTCTGGGGTCGCCGCTGGGGACGCACACTCCAGGGAGTGATGGCTTACGCCCTCGGTGGGATCTTCATGCTCGCAGGCTTTTTCTACACGCCCCGTCACATCGGCCTCGCCTACGCAGCACTTTGTCTCTCCTCATTCGTGAAAGATTTCGGAATGCCAACAAGCTGGGCCACTACGATTGACATCGGGCAGCGCTATTCCGGTACCGTTGCTGGCATCATGAACACGGTCGGCAACTTGGGCCAGGTCGTCAGTGTCCCTGTGGTTGCCTGGCTCGCAGCGATGGCGGGCGACCCTGGACACCCGGCCTGGAAGGTCAGCCTTTATTTCAACGCAGCGATGTTCTTCATCGCCGCCCTGTCCTGGCTATTCGTGGATCCGCGCCGAGTTATCGTTTATTCGGCAACGTCCAAAATGGCGGCCGACCTCTCGTGATCGGTCGCTGGTAGACAGCCGAAGAATTCGAAGACCAGCTCCTCCACCGGCCACCATGTCCTGGAATGTTTTACTCGGTCGCTTGAACTTCGCAGCCGTGCGAGCTTTCTCAATCGCCACGTCCGCGCTCCCCAGTTGAGTGTTATCCATTTTTTTCGTAGTACACCAGCGTTCCGCCGGGATCGACCACAGCAACCGCCATGTTCCAGTTGTTTTTCCGCGCCTCGGCAATCGCTGCAGCCGCCGCTTTCTTCGCATTCTCAATACTCACGGGTAGTCCGTAAGGGTTCGGAGCCTGCGCCAAGGCTCCTGTTGTCCATGCTCCCAGCACCAAAAGCACAGCTTTCACAAATCGCATTGACCTATGAAATCCTCCTCGATGTCGCACACCAATTCCGCACATGTCTTGGCGGATGACCAAGGGTATCCGGCGGGTAGCTTATCCCACTGGCCTGGCCGGAGCAGGCTGTGCTTTCAGAATCTCACTCACAAGGAACAGATCCGTCAGCAGGGCACGGAGGTGGATGGACGCGTTCAAATTATCGATCAATTGCGAACTGATGATCGGTTGAGCGAGGACCAACTGGATCGCAGCGAGCGAGTCGCTGGCGTCGCGGGCGACCACCTGGAAGAACGCGTGGTAGCGGAGCTGGCTGAGGACACGGCCACTCCCCCCGCGATGACACCCTTGATAAAGCTACGCCTCGAGACCGCCTTGGACTCGTCCCCGATGAGCTTCGCGTCTGTGATCTCAGTCATCTTGGGATATCTCCCCCTAATAGCCTTTCACCTTGATCACAAAATAAGTAAACCCCTTTGACCCATCGAGCAAGATCTGGTGCGGCACGCGAGCCGGGATTCGAATGATGTCTCCGGCTGTCAGCTTCCGCCGAACACCGCCTTCAATGGTGCCGTTCCGCTTCTCGTGCGGCTCAGTGATCTCGCCGCCAACCATCGTTCCACCGACAACAAGCGTTGCAGATCCCGACTGCACGACGAACACGTCAGCCTGTGTTTCGTGCCATTCCACAATTCCGTCTGCCTCTCTCCTCGAGAGCATGAAGGTATCGTTGGCAAAATCGGAAAGACGGCGCACCGAGATGTGGTGTGCGTTGGTCGCCGCCTCGCCTTGCAGCGTTTGTTCTAACTGCTTCAGCGATTCTGCGGTCCACTGTTGAAATCCGTCCGGCACAGTCTCCTCCGCGGTGACGACCGGCAGGGCCAGCGCAAACAGACAAAGCAGCCAGAATTTCATCGGCCTCACCTCAAAGCACCTCTTGAAAAGCGAGACATCTGGAAAAACACTTCTGTCCAGCACGTCGCGGAAGGCCGTTCACTCGGCGACCGCACGCTCCCACAAACTATACGAATCGCTCATTCGGACTGTCAAATCGTAAAAACTGAGCTTTATTTTCAGACAAACTAAACAGAATTGGCGTCCTTGGGCACGTATACTCCTCCCGATGATCGCTTCCGCGTGAAGAATTCCGAGAGGACTAGCCGCTCGTTCGATGGATGATATTGTGAAATCGGTGCAGCCCTCCGCGCGCCGCAGGACTGAGTAGACTCGGGCAGGACAGGAGAAGAACGTTGAGTGAACCACAGTCTGCCTTGGAAGGCGCAGAAATCTTCAAGGGAGGTCTACTGCCGCGCGAATCCCAGAACCTGGAAAACTCGCGCCCCGCGATTCAGGTTGCTGCGACGGCTTTCGTGGTCCTGTTTTGCATCGTAGGTCTTGCTCTATGGGGTCTGCCCTTCTACTACGATTTTATGGTGCAGCAATTTGGCTGGACGCGGGCCCAAGTGACCTCGGGCAATGCTTTGAGCAAACTGGTAGTAGGTCCGGTGTTTGGATTCATTGCGGGCTGGGTTATCGATCGCTTTGGCCCGCGGCGGGTCATGATGGTGGGCGTTTTGCTCGCTGGCGCGGCGCTAGTTGGGCTTGGTTGGATCTCGACGCTTGGAATGTTTTACTTTTTCTATTTTCTGAACGCGCTCGGGTACGTGTGCGGAGGGCCCCTTCCTAACCAGGTATTGTTGTCCCGATGGTTCGACAAAGCTCGTGGCAAGGCGATGGGCATCGCTTACATCGGCATTGGGTTAGGGGGCGCGACTGTACCCTGGATCTCTCATGTGTTGGTGCAGCAATTCGGTTGGCAGGCGGCCCTGCGATGCTTGGGACTTCTGATTGTTGCCACCTCCCTCCCGCTGGCATTCCTTGTGCCGGAAGCAGCTCCGCTAACGGACCGGCAACGCCAAATGGGCAGGCCGCAAGAGTTGGGAGATGCTTTCAAGACCGGCGCGTTTTACTTGCTCACGCTGGGCAGCATGTGTTCAATCGCGGCAGTAAGCGGCACCCAACAAAACCTGAAGCTTTTCCTGAGCCTTGACCGACACTACACCCAGGGCGAGGCCGCGCAAGTCCTCTCGCTCGTGCTGGCGTTTAGCATCATAGGACGCTTGCTGATGGGGTGGCTGGCGGATCGGTTCTCGAAAAAATACGTCATGCTGTTCACATATGCGCTGGTGGCCGCAGGCATTCCATTCTTGTTTTTGGGACATACCTCGTTGATCCGGTCAGTGTCCGCGGCGGTCTTCGGGGTCGGCCTTGGCGGCGACTACATGATCATCCCGTTGATGACGGCGGAAATCTTTGGAGTGCGGATTCTCGGAAGATTGTTGGGAGTGATCTTGACCGCTGGCGGCGTCGCGGAGGCAGTTTCGCCATGGTTGACAGGTCACCTGCGGGACGCGACTGGAAGCTATTCCCTAAGTTGCTTTCTTCTGGTCGCCGTCGCGGTGCTGGGAGCCGCGGCCGTCTTGGGACTGCCTGAGCACGAGACTGCAGCGTGAGCACACAAACGATCTTGCGACTTGGAACTGTCAAGAGCGTGGACGCTTTCCAAGACTACCTGCGCTCGCTCAATGTGTCCCTTCCGTGCGACCAAGAGCTGTTGCGAGGAGCAGCGTCACCGTTACGATGGCCGCTGGTTAGAGGCTCGCTCAAAATGGGAAACCGGATCGCCGTGCAGCCGATGGAAGGCTGGGATGGCTCGGCCGACGGCAGCCCAACCGACAAAACGATACGACGCTGGCAACGTTTTGGGCGCAGCGGTGCAAAGCTAATCTGGGGCGGCGAAGCGGTGGCCGTCTCACACGAAGGTCGTGCAAATCCGAATCAGCTTTTGGCAGCTCGGCATACTGAAGCAGGTTTGGCTAATCTTCGCACGACTTTGATCGAATACCATCGCTCGACGACAGGCTCCGACGATGGGCTGCTCATTGGCCTGCAATTGACGCACTCGGGACGGTTCAGCAGGCCCAACTCCCCCGGCCGCCCCGAGCCTCGCATCCTTTACCATCATCCGCTTTTGGATCGCCGACTGGGATTGCCCCAAGACTACCCCCTGCTCAAGGACGAGGATATCAAGATCATCATCGAGAGATTTCATGGCGCGGCCCGGCTGGCATGGAAGCTCGGCTTCGACTTTGTGGACATAAAACACTGTCACGGCTATTTGGGACATGAGTTCCTGAGTGCCCACACTCGGGAAGGTCCCTACGGAGGGAGCTTCGAGAACCGCACGCGATTTCTGTGTGAGGTTGTTCAGGGCATACGCTCGGCGGCCCCCGGCTTGCAGATCGCAGTGCGTTTATCGGCGTTCGATACGATTCCCTTCCGGCCCGATCCTGAGCGATCGGGCCGCGGAATTCCCGAAACGCAAGAACAGTTCATCCCCTACCGCTGGGGATTCGGCGTGGATCAGCTCAATCCTACCGAGCCAGATTTGAGTGAGACAGTCCGCTTTCTATCTCTCCTGGAGGAGCTTGACATTCGCCTGGTAAACATCACCGCCGGAAGTCCCTACTACAATCCCCACCTTCAGCGACCTGCTCTCTATCCCCCATCCGACGGATATCTTCCGCCCGAAGACCCTCTAGTAAGTGCAGCACGCCACCTGCACGCGGCGCGAGATCTGAAGCAGCAGTTTCCGAACCTGATTTTCATGGGCACAGGCTACAGCTATCTGCAGGACTACCTCCCCCATGTTGCGCAGGCGGCTGTGCGCGAAGGCTGGACGGACGTGGTTGGTCTCGGCCGAATGGTCCTGACCTACCCCGAGTTGCTGTGGGACGCCACAGAGGGGAACCCGATTCAACGAAAACGAATTTGCCGAACGTTCAGTGACTGCACAACAGCCCCTCGAAACGGACTGCCTTCGGGATGTTACCCTCTGGACAGTTTCTACAAAGATTCCGAACTGATGGAGAAGCTGGGTGCCGCGAAGAGACACTGACCACGAACCGTCGTGTTTGCAGTCCGGGGATCCCAGCATGACGCTTGACATGCTCATGACGCGGCGCAAGCTTCGTCGCAAGGTCCATGGCATCGCCGCTGCATTGCTGCCGTACAGATCAGATGGAAGAATAGCCATTGATGCATTCCAACAACACTTAGTGACAACTCACCGTGCTGGGTTGATGAACGCGGTCAACATGGATACCGGCTATGTGAACTACCTCACCGAAACCGAGAAGCGCGATGTATTGCGTTGGACGCGAGAAGCCCTTGCAAGCGAGAATCCAGGGAAGAGTGTTCCGTTCGTCGCCGGTGCTTATATTGAGAATCAAACCGGCGACCTCGTTACCCTGTATCGTCAGCAGGTCGACTTGATCCTAGAAGCTGGCGGTATTCCGATTCTGTTTCAGACTGCCCGAATGCATGGCAAATCGGCGAAGGAAAAATCAGCGACCTACAAAGCGGCATGCCAAGGTTATCCGCACGTCTTGGCTTTTGAATTGGGCAGCATGTTTGCAGCCAGTGGTGAAATTTTCGATGAAGAAACGGTTCGTCGACTGATGGACATTCCCGAGATCAAAGGGATGAAGCATTCTTCCCTGGATCGGATGGTCGAACTCCGTCGCCTCGAGCTACGCGACGCACACCGGCCAGACTTTCGCATTTATACGGGAAACGACCTAGGCATCGACATGCTCGAATATGGCTCGGATTACTTGCTCGGCCTGGCTGGGTTCATACCGGAGCAGTTCGCTAAGCGCGACCGACTTTGGGAGTCCGGCGATCCTGGCTACTACGCCCTTGCGGATGCCCTGCAATATCTTGGCAACGTGGCCTTTCGCGACCCTGTCCCCGCGTACAAGCATTCCGCTGCGGTGTTCCTGCATTTGCTCGGAACAATTCCAACCGACGCGGTGCATCCGGACAATCCGAGACGACCCGAGTGGGAAGCACAGATCTTGCGCGACTGCGCCCGGCGGCTGGGCTGCGTGTAGTGGGCGCTTTCAGACCGGAATATCGATGGTGCCACCGGACTTAGCAGCACGGTAGATGGCATCGATCAGGACGACGCTTCGCCGGCCCTCCCGACCATCGCACACGGGGGTACCATCTTGCTCGATCGCACGAAGAAAATCCTCAAAGAGAGCCTGATGACCACGAATGTCGCTAACCACGGCGGACGACGCACTCTGATTGTTGTCGGACGTGGTTCGTTCGCCGTCGCCGGTTAGTGCCGTGCGTAAGTCGATGGACAGAATTTGGTCCTGCTCCAAGATCACTGTGCCCTCCGATCCGGAAATCTCCAGCCGCCGCGGATATCCCGGGTAAGCCGCAGTTGTCGCCTGCAGAACGCCGAGCGCCCCACTCCTGAACTCCAGAATTGCAAGCGCGGTATCTTCCCCTTCAATCGCATGGAGCGCCCTGGACGTACGGGATTGCACTCGAACTACATCCCCCAGCAGCCAGAGCAGGAGGTCCACTGTATGCACGGCCTGATTGATCAATGCGCCCCCACCATCAAGTGCTAAGGTCCCGCGCCAGCGCGAGGCTCCATAGTATTCCGCGGGTCGGTACCACTTTACGCGCGCATCCGCCAGAAGTGGCTTGCCAAGGCGTCCCCCAAGCACCCAGTCCTTTAGTTGACGGACTCCCGGCTTGACACGGTCCTGGAACATCACGCCCAGTTTCACCCCCGCACGATCTACGACCTCGATAAGAGCGTCCGCGCGCTCGGTGTTGATGTCGATAGGCTTCTCGGTAATGATGTGGAGACCGCGCTGGGCCGCGGCGATACCATGGGTGGCGTGCAACCCGGATGGACTTCCGATTGCGACCATCTCCATTGGGTGATGTCTCAGGAATGCTTCGAGGTCCTGGTAGGCCTTTCCACCGTATTCACGGCATAGACTCGCAACCCGGCTCGTATTGGTTCCGTAGATAGCGGCGATTTCGACGCCTGGAATCGCACGGGCTGCGCGTGCGTGAGTATCCGTGATGTTCCCTCCGCCGATGAGGCCGACGTGAATCGTCATGAGACACTTAGCAACCGCGCGTACGGACTTGCGACATTGGCCGAGCTAACACCCAGCAGGCTTATTCCCGATCTACTGCTGAAGCTCAGCTCCCGGGCCGATAGCAACCACGAAATACACAGCTGCAGACGCACCAACGTTGCGTATCCCGTGTTCCTCGTTGGAGCGGACGAAACCGACCGAGCCTGGCTCCCAACGGTAGGTTTTTCCATTCACTGTGAGCTCAATCGTTCCTTCCCGGATTAACCACATCTCCGAGTGCGGATGATGATGGGTAGTGGCAGTGGGCGAGCCACCCGGGGGCAGCGTGGTTTCATGCACCTCCAGGCCTTCTCCCGTAGCTAGCTTGCCCCTCATCATCAGTCGGATCTGGGCATTGTTGTTCGCAACGTGCATGGGTGCTTGGTCGAACGCAAAGGCCGCCGAAGGTAACGAGGCGTCTTGGGTGGAGGTCTGCAGCCCGACTGCAATGGGAAGCACGCTTGGCAGTATCAGACACATCTCACGTCGAGTGACGGACATCAGGCATCTCCTCGATTACATCAGATCTAATCCTTCATCGGCGAAATTGGAAAGAGCTCATGACGCATTTCGGTTCGCCTTGCATTGCGCTAAGTGACTCCACTTTTGGCGGCATCATAGCAGACTCTCTTCCACCGATCGCAACAGCACCTATGTGCAGAGTTACTCCTTTCCTCTGGCTGCCTTTTGTCGATCAGTCGGACATGTGCGATGCTGGACACCCTGGCCGCCGAGCACAATGTTGGTGTAGGCTGTCGCCGATTGCTCTCGGATGCACACCAACCCTTGCCTCAGGCAAAAGGACGGATCTGGACCAGGCTCTGGAGGAGCTTAAAACTGCCAACAGCTCGCTCCAAGAGAGCCCAGAGTCTACTTTGCCCTCGGCCAAACCATGGCCGACCCCATGGCCGACCGTGGAGACCTCGTTCTCTCCACCGAGAATCTGCAGAAAGCCGTCAATCTCGACCCTTCCAATCCCGAGTACCAGTACAATCTAGGTCTCGCCCTGCAGGCTCAAAGGAGATATGGACCCGGCCGGCGCTCAATTTCGCGAAACCTTGAAGCTCGATCCGAAACATACGCTAGCCCACCGCTCGCTTGGGTTGGTCTTGCGGGAGATGGAAGACCCTTCATCGGCTGCGAACGAACTTCGTCTCGCCGTGGTCGAACTCCCAAACGACCCCGAGGGCCATCAACTCCTGGGAACAGTGCTTCTCAAAATGAACGATCAGCCTGGTGCAATCGATAGTTTCCAAACAGCAATCCACTTGAACCCCGGCCTTGCCGATGCGCACGCCACGCTGGCCCAAGCCTTGCAGAGAACCGGTCGCAAAGAAGATGCCAAAGAAGAGCTAGCTGAAATACAGAACATGAACGCAGCGAACGCTGACAACGGACGTGCCATGATTCTGGTGGAGACGGCGCAAGCCCACATAAAGAAGGGTAATGTCACCACGGCGATCAAAGAGTTGCAGGAGGCGGGCTCCTTAAGTCCTGACTTCGCGGAAGCTCACTACCAGCTGGGACTGGCGCTCTCGAAATCTCCCGGCGGATCGAGCCAGGCTGAAACCGCTTTCCAGCGTGTGCTGCAATTGAATCCCCGCGATCCGGCTGCATACTTGCAGCTGGCACTCTTGCTCGAAGCCAGAGGCGACAAGACGCAAGCTTCATCCCTCTTCGCAAAGGCAGCGCAGTTGGCTCCGGGCCCTTACGGAGACCCACCGCGAACTGGGTCAGATGGCCAAACAATCGCAGGACTGGCCGGCCGCGGTGCGCGAGTTCGAAGCCGTGGTGGCATGGAACTCGGAAGATGCCGGTGCGCACTACGATTTGGCTGAAGCGCTGAAAGCCAGCGGGCAACGGGAGGAAGCTGCTCGTGAGTTACAGATCGCTGAGGGACTAAATGCTGCTGGACCTCATCGCTAGGGTTGAGCAGGCGATAATTGCGGGAACAACCAGGGTATCGATGGGGGGAATTGCCTGCGCATGAGGTTCGCCATCGCCAATATCGCAAGGAGAGAGAGCAATGCGATCACAGCTTTCGCGTCGTGAATTTATCGTGGGTCTCGGTGCAGTAGCTGCCGTCAATCCGCGCCTTTCAGCTTCAGCCCCAAGACCGATGTCCATGTCCAGTTCTACTGAGCTTACGAAGTCGCCGTTCAAGATTGCCGTGATCAACGACGAGATATCTCAGGACTTTGGCCACGCCTGCGAAGTCGCTTCACAGCAATTCGGCATGGGGTGGCTGGAGCTTCGCAGCATGTGGGATAAGAACATCGCCAGCCTCGATGCCAACGAAATCGCCGAGGCCAAGCGCATCCTGAGGAAGAACAACCTGCGCGTCACCGACATCGCCAGCCCACTGTTCAAGGTGGACTGGCCTAACGCGCCGAAATCCAAATTCAGCCCCAAGCACGACCAATTCAACGCGAACTTCACTTACGAGCAGCAAGGTGAGGTGCTCGACCGCGCGATTGCGCTAGCCAAGGAATTCTCCACCGATCGCATTCGTTGTTTCGATTTCTGGCGCCTCGACGACCAAGGTCCACATCGGCAGGCAATCAACGACACGTTGCAGCAGGCGGCAGAAAAAGTAGGTAAGCTAGGGCTTATCTTGATTCTCGAAAACGAAGCGGCCTGTAATACCGCCACCGGAGCGGAAGCGGCCAAGGTCCTCAGCGGCGTTCCCTCCCGCTCTTTCATGCTGAATTGGGACCCAGGCAACGCCGCTACTCTCGGCGAAAAGCCGTACCCCGACGGATATAATCTTCTGCCAAAAGATCGCATTGGCCACTGCCATTGTAAAGATACGGTCAAAACCACGGACGGCTACGAATGGGCCGCGATGGGTAAGGGGATGATCGACTGGGTGGGCCAATACAGAGCCCTGAAGCGCGATGGCTACCATCACGTCGTGAGCCTCGAAACCCACTGGCGTGGCGCCGGGACCGCCGAAGCTTCCACGATCCAGAGTTGGGCGGGCATGAAATCGGCGCTGGAACAAGCTGGAGCACTCTAAATCGTCAACCGAGATGTTTACACCACACTTCTCAATATCTGGAGACCGTCGCAATGCCAAACACGAGGCGTGATTTCATCAAGCGAGCCGCGAGCACCGCGGCGTTCCTCGCGTATCCTACCGCAGATGTGCTGGGTGCCAACGATCGGATTCGGGTCGCGATTGTCGGTATCGGATCGCGTGGGCAAGAACTTCTCCGCCAAGCACTCGCGGTCCCGGGCCTTCAAGTGGTCGCCGTTGCCGATGTCTACACCCGCCGCTTCGACGAAGCCAAAAAGCTCGCCCCGAACCTAGAGACCTTCGGCGACCATCGCCAGGTTCTCGATCGCAAAGACATTGACGGCGTCCTGGTCGCAACTCCATTGCATATTCATGCCCGGCATTTCCTGGACACACTCGCGGCCGGAAAAGATCTGTACTCTGAAAAGACGTTGAGCTGGTCGATTCCGGAGGCGGAGCAGTGTCTTGAGGCTTCCAGGAAATCCGACCGCGTCATCCAGGTCGGCTTACAGCATGAAAGTGAAGGTCCGTTTGTCGACGCGAAGAAGTGGATTGCGGGAGGCATGGTTGGCAAAGTCACCCATGTTGAGTCATGGATGAGCCGCAACACGCCGCACGGGACAGGTCAATGGGTTCGCCCTGTCCCCTCCGATTGCACCGAGCAGAACGTTAACTGGAAAGCATTCCTCAACGGCCGCCCGGATGTGCCCTTCGATCCTTTCAAATTTCTCAACTGGCGCCTGTTTTGGACGTTCTCGGGAGGCAACATCACAGAAAACATGATCCACCAGATCGCCTGGATCATGAGCGTGCTCGACCTACCGCTCCCCACCGCCGCCTACATGTCGGGCGGGGTATTCTCTGAGAAAGATGGCCGGCAGGTTCCCGACACGATTGCTGTAACCCTCGATTTCTCCAATGAAGTCGTGGTTACGTGGCAATCCACTTTCAGCAACAGCCGTTACGGTCTAGGGCAAAGGATCCTGGGCAGCGACGGCACCATCGAGTATGTGGCCGGCGCCAACGACATGGTCGGCGGCAAGTCCGAGGAGAGCGTTCATTATTATCCGGAAGAAGTAAATCGTCCGCACGGCGTGCCGCTCACCGGCGAATCCTCCTCCCAAAATCATATCGCCAATTGGGTGGACTGCATCCGGAGCCGCAAGGTTCCGAATGCACCGGTCGAACTCGGATACCGCTCCGCTGTCGCGGCGCACATGTGCAACCTGTCGTATCGTCAAAAGCGCCGGCTCACCCTCGAGGAAGCGCGAGCGATCATGCCGGAATTCTAGGGCCCACTTCGTTGTTGCCCCCAGAGGAAGAATTGGAATGGTGGGCCGGATAAGGCACAAATGACAATCGGCAAAAGTGCGGCGGATGGTGTTCTGGCACGTGACGAAGTCCGCGAGATCGTCGCCCAGGCCGCAGCTGAACTCCAGGTAGCCGGTAAGCGCGTGCTGACCATTATTCCCGACGGCACGCGTACCATGCCGATGCCCCTGATGTTCCAACTCTTACAGCAAGAGATCGGAGAGAGCGCGACCGCCTTGGACTACTTGGTCGCCCTGGGCACTCATCCGAGGATGAACGACGCGCAGCTGACGCGGCTTATCGGCTCTCCTGTTGTCGACGGAATTTGTGGCAAAGCCCGAGTCTTCAACCACCGATGGGATCTTCCCGGCACCTTCGCGGATCTGGGGACAATCCCCTCCGATGAAGTCGCGCAAGTGTCTGGAGGACTTCTATCGGATCCCATACTCATCAAGATCAACCGAATGCTGTTCGATTACGACCAGGTCCTGATTTGTGGCCCGGTGTTTCCGCATGAAGTGGTGGGGTTTTCCGGGGGAAACAAGTATCTCTTCCCAGGCGTGAGCACCGGGGAAATGATCGACCACACACACTGGCTAGGCGCGCTGCTCGGCAGCTATCACCTGATCGGTACCGGCTGCACGCCAGTTCGGGAGCTGATTGACCGAGCGGCCGCCAAGGTAACCGTCCCCGTGGCATGCCTTGCCCTGGTTCTGGCACAGGAAGGCATCGCCGGAATGTTCTTCGGTCCCGCATGCACGGCCTGGAAGAGGGCGGCTGAGCTCTCCTCACGAAAACACATCCAGTGGGTCGATCGCCCGTTTCGACGTGTGCTCTCCGTCTTGCCCACGATGTACGACGACATCTGGACCGGCGCCAAGGGCATGTACAAGGTCGAACCCGCGATCGAAGAGGGCGGGGAAATCATTCTTTACGCGCCGCACATCACTGAGTTCAGCTACACCCACGGTCTCTTCCTCGAGAAGATTGGCTACCACTGCCGCGACTACTTCCTCAAGCAATGGAACCGGTTTGCCGGCATTCCTCGCGGGGTCATCGCGCACTCAACCCACCTTGTGGGACAAGGCACGTACGATGAGACTACCGGGCACGAGGCTTTGCGGATTCGGGTGACACTCGCCACCGGCATTCCGGAGGAGCACTGCCGCCGGATGAACCTCGCCTACCATGATCCTAATAAAATAAGGATAGAATACTGGCAGGGGCGTGAGGCTGAAGGGATCAAACTGATTCCACGCGCTGGAGAGATCCTATATCGATTGCAAAAGCCCGCGGCTTAGCGGCCCCGCCCGAAGGATCTGCTTCGTCCGCACCCTCGGCCCACTAGCCGGAGGGCGGCCCTCCCGCACGCAAAACCCGTACGACTTTGCAACCCACAACAGTTCATTCTGCTAGTTCGGCGGGCTTTGCCAGCGAATTAGGGCGGAATCCGATTTGTAACATCGGTTTCTTTACTTGTCGATTTCACCCCCCCACATTCGACCCATACATGTAGGACCGAAGGTGACCTGAAACCGCGCAACAATTGCAACAACAATAAACAGTAACTAATAATTCTTAAGGATAGATGGTGAAGCGGCAACGGGACGGTCCGTGGGAATGCATCTGGAGCGAAGGCGTGGGCAAGCTGCAGTTTGAGACGAAAATGAACATTAACCTCCACAAAGCGTCAATGTTTTGCGCATGGTCCCTGGCAACGGGGAATTTGCCAGAATCCTTCCCGATGGCTGATGAATCCAATGGTCTACGGAATTCTGGGGCAACCTCTAGGGGAAAGACATGACAAAAAGACTGTTTCTGGTACTGGGGGTGATGGCAGTCCTCCTAACTGCCTTGGGTTTCATAAAGTTCAAGCAGGTTGGGACCGCTGTCCATGCTGCCGCGTTTCAGCCTCCGCCCGAGGCGGTTACGACGGTCGTGGTCCAACGAGAACAATGGCCAGCGACCATGAGCGTGATCGGCACGATGGAGGCGGTTCATGGGGTCACAGTCAGCGCCGATCTTCCGGGAACGGTAGCCAAGATCGATTTTGATTCGGGCAAAGCTGTTCAGGCCGGTGACGTATTGATCGAACTGGATACGCGGCAGGAGAGGGCCCAATTGGCAGCTCTGGAGGCCCAGCGTGACCTGGCTCGCGTAAATTTCGAGCGCAGTCAGAAGCTCGCTACTGAGGGTGTAATCTCTCGCGTGGATTTCGACCAGGCGACCGCCCAGCAAAAGTCCACCGAAGCCAATGTGGCCGAAATCCGTGCCACCATTGAACGCAAGACTATCCGTGCGCCGTTTACGGGAATTCTGGGCATCCGCAAGATCAACCTCGGACAGTATCTCTCCGCCGGCAGCGCTATCGTTTCTCTTCAGTCGCTGAACCCGATCTACGTCAACGTCGGCGTGCCGCAGCAGGCCGCGGGTCAGGTGCCGGTCGGCCGCAGGTTGCGCGTGACGACTGAAAGTCTAACCGGCAAGGGATTCAATGGTACCGTGACGGCGATCGATTCAATCGTCGATGAAGGCACCCGGAACATACAGGTGCAGGCCACCTTATCGAATCCTGGGGGGCGATTGCGGCCCGGCATGTTCGTCCAGGTAGATCTGCCCCTGGGCGACAGCCGGCCGGTCATTTCTCTGCCGGCGTCTGCGATCAGCTACGCTCCATACGGCGACTCCGTCTACGTGGTGACGAGCCTCAAGGACCAGAAAGGCAACAGCTACCGGGGAGTGCGCCAGCAGTTCGTGAAGGTCGAGGGTTCCCGTGGAGACCAGGTCGGCATCGTCTCCGGCTTGAACCCGGGAGACGAAGTGGTGAGTTCGGGCGTATTCAAATTGCGCAACGGAGCTGCCGTTCAAGTGAACAACAAAGTCCAGCCCGAAAACAATCCGACCCCCAAGCCCGAGGACAGCTAAGTCGAGGACAGCCAAATGAAGTTCACCGATCTTTTTGTCAAGCGGCCGGTCCTCGCGATTGTCGTAAATCTGGTCATCCTCATCGCGGGCCTGCAGTCGATTCGTTCGTTGAGCGTGCGCCAGTATCCCCGCAGCGACATCGCGGTAGTGCAGGTCACCACGGTTTACGTGGGCGCGAATGCCGACTTGGTCCGTGGCTTCATCACCACGCCGCTGGAGCGCGTGATCGCCAGCGCCGATGGCATCGACTACATGGAATCGTCGAGCGCCCAGGGCCTCAGCACGATCACCGTCCACCTGAAGCTCAACTACGATACCAACGCTGCTCTCACGCAAATTCAGGCGAAGCTGGCGCAGGTGCGCAACGACTTGCCGCCGGAATCCCAGGCGCCGGTGATTGATCTGCAAACGGCGGACCAGCAGTTTGCTGCCATGTACCTGGGCTTTTCTTCCGCGAATCTTGATCAGAACCAGATTACCGACTACCTGACCCGAGTCGTGCAACCGAAGTTAAGCGCGATCAATGGCGTGCAGCGCGCCGACATCCTCGGCGACCGCACCTTCGCGATGCGCATCTGGCTGAAGCCCGACAAGATGGCGGCACTCGGCATCTCCGCTTCCACCGTGCGCGATGCACTCTCGAAGAACAACCATCTCTCGGCCCTCGGACAGACGAAGGGCTCTATGGTGTCGGTGAACCTGATTGCCAACACCGATTTGCGCACGCCCGAGGAATTTCGCCAGCTCGTCGTGAAAAAAGACAAGGGCGTGGTCGTTCGCCTGGGCGAGATTGCGGACGTGGTACTGGGTGCCCAAAACTACGAGCAGGATGTTCGCTTCAATGGCGAGACGGCGACGTTCATGGGCATCTGGGTGCTGCCGACCGCCAACTCTCTTGAGGTGATCAAGAAAGTGCGCGCAGCGCTGCCCGAGATTCAGTCGCAATTGCCGCCAGGCATGAAAGCTGGCATTCCTTACGACTCGACTGCCTACATTCAAGACGCCATCAACGAGGTCTTGAGCACTCTGAGCGAGACCCTCATCATCGTTATCGTAGTCATATTCTTGTTCCTGGGTTCGTTCCGCTCGGTACTTATTCCGATTGTCGCCATCCCCGTTTCCCTGATCGGCGCCGTTTTCCTGATGCTGGTGGCGGGCTTCACCATCAATCTTCTGACGCTGCTGGCGATCGTGCTCTCTGTTGGCTTGGTCGTCGATGACGCGATCGTCATGGTGGAGAACGTGGAACGCCACCTTCACATGGGCAAGCCTCCCATACGAGCAGCCATGGATGCGGCCCGCGAGTTGGTCGGTCCGATTATCGCTATGACCATCACGCTGGCTGCGGTTTACGCGCCCGTGGGGATTCAGGGTGGTTTGACGGGTGCTTTGTTTCGCGAGTTCGCCTTCACGCTGGCAGGTGCGGTCATCGTCTCCGGAGTGGTTGCACTGACTCTCTCGCCCATGATGGGCTCTCGGCTGCTGCGCGCCGGTGATACCGAGCGCGGGTTTGCCGGCTTGGTAAACCGCGCTTTTGAGAAAGTGCGTACCACCTATTCGAGCCTGCTTACGGGAACGCTGCAATACAGGCCAGTGGTTCTCGTCGTATGGGCAATCGTCGTCGCTTTGATTGTCCCGTTCTACATGTTCTCGCAGCGGGAGCTGGCACCCGCCGAAGACCAGGGAGTTGTATTCGGGGTGATCCAGTCGTCCGCAAACGCAACCATCGATCAGACGAATCTGTTCACCCAGGAGGTGTACGACGTCTATCGCTCGTTTCCCGAGAGTGACAGCATTTTTCAAATCACCTCGCCGAGCGGCGGTTTCGGTGGCATGGTGACCAAACCCTGGAGCCAGCGCAAGAGAACTGCGCAACAGCTCCTGGTCGCGACTGTCCCGCCGTTGTCCAGAATTCCGGGCATCCGCGTGATCCCGCTGACCCCGCCACCGCTGCCCGGCGGCGGAAACTTCCCGGTGGAGTTCGTCGTCGTATCTGCCGCCGAGCCCCGACAGCTCAGCGAGTTTGCCAACCAATTGGTGCAAAAAGCCTTCGCCAGTGGCCTCTTTATTTACGCGGACACCGACCTGAAATTCGACCAGCCCCAGTCCGAAGTCGTCTTTAACCGTGACAAGCTGCGGTCCCAGGGCGTCGACCTGACCCAGGCCGGTCAGGACCTGGCCACATTTTTGGGCGGAGACTACATCAACCGGTTCAGCATCCAGGGCCGCAGTTACAAGGTCATTCCGCAGATCAAGCGCGTCGATCGCCTGACGCCCAGCCAACTGGAACAGATTTACGTTACCGGATCAGACAACAAACTGGTGCCGCTTTCGACCTTCGCCACGCTCAAGGCCACGACGGAACCGCGACAGCTGAATAAGTTCCAGCAGCTGAACGCGGTCACGATTCAAGGCGTGATCCCGCCCAATGTGCCGCTCGACAAGGCGCTGAGCTTTCTTGAACAACAGGCCAGGCAGATCCTGCCTCAGGGTTTCACCGTCGACTACGCCGGCGAATCGCGCCAGCTGCGCGTCGAAGGCAGCAAATTCCTCGGTACCTTCCTCCTGTCCGCCGTGCTGATTTACCTGGTGCTGGCGGCACAGTTTGAGAGCTTCCGCGATCCTTTCATTATTCTCGTGGGCTCTGTTCCGTTGGCGATTTCGGGCGCGCTGATGTTCTCGTTCCTGGGACTGACTACGCTGAACATCTATAGCCAGGTCGGGTTGATCACGCTGGTCGGCCTGGTATCGAAAAACGGCATCCTTATTGTGGAGTTCGCCAACCATCTGCAGGAAACTGGAAAGACCAAGATTGTCGCGGTGATTGAAGCGGCCACAACGCGCTTGCGTCCGATCCTGATGACCACGGCGGCCACTGTTGTCGGTCACTTCCCGCTGGTACTGGCGAAGGGTCCGGGCGCTGGAGCCCGCAACAGCATCGGAATCATGCTGGTCAGCGGGATGATCATCGGAACGGCATTTACCCTGTTCGTCGTTCCTTCGATCTACGTGTTCGTAGCGAAAACGCACGTCGCGCTCGCGGAGGGGGATGCCGAACCGGAGAGCGAATCACTTCAGCCGGTGGATGCGATTGCTTAACGCGTCCAGCGGCTTTCCTGACGCTGGCGATTCCTTGATGCTGGCGTTTGTATCAAAGATCGGGTTTGTGATCGCGCCGAGACTCGGCGTGAATTCTTATGCGGAGACGTCTCGGCCGCCGGCTTCGAATTGAGTCAGAACGCGGGAGTTCCGCGCAACTCCAATAGACGGCCCGTGACGAAATTTCGCGAAGTCGTCCATCCCTTCGCCCGATTTAGAAGCGCCACCGTCAACAGGTTGCGTTTGCGGGCTTCCTCAAGCGCCATGACAATGTTGCGCGAGAAGCTGGCTATTGAGTCACGAGCGGCAACAAACCCCATACCGTTGCCAGAGCCGAAACCAAGGGCTGTGCGCGAGCAAATCGTCGTGACTGCGATTCGCAGCCGTGAGATCACTCAGGCTCACCGGTCGAGTGTCCGGCACTGCGAAGATGCGTTCTAGCCGCTCGATTTCAGCGATGGTCTTTTCAGCGTCCATTCGTCACAATATCTAACAGAAAGGCGGGGAGGTCAATTCTGAGCGGCATCTCCAAAGACCGTGACTGTGGGACTTTTCCGCTGACAGTCGATCCGCCAGCAACCGCCTGCCACAGGCACCCAGAACGCACGACTCATCGTCCGGTTCTTCCCAGGCGCGGCATGTCCGTCTTTCAACCGCATTCTTCCGATGTGCTTCGGCAATGGAGAACTAATGCTATCGTCTCTGTGGTTTTCTGTGATCGAGATCACATTCAGTTCTTTCGCTCAATTTGGCACACCTTGCGTGTTCCTAACGCTTCTTAGGGATGGAGAGGGAAGGCAGTAAATCCTCGCTTTCGGCCAAACGCCTGATGGCGAGTCGAATGATGTGAATCATACCGAGTCCGAGCTTTTGTTGAAGGCACTCAATGAGATGCAGGTCTGAGTCCGTAAAGCGAACAGTCGTAGACTTGAGTTTCTCGTTCTTCATAACCCTTCATTCTTGCAGCCGGGCGATTGGCCTGTCGTTGCCCCAGAGCACTAAGCAGGAAGCGAGGAGAGACAGCTGAACGATATCTCTGAGGTATCACGCTGCGAAGAATTTCAGTGAACATGCATCGCAAAGGGCGGGATGGACAGACACATTTTCCAACAAATCTGGCTGAGCATTCAGTCGTTTATTCCCGGTCAGAAGGCTTTCAAACGTCACGCCGCAGCACCTTCTTCGAGTCGATGCAACTCGATTTCTTTAATGGTGAACTCCGTGAAACCGCAACGCAAACAGACCAAAAGCTTCGGGAATACCAAGACAGCAGGCTTGTCCAGAGCCTCCCGTCCGGGAAAATGGAGGTTGACCTCCGCACCCAACTCGCGCTGATTGCCTGATCCACACGACTTGCATGCCATAACTTCCGCCGTCTCCTGAATAGGACTCGTGAGGTTTCCCCATGGCGAGAGACGCCCATCCAGGCTGACACCGCCCAAGGCCAAGTGCACATTGTTATACCCTCGTTCTTTTCAAGCTGCAACCGGAGTCAACCAGCGGATCGAACAGTTCTCGATAGATTCCGAATTCTGATGTCGGTTTGGCAGAACTCAAGCCTTTTCAGTCATGGTTCGAGAGGGGTCGCGCCAATGCCTCCCCCAAGCCGTTGCACGAGTTCTATGGTAGATTGTTAGTGTCCGGCGCTGTTAGATCGTTTTTTTCGCATCCTTCCGCCCCCGATCCGTAGACCCTCAACGGTGACGGTTCCTTGCGATACCGATAACCTCCAGTTCAGCAACTATCCTCGGAGACTGGGGTTATGAACTATGAGGGGGGACTGCCTTGGAAGGATCAACCGCTCGGATTCTTGTGGTGGATGACTACGACCCGTTCCGGCGTTTCGTCTCAACGACGCTCCAGAAGCACCTGAAATTGCAGGTCATCGCCGAAGCATGGGATGGGCTAGAAGCGGTTCAGAAAGCCGAAGAACTGCAGCCGGACTTGATTGTGCTCGACCTAGGACTTCCTACACTGAATGGAATTGAAGCCGCTCGACGAATCCGCAAGCTCTCCCCCAAATCCAAAATACTTTTTGTCAGCCAAGAATCTTCTGCCGACGTAGTGGAGGAAGCCCTTGCCTTGGGAGCACTGGGCTACGTTGTTAAAGCACATGCCGGAAGTGACCTGTTACTCGCTGTGGGAGCGGTCCTTGAGGGCAGGCAGTTTGTCAGTGCTGGATTGGCGGGTGTCAGGGCCGGTGATAATGGGAGCCATTTTCGCCGGTGTGGGCCGGAGCCAGTGATCCACCCGAGAGAGCCCCGGTCGACGGAGACGCAGTAAGAACTCTACAACAGTTTCTAAATTGCGTTGCGGGTTGCGCGCAATTTCTGCTAGGAATCATTACGGCGCTGCCGTGGTTGTGCCGCTGCCACGCAAGTCTGACTACTTACCCTTCGGTTTGTCTGTTCGGGATCGACGGCCAACTACACATCTGCGCGGCATAGAGCCCGCCAGAGTAGGCCATAGGGATCGACCCAGGACACAAGGGCATGAGTCTGTGCTTGCGTTGCAACGGATGCTCGTTTGGGCGTTGGGCGCTGGAGGGTACTCGCTTGTAGGAGTCAGCGCGCTTTGCAAAAACGCGGTCGTCGGCCCCTGCGCAAATCGCGGTGACGTTGTATTGTCTCCGAAACCTAATTTCACTTCTCGTGGCTCCCCCTCAAACCGGCAATAGTGGCTCCCTTTTACATCGGCGCTAACAGTGAACGGCCTATCAAGCAGTCTTAGACTGTGTCGCAGTACCTTCCTCCAGTAGACGCAACACGACGCAACTTGGTTTCTGGAAGCGTGGACTGCGCAGCGCCGCTCCTAGACTCGGTGACAGATAGCCGACGAGCACTGACGAATCTCCGCAATCCAAGAACTAGATCACTTCTGATTATCCGGTTGCTTCAGCAACCCCCAATCGGTTGTGGTTGAGGTCTCTAGCTCCTCGAATCTGCTCATACTCGGTTGATTTGCGGCCGGTTCCGAGACCAAGTAGGGTCTGAAATGCGGCAGCCGGCGTCTTGCGGCGATTGTGCCGAAAGACGAATTCGTCGAGGTATACCTGGAGTTGGGCCTTACTCACACCGTGGTAGGTGCCGATGAGCCACTGCTGGAGGTTGCCGATGGCTCGATTGGCAAGTGGAACGGCGGACTTCGCACCTTTGCGTAGCTCCGAGCGGAGCGGCTGGATGCGAGCGACATGTTTAAAGCCGGCCTCAACGAGACCAGCGAAACTTTTGAGGCCATCCGTATAGATGGTGGAACCAGGTGCAACGTTCCGGGTAAGTACCGGAATTATCGTGCTGGCCTTGAAGTCGGGAATCACGTTCATGCGAGCTCGACCGGACGCGGGACCACGCTTTTCCACGGTCACCAGAACGAGAGCCGCTCGTCGATCCTTGAGTTGCCGGCTCCCTTGCAGCCCGGCTTGCTCGCCGCCAACCCACGTGTCATCAACCTCTACTTCGCCGCGCAGAGGCTCGCGAGCCGCATTCACCATCGCCCGGCGAAGTTTGTGCAGCATCATCCACGCGGTCTCGTAACTGGAAAGACCGAGTTGACGCTGTAGAAGCAGCGCGGACACGCCACGCTTGTCAGTGGTCATCAGATACGCCGCCCAGAACCAGTGGGTCAGTGGAATCTTGGTCCGGTGAAGGACTGTCCCGGATGTCAACGAAACCTGATGCCGGCATTTGGCGCATTGGTGACGCCCTTGGTTCACCAATTCATACGCTCTTTCGTGCCCGCATCGCGGACAACTGAACCCATCCGGCCAACGGCACGCGGTCCGATACTGCTGGCAAGCCTCCTCTGTGGCGAAGTCGGTCTGAAACTGACGAAGCGTCTTGGGGAACGGTGGTCGGGCAACGCTGAATACACTACCCATTGGGGCTTGCTGAAGCAACCGGATAATCAGAAGATCACTAGCACCCAGTTGCCGCCAAGTGATTGAAAAGATGGTGAGCGCGGAAGGAATCGAACCTTCAACCTACTGATTAAGAGTTGTCGCACCTCAGCAGGCTCACACACCACGATCACCATCTGAAATCAATCACTTGCCCACAACCTAGCCCGCACGGAAGCACTTGGTCGAAGTAGCGAAAAAGCCCGTATTGGCGCGCATGGGCTCGAAGCGTACGGCACATTCTGCGGCACACCTTGCTGGCCTGTCGATCAGGCCTAAGACATTTTCTGTGTGACTCAATCTGGCCGCATTGTTGTGACAATTATGACCAGCACATGACGTTCGCCTAGGTGTCGGTTAGCCGTTCTTGCAATTGGTGAACGAAGCCGAACTTAAACGGCCCGCTTGTTCCAGCCGTGGAAGCGCGAGAAGTCACCTGCGTTCCAAGCCTCGCGGAGTCCAGGAGTACTCAAGTCCCAGTCTGGGCGGATTTGGCTCGTGACGGTCCGCAGATCGTGCCAGAGGTCAACGACGGATGGGCGTCCCCAGAACCAATAGCCGTTGTATATGCTGTGGATCACCAGGCCGGGTTTAAGCACGAGCGTGTGCGGAATCATGGGATTGTGCTCGGGGTCGGTGTACTCCCGGATGTCGAGGTCCTTCTGAACCTTCCGATCGGGGTCCGAGAGAAAGGTCCACTGAGCACCCACGGACGCGCGGAACTCCTGAAGGGTGTGGTGGTCATCAGTGGCAATCGTTGCTATTTGGGTGTACGCAACAGCAATCTTTGGGTAGAAAGCGGCTAGCTCCAAATGTTGCTGGTGCTCCTTTGGGCAGTAATGGCCGCGCGCAAGAGTGAGGATCAGCGGGTCAGAGCCCTGCAGTTCGCTGAGTCTGCGCGGTGTATTCGTGTGATCGGGCAGTTCGTAGTCGGAGAAGGTCCCACCGGGCACGATGTCAGGTCGCATTCTTGAACTCCTTGGATGAAGATCGGACTGCGTCTTATTTAGTACCGAACACCGCCCCTGGCTATTCCAACTTCTCGGAAGCTTGCTGTTTCCAGAGCGGGAGACTATGACTCTACTGATGTCGGTGTCGTAAACTCCGTTCTCGGCGGCGAGCAAACCGATTCGAACCATCGGCTGATGTAGACCTGAGCATGTGCCTCTCCACAGAAGTGACGGGCTCCAGGCGCGCCAGCAGCATTGGAATTCCACTTATGAACCGTGAGCTCTGCGTCACAGCATTGGATCACGAACCAGTGATCTGGATCATTTGTGATCCTGCCGCAAATCTCACAACGGTACTCTTGAATGGTTGTCATGGAGTGCACCTTGTCTGATAAGTGTGGGCGAGACTTAGAATCATATTCGTAGTGCACTCGTCACCGATGGCTGTGTTCAGCATCGCGTGGTAAATGGGACGGTCCGGCCAGGCCACATTAAAGTACTTTTGAATAAAGTCAGCACGTTCTCGATCCACGCTATCGACGCGTTCTTCGGCATCGTTTTCGCTCTCGCCGCGGTTCATGAGAC
>CAZXKO010000032.1:0-6658 GCA_964641665.1 uncultured Acidobacteriaceae bacterium
CCATCGCTTCCTGGACGGAGTTGGAACAGAGCATTCCGAATCCCGTAGTTCGGCAAAACATCACATCGGAGTGGTCCCCGAAAATCGAAAGCGCGTGCGTGGCGATGGTGCGCGCGGTGACATGAAAGACCACCGGGGTCAGCTCACCGGCGATTTTGTTCATGTTGGGAATCATCAGCAGCAGGCCTTGTGAGGCGGTGAAGGTGGTCGCGAGAGATCCGGTTTGCAGCGCGCCATGGACTGCGCCGGCTGCTCCGCCTTCGCTTTGCATTTCAACCACGTGCGGAACCGTCCCGAAAAGATTGGGCATGCCTTCGGACGCCCACTGGTCGGCCCACTCGCCCATCGGAGAAGAAGGGGTGATGGGGTAAATCGCGATCACTTCGCTCAGGCGGTAGGCAACATTAGCTACAGCCTCGTTTGCATCCATCGTCTTAAACTTGGGTTTCATCATTTCCTCTTGGAGCTACGTCTGGCTGGCGCCGGGCCACGATCGCGGCGCCCTTCAAACCGTTGCTAGGCTGTTGACTTGAACGCGAGGCTCAAAGATCTGCTCGACCGAGAGGGCCCGAGCGACCAGGCACAGTCCCTTCGTCTTCTGCATCAATTTCAACGCCCGGGGTTGTTCGGCTTCGTTGGTAATGGACAGGTTGGGGCGCACAAAAATTTCCGTGAAGGCGTAGCCGGATTCAACCTTCTTGATCGTGCCCTCAACCTGGACTTCTAAATCGGCGTACTCGAACTTGGAGTACTCTGCGATGGCGCGGAAGGTGGTAGTGAAGCAGCCAGCTATCGAGCAGAGCAACAGGCTCTCCGGCGTCCAGCGCCCTTCCATTCCGCCAAATTCCGGAGGCGCCGTGAAGTGGATCGCGTTAGGCGCGGTGTCGGTTTTCGCCAGACCAGTTCTGCCCGAACTCCACCAGGCCACGACTCGGTACTTATGTTCGTTTTCCATGGCTAAACTCTCCTTCTACGGAAACTCTCTCTCTTCGCCCGGGTTTCAGCTGGTTAGCTGGAACGTCACGGTGACGCTGGTCTCCACTTCCACCGCTTCTCCATTCAGCAAATAGGGCTTGTAGTGCCATTGCTTAACCGCATCGATGGCAGACGGAACCAGAAGGGGCGGACCGCTCAATGTCTGCAGTTCCTTAATATTTCCATCTTTTCCAATGATGGCTTTGAGTTGCACCACGCCGGTAATTCGCGCGGCGAGTGCGATCTTGGGATATAGGGGTTCAACCCTGTGCACGAGCAGTCCCTGGGTTACGCCCTGGGATACGCGGATACGCTTTACCGGCTCCAATTTCGGAACGGCGGCGACGGAAGTAGAACCAATGATGCCGCCGATAACTCCACCCAATTGGCCTCCCGGAATTCCGCCGGGGATGCCGCCGACTACTCCACCACTCGGCGACGGCGGAGGAGCGTCCTCTTCCTTAATCATCTCGATTTTTTTGGGGATCCGCGTGGGCGTTCGCAGCGTGCCACTATTCGAGAGATCGGTTTCGCGGACTACCCTGACCGTCGGCGCCGCCGGCGGTGGGGGAGGGGGCGGGGGCGGGGGTGCGACCAGGAAGGTCAGCAACTGGCCCTTGGGAAGCGCCTCGGTGAACATCAGAGGCAGCAAGGCCATGATCCCTAGGAGAATGCATTGGAATATGAAGGAAAACGTAGTTGTAGCGGTCTTGCGTTTCCGCTCAAGCCCGGTTTCACCCAGCAGGCAGTCCGAAAACAAGGGCCGGTAGTCGGGAATGGCCGGAGCCTGTAGCGGTGGTTCGGGCCGAACTGGCGGAATTGGCCGCTCCGGAGTGCGTTCTAGGACGGCGTTTTTTGGTGTCTCTGTGATGGTTGCCATTGCTGCCCCTCCGATCGGGTAAGAAACCTTTATGCTGCAAGGCAATTTTGTAACGAGAGGGTGGCAACCCGCGATGTGCTGCGTCACGCTTTCTCGTGATCGCAATCACATACGGGAGTGATACAATTTGTTGTGCAGACATGCGTTCCCCATATGGACTGAATATTCTCGATGACTGCGTAGCCTGTCCGGTGCGCGAGGAACACCTGTTTTGCAACCTGTCCCTGCCGGTAGTGCAGAAACTCAATGACATTAAGTCCACCGCGATTTATCCCAAATCTGCGGTGTTATTTATTGAAGGTCAGCGACCGCGCGGAGTTTTCGTCCTGTGCACCGGGAAAGCCAAGCTCTCCACTTCTTCCAGCGAAGGCAAAACCATCATCACCAAGATTTCCGAGCCGGGGGACGTGCTGGGGCTGAATGCCACCATTTCCAACCATCCCTATGAAGTTACGGCGGAGATGATTGAGCCGGGGCAGGCGAACTTCATTGCGCGGGATTCCCTGCTGCAGTTCCTGCGGGAGAACGGCGAAGTCGCGGTCCGGCTGGCCGAGCAACTCAGCCGCAATTATTACGTTGCCTACGAGGAGATTCGCACCCTGGGGCTGGCTACGTCGCCCGCGGAGAAATTCGCCAAATTACTGCTTTCCTGGGAGTCGGAAAAAATTAACGGCAACCAGATCCGGCTGACGCTTACTCATGAAGAAATCGCGGAGATGATCGGTACTACGCGCGAGACTGTCAGTCGCCTTTTCTCTGACTTCAAGAAAAAGCAGTTGCTGCAGATCAAAGGTTCAACCTTGGTAATCCGCAATAAAAGCGGCCTTGAGAAGCTGGTCCATTCCTAATTGCTTGCGACCTGGTCTCCAATAATCAGCAATCAGCAAGGGCGAGTGAAGGGCGTGTGATACTGGCTCTGGGACTGAGGGTGCGGTGGTTGTAGCAGGACTATCGCGATTATGCCGGTTCTACATCCAGCTTCTTTTTGGCTAGCCAGCTACAGACGAGTTCGTGGGATTCGCAATATAGTTGTATTTGACCACACTGCTCGCAAATGCTCAGGCTGAGTTCGGCTGAATAACCAGAACCTTCCCCGGAAGGTCGCGACAGATCGCATTGGAGGACGCCTGTCCTCCTGCGCGGATGTGAACACTCTTTCTCGGCCATATCTGTATCCCCCGATGGCTGGTCTGGTGGCGGATCCACGAAACGAACAACACTTCTAAGTGTCACAATTGTGAGACAAATGTCGGAAGCCTGGCCGTGCGTCGCATCACACAACAACATGATCAACATCACTGGAAGAGAGCGTTGAATTGTGGAGAGATCCGATTGAATCCAGGAGATGTAGGCGACAATCGTGGTGAGCAGGAGAACGGCGGCTTCAATCCGCTGCGGTGCTGGCCATCTGCAGTGGTTCGGACTTCTTCCTCACGCTCGCGCCTGTCACCAGCACGACAGAAGCGATAACAATCGCGCTGCCCGCAAGGATGTAGCCGTCAATTTTCTCGTGCAGCACCAGCCATCCCAGGAAGACAGCAACCACGGGATTCACGTAGGCGTAAGTGGAAACCTTGGCGGTAGGCGCGTGTCCAAGAATATAGATGTAAGCCGTATAGCCAATGAGGGAGCCTCCGATCACCAGATAAGCGACCGCGGCGATGCCGCGGGGAGTCCAGGTGACGCGGGCAAGATCATGTTTCGAGAAGGCAAAGGCAAGATTCGCCAGTCCCGCAAAGAGCACCTGCCAAGCGGTGGTGGCGACGGTCGGCGGGCCGGATTGCCATTTTTTCGCCAGCACCGATCCCAAGGCCCAAGACAAAGAGCCGAAGATCAGTGCAACTGACCACCACAGTTCTTTATTGCCGAGGCCTCCGGTTGAGGTCAATTGCGGCCAGATCAGAATGATGGTTCCGCTGAAACCCAGCGCCAGTCCGGCCAAGCCGCGTCCGGAGACGCGATGATGCCCGATCAGCATGGAATCGAGCACCAGAAACCAGAGAGGGGTGATCGCCAGCAGCAGGGCTGCGAGGCCGCTGGGGATATAGAGCTCCGCGAATGAGAGCGTGAGGTTTCCGCCCATCAACAGCAGAATGCCGACGACCGCCAACTGCAAAAGTTCACGAGCGCTGTAGCGAAGCCTTTCTCCACGTAACAGGCAGTACAGCAGCATGATTACGCCGGCGGTGGTGAACCGCAAGCCACACATCAGCGCGGGCGGGATGTGCTCGACGGCAATATCGATGCCGAGATAAGTTGATCCCCAGAAAAGATAGACCAGCCCAAAATTGAAGGCCAGCATAAACCGGGATGGACGGCCGGATGTCATAACGGAGACGGGATAAATACTAGACGACGCACACACTGAAGTAGATTCAGAATTCAGGAGAACCGGGCTCCGGTTTTAAGAGACTGTGTACAACCTCTTCGCACCTTCGGCAGCTTGCGCTCTTTCCACTTTGTACCCACGGCTTGTGCTTTTTCTTGCGCCGCGTCGCGGCTAGATAATGCGTCCACTTTTTGTCCAGTCGGCAAGTTGTGACACAGTCTCTTTAAGGGCGCCGGAGCTAGAGCTCGTAAATCGAAGGCCGAAACGCACGCGGCCATGAATGGCCGCCCTTCCACGTGAGGGTCAAGGCATCAGCGCTGAAGCGCCGAAACCGCGGCCATGAAGCCGCTCTTCTACTCTTGCCCGAGCTTCTACCCGAGGAGTTACACAGGGCTGTTATTATTCTGTGATTTGAAAGTGATATTTCTATGGGACACCCTGGGTTGGATCTGAAATCGAAAATCGCAGTGGTGATCGGCGGTACGTCGGGAATCGGACGGACTCTGGCGCTGGGACTCGCAGAAGCGGGAGCAGACGTTGTGGCGACCGGGCGCCGCGAGGACCTGGTGCGATCAGTGACGCATGAAATTCGCGGCCTCGAGCGGAGATCATTGGCGATTGCAACGGATGTCACCGAGCGCGCCAGTATTGAAGCGCTGCATTCGGCCGTGCAGGCCGAGCTTGGGCAGGTGGACATTCTGCTGAATTGCGCGGGAATTACTAAGCGCACCCCGAGTGTTGAGGTCAGCGACGCCGAGTGGGATGGAATCATGGAGACGAACCTCAGCGGAATGCTGCGCGCATGCCAGATTTTTGGGCGAAAGATGATCGAGAGAAAATATGGCAGGATCATCAATATAGCCTCGGTGGCATCGGGACGAGGATTCTTTGAGGTTGCCGCCTACGCCGCGAGCAAGGCAGGAGTGGTGTCACTGACTAAGACGCTGGCCGTGGAGTGGGCGAAGCACGGGGTTTGCGTGAATGCGCTAGCCCCTGGCGTTTTCCGGACCGACATCAACAAAGCGCTTTTGGACGGCACCGGCCGCGGAAAAGAGTTTCTGGTACGCACTCCGATGGGGCGATTTGGGCAACTTGAAGAATTGGTCGGCGCCACCGTCTTTCTCGCATCCGACTCGGCCAGCTTCGTGACTGGCCACGTGCTGGTGGTGGACGGCGGATTTCTGGCCAGCGGCGTGAACCAGTAAAGCGAACGAAATCCTACTGCGAGGTAGGCGGCGGCGGCGAGGGCTTAGAAAAAACATCGTCGCGAATCGCAGCATTCGCTTCCGCAGTTGCAATCTGCGCGGCGGAGCGCCCGGTAGGAAACGACGATGTCCAGTGGAATGGAATCTTGACTCCCGCAACATCGCGGTAATCGGAATAATCAATCTGGTTGGGATTAAGTCCGAGGGCGGAAGATTCGTAGCGGACCATCCGCACCAGCAAGCCGGTTTCTGCGTCGAAATAAAGTTCGACGGGAGGCATTCCAGCACGTTTCCCCACCAACATAATTACGTCTTTGTCGGCGATCTTGATTTTCTTCTCGACCTGCAGCTCGGGAAAGGCAGTTTTCAGATCTAAAGCGAAATGCAGGTCGGCGTCCATGCGGGCCGCATCCAGGTCAGCGGCGGTCATGGATCGCACGGGGCTGCCGGGGAAAAGCATCCATCCGGTCTTGCCGTCCGAGGTGGAAATGCTGTCGGCGCCGGGAAAGTGCGTGATGGTCGCAATTCGATTCGGCGACTTGATCATCACGTCCATTTGAAACTGGCGGCCGCCAAGGTTAATCGAGCCGTGTTCGCTAAGGCTGTTCAGCTTTGAAATGGCATCGGCTCCGCCTATGGCAGCCACATACTTCTGCAGAATTTCTTCCGGCTTGGGCAGATCGGGAGGATTGGGCTGCGGTTCGGGAACTGGAGCATTGAGGAGCTTCGGGTTTGATTCAGAGATCAACGGAATTGCCAGGGGTTTCGGGTTGCCGCGGTGGCATGAATAACAGGTGACCTCCTGATGGCCGTCGAAGTTGTTCGCATTGATCGCGAACATCATCTGCATCATTTTGCGGGCAGTCTGCTTAGTTTTCTTGTCGTCCTTATCGAATGCGTTTTCCACGTGACAGTATTCGCAGTGCACCCCGAGAGCGGAAGATATGAATTTCATCGACGGGACGAGTTGATCCGACGGAACGTCCTTGAGCACCTGCACGTTCTTGTAAACTTCGCTGCTCTTCTTGCTGGGGTCGGGGGTCGGCATCTGCGCGAAAAGCAGGACGCAGCAAAATAGAACTCCCGCCGACAAGACCAGAGTTGTAGGCTTGCCTCGAAACACTTCCGCGAAACGTAGTCTCATGAGTGAGTTCCCCTTAGGCTCGAATCTTATTCATCGGGAAATACCTTCGTGTCACGAACGATACGAATGCGGTGATCGGTAAAGGGTGAGTGCATCTGCGGCGACTGATACTTCGGCATGTGGCA
>CAZXKO010000033.1:0-15150 GCA_964641665.1 uncultured Acidobacteriaceae bacterium
TCAAGCACAACGCCATCCCGAAGATAGTCAAAAATTTCCCGCGCGCCGCATCATTCACCTTCGCAATATCCTTAGCGAGCTGGTCCCCCTTCAAGAAAGCAGTAACCGGCACCGCCTCCTTCGTCTCCTTATCAATCATGACCGCCATCCCAGTCCCGCAATTCGGATGGCAACCGCAGGAGAGTTGGCCCCAATCGTTGTTTTTGTCTTCGACGTGCATCAGGTCGGCCCAGTCGCTGAACGTGCCCATGAAAGAGATGGGGAACCAGTCGCGGCTGGGTTCGCCCAGGCCGGTTTGGTTTTTTACGTCGTGGGCCAAGTGAGAGAGGGTGTAGCGCTGGGCCTGGCGACGGTCGTCGGTGACGGCTTCGTCGCGGCCGGTGAAGCTTACGGGCTGGAAGCTCAGGAAGCCGATTTTTTTCGGGTTGTCGAGCGCGAACTTGATGATGCGTCCGACTTGTTCGTTGTTGATGCCGTTGACGATCGTAACGACCGGCACGATTTCGACTCCGGCTTTGTGGAGGTTGTCGATGGCTTTGAGTTTTACGTCGAACAGGTTGCCGACTTTGCGGTGGGCGTTGGCGGCGTTGCCGATGCCGTCGAATTGCAGGTAGGCGTAGCGCATGCCGGCTTCGGCGGCCTGCTGCGCGAACTCCAGGCTCTTCGCGAATTCAATTCCGTTGGTTGCGGCCTGCACGCTGTTGTAGCCGACTTTTCTTGCGTAGCGTACCGCGTCCAGGAAATATGGTGACAACGTGGGCTCGCCGCCGGAGAACTGTACCGACATCTGGCGGCGCGGCTTGATGGTGATCGCGTTGTCGAGCATGGTCTTGATTTCTTCCCAGGTCAGCTCGTGCACGAAGCCCACCTGGTTCGCGTCCATGAAGCAGGGGTCGCACATCATGTTGCAGCGGTTGGTCAGGTCGATGGTCAGCACCGAGCCGCGCCCGTACTTCACCGTCGACGATCCGTGGTGATGCAGCTTCTCGTCGTTGTGCGCCAGGATGTCGCGGCCGGGGAATACTTCTTCGAGGTGACGCGAGAAGTCGGTGTCAATCGACATCACGTCCTCGAAGTGGCCGTGCTTGGGGCAATCCTTAACCATGAAGATTTTGCCGTCGCGCTCGACGATCTGCGCCTTGATCTCGCCGACCTTTTCATTGAGCAGGATCTCGTGGGGCAGTTCACCGTCGAGAATCTGCTGGCGGATTTCCGGGACACACTTGGGGCAGAGCGAGTCGGTGGTGCGCGGCCAGCCCAGCGGCGGCTTCGACTTCTCGTAGGACTTGAGCAGCGGCTTGTCGGACCACTTCGGCTTTGGAGACGGATTGGGCTTGATGCGGTTGAGTCGCTCGAAGATCGCCCACGCTCCAGTGGCGGCGATGGTGACTGCCTTCTCGACATACTTGACCGGCTTGTGCATCATTCTCTCCAATTGAAAAATCAGGCTCCAGACTTTGGGCTCTAAGCTTTAGGGCTTGAGCTTCAGGCTCTAGGCATTTCCCACGTCGTCCGACATGCAGACTCTGTCCCGTAAATCCTGGGTCGAACCTTTAGGAGCTTCAGCCGGCGCGGAGCCAGCCTACACTTTCACTGACTTTAGCCTACGGACAGCGGGCGATCTTGGCATCTACAAGGCAATGAAAGGGTGAAATTCGGGGTTTAGCGGCGGAATGGTGCATTAATTGGGGGCGGCGGTGAGGGTGTAAGGCGTTGAAAAAAAGGGGAATAGCGGGGATGAGGTGTCAGGTCTCAGGTGTCAGGGAGGAAGGGCGGCCGGTGGTTTCGGCGGCCTTTTGTTTTGGAGGTGAGGATGCCCACCCTTGCAAGCAACGCAAGGAAGGGGCAACCCAGGTTTAGCGTGTGGAGCGGGAAAGGGTGGGCCAGCCCCCAACCCAGATTTAGCGTGTGGAGCGGGAAAGGGTCGGGCCAGTCCCCGGACGGGGGAAGCAGTGGACGAGGTGGAGGCGCTACGCCACTCCACCCACACAGGCCGACCGCTGGGGAGTCCGGAATTCGTTGCCGCGCTCGAGGAGTTAACCTCGCGTCCGCTGGCTTTGCGAACGGGAGGGCGACCCAAGAAGCCCGCAGCGGATCGCAGGCCGCACCGTTCCTTCCATCCGTTCTCTCCGCCGTCCCCGATCCTTTGTCGTTCCGAAGAGAGTAGCGACGAGGAACCTGCTGTTTCTTCCCTAAGACGTAAGTCCGGGGATCGATGAGCCGGTATCGAGTCCCGCAGGGACGACACGCCAAGAAGCGCGGCGTAAGCCCGCGAGCTGCGTCCCCACTTATTCGCAGGGAACGCGAGTGAGCGAGCCACACGGTGCGATGCCCGGCAAGTTGCTGATGTGGCAATTACTCAGATCGGCGCGCGGGATTTGGAGTCCTGCCGCACAGTGGAGGCCCATTCGCGCCTCACTCGCGGTCGAGGACGTGACTGAATGCGGGAGATCAACAAAGAGTTAGTATCGGCTTCATGAATGGTCAGTGGTTGGGTACCTTCACCGGATCTTCTGGGGCAGGCACCATCATCATTAACATCGACGAGCTTGAATCCCATTACCAAGGGGTGGCCTATACGCACCAGAACGACCGCGCCCTGCCGAGCACCGCCGCCTTCTTCACGACCCCAAATTAAAGATGCGAAGCGCCAGTTTCGCACGGATCTGGTCCAGCCCCTCGATCCTGTGACGAGCAACCTCACTACCTCGGAGGCAATCAAGGATAGATACCCTAAAGAGGTCGTTTTCTCGCGGTACGCTGATGTTACAAGCTCTTGGAACAACGCATCACTGACGATCTCCTGGCGAACCGACATCGGCGTAACGGGAGAGTGCGTTTTGCCGCGGTCTAAGGCAGGAGAGCCGTCGGAGCTCGATGCAATAAAACAAGAGTGGGGCGAATTCAAGGAGTACGTTTCGGGTCTCAAGGAAAAACGATACCTGTTTCGAGGACAAAGTAAACCGTGGCGATTGCGAACATCATCGTCGCGGACGAGCCGATCTATCGAGGTTCCTGCTCGAGGACATCCCACTTCTCCGCAACCATCTCGGCGCCAGAACGAAACATGTCTTGAATTTGCAGTCCCAGATGAATTCGGCGCTTTTCTAAACCTGATCCAACACCACGGTTATCCCACTCCCCTATTGGATTGGACGTACTCCCCGTATCTGGCGGCGTTTTTCGCATATCGCAACATTTCGAACCAGGCGGCTGCCAAAGCAGATCCGAACGCACGAGTCAGAATTTCCGTGTTTGATCAGCAGGAATGGAAGACAGATTGGCAACAAATTCTTCTTCTGCTGTTTCCAGCACCTCACCTATCGATTGGCGAATTCATGGCTATCGAAAACGAGCGGATGATTCCCCAACAGGCGGCGTCAACAGTAACGAGCCTCGACGACGTCGAGTCGTATATAAAGTCGAAGGAGACCGAGAAGGCAAAAAATACCTTTCGGCAATTGATCTGCTCATTCGCGACCGCAGACAAGTGGTCCGCGACCTGCGGTACATGGGGATAACGGCCGGCTCGCTGTTCCCGGGACTCGATGGGGCTTGTGAAGAACTTGCAGACCGGAATTTTGAAATCTAGCTCGCAACCAGCAGCGACAGATCGATTCAATCAATGTTACGAGGAAACTTAAGCATCAGTCGAGCACAGTTTTAGACCTAAGTTGGCCATGACGGCTTGCAACCGCCAGTCCTGCAATCAGTTACATCGGCGCACGGGATGTGATATCCGCTGAAGGGTGGCCTAGGTGACGTCGGCGAATCCCCTTCCTCCGCGTTCTTTGCAAACGACTGGGGCACTTCACTGCCGCCCCGCTCCACCCTTCACGGCCCAATCTGCGGCCACCCGTTCGGCCAGCTCAGCGAATTGACAAACAGATACGCCGCCCCACTGGGCAAGCTCAGAGCATGAAACGTAATCATGTCCCCCTGCTGGTCGTCGAGGTAAACCGTCTCGCCGCCGGGCGCGTTCCACGTCGTGCTGTTCCCTTGCAACAGGATCGTCCCCCCGCCGTTCATCATGTCCACACCGTTCTGGTCGACGAACGGCCCGTACGGACCCATGCCGCGGCCGACGGCGATCTTGTAGTTGTCCTGGTACGGGTCGGGCATGCAACAGAAATCCATTGAAACAAACAGATAGTAGTAACTGCCTTTGTGTACCAAGGACGACCCCTCGATCGGGTCATATTGCACCCCTGGTCGGCTGGCCAGCGCATACACCGTTGTATTCGAAGCCAGCAACATTCCCGACGCAGGATCAATCTGTCGCTGCTTGATGCCCGTCCAATAGCTGCCGTAAGTCAGCCAGACACTCCCGTCGACATCTACGAGGATCGTCGGGTCGATCGCATTGAAGTTGTCCGCGGAGACTGATTGCAGCACCATGCCCTGGTCTACCCATTGGTAGTTAGGGTCTGCTGGGTCGAGGGTTGCGTTAGTGGCCAGCCCGATCACCGAGGTGTTCGAGCCAAACGTCGAACCCGCGTAGTACACGTGGTACAGGCCATTGAAATAGGAGATGTCGGGCGCCCACAAGCCAACCACCCCAGGCACCCGCGCCGCGACCCATGCCGGAATTTCAGGGAAGACATACCCGCAGGCACTCCAGTTGATGCGGTCAGAGGAGCAACGAATCGGAAGCGACCCGACGCCGACCGCGCCCGGGTCAGTGCTGAAGACGTAGTAAGTGCTGCCCAAGCGGAACAGGCTGGGATCACGAACCGGCGTCGTGCTCCCCGCCAGCTTGTAGCCGGACAATACTGGAGACCCGTTTCCTCCAGCTCCGCCGCCGGAACTCCCGCCTGCCGACCCGCCGCCGCATCCCGCGCTCAGCAGAATCGCGAGAACGACAATCGACAAGCCACAATCGTCGCCAATCAAAACCCTACGCCTCCCAAGCGCCTGCTTGGTGCGCCCTTCATTGACTTGGTGGCTACTTCCCCCGTGTCCCTCTGTGTCCTCTGTGGTTAATAAGTGTGCCCCGCTCAATGAGGGGCCTTTTCACTTCTCCCCGGACTGGCGACTGCTTCCCGGTGCCGGTCGAACCACCACGCCCAGGGAATCAGCAGCACCGACGCCGCGATGCCGGTCCAGGCGATAGCACCCACACCCGGCGGGGGCCCGCTAAACCGGTCCCCGATGTACAACACCAGCAGCAACCCCAGATAACTCGCCAGCGCATACCGACCGATGCGGTCGCGTGCCCGCGTCGTTCGCACATACAGCCACACACCCACCCCCAACATCGCGAGCTCCACGATCATGGTTCCCGGAATCGAGTTCCACAAACCCAGACCATACTTCGGCCCGCCCGGATACAGCGGCATGTCGGGTCGGTGGCTAACCCAGTCGAGCACCCAGTGACTCACCACCCCGATCCACAACACCGCCGCACCCACGCCATAACGCGTGATCGCGTAGTAAAGCAGCGCGAATGCGGTCGCCCACACCACCGACATCAGCAAGCTGTGCGACCAGGGATAGTGATAAAGATCTAGCGGCGTGTAGCGCGTGTTCCCCGGATCGATCCGCACCTGCTCCCAACCTAGCAGCAGGAATACGGGCCAGAGCAGATCCAGAAACAGCGGCGCCGCCAGCAGCGCCCCCATCGACGCACGCGGCGCAAACTTCTTGGCAGCAAATCCGACGGCGAAGTGTCCGATGAACATAACTTGTAAATGAGAATTCCGAGGGTGGCGAATTCGGACGTCCCGGCCTTGCACACTTTCTTCGAATGGCTGTGGAGATAACTCGGCTCTCTTCCTTCCGCCAAGGACCGCCGACTAACAACTAGCGACCAATCACCGCACAGAGACCCACTATTCCGTCAGATTGTAGATCAGGCCATTTGGATCCTTCACGTAGCATCTCGGAAAATCCGGCTCATCCTTCACGATCTTGCAACCTTTCTTCTTCAGATTCGCTTTAGCTCGCTTCACGCTCTTCACCGTCACTTCGAAAACCGGACCACCGAGCGCCGGACCGCGCTCAATGAACATATTAATGTTCTTCCCGTGCAGGCTGATCATGTTCTCCGTCTTGTCGGTGATCGTGAATCCAAGTTCCTTCACGTAAAACTTTGCAGCCTTTATCGGATCTTTCGCTTGAATCAAAATATCTGTACCAAACGCATTAGCCATAAACCGCTCCCGCGATGGTCGAAGGTGTTAGGAACTCATTTCAGGCCTACTCCCCTACCAGTAACTTGTACTGCGCCGCCGACAACGGCACCACCGACAGTCGTCCCTGGTGCACCAGCGGCGAATCCGCAAACACTTTCGTAGCCTTGATCTCCACCAGAGTCTTCGGCGCCGCAATCGCCACACCCACCTTGATCTTCACCTGCGGTACCTTCGGGTCGGTCGCATCCACCGACACCACCGACGCCGTCCCCACCGCGCGTTTCTCATCGCCCGTGTGATAAATCACCAGCCGGTCCCCCGGCTTCATCCCTCGCAGATTCTTCACCGCCACCGGATTCGTAACCCCATCCCAAATCGTCGTCTTATCCCGCAACAGATCCGCAAACGAATACACCGAAGCCTCGCTCTTCAATAGATAGTCCATAAGAAAATGTCCCCCTAGTGCTTTTGAAATCCGGGTGAATGAACGCAAACGAGTGGGAATTGCAAACTCACATCCCTCGCGCCCTTAGTGTCCTTAGTGGTAAAGGTTTTTTCACCCGCGTTCCCCTGTGTGCTCTGTGGTTAAAAGGCTTCACTGTGGCTTCGGCGCGCCGCTATCCTTGTCGTCTTTCTTGTCCGTAGGATTCTCCTTCTTCGGCTCGTTCGCATGATCTTCATAGATCGAGTACTGCTTCTGCGGCAGCACCAGCTTCACCTTGATGTCCATCGTGGGAGACTTCACATCGTAGTCCTCCCCGAATGTCTGGAACCCCGGCGCCAGCACCTGCACCCGCAGCTTGCCATACGGGACGCCATCAAAATTCGTCTTCCCCTCGCTGTCGGTCTTCAGCTCGAAACCACCGCGTCCCTGCTTCCCGTGCGCGTTCACCGGATGCAGCACCACCGCCGCATTCCGCACCGGCTTGCCGTTGTAATCCTTGATCACCAGAAAGTTGAGCTCAGCCGTCGGCTCCTGCGCCCAAGCCGTCGCCCCCAGCACCACCACGACCGCCGCCACCGCCACTAGAACCCTCTTCAAAGACCGAAGCATAGCCAGACCGCCGCCCACAGGATTCGAAACCGCCCACATTCTAAGCACCCCGCTCCCCCCTGTCACCCTCTTGACACCCGCAGCCCTCCTCCCCTACAATTGGCACTCACCCGAAGCGAGTGCTAACACCTGGTGCAACTGCAGTCTAAACCACACAAAACATTCTACATAACGAAAGGAGTCAATACGCTATGGCGACCAAATTCACCCCTCTCCACGACCGAATCGTAGTCCGGAGGGTAGAAGAAGCCGAAACCACCCGAGGCGGGATCATTATTCCTGATTCGGCTAAGGATAAGCCGCAGGAGGGAGAAGTTCTCTCCGTCGGGCGCGGCAAGAGCAATGATGAAGGCAAGGTGTTCCCTCTGGCTGTAAAAGAGGGGGATCGCGTCCTGTTCGGCAAATACGCCGGAACGGAAATCAAGATTGATGGCGAAGATTTCGTCATCATGCGGGAAGAGGAAGTGCTCGGCATCCTGGTGGGGTCGGGTACGACTGCCGGCAAGAAGGAAGCTGTCGGCACGAAGCGGTAGGCGAGCGGCGAGCAACCAGCTGCGCGCTTCGAGCTATCAGGAAGCGCAGTACGACACTGCGAACTTCCGGAACCCCAACGCTAAAGATATTTCATCGACACTATCGACATTGAGGAGAAATAGAAAATGGCAAAGCAGATTGTTCATGGCGAGGAGTCGCGGCAGGCGATTCTGCGCGGCGTCAATATTCTGGCGGACGCGGTAAAAGTCACGCTGGGCCCCAGGGGCCGCAACGTGGTCATCGAAAAGAAATTCGGGTCGCCGACCATTACCAAGGACGGCGTCACCGTTGCCAAGGAAATCGAATTGAAGGATGCGCTCGAAAATATGGGCGCGCAGATGGTTCGCGAAGTTGCTTCCAAGACTTCCGATGTGGCCGGCGACGGCACCACCACTGCGACCGTTCTGGCACAGGCGATCTATCGCGAGGGCGTGAAGACGGTGGCAGCGGGCGCGAACCCGATGGCGCTCAAGCGCGGCATCGAGAAGGCGATCGCAATCATTGCCGGCGAAATCGACAAGAAGACCGGCGAGCGCGGCAAGGGCAAGCTGGACGAGTTCTCCAAGCCCGTGACCGGCGACATGATTGCCCAGGTAGGCACCATCTCGGCTAACAACGACGAGACCATCGGCAAGATCATTGCTGAGGCCATGAAGAAGGTTGGCAAGGACGGCGTCATCACCGTGGAAGAGTCGAAAACGCTCGAGACCCAGCTGGAAGTGGTCGAGGGCATGCAGTTTGACCGCGGCTACCTGTCTCCGTATTTCGTAACCGATCCGGAGCGCATGGAAGCGGCGCTCGAGAACGCCTACATCCTGATCCACGAAAAGAAGATCAGCTCGATGAAGGACCTGCTCCCGCTGCTCGAGCAGATCGCCAAGGGCGGCAAGCCGCTGCTGATCATCGCAGAGGACGTTGAGGGCGAGGCGCTCGCAACCCTGGTGGTCAACAAGCTGCGCGGCACGTTGCAGGTTTGCGCCGTGAAAGCTCCGGGCTTCGGCGACCGCCGGAAGGCGATGCTGCAGGATATCGCCATCCTGACGGGCGGCAAGGCCATCACCGAAGACCTGGGCATCAAGCTGGAGAACGTCCAGATTCAAGACCTCGGTCAGGCCAAGAAGCTCACCATCGACAAGGACAACACCACCATCGTCGAAGGCAAGGGCAAGCACGTCGAGATCGAAGGCCGGGTGAAGGAAATCCGCAGCCAGGTCGATAAGACGACCAGCGACTACGACCGCGAGAAGTTGCAGGAGCGGTTGGCCAAGCTGGTGGGCGGAGTCGCGGTGATCAAGGTCGGCGCGGCCACCGAAACCGAAATGAAAGAGAAGAAGGCCCGGGTGGAAGACGCCATGCACGCGACGCGCGCAGCGGTGGAAGAAGGCATTGTCCCGGGCGGCGGAGTCGCGCTGGCGCGCTGCATCGCGGCCATCGACAAGCTGAAGGTGACGGGCGACGAGCAGATCGGCGTCAACATCGTGAAGCGGGCGCTCGAAGAGCCGCTGCGCCAGATCGTCGGCAACGCCGGCGAAGAGGGTGCGGTGATTCTGGGCAAGGTGCTCGATTCGAAAGACGCGAACTACGGCTACAACGCGCTGACCGGGGATTTCGAAGACCTGGTAAAGGCGGGCGTGCTGGATCCGACGAAGGTAGTGCGGACCGCGCTCCAGAATGCCGGATCGATTGCGTCCTTGATGCTCACAACCGAAGCGCTCGTGTCGGAACTGCCGGAAGAGAAGAAGGCTCCGGCGGGCGGCGGCGGGCACGGCGGCGGGATGGAAGGCATGTACTAAAGACAGCTGCTAGCTACGAGCTTCGAGCTCCGAGCAAGCAAAAACCGAAGAGCCCCGCTCGCAAGAGCGGGGCTTTTTGTATTGGGTCCGGTGCAGAACATCGATCGGTTCGTCCAGGTTAGCGTTCAAAGGACAGACGCAAACCGGGGCACCCGGCGATGCAAAAGTTATGCTGCTCGTCCGGGGGGCTGGGCGGGCATGGGCAGGGCGCCGAGTTGCTGCAACATGCCGAGTGTGTCCCAGTTGCTCCAGCTCTCGACGAACTTGCCGTTCTGGACGTGGGCAACGCTCATACCGGTCACGGAAAAGGCCCGGCCCGTCCGTGGGAGCTCGGGAAGATCGCCTTCCTGGGTACCGGTCGCAGTCCAACGCGCGGCCGCGGTTTGTCCGTCGACGATGATTTCGTCTAACGTGAAGTGGAGGTCGGGAATGGCAGTAAGGCGCAGCCTGGCGAATTCCTTGTAAGCAGGGATGCCGCTCACCAGGTTCTCCTTGACGCCGGGATCGTGGTGGACATTGTTGGTGGCGATGAGTTCGTCGACCGCATCGAGGTTCTTGTTGTTCCATACGTCTTCGAAGATGCGACGAAACATTTCTCGAGTGTCGCTTGCCATGTTGGTCCTCCTTCAGCAGGATTTTGGGTCTCTGCGGAAATTTTTCTTTTCCTGGCATCGAACACGGTTTGCGATTTTACACCCGTTTGCTTCCCATATTGCCTAGGCCATCCCTTGGACTGCCTCACAGTGGTGTCACCCAGGTTAGCGCTCAAAAAGCCGGACGCGAACCTGGGGCACCAGGGCGATTCCAATTCAGAAACTACGGAGTTCTTCTTGCCACACTTTATGGTGTGGGAGCAGTGCAGTCGTTGTGCAGCACCGAAAATGCGTATTGCTGTTCCGGCGGAAGGTCGGCCACTGTCGCGGGACCTGGATAGCAAGGGACCGCGCTCAGATACGTATAGATCGCGAACAAGTCCAGGTTCGACATATTGCTGAAGGTGGGCCTTTAACGCTGACGGATTGATCGATGCCTTTCTGGCGGACACGAAGACCTTGCACGCGGAAAAGATTCCGCTGGAGGCGCGGGCTGAACGGGCCCGCGGCAAGACCGTGGATGCCCATTACTACGCGAACGAAGGCCACGGCTTCGAGAAGCGGGAGAACCAGATCGACTCAATTCGGCGGACCGTGGAATGGATGGACAAGTACCTGAAGGGGCGGTGAGGGGAGGGCCCCATAAGCGCTAACTTAAGGAGCTGTTGTTTCCGGGTTGCCTGTGATCCGACCCGGATCGATGCCAGGCGATTAGTCAGACCAGTATCCTCGCTTTGCTGGAGCGGCCCTTGCGGCCGTCTCCGCTGCCTCCAGCATGCGGTCCAGCGCGGCACGATCGAGCTCTTTCCCGCCCAGGAAAACTTCTGAGATCTTCGTGGTGTAGTGAATTATCTTTGATCGGGTCGGCGTTCAGCAGGACCAGGTCGGCAACCTTTCCCCGTCCCACAAAGCCGTACTTGTCGCTGGCCTCCATGAATACCGCAGCGTTGCGAGTGGCGGCCTGTAATGCCCCTACAGGGGTTACGCCAGATTCGACCATCAACGCGAGCTCGTCGTGGAGGCTAAAACCCGGTAAACAGAAGGGATTCCCGTTGTCCGTTCCGGCGAGCATCGGGACTCCAGCGCGAAACATTTGCGCCGACTGACTTTTTGTTATGTAAATAGCGCTCATGCTGTAGGGCAAAGTCATCCGACTTCCAGTTCTTTATGCGGTCGTCCCTCTCGTGCAGCCAATCACGGACCTCGCTGGCGGCGAGATAGCGTAGGCGGTCGTCGTTCGTAAATTAGGGATCATTGAGCAAGCCAAAGGAGCGGAGGAGGGTGAGCGTCGGCACCTGCCAGGTGCCATTCCTCTTGAATTCCGCGAATAGGCGCTGGCACTTTTCTTCGCTGTAGGTCCGCCATGCCTCCGAGTTCAGCAGGATTCGTTCGTCCTGAGACTTGGCGGCCACTAACTTCTACCGTAGTTCTTCTTCGCGGCTCGAACATGCAAGTGGCATTCCCCGTAAGTGCTCCATGCTCTTCTGTTTCGCTGCCGTCGCTTCCCAGGCGCTGATCGAGGTGGGCACGTGCTCTTCCGCAGGGATCCGTTGGTGACGGCTTTCGTGCTTGGACGGGTGGCTCAGGCAATCGCTGGGTGCCCCATTCAATCGCGTTCTGTGCGATTGAGTGGGGTAGAGATGCTGCCGGCGGTACCCCCAAGGTTGGTTCTCGGTTACAGACACCCACGCTGTAAGGTTAACCCAAATTACCGAGTCGATCGAACCTTCGCTCCTACCCAATCCCACGTTTCGAAAATCACGTAACGTGGGCACTCGGCACATCGGGCTTCAGTGTCGATGGAGGAAGAAGTACATCAGCGCGGCGATGACCAGCAGAGTAAGTAGGAAGCGGACGATAGGCCGACTGACACTGTTCTGCGGAGTAATTGGGCCGTTGATCACGGCATCGCCGTAGTGGAAGGTGGGATTTGCGGTTTTAGCCTCACCCAGACTTCCTTCTTGCGGATTGACATAAGTCGGTAGCATCGCCTGGCCTAACGAAAGGCTTCGCTCGGCGCTGAGCTGCGAGCCCGCGTTCAGGGTGATGCCGCCCTTGTTTGTGAAGATCTTGATATCTCCAGTGCCCGCGCTCGCAGCCATCCCCTGCGAGACTTCAGGGAAGTGCTTTTCCACAAACCCGAGCATTTCCTCGGCGAAGTGATCGATTTTTTCGTGGGTCGCGGGTGCGGTGCCCGGGGGCGCCGCCTCTTCCGAATGAACCGTGAAACCGCCTCCCGGCTTGCGCTCGAGGTGGACCTCCCATTTGACCTGCTGGCTTGCGAGCGGGAGTTTCATACCGGGAAACGCCTCGGCCAGCGCTGCGGCCAGGTTCGCCTGAATCTTTTGCTGTAGTTCTTCGCGGGTAGGGGCTTCGAGCGTTGGGGCCGAGGGATCATTCGGCCGCGCGATGAATCCGCCCTCAGGCTTGGGCTCGATCTTGTAAATGAAGCGTTGAATCAGGTGTCTGATGTCCATATGGCGCGATTTTAGCGCGGTTTGCGGAGAGGCCTTGATTACGTCGGTACCGTCTATTCGTGAGGGGTGAGCAGGCAGCATCGTGACCCCATTTATCGCAAAGCCCGCGAACAACTGGGGCACCCCCGCAAACCTAAAGCTCAACCAACCGATTCAATGCGGTGTTCACCAGGCGGGAGCCGGCGCCCTGCTGCTGTTCCAGACCGGATTTAGTAGCTCTGATAGGGGCAGAATTTGCGTGCCCATTCGCTCGCGTTCCCTTCTCCCCTTAAGCATTCGAGGAAAGCTGCTCCAAGCCAGTCATCCGAGTGGTTAACTTGACAGTCGCATGGGCGCGGGGTAGCGTTCCGGCGAGGGCGCAAACGGCACCACGCGCGAGGGGGGAAATCATGAGGAAACAATTGGGAGTGTGTCTGCTGGCCTTGTGTGCCGGGGCGCGAGCGCAGGATCCGACCAAGGTCGAGCCCAAGCATTACCACCTGGACTTCGAGAACGATCGCGTTCAGGTCGTGTCGATTCATTATGGTCCGCATGAGAAGTCGACGATGCACGATCATCCCGGTGGCGTGGTCGTCGTCATTACCGGCGGACACCTGAAGTTCACCGATGAGAGGGGCAAGGAGACCGAGGTGTTTGCCAAGCCGGGAGAGGCACGCTGGTTCGCGCCGTTCAAGCATACGGTGGAGAACGTCGGGGATACGGCTTACAACGCGGTGTATGTGGGGATGAAGGGCAAGGGATCGACTGTGATCTCGAGGAACGGGGAGCCACTGTCGGAGGCGGAGGCGCGGGAGGTGGCGGCGCAGGTTTTCGCGGCGAAGTAGCGGGTAACGCGATGGTGGATGGGCTTCCGAGACCCCACCTTAACGTCAACGTCGAAAGTGCGCAACGTAAGGATGGGGCACCCAGAAGTAGCGTCCGAGCAGCACTTTGAGCGCCTGGGGACGGGCGTTGTAGTCACTCCCAAGCTGGAATTCGGGTACCCAGGGAATGGCACTGTTCGGGCATATACGGGACGAAGGCGGAACCAGTAGAATAAAGATACGATGCCCATACACACGAAATTCTTCTTAAAGGCGATGCCGCTCGCGGGCCTGCTTGCCAGCAGCATGGTACTTTGTTTTGCGCAAACTGCTACCACTCCACCAGCCACCAAACCAGCTGCCAAGAAGCCAGCGACCGCGACCGCGGCCAAAACGCCGGCGAAGGCCGCGGTTCCTGCCGCGCCGACCACTCCGAAAGACAAGATCAGCTATGCCATCGGCGCCGACCTGGCCAACAAGCTCAAGGCCTCATCGATTGATGTGGACCGCGCGATGCTTACGCAGGGATTGAACGACATACTCTCTGGCGCCAAGCCGGCCATGACCGACGACGAGGTGCGCAGCACGCTGACGGACCTCTCGAAGCAATTGCAGGCGAAGCAGCAGGCGGTCGCCAAAGAGGCGGGCGACAAGAATAAGAAAGAGGGAGAAGCCTTCCTGACCGACAACAAGACGAAAGAAGGCGTGGTCGTGCTACCCAGCGGACTGCAATACAAGATCCTGAAGGCGGGCGACGGACCGAAGCCGACGGCGGCCGACAGCGTGGTTTGCAATTACAAAGGGACGCTGATCAACGGCAAGGAATTCGACAGTTCTTACAAGCGGGGACAACCCGCCACGTTTCCGGTGGGCGGCGTAATTAAAGGATGGACCGAGGCGTTGCAGTTGATGCCGGTAGGATCGAAGTGGCAGCTGTTTATCCCGCCAGACTTGGCCTATGGCGACCGCCAGGCGGGACCGGATATCACGCCAGGTTCGACGCTGGTGTTTGAAGTCGAGTTGGTCTCGATTCAGGCGAAGAATGCGTCGGCAGCGCCCGCCGGTGACAAACCTGCGGAAGAGGAGAAGAAGTAGGAAGGAAGGCAGTCGTCAGTCGCTACTCGTCAGTCGTGAGCAAGAACCAAATGGAAACCCGCCCGCATGGGCGGGTTTTTGTTCTGTGATTGGGGGCCTCAACCTCTCAGGTGCGCATCACGCGCTGGTAGCAATCCGGTTCCGCGCAGGAGTAGGTGATGTGGTTGCGCTGGCGGTCAAGGCTGATGATGAACATGGGACGGCCGTGCAGGTCGCAGCGGGGCTGGTCAGGAGTGATCTCGGGAGGGCCATTGCGCTTGGGAGTGACGTAGCCGACGCGCTCGCCGAAGCAGCGGCCGCAGAACTTCTCCGTGCAGCGGAAAAAATCGACAGAGTAGTCGGGACTGTACGGGGCGATGCAGGCCTCCATGGTGCGGAAATGTTTGTCACAAAGAGGAAGGATGTCAGTCCTCATGCCTGAGGGAGTGTAGCATCCGCGGCCTGCAGGGATGGAGTGACGAGGGAGGAGAGTTCCCGGTCGTAATCAACGCGGGTGCCTCGATTGGCGAGCGAGCTACGAGCCGCGAGCTTCGAGCAAACCAGATCTTATCCGGTTGCTCGTAGCTCGAAGCTCGTAGCCGGACAGCGGCTCGGAGTGACCAGCTAAGCTGACTGGCTCCTCACTTGCGCCCGCGAGGATCAGACGAAGATTTTGCGGAGCTCGCGG
>CAZXKO010000034.1:0-26678 GCA_964641665.1 uncultured Acidobacteriaceae bacterium
TCGGGGTCATGCCGCGCAGTCGGATCGCACTGGAAATCGGGACGCATTCGCCCTGGGTGAGCCGGCTGCTCAGCGAGTTGGGGCACGCAGTGATCGTGGCGAATGCGCGCAAGGTGCGGCTGATCGGAGAGAGCCGAAAGAGGCACGTTTCTGCCCGCCTAGGCCTACCCGTTGAATCCCCATGGAAATGTGCCTTGTGGCCCCCATTTCTCCAACCACAAGATGTAGGGGGTGCAATTTTGGAAGGCTCTGTCTCCTATCCCCTTGCCTGCTTGACATCCCCTCTCGCCGCTACTACCATAGGCGAACAAAAGGCGAATATGTCCACCTTGCCTCTCCTCCCCGAGTCCGACAAGCCCAAGCTCATCGGCATTGCTCGCCTGGCTGCGCAGGGAGAGTCGATCCGCGAGGGGCACAACATTGAATACTTCACCCTGCCCACGCGGTCTCTGCTGAACCGTGTGGTCAGCAACCGCAGTCTTCCTTTCACATGGGCCATCAATCCCTACCGCGGTTGCGAGTTTGCCTGCAAGTACTGCTACGCGCGCTACACCCACGAATTCATGGAGATGTCCGACGTCGACTTCGAGCGCAAGATTTTCGTGAAGCAGCATGCCGCGGACCTGCTCCGCCGGGAGTTGACAAAAGTAAAGAAGCGCGAGGAGATCGCCATCGGCACGGCCACTGACCCGTACCAGCCGGCCGAGAGGCGTTATGAAATCACGCGCGCGATTCTTGAGGAGTTCGCCCGCCATCGCGGTTTTGAAATCGGCATCGTCACCAAGTCGAACCTGGTGGTGCGCGACGCGAGTCTGCTGCGCGAGATCGGCCGGCACAATCGACTGTTCGTCAACGTCACGATTACTACGGTGAACACGGAACTCGCGCGCAACCTCGAACCGCGCGCGCCCCGTCCCGACTTGCGGCTCGAAGCGGTGCGCCAACTGAACCTGGCGGGGGTTGCCGCCGGAATGATCTGCGCTCCCGTGCTCCCCGGCATCACCGACGCCCCCCGCGATTTGGAAGCCTTAGTTGAGGCCGCCGCTACAGCCGGCGCGAAGTCGATCTTCGCGAACCCGCTATTCCTCAAGCCTTGTTCCGCGTCTGTGTTCCTTCCTTTCCTCGAAAAAGAATTCCCGCAGCTGGTGGCGAGTTATCGCGAGCGTTACGAGCAACGCGCTTTCCTCCCGCCGGCCTACGGGAAACGACTCTCGCAACTCATGGCTCATTTGCGCGCAAAACATGGCATCCGCAACGACTACGACCGCTACGCTCGCCGCGCGCATCCCGTCCCAGCCGAGGATGACGACGAGCAGATGACCTTGTTTCAGCCCGAGCCCGCCACGAAACTCCCGACAAAAATGTAGAATCATTCCTCCTGCGGCCTGCTTCGGCTCGCGGGCTTAATCAGAACCGTGCCCAGCAAGCGCCCCATTTTTCGCTATTGCGTTCTCGCCTTCCTGTTCGTGATCACGATGGCGTACGAGGTGCCGTACCTGCACGACATCGTGACCGACAAGACCATCGTTCCCTTCTTCTTCATGGAGCTCGCGAGTGACCGGGTGGCGGTTTTATCCAAAGATGCGGCGCAAGCCGGCATGCACGTCGGCGACGAGGTCCTCACCATCAACGGTCACCCCTACCGCGGATCGACCGATTGGGCTCAGCCCTACGACCATACCCCCGCCGGACAAAACATCTCGGTCGTGGTGCGGACCGATCCCACGAGCCCCGCGCGCACTGTAATGCTTCCGGTTCGAGCCAAGCCGGTCGAATCCTGGCGCATCATCGGCGAGGTCGCGCTTTTCTTTCTGCTGCCGGGAATCTGCGTTCTGCTTGGGTTCTGGGTGGCAGTGCAAAGACCGCATGATCCGCTGGCGTGGCTGCTGCTCGCGCTGATGCTGACCTTCCCGCACATCTTTGAGAGCTACAAGATCGAGTCCTGGCCTTATGGCTGGCGCGAGGCCGCGGTCGCCTACCACGTCTTCCTGGGAAGTATGCTGCCGGTCATGATGTTTTTGTTCGGCCGCTTGTTCCCGGAACCGTTTCCCGCGGGCACGCAGCTCGATCGGATATGGAAGTTGCAACAGTGGATCCTGGCGCTTCCCTTCGCGATTGTCGCCGTCCTCAGCACGGTCGAGTCCGTGGTTAGCCTGAGCAGTTACCGCGCCGCCGTGCCGCTTGAGAATACAACCCACCCTGTCGATCGCATCGTGCAGATCTTCGGGTACCTGCTGATCGGCAGTTTTTTCGCGGCGATGGGGACCAAGTACGGCATCAGCCGCTCGCCCGACGCGCGGCGTCGTCTGCGGATTTTGTATTGGGGCGCCACCGTCGCCTGGACTCCCGGGCTTCTGCTCCTGATCGTCTACCCGAAGATTCTCGGCAAAACGGCCCCCGAGGTCCTGCCACAGTGGGCCATCGTGATGGCGCTCATCCCCCTGATCATTTTCCCTCTCACGCTCGCGTACGTCATCGTGGTGCAGAAGGCAATGGGTGTCGGCGTCGCGCTGCGGCAAGGGCTGCAGTATGCGCTGGCAAGAGGCGGGGTGCGCCTGCTGCAGATCATCCTGATCGCGATCGTGATATTCACGGGCATCCTCATGGCCGAAGACCCAGGCCGCAATCGCCCGCAGAAAATTACCGTGATTGCGCTCGGCATCACCGCCGCGGTGACCATCATCCGATTGGGAGGCCGGGCGCGCACCTGGGTCGACCGCCGTTTCTTCCGCGAAGCCTACGACGCCGAGCAGGTGCTTATTGAATTAAGCGACCAGGTGCGCACCATGGTCGAGCCCAAGTCCCTGCTTGAAACCGTGGCCACCGGCATTTCTCAAACCCTGCACGTCCCGCAGGTCGCGGTGCTGCTCAGTGGCGGGGAATGGTACCGGCCCGCATTCGCCATGGGGTATGGCGACGTGGCCGAACTCTCGTTTGCCCGCGACACGGGAACTGTGAAGTTGTTGCGCCAGCAGAAGGAACCGGCGCGTGTGTATCTCAATGATCGCGATTCCTGGCTCTACCGCGAAGAGGAAATCAACGACGAGGAGCGAAGCAAGCTGGCCGAGCTCGGCTCGGAACTGCTTTTGCCGCTGGCCGTGCGCGACAAGTTGCTCGGCTTCATCTCGCTCGGCCCGAAGAAATCGGAGGAGCCCTACACGGGTTCCGACGTGCGCCTGCTGAAGTCGGTCGCGGCGCAAACCGGGATGGCCCTCGAAAATGCCAGCCTGATGCGCGAGATCGCCAACGAGGTGTCGCAGCGCGAGCGCCTGAACCGCGAGGTCGAGATCGCGCGCGAAGTGCAGGAGCGTCTCTTCCCGCAAAAGCTGCCCGCTATCGCGGGACTCGACTACGCCGGGCACTGCCGCCCCGCTCTCGGCGTCGGTGGAGACTACTACGATTTTCTCGGACTGCCGCAGGGACACCTGGGAGTCGCCATCGGCGATGTCTCCGGCAAGGGAATTGCAGCGGCCCTGATGATGGCGAGCCTGCAGGCGTCGCTGCGCGGCGAAGCGACGCGGGCTCCCGAGAACCTGGCCGCAGCAGTCGCGAACATTAACCGGCTAGTGTACGAGGCCTCTTCGGAGAATCGCTACGCTACATTTTTTTATGGGCAGTACGATCCAGCGCGCCGCAAGTTTGATTACGTTAACGCCGGACACAATCCGCCGATGCTGTTTTACCGTGCGAACGACCAGTGGACGGTGACGCGTCTCGACGTGGGCGGAACCGTCGTGGGGTTGTTCGAAACTTTCCCTTACCAGCAAGGCTGTGTCGCACTTTCCCCCGGAGACCTGCTGCTGGCTTACACCGATGGCATCAGCGAAGCCATGAACAGCGCCGACGAAGAGTGGGGGGAAGAAAAAATGATGGAAACTGTGAAGGGTTGCGATGGACTGGCCGCCCAGGACATCCTCGAGCGTGTGTTCACCGCTGCGGATCAGTTCGTCGCGGGTGCCAAGCAGCATGACGATATGACGCTGGTGGTGATGCGGGTGGTGAGCGAACCGGCGGAAACGGACTAAGGTTTCAAGGTTTCAGGCGCGAAGGCCTGGTTGGCACGCGGGATCTTGGGCTGACTTTGACCTTGCAACCTTCGAAACCTTGAAACCTTCGCCACAGTCGTTACATGGCACAAGACTCTATAATTTAATTTTCCGTCTTTTTTCATGCCTTCTTCTTACCCACCTTCGGCGACTTCAACGTTAGGCCCCCCGCTCACCTTCCGCGAGAAGGTCAGCCGGTTCTGGCTGCGTGTGACCGAAGGCCTCGAACTCAACCAACTCTGGGGGCAATTCGAAAAAGATGCGCGCGCCAGCTATCGCCTGTACGCCAGGGACCTGGAGGGCGCCCAAGCGGAGACCGCCAGCCCGGGGCGCAAGTTCTTTCACGTGGCTCAGCAGTTTTTCTGGGCGGTGCTGGAAAAGCTCACCCCGGCACGGCGGGTCCTGCTGCTGCTGGCGCTGGTCATGCTCATCTTCAATCCCGAGTTCAGCTGGCATAGCCACGGCGATCTGCACATTGTCAGTTTGGATTTTCGGTTATACGGCGGCCTCCTGCTGTTTCTACTGCTGATCCTCGAAGTCGGCGACCGCGTGGTGATGAAGCGCGACCTGCAGATCGCGCGTGAGATCCAGTCATGGCTCTTGCCGAGCGAGCCACCCACGATTCCGGGGGTAGCTATTGCTTTCCAGACCCGTCCGGCCAACACGGTCGCGGGCGACTACTACGATGTCTTCGAGCGCGCGGGTCTCACCCCGGAGGAGAATCGCTTCCTGATCGCCGTAGCCGACGTGGCCGGAAAAAGCATTCCGGCCGCAATGCTGATGGCCACGTTCCAGGCAAGCCTGCGAACTCTCTCGGTTACCCAGTCTTCCCTGCCCAACCTGATCGCGGACATCAATCGCTACGCCTGCACCAACAGTCAGGGCGGGCTGCGCTTCACCACCGCGTTTCTCTCCGAATACGCTCCCGCGACGCGCACCATCACCTACATCAATGCCGGGCACAACGCGCCCATGCTGTGCCGCAAGTCCGGCGCACTCGAGCGGTTGGACGCCGGTGGCCTGCCCATCGGAATCTCTGTCGACGCGGCCTATCAAACCGGCAGTGTGACGCTTGCGCCCGGCGACTGGCTGGTGATCTTCACCGACGGCGTCGTTGAAGCCATGAACACGCGCGGTGATGAATTCGGAGAGCAACGGCTGCTGGCAACCGTCGCCCTGGGCGCCGACGGAACGCCTGCGGAAATGATGAGGCGGCTGATGGCCGATCTCGACGGGTTCGTAGGCAACACGCCGCAGCACGACGACGTGACCTGCCTGCTGGTCAAAATCCTCTGATCCTTGTTAGTTGCCCTTCCAAACAGGGTGGCATCCAACAACCCTGCCGAGCTGTGCTCGGCCTGGACGACAGGGGGCAGCGGCCGTCCTTACGTGGACCTCGCCGTCGCCCACGGCCTAGCCAGCTGCCATGGCCTTTTTTGGGCACCAGTTCTCAACAAATTCTTGTTTTCACTTTGTCGATCATCCCGGATTTCGTTCGATTAGGGGGTGAATGGGCTGGGAGGCCCAACTCTATGCAATATGTTCTGTTGATTTACGGCAAAGAGGCCCACTGGGGCACACTGATCCCCGCCGAGCGCGACGGAGTCATGAAGGAATACAACGACTTCACCAACAACATCGCCCAGAGCGGACACCTGCGGGGCGGCAACGAGCTGCACCCGACCTCGAAGGCCGCCACGGTTCGCGTGCGTGGCAAAAAACGATCGGTCACCGATGGCCCCTTCGCCGAGACCAAGGAGCAGTTGGGCGGCTACTATCTGATCGAAGCCAAAGATCTGGACGAAGCCCTGTCGATTGCCGAGCGGATTCCCTCGGTGCGCTGGGGAGCGATCGAGGTGCGACCCATCATTCCGCACGAGATGCCGAGTTAAGGATCGGTTGGTCGAAGTCGCCGAATGGAGTGCCAAGAAAAACCCATCGGACCGTCGCTCGGCCGCGTGCCGGGAGCGACCATCCTCAGTGGGCCTCGCTAGGCGGGGGATTTTCGGGTGTGCTCGATGGCGCTGCGGGTCTGCGTCAGTTCCTCGGACAAGATGGCCATGACGCGAAAGCACAGCTCTGGTTTTTCGCGGAGGAGGTCCAGCAACCGCGGACGAGGGACATGCACGACCTCGGATTCTTCGAGGACTTCTGCTGTGAGGCTGTAAGGCATATCGGAAAGAGTCGCTGGCAGGCCCACCACGGATCCCGGACCGAGGCGCCGCGCCGGAAAGCCGGGGAGATCGCGTTCGAGTCCGAGTCGAATGACGCCCTGGGAAATGAGAAAAACACCGGAGACTTCGTCCCCGCGCCGAAACAGGAACGAGCCTCGCGCTTTCTTTATGTGCGACCCAACGATTTCCAGTTGCTCTTTCAGCGCATCTGGCGCAAGGAGTGTTCCCATCCGTGACCTCACCCGTTGTGGAATGGAGACTTGTATACATCCGCGGTGTTGCCCGTAATGTGATAGCCATCACTGATTTATGTGACGAACCCGGGGGAGGATCGCGGCGATTGGGTCTGCCTCTACCCCAGCCACTCCGTCTTTCGGTGAGTTCGTTCTAATCAATTGGCCCGAGGGCGAGTGCCACTTACCTGGTTACCGACACAAATTGGCTGCCAGAAATTGTCAGTATCGCCGTTTCGCCTCATGGCGGATTGGCCAGGACCGTCAGCCTGTCCCCGTCCGTCGAGCCTAAGTTTGTGATTCCCTTCGAGAAGTGCAGACAATCGAGAAGGCGCGGGTAAGCCTTGCAATCTTGGCATGGTACGTGCCTGAGTTAAGGGCGTTGTTCGAGATCTTTTAACAATTTGAGTTGGCGAAGTACCTGGGGGAGGGTACAAGCCGGAGAGCAGCGAAAGGCAACTTTCGCTGCTTTTCTTTCTTGGGATGGAGACAGCCTCGCGCTTGAGCCAGCCGCTTTGGTCTGTGGAATGCAGACTATTCGGTTAGGGTTGGGCTGGCTCTGGTTTGGGCAGTGATTCGCCGGCCGCCATGGGGCAAGGACGATGCGGAAGGAGACTGGTTTTTCCCTGATTGAGTTGCTGATCGTGGTCGCGATCATCCTGATCATCGCGGCCATCGCGATTCCGAACCTGATGCGCGCGCGCATCGCGGCCAACGAGTCTGCTAGCGTAAGCCAGTTGCGAACTCTGAATACTGCCGAGGCCAGTTACGTCACCGCCTACCCGACCACGGGCTACGGAACGATGGACCATTTGGGTGGCGCGGCACCTTGCACGCCGAGCGCGATCACAGCCTGCCTGATCGACCAATCCTTCGCCACCAACTACGCCGGCAAGGGCAAGAACGGTTACAGTTTTGCCATCGCGCTGCCGAACGCGGCCCAGTACGTCGCCTCGACCACACCGCTGACCGTCGGGATTACGGGCGTCAACAGCTATTGCTCCACCGAGGACGCCGTGGTCCGCCAGGACCCCACCGGCGTGCTGAACACCACGGAAGCGGCCTGCGGCGCACTGCCCTCGGTGTCCAACTGAAGACTCACTCCCCTGAGAAACATTCAAGCGGGAATGGACGGCGCGGGCCCCGCGCCTTCGCCTTTTTGCCTTAAAATAGAGTCGTAAGAGTGGCGCCATGTCCAGAACAGCTGCGAAGTTGCAGGGAACGTGCAGAATTGGCGCAACTCCGTGCACATAGCACGTTCTACTCATTGACTGGATACGGCTTTCCACGATAAAGAAGATCAGGGCACGAGTGCGCCGCCGATGTCCCACGAATGCGGAAGCGGCCGTCAGAGTGCCAAACCCGGGTCACCTAGGTCCACGACTAAACTCCCAACAGGTTCACCCAGAACGAGAGAAATTCACATGAGGAAACAGAAGGGCTTCTCCTTGATCGAACTGCTGATTGTGGTCGCGATCATTCTGATCATCGCTGCGATTTCCATTCCGAACCTGATGCGGGCGCGTATCGCGGCTAACGAGTCGGCGGCCGCCAGCCAGGTGCGTACCCTGAACACCGCGGAAGTGAGCTATGTCACCGGATACCCGGCGCAGGGCTACGGTACCCTGGCCCAACTGGGTGGCCCCGCACCGTGCGTGCCGGCCGTCGCCGGCGCCTGCCTCATCGACAACTCGCTGGCCACCAACTACGCCGGCAAAGGCAAAAGCGGTTATAACTTCGCCATTGCGATCATCAACCAGGGCCAGTACGTCGCCACCGCTACCCCGATTGCCGTGGGCAGCACCGGCGTGAACAGCTTCTGCTCGATTGAAGACGGCGTGGTCCGCAAGGACCCGGCGGGCGCGCTGAACGCGACCGAGGCTGCGTGCGGAGCACTGGCGGCACTAGGCAACTAAGCAGCATCGGTGAGAATTCCTCGTCCCAGAACGAGGTACGGCGGAGGGAGCGGGAGCACCGCTCCCTTTTTTCTTGCGCTCTCGCTGTTGCCGCCTGGCGGCTCGTGGGGCGGATGATTCGCCGAGTGGACGCTGGACACTGACTCGTTCCACGATATAACTCAACTCGCAAATAACGACATAATTGGTCAATGTCGAATGACGAAAAGCGTAAGGTCGGGCGCAAGCCAGTGCGCCGTTTCTCCTCCGTTTTACACCTCACTCGTCGGAAAACATTGAAACAGAAGGACCTCCGCAAAGAGCTGGAACGGCCGTAGGGGATGCCGTATCTGGAGATTCAGTTGCTCCATCCGTGTGGTCGAAGTCTCTCTCGCTTGGCGGGAGAAGGGAGAGGAAGAACGAGATGCGGAAACAGAAGGGCTTTTCTCTGATTGAGTTGCTGATTGTGGTTGCGATCATCCTGATCATCGCCGCGATAGCCATTCCAAACCTCATGCGAGCTCGTATTGCGTCGAACGAATCGGCGGCGGCCAGCCAGTTGCGTACCTTGAACACCGCGCAGGTGAGCTATGTTACGGCGTACCCGGCACAGGGCTACGGCACGATGGCCCAGTTGGGCGGAGCGGCTCCTTGCACTCCGGCTATTGCCAACGCCTGCCTGATCGACAATTCTCTGGCCACCAACTATGGCGGCAACGGGAAGAGCGGTTACAACTTCGCCATCGCCGTGATCAATGCCGGCCAGTATGCTGCGACCGCGGCGCCGATCACCGTTGGCAGCACGGGCGTAAACAGCTTCTGCTCGGTGGAAGACGGCGTTGTGCGCAAGGACCCCGCGGGTGCCGTCGATGCCACGGAAGCTGCTTGCGGCGCCCTGGCGGCCCTGGGCAACTAGACGTCTTTCATGAAGCCTCGCAAGCGAGGCAAACCAGACAGGGAGCGCCGTACAGCTGCTCCCTGTTTGTTTTTTTGGGAGTCCCCGCGGCGAGGTTGCGCCCCTTATAAGGTTGCCCTTTCCGTCGGTTGGGCTGAGGTCCAGATCCGTCCCTAAGATAAGAAAAGCCCAGCAAATACCCATTTTCAAAGGAAGACCGCACCCGCCCAACTATGTCGATCTCCCATGACGAAAAGTGTCAGTCTCGCCTCCAAATGGATCCGGTGGTGACCTTCGGGTATGGCCGGTCGGTTGTAAGTGACTCACGACACGCAGGTTCGACCAAGCGTGGCACGATAGTAACCAAGCCCTGTTTTTGGTGATTGAGCTGCAACATCTCATGCCGTCAGCGAGATTGTGACGACTGACAGACAACCGACAAAGACGAGGGAAAAAACGAGATGCGGAAACAGAAGGGTTTTTCACTGATTGAGTTGCTGATCGTGGTCGCGATCATCCTGATCATCGCTGCGATCGCCATTCCTAACCTGATGCGTGCACGTATTGCGGCCAACGAATCGGCGGCCGCCAGCCAGCTGCGTACCTTGAACACCGCGCAGGTGAGCTATGTTACGGCGTATCCGGCACAGGGCTACGGCACTCTGGCTCAGCTCGGTGGTGCGGCTCCTTGCACCCCGGCCGTTGCCAACGCGTGCTTGATCGATAACTCGCTGGCCACCAACTACCTTGGCAAAGGCAAGAGCGGTTATAACTTCGCCATCGCTGTCATCAATGCTGGTCAGTACGTTGCGACCGGGGCTCCGATCACGGTCGGCAGCACTGGCGTGAACAGCTTCTGCTCGATCGAAGACGGTGTTGTGCGTAAGGACCCGGCGGGTGCAGTCAACGCCACGGAAGCCGCTTGCGGCGCCCTGGCAGCCCTGGGTAACTAAGCGCAGTCGCTTCGAACCCTCGTCTGGGAGGGGCGAAACAGAATGGGGAGCGGTGGTTCACCACCGCTCCCTTTTTCTTTTTGTCACAAACCCTCTCAGAACTTGCCCGCCGTTGACCTCGTGACTTGAGTAACTGGCCCTCATCTTCTCTCGCCGCCCGAACTGCATATAATAGAAACCGAGAAAACTTCGCTAGGTCTTCCAAAGTTCGCGTATGTCCACGATCGAAATTTCAGGTCTCGAGAAAACCTACGCCGTCGGCTTCTGGCGCAAGCAGCCGAAGCGAGCCCTGCATCCCCTGACCCTGATCATTGAAGACGGCGAAATCTTCGGGTTCCTGGGTCCCAATGGCGCGGGCAAGACCACCACGCTAAAGATGCTGATGGGCCTGGTGTTGCCCACGGGCGGTTCCGCCCGCGTGCTGGGAATGGATGTGAACAATCCTCGGGTGAAGGCGCAGATCGGGTTCCTTCCTGAGCAGCCTTACTTCTACGACTACCTGACCGCGCGGGAATTGCTGGAGTACTACGGCAGGCTTTCGGGCCTGGGCGGAAAAGACCTTTCCGGACGCGTCCAGCAGATGCTAGGCCGAGTCGGACTGCCGGAGGCGGGCGGCGTCCAATTGCGCAAGTTTTCCAAGGGAATGTTGCAGCGGGTGGGAATCGCGCAGGCCATTCTGCACGATCCGAAGGTGGTGTTTCTTGACGAGCCCATGTCCGGCCTCGACCCGATGGGCCGGCGCGAAGTCCGCGACCTGATAGAGCAACTCAAACGCGAAGGCAAGACCGTCTTTTTCTCCACTCACATTCTCTCGGACGCCGAGGCGCTTTGCGATCGGGTGGCGGTCATTCATCTCGGCGAGTTGCGCGGTGTAGGCGCGGTCGCGCAGTTGACTTCGAACGTTCACGGCAAAGTGGAACTGGTGTGGCAGGGCGCGGTGCCGTCCGCTTTGAAGGCGCTGGGTGCCGACGCTCACGTCACTGGCGATATAGCCCGCGCCGTGCTTGCGGAAGAGAACCTGGACACGGTCATCGATGCCCTGCGTCGCGAGCGGCTACGGCTGATCTCAGTCACTCCCGTGCGCAATACCCTGGAACAATATTTCGTGGAGAGCTTGAAGCGCTCGGAAAAGTCAGCCGGGAGTGTGGCATGAACGCGCGTATCGCTCACATCGCCTCCAATACCTTCCGGGAGGCCGTCCGCGACCGGGTCCTCTATAACCTGATCGCGTTCGCCGTCCTGCTTTCCGGAGCGGCAATCCTGGTGGGACAGATCTCGATCGAGATCGAGAAGCTAGTGGTCATCAACCTCGGACTGACGGCGGTTTCGCTGTTCGGGGTCGTGATCGCAATTTTCATCGGCATCGGCCTGGTCTCTAAGGAAATCGAGAAGCGCACGCTATACACGGTGCTCTCGCGCCCGGTGCGGCGTTGGGAATTCATTGTGGGGAAATTCTTTGGCCTGGCCGGAACGCTCGTGGTCAACACGTTCTTCATGGCCATCGGTGTGTTTGGAGCGCTGTTGTACGTCGCGCACAAATTTCATTCCTCAGACAGCTGGGTGCTGGTGGCGCTCTACTTCATCATCTTGCAGTTCCTGATGATCTGTTCGCTGGCCCTGCTGTTTTCTTCCTTCTCCTCGCCACTGCTGTCCGCAGTCTTTGCCTTCTCGTTGTTCGTGATTGGCAGCTTCTCCGAGGACCTGCGCGGCTTTGCCCAGATGGCCACGGGAGCGACCCGGTGGTTGGTGACGGGCGTGTCGTGCCTGGTGCCAAACTTCTCCGCCTTGAATGTCATCGGTTCGGTTGCCCATGGGCAGTCGGTTGCCGGACAACTGATCGCCTACAACACCGCGTACGCCCTGCTCTATTCGGCGATGGCGCTAAGCGCTGCGATCCTGATCTTCCAGCGTCGGAACTTGAAATGAGCCACACTCGCCAGGTCACGCTCGCGGCCAGTCTGCTGCTGGCAACCTGCCTGCTGGGCTCGGCACTTTCCTTGCGCCAAGTGGACCAGCTGCGCTCCGGACCCGCGTCCGAGGACCTGTTGTTCTTCCGCTCTCCGAAGCTCCTGCAGCGGCTGAGCCTTGGCTACAGTGGACTGCTCGCCGACGTCTACTGGACACGCGCCGTGCAATACTTCGGCGCGCGGCACGCGGCCCATGCCAGCCACTATCGCCAGCTGGCGCCGCTGCTCGCGATCACCACCACGCTCGACCCTCACCTGGTGGTGGCCTACCAGTTCGGCGCGAATTTCCTCTCGCCAGAGCCACCTTATGGGGCAGGCATGCCGGACGACGCAGTCAAGCTGGTCGAATTCGGCATCCAGAATAATCCTGACGACTGGAAGCTCTACTACGAGCTGGGCTTTATCTATTACATCGACATGAAAGATTACGGCCGGGCGGCGGAAGCTTTCGCGCGCGGCTCGCAGATTCCGGGCGCGCACCCGTTGCTGAAAGTCATGGCCGCGCAGATGGCGCAGCACGCCGGCGACACCCAGATGGGACGCGCGTTGTGGACGACGACCTACCAGACGTCCCAAGATAAGCAGATCCGGGCTAACGCGCTCGCGCATCTGCGTGCCCTACGGGTGGCCGACGACGTGACCGCGCTCGAAGATCTGGTTGCCCAGTACGGCCAGAAGACCGGGCAACTGCCCAAGAGCCTGGCCGACATGGTGGCGGTCCACCTGCTGCAAGGCATACCGTTCGACCCGACCGGGCGCCCTTATAAGCTGACGCCCAGCGGGCGCATAGAAGTCGAGGCGCCCGACGAGATCCCGTTCCTCGAGAAAGGCGCCCCGCCCGGATACAAACCGCCGCCGCCAAAGAACCTCGAGAGCCTGGCCCGCTAATCTTCCCGGAATATGGCCTTCCCGCCGGCTCTACTTCAGTGATGCCATGTCGATCACGAAGCGATACTTTACATCGCTCTTCAGCAACCGCTCGTACGCTTGATTGATCTGGTCGATCGTGATCACCTCAATGTCGGAGGTGATGCCGTGATCGGCGCAGAAGTCGAGCATCTCCTGAGTTTCGAGGATGCCGCCAATGATCGATCCAGCGAACTGCCGGCGGCGGAAGAGCAGGCTTCCTACCATGACCGGCATCGGGTTCGGCGGCGCCCCGACCAGCGTGAGCGTTCCGTCCAGCTTCAGCAGGTCGAGGTACGCGTTGATGTTGTGGTCGCCGGAAACCGTGTCGAGGATGAAGTCGAAGCTGCCAGCGTGCTTCAGCATCTCGTCGGGATTCTTCGAGATCACCACTTCGTGAGCACCGAGCCGAAGCGCGTCCTGAGTCTTGTTGGCCGACGTGGTGAAGAGCACGACGTGCGCCCCGAAAGCGTTGGCGAGTTTCACACCCATGTGGCCGAGGCCGCCCAGTCCAACGATTCCTACCTTCTGACCTTTTTTCACACCCCAGTGGCGCAGCGGAGAATACGTCGTTATCCCGGCACAAAGTAGCGGTGCGGTGGCAGCGAGGTCGGCTTTATCGGAGACGCGCAGGACGAAGCCTTCGTTGACGACAATGCTCGACGAATATCCTCCATAGGTGACGCCCCCGAGTTGCTTGTCCTCCGCGTTGTAGGTGAACGTGGCCATCTTGTCGCAGAACTGCTCGTTGCCCGAGCGGCAGTTGGGGCAGACGCCGCAGGAATCGACCATGCATCCGACCGCAGCCAGATCGCCTTCCTTGAATTTCTTCGCCGCACTGCCGGCCTTTGTGACGCGGCCTACGATCTCGTGTCCGGGGACGCAGGGGTAGGCCGTCGGCATCAGATCCTTCCACTCGTTGCGAACCTGGTGGAGATCGGAGTGACAGACGCCGCAATAGAGAATTTCGATCTGAACGTCCTGCGGACGAGGTTCGCGGCGCCGGATGGTCGCGCGCGCGAGGCCGGAGGTCGGGCTCTGGGCCGCGTACGCTTTGGCGGTAAATGATGGAGTGGTCGCGGCCAGTTCCTGCGGAGGAGTAAGGGTGGTGTCGGACATGAGGGAGTTCTCCTTTCAAATGTCGATGATTTTAAATGGATGGCGGATACTGCGCGAGCGGGCCGGTAGTCATTCGCCCGTTCCCATCATGGATGACGCGTCGAGGTGCGAGGATTCCGGAAAAAGTTGCGAATCGCAGGCGAATAAGCCCCTTAACGCCCAGCAAGGCACTCCAGGACCGTGAGCCACCAAGGTTGCTTGGAAATCACATGAAAAGGGGCAAGTATTCGATGCGGGATACCAAATGAGTTCTGAGCGTGAACATCGGTTTTTGCCGACAATCGAGTGAAAATCAGCTTAGGCGACGCGCGAAGGTGTCTTGAAGTACGCGATCACGAAGAGGACCCCCAGCAACAAATCCGTCACACCGAAGACGAGGTCCGAGGCACGCATTCGCCCTTGCAGAACTAAGACGACCACCGCAGAACTGTAGGTGAGTTTTTCGAGCACCGAGGGAATCATCAACGGTCGATACCGCAACGGGTCGTTTGCGATGAAGAAAAAGGCGATCTGCCACGCCAGCGCTGTTCCCACGAATCCGTAGAAGAATCCCGGGTGGGTGATCGGCGGTGGATCCGTCCGGCTGATCAAATCGAACAGGAAGTAGAGCGGGGTGATGACCAGCACGTCCCAGATGCCGGCAATCCAAAACACAATCTTCGCAAATCGCATGAGCACTCCCAAACGCAGAAATCCGTCATCACCTCCTGCAACTGGCGCTCGCTGTAGACCGCGCGCAGCAGTTTGGCTTGCTGCAGTTCACTCGTCACCACGCTCAGGGGCGCGATCATCGCCTGGAACAGTTCGCGCTGGTCAGGAGAGAAATCGGCCACTAGCCGATCTCGCTGGGGGCCAGGGACGTAGGTCAGAAACAAACGACGCTGATCCGGCGCGGTGGCCAGGATCGCCGCCATTCGCTTCTCCTTGGGGAGCGCCAGAATATCGTCGGCCTCGGCGCTGACACTGTCCCGGTTCTGCTTATCCATCTTCGCTTTCGCGTCGCCATCCAGAGCTTTGCCTTCTTTCGCCAACTGCGTTTGTCGCTGCTGTTCTTCCAGTATGCTGACCTGCACCTCGTAAATCGCGCGCCTGGTTGGATCGGTGGGCATCGGGGTCTTTCCATCCGCCACCGCTCTGATCGGGTTGTTAGTGGGAAAGGTCTGCACCAGGTCGACCGTCTGCATGCGCAGGGTACGGAACTGGTTGAGCTTGGCATCCATTGCGCCGTTGCTGATCTCGTCAGGATGAAGCTGTTGTTCGACCCAGTCGTCCACACCCATCGCCATCACTTTCTGCAGGTCACCTGGCGCGGACCAAAAGTCAGACGATTCAAAGCATGGAGCGCGTCTTCTGTGAGTTTCGCGGGAGCGAATTTCACCGGCGCGGCCGCAGTCGAATTGCGGGGTGATGAGGAGTGCAGCGCTGTTTGGGCGGCCGCGAGACTGGCAACGAGCACGAGGATGAGCAGGCGAAGGACGGCTGTCATAAAGAACTCGGGGATTCCCCAATATACTCAAACACCGATTTCCACCGAAGGTTTCACTCCGTCGCTCTGGCCCCCGAATTGCGCGAACGTCAGAGAGTGCCCCGAGGGATCCTCCACCCCGATCTCCCGGGCGCCGTAGAACGTCTTTCGCTCCGGCATCACTACCCTCGCGCCTTTCGTGGCCGCGATCACCTCATCAAGACTGTCGACCTCGATGTAGAGAAACGTAGGGCCCTTGGCACAGCCCCGCGCCGAGAACGAACTGTCTTTCTCGACGCTGGCATAGCTCTGGTACATCACCTCGACTCCTCCCTTCTGCAACGAAACGAATCCGAGCCTGTCGCCCTCGGGAACTTCGATCGTGACTTCGAAGCCCAGCCGCTCTTTCCAGAAATGAACGCAGGGCTCGACTTCGTCGACCAGCAGTACGGGTGTGATTTTCTTCACCGTCATCCGATTTCTCCTATGCCAGATCGCGGCCTCGGCGATGCAATTTTCTGCTTGCCAAGCCATAGTAGTCTTATTTAGACTATATCCAATATAAGGAATTCCAAAGTTCCCGTCAAGGAGGTTTTATGACCGGCGAAGAACGGCGGCTGAGCGACCTGGTTTCGATTGGCCCGGCGATGTTGCGCGACTTCGAACTCCTCGGGGTTCACACCGTGGCCCAGCTTGCCCGGCGCAATCCGGAGAAAATGTACGAGCAGCTCTGCCAAATCACCGGCCAGACGCAGGACATCTGTTGCCTCGACGTTTTTCGGGCGTCGGTAGCGCAAGCGAAGGATCCGAATCTGCCCTTCGAGCAGAGCCTGTGGTGGCACTGGAGCCGCAAGCGCAAGGCCTGCGATGCCGGCCGTTAGGAAGCGGGAGCTGACTATTCCCGACCTGGTACTCCTCAGCCTGCTCGCCGAGCGCCCAATGCACGGCTACCAGGCCAACGCCGAGTTGGAACGGCGCGAGGTGCGCGATTGGGCGGGCATTTCGCGGCCGCAGGTGTATTACTCCCTTGAGAAGCTGGCCCAGTTCGGCCTGGTTCGCGCCTCCGAGATTAACTTGCCGGCGGCGGGTCCGGAGCGCAGCGTCTTCCAGACGACCGCCAAAGGGCGCGCGGCCCTGGCTGATGCGCTGGAGCGGGAGGAGTGGGCAATGCAGCGCGAGCGGCCACCATTTCTGACCTGGATCGCGCTCTCCTGGCAGGCGCGCCCTGGAGTGTTCCGGCAGCAGATCAAACGTCGCTGCGATTTTCTCGAGAACGAACTGTCCCGGGAAGAAGCGACCCTCCGAGCGATCAAGCAAGAAGTCGGCCACCGCTTTCATGAAGCCGTGTGGATGGTCAGCCTCATGATCGAGCAGTTCCGTTGCGAGTTGCGCTGGCTGCAGAAACTCGAGCGCGAACTCCCGCGCCGCGCCTCCGCGAAGCATACCGTTGGTTAGCCGTTAGGCGAAAGTCGTGACCGGACTGAGATGTTAGGGACAGAATTGTAGCAAGTCGACGAGCGTACGGGGTGTACGCACTGAGTGGATCTCGCCAGGGGATCCGCCATCATTCCACTTTTTCCCAAGCCAGGACGGAGATGCTCACTTTGCCATCGATCGCGCTCGGCTCGGGATTGGTGCCGAGGATAATTCGGCGGCCCTCGAACTTCAAGTTTCTTAAGTAATTCGTTCCCGTCCAGACCTGGTTCCAGGAAATGTCCACATGATGGGTGATTGTCTTGCCGTCGAAAGTGTAGGTGCCTGCGTACGCGATCATCGTCTTGAACAGATCAGCGCGTTCCTGCTCCGTCATCTTCGCCAGATCACTGGGCTTGGAGCGCCCGTCTTTGACGATGAGAACCATCAAGTGGCCGTCGCGGCCGTAACTGATGAATCCGCTGGGCGCCTTGCCGAATATGTCTGTTGTTTCACCAGTTGCCACAATCGTTCGCGTAAAGCTCACGCGCCGCCATGTTCCATACAACTGGTCGGTCACCTGCGCTCGTGAACGGCGGCCAGCGCCCACAACCACTGCGAGGATGGCGTCTGCGAACAACGTAACCACTCCGACTGTTCTGCACCTCATATGCCCTCCTGAGAATGCAGGGGAGAAACCGCTTGAAGGCGCCGCCCGACCCGTCACTGCACTCCTGATGTAGACTATCGGGCAATTTCCGAATCGGGGCAAATCCAAGAACTCTGTGGAGGACAAATGAAACGCCGGGCGCTTTTTCCGTGGCTCGCCGGACTGCCTCTCTTTGCACTCAGCTCGGGTAGGAGGGAAGAGACATCGCCAACCAAGAAACTGAAGATCATGATGAAAAGCGCGTGGGGCTCGGACGACCCCACCCGAGCCTCGTTTGCCTTCATCCACGGACTTGCACTGGCGGAAGCCGGTCATGACGTCCAGATCTTCCTGACCGGCGAAGCTACCTACACCATGCGCAAGGCCACCGTGGACGCAATCAAGCCCGTGGGGTGGCCCCCGCTGAGCGAGACTCTCGAGAAAGTCGTCGCCAAACACATCCCGATTTTTTCTTGAGGAGCCTGTTCCCGGGCCCGTGGGGTCACGGAAGCAGACTTGAACCAGTGGGGCGCGCAATTCGGCAGTCCCGCGGTCTTCGTCTCCATGGTGGAGTGGGCGGATCGCATTATCACGGAATAAGCTGACGCCCGGCGTGGTACTCCGAGCGTGCGCTGTGCCGATGAATCATAGCGTTGACGAAGTCAGAGCGACGACTGGCCGTACCCTGCCACTCGGGAGCACCTTGGTTCGTGCAGACGAACAGGTAAACCAACTCGATCAGCAAATCGCCTCAGTAGATTTAACGAAAGTTGCCCAGCGACCTCTGCGCTGGTTCCATCACCCTCCTCGCCGTCGTCGGCACCAGTCTTTACGGTCAGGGCCAAACCCAGAATCAAGCTCCTCGCCCGGTGGGTTCCGTGCGGACGAGACCCCTGGAAATGTGGAACGAGGTCAGGAACAAACTCATGCCCATGGTCGAGGATTTTCCCGAAGACAAGTACGATTTCAAGCTGCAGAAAGACCAGCGCACCTTTGCAGAAAATCTTCTGCACATGGCCGCGGTAGATTACGATCTGATCCGCTCGGCTTCCGAATCCACCATCGGCCCCGACTTTGGCAAAAACAAACACAATCCATCGCGAGACGTTTACAAGACCAAAGCCGACGTGGTGAAGCTGGTGCAGCAGGCAGCAATCGCGGACGGAGCCAACCTGATTTCAACAGCAGGGCGACGCAGGGCTCGACAAAGTTACCAAGTGCCTGGGGAACAAGCTGGTCCACAACTCCTACACCTGGATGTGGGCCGTCGAGCACAGCGGCGAGCACTACGGACAGCTCGTGGTGTACTACCAAGCCAACAACCTGGTGCCGCCGGACTCGAAGCGCTGAGACCCTCGCAATTTCTCGACTAATTCGCGCTTCCTGCGGTCGGCGGTTCGGAAGGAATGCCTTTGTAAGCGAAAGACCCCGTGGGCTTTCCCGGACCCGAGTTCCGTCAGTAACTTGGGCCGGGTGACCGACGTACATTACGGCGTACACCTACTCCGTCTAGTCTTTCCGACTTAGTATGAACCTGAAATCCCCGGAATTTCGCCCGGCTTCCCTCCGCACCGACCAAACAACCGGTGCCAATGTTCATCGCAATCAGCCAGCAAGGCGTCGGGACCAATCGGATAGCCGTCAGCGCTCCGGTAGGGTTGTCTGGGAAGGATCGGCAAAAATGTCCCTTTACCATGCCCGCCAGCGCCACCAACCTGAATCGGCACGGAGCTGCCGTTCAATCGAATCGCGAGCTGTCGGTCGGGTCCGTTGTCCTCGTGCGGAATAAGCGTGGCGTTGAGGTTGCCGCGCGTGTGGTTGCACAATTGGCCGCCATTAGGGGACTTCCCACCTACGCCATCGAGTTTGTCGAAATGAGCAATGACAACCCGATAGCCATCAGCGGCTTCAACAAGCAAACTCGCGCTGAGCCGAGAATGCTCCGACACCATCACCTTCACGTGAGGCAGGGCCTCAAGGTCCGCGCGACTCAGAATCTGTTTTCCAGCGTCGGTTTGTACCGTCAGCTGCTGACTGTGAAGCGAGCGGGCCGCCACCACCATGAACAACACTGAAAGCAGACAGAGCTTTTTCATCTCACACCCTGAGAATCATGACTTCCGTTGACTTAACAAGCGCGGCAGCAGTCTGTCCCGCTTTGAGATTCATCTCGCGAGCGGAACTCGCGGTGATGATCGACGTGATTTGCTGCTCGCCAATTGAGAGTACGACCTCCGCCATGAGGCCGCTGACACGCACACTCTCAATTTGGCCGACCAACTGGTTCCTGCCACTCAGGTTGCGCATCACAGATCTTCGCTCCGGGTTCGTTTCGGCTCTTGTTCGATATAAGGGCCTGTCCACCTCACTTTGCGGAATCCGATGGTGGCCGCCCGCCGTTTGAATGCTGCGAATCTTCTTCCTGTAGATCCATTGTTTGATGATCGGAAAGCTGATCTGGAGTTCCAGGGCCGCTTCTCGAGGCTTTAGCGGCTCAACGGTTCTGTCTGTGCGGGTGCGTGTTGTGCTCTTCTGGGGCACTGGGAGCCGGAATCCTGCAATTGAAAAGCGACGCCGGTCAAACTTCCAGCCAACTCGTCAAGAGTTCTGAGCTGGACGAATCGTCTATAACTGCATCGAATTCGACAAAACAAACGTGGTTACTATACACTTCCTGAACTCTGGATTGCTATGGGGGAAAGTATGCATCCTCTCCAGCCACTTCCTGACTTGTGAGCGACGCGTGTTCGATCACACAACTGGGGTTTCTCCTCTAACCGCGCGAGCTGGGCTCCACGCCTCATTGCGCCCACCCTTCTTGTGTCCCTTCTCCATGTTCCATGGTCGGCGGCGCAGGTATCGGCCAACTTGTCAGGCGTGATTGTGGACCCGACGGGGGCGGCGGTGTCCGCGGCAACGGTCACCGCTAACAGCCTGGACACGGGCATCTCGCGAAGTGCTCTCACCGACCAAAGCGGCCGATACCGGTTCTATGCGCTGCCGGTTGGGCTCTATGAGGTGAGGGTCAAAAAGGAGGGCTTCGCGGTGGGGATCCGGTCAGGCATCCGGCTGGCAGTCGGGCAGGACGCAAGCGCCGACCTAAGCCTGCGCGTCGGGCGCGTGAACGAGCAAGTGAAGGTGACCGAGGACGCCCCGGTGGTGAATCTGACCACGCAGGACATCTCAGGCCTGGTGGGAGAGTGGCAAGTCAAGAATCTTCCTCTGAACGGACGCAGCTATGACTTGCTCCTCCCATTGAATCCGGGAATTGTGAATTTCACATCGGAAAAAACTGGCGGAATCGGGGTCTCCAACTCGACCACGGGTAACAACTTTGCGGTCTCTGGAAATCGCCCACAGCAAAACATATTCCTGCTGAACGGCGTCGAATTTACCGGGGCGGCAGAGAACAACATGCAGCCGGGTGGGACGAGTCAAGAGTTGCTAGGCGTCGATGCAGTGCGAGAGTTCAATGTTCTTCGCGATTCTTACGGAGCAGAATACGGCAAGCGTCCTGGCGGGCAAGTAACGATTGTCACGCAATCGGGAACCAATGAACTCCATGGCACAGTCTACGAATTCTTGCGAAATAACGCTCTGGACGCGCCTAACTACTTTGATCAAGGCTCGGCTCCGCCTTTCCAGCGCAACCAATTTGGCGCAGCGCTTGGCGGCCCTCTCCGCAGAAGCAAGACCTTCCTTTTTGGCAACTACGAAGGATTGCGTCAGCATCTTCACCAGACACATCCGCGGCCTTTGTTCCGGATGCAACGTCACGTGCCGTCGCCGTGCCCAGTGTTCAGCCTTTGCTCAATCTCTGGCCGATAGCTCCTGCTAATGCGCCGGATTTCAATGGAATAGCTCAGGTCTTCAGCAGTCCCCTGCAAACAATTCGAGACGATTTCGGTACCGTTCGGTTTGACCACACCGTATCTTCGCGAGACTCCCTAGCAGTGGTCTACACCATTGATGACGGCGAGGATTTTACTGAGACCATTTTGGATCCTTACAGCTCTGACCGCGTCACGCTGCGTGAACAGGTGTTCAGCGTCGACGAAACGCATTCCTCCTCGGCATCCACGATCGACGTCGCCCGCATCGGGTACTCCCGTGCAGGATACTTCTTCACCGGTCTGCCCACTCCAGGAACTCCCGCAACGTCGGTCTCTGGGTTCCTGGTAGGGCATCAGGTGGGCGCTGTCGTTGTAGGCGGTAGTGCTGCGTCGAACCCGCAGGCTGCAATAGGCCTCGCAGGCAGCAACAATGGGAGCAACCTTACCATTGCACGCAATCTGTACACTTTCGAAGACCGCGTGACCATGACCCGCGGACGACATCAGCTCACGTTCGGGGCCTGGCTCCAGCCGTCTCAGTCCAACGAAACCATTGCACTGAGCCAGCATGGCCAGGCGACATTTTCGAGCCTAGCGAATTTTCTCCTGGGAAACATGTCCAGTTTCCTGTGGGATCCGGCGCCGACCCAGATGAACTGGCGTTCGTTATTCGGCGCCTGGTACGCGGAAGACACGATTCGAGTCCTTCCTTGACTGACGCTGTCGCTGGGGTTTAGGGACGAATTCACGACGGGTTGGAACGAAGCACATAGTCGAGCCGCGAACTACACGTTCAGCAATGGGGTGATCTCAAACACTCCTCGTGTAGGAGGCTCTGTTCTCACTGAGAACCATGCGAAGTTTTTGCCCCGGCCGCGCATTGGACTGGCTTGGAGCCCGTTCTCAGAAAAGACCGTATTCCGCGCCGGATTCGGGATGTATAACGACCTGCAAGACGCACTGGGCTATAGAATCGACCAAAATGCGCCGTTCAATCCGGTCTACAGTGTGGGCACTGCGACGGTGCCATTTCCTGTTTCATCCCTGCCAATCGATCCGGCCGCTCCTCCGCCCACCGGTGCGAAGCTTGTCCCTGGAGGCGTGCGGCCGGACATGAGAACGCCAACGCTGATTTCCTGGTCGCTGCGGGCACAGCAGGAGATCACACCCAACACTTCCCTGACAATTGGATCGTGGGAAGTCACGGCTACCATGAGTTGATAGGCATTGATGCGAACACTCCATTCCCTGTGATCTGTCCAACTTCGCCGTGCCCGTCAGTTTATCCGACCTGGGATCCTAACCAACTGACAAGCCCTACGAACTCTCCGGCCATCGGGTTTCCCATCGGTTCTCCGCTTGCTGGTAAGCCGGTTCCCGCAGAAGCGTATTACATTCCCGCGGGGAAGCCGAGAGGGAATCCCACCATCGCGAATACGTGGACGTGGTTTTCTCAGGGCATCAGCAATTACCACGCGCTTCAGGTGGATGTGAACCGGCGCTTTACCCGAGGATTGTCCTTGCGGGGCGCCTACACTTGGTCGAAGGCGCTGGATGACGGGGATTCGCTGAATGCAACGGCTGCCGCCAATGCACCAGGGCTTGTATCGAACCCTTTCAATTTACGTGCAGACTACGGTCCCGCAACTTACGACGTACGGCACATCGGAGTGATCAACGCGATCTACGAATTGCCCTTCGGGAAGGGAAAACCGCTGGCCAGCAACTTGAGCGGTTGGAGCAACGTCCTTGCGAGCGGCTGGTCGGTGAACAGCATCGTGACGCTCCAATCGGGATTTCCATTTACTCCGCAGCTCAGCTACAACCCGTCGAATAACGGCGACACTCGCAATCCGGTGCGGCCGTTCGTGAATCCGGATTTCCACGGGCAAGCAATTCTCGGCACACCTGCGCAGTGGTTTAATCCCAAAGCTTTCCTTGCCCCACCCGCCAGTAGCGGCTTCTTTGGCGATTTGGGGCGAGATACCTGGATCGGTCCGGGCTTGGCAACATGGGATTTCTCCACCTTCAAAACGACAACTCTGCGGGAGCGGCTGTCCCTTCAATTTCGGGCGGAGATCTTTAATCTGCTCAACCGAGCAAATTTCAATACGCCGAATCTGATCACGTTTACATCTTCGGTTGCCGGCACAAAAACGTCGGGCACTGCGGGAGCAATCACTAGCGCGTCGACCACTTCGCGGCAAATTCAGTTCGGATTGAAGTTGATTTGGTAAGGGTCAAAGGGCTCTCTAGCCCGTCTGCCACGATTGAGGGCACCAGCAGAGAGGAGATTAACTCGTTGATCAATTGTCAGTTTTCGAACATCCCCTGATCCTCCGCTCATATTCTCGCAGCGTTGTACTGTTTGCCCTCCTTAGATTCTGAGGAATCGGGTACGCAATGCCACCCACTGCAATTCTGTACGAAATTCAGAAACTATACGACGTGAGCGACCGTCTTGACTCGCTGTCGGAGCAACATCCTCTCGTCTCGGAAGCACTCATCAGCATCTCGGGAAGTGTTCGTAACACAGCAACTCTGCTGGAGGTGCTGGTTGCGACGAAAATGGAGCGGCTCTACGGACTACAGCGAGCGGATTCCTGATTTGCTCCTCCCGGATAAACAGAGAAATGGCGCAGAGGGCGGTGTTGGGGCTGCAAGTTTAGAAACCTGCTCGCCCAGGCTGCGCCACATGGAAGAGATTGAGGCGACCCGAGTCGCGCTCGTTCCCGTCTCGCTAATGCACACAGGTTACGAGGGGCGCGCTTTTCGTGTCTGCTCACAATTGCACAGTTTTGAAAACAGTACGCACGACAACGATTCGGCATCAAGCTCGAAGAAGCCTTCTTGAGCAATATTGAGCAGCCAGACTGATCCAGCGTTGCTATGGTGATTGCATGACAGTAGTGCGCCACTACCCGGAGACGTCGCCAGAACCAACCGAGAGTTCCTTCCCGGGATACCCGCTCGGCGTCTGGCCTCCGATAATCTCCTCCTTTTGCAAAGAAAATGCCACCTACGAAACGAGACATGGTGATTGCAGTCTGCCCGGTTGCACCTGCCCATGCCATTCCAGACCGAGATAAGGACGGGAAGCCCGCATCGCAGAAAAGCGAACCAAGGCCGATAAGGCGCAACGGCAGGCCGACCAACTCGAAAAGAATGCGCGCCATCCAGCACCGAAGAAGAAGAAGAAGAAAGCGTTCGCGAGGACCCGCTGACTGGGAGCACGCGGGACAGCCAGCCCTAGTCGTCATCCTTCATTCGAAGGATAGAGAGGGAGCGCACCACCTGCCTGCGGACGTGAGGGCTAGACTCACAACGGATTTCGCATCCCCGGCGACACAATGGTCACCCAGTCCGAATCGGGCACGTACGTGAACCCTGTTTCACACACGAAACGCCGGACCACGGCAACGTACTTCGTTGTCCTTCATCGATCTGAATCAACTCGCCATCGCAGCCGATCCCAGGGAATAAGGTCGCTGTGTAGCATGGGGGCACCACCTCCACAATCTTCTCGCCGGGCGGAACGGATTTCTATCAAGAACGATGGAAAATTGACCCAGGAGTCCTGGTGAAAATAGCGTTTGGGATCAGCGGGTCGTGAGCGTTTACGCCAATTACAGCTTCTCCGCCGTGTACCTCATAGTCTGCCCGCGCTTGTGCAAGGAAGGGAGACGCGAATTTGATTCTGTGGGTCTAGCACGTGTGGGGTGAGATATGCAGCATCCTGTACTGGCACGAGCCATCGAGAGACTCGCTGCGGCTGGCGAGGAAGCCGGGATCAGCGTCGAACAAATGATCCAGATTCTCAATGTGGGTGTGAGCGTCGAGGACCTGCTGGACATCGTCGACAAGAAGCTTCAGGCTCCCCGAGAGTTCATTGGTTATTCCCGCTGGGTCATCTAACAGCAATCCGATTTCGACACACGCCGGGTCATGTAAGAACCCTTTATTCGCATTATCGATCTGCCGGGCCCCATTGCCGACATCTCGGCACCAAGCTACTGTTCAAGCAACCCCAGTTCCGAATTTCGTAACAAACTGGGCTTCCTGCCCTGCGACACTACTTTCCGAGTTACCTTAGGCTTGAAAGAGTCGGATGCATGCCTGCGGTAAGCTTTGTCGATCCATCCCATCGAGTGGTGGTCTGTTCCAGAGAGTTGACTCTCGACGAAGTCAAGACGAGCATGTCCGCTTCTAACAGCCCGTGGCGGAACGACTCAGAATGCGCGAGCGAGGACGAGATCTGCGGCAACGAAAAGTGGGTGCTGTCCGGAGGCCAGCCGGGCGAGTAAACCGCCAGATTAGCGAACCGACCGTCGTCAGGTTTAGCAGACAGCGCAAAAGTCGCGAAAACACCTGTCCAGCACGGTTTTTCAGTTCGCGCGGCGTACCCGGTCCCAGCAGTTTTCGCAGAATCAGGCTCAAGTTGAATGCTCCCACGTGTACCAACTGCCGTTTCAGAATGTTCTCCCGCCCCCGCAGATGGCAGCGTCGCATACCGCCGGTCTCGTAGCAGTGCGCGAAGCTGCGTTCGATCAGCTCCCCCCGCCGTCGGAGTAAGCTCTTGCCGTAGTCGCCCCGCACCCGTCGCCGGTTCGCGTAAACCGCCTGCTGTTCGGCACGTTTGTCTTGCCAGTCGCGCCGTCCTTTCTGCTTCTTCTCCGGAATATAACTGCGCACCTCATAACTCTTCACCCGCTGGACCACGGCGCCACTGTGGTAGCCCTTGTCCGTCACCAGGTCTTCGATCCCTTGCAGGTGGACCTTCGGCTTGTCCCGGGGCCGCAACTCGGCCTCCCGTCGGATCTGTTCTGCGACCTGTTCGCCCGCCTCACATAACGTTTCATCGAGCGTCGTCGTATCGCCCTGGTCAGCGGCTTGCAGTGTCACGGCCACGATGGCGCCCGTGTCCAGATCCACTGCGTGTTCGGCCTTGTGCGCCAAGTGCGTCCGCCCGTCTTTCATCTTCGTGATCCTCGCGTCCTCGTCCGCCGGACTCTTCCACTCTTGGTTCGAGGTCCGCTTCTTGCGCTTCCGATCGAGCCGCGCCAGATCCTCCCGCGTCGGCGTCTCGATCCCAGACGCCTTGGCCAATCCCCGCAAGAACTCCTCATAGGT
>CAZXKO010000035.1:0-12610 GCA_964641665.1 uncultured Acidobacteriaceae bacterium
TACACCGTGCATTATTCCTGGTAGGGGGGAGTCTCGGCCCCGCGCGGGTGCTTTGTGAAGTCCTACGAAGAGCGACCCTCAGGGGCTGACGCCCCATGCTTGGCGGGTCTTATCGGCACGGCTGAAGCCGTGCCCTTCCCGGGAAGGAATTCCGCTTCGAAGAACGGAGCCGCGACGAACAGCAGATTCTTCCTGCCTCGCTGCGCTCGCGCGTCGGAATGACAAGGTGGTGTCGGTTGCGGATCGAGGCAGCGAGAATTTCAGCAAGGTGTGAAGCCGTGCCCTTCCCGCTACTCGTTCTTCCAGATCGGAAGTGCGAATGAGGTTGGGACCGCGGCTGAAGCCGCGCCTACTCCGCGCTGTACGGTGCGCCTGAAGGCGCACCCTGATACAAAGCGGTAGCTCCTTCGCAGGGGTGAAGTTGTGCTTTCCTAATGCGGAGAACCGGCTTTGGGGGTGCATCTGGCGATGAACAGCAGATTCCCTTCGACTTCGCTCAGGGCAGGCTCTCCTGTCTCGCTGCGCTCGCGCGTCGGAATGACAAGGAGTGTCGGGCGGGATCGAGAGCGGGGGGAGACTGCAGGAGGCTGTGACGTCGTACCCTTTCCCAAGCGTTTTATGAAACCGGAACTTTGAAGTTGGCTCGCGGATAGGCGAGGTGGAAGACCACCCAGAGCAGCGCGAGCAGGACGAAGCAGAGCACGCTGCCCTCGGGGCCGACGGAGCCGCCGGTCAGCCAGGCGGGGCGGTCGACCAAAGATGGCCCGAACAGGTGGCCGGGCGCGGTGGTTCCGCTGTCGGGCACGCCCCACACGAAGGTTTCTCCCCAGTCCCAGGCGGCGTGGAAGCCGACTGCGAACCACAGGCTACCGGTGCGACGCAGGGTGAGGCAGAAGAAGAAGCCGATCGCGGCAGCCCCGAGGATTCCAGGCCAGCTCTCGCCCGGATTCAGCAAATGAATTGCGCCAAAGGCGCCGGAAAACAGAGCCGCCGCCGGCCAGAAGCCCGTGCTCTGTGCCAGAGTGAACAACATGTAGCCACGCATCAGAAATTCTTCGAACAGGGCCACGACCAGAAAGAAGACGCCCCAGAAAGCCGCGAATCTCAGGATGCGCGTTCCCTGCAGTGCCAGGTGGCCGAAATAAAAAACATGCGCGCCCCGCATGGCAAGCAACAAGAGCGTAATGGCGCCGAGCCCCCAGAAACCACCAACCAAGAAGAGTTTTCCAAACGCCAGTCTGCGCGGCAGACCGTAGTCATCGATTGAGCGCTCCTCCATACGTGCCATGAGGAGGGCGGGCAACGTCGCGGCGAGAAGCCGAATGATCTCTTCGCACAGTTGTTGCCAGAGCGCAGTTGTGCCGTAGATCTCGCTCGGAAAAAACAGCGTTTCAAACAACTGCCCGAGATACCAAACGGCGGCCCCGGCGCTCAGGTACAGCAGCAGGCGTGCCAGGCGCGCAGCGTGCGGCGCGAGACGCTCTGGCCACGTTTTTGGGGAAGGCACAACGGGTGAAGGTGGCGATTCCGGATGTTCTTCTGGCGGCTTCGACGGGGGCGGCGTGACGGGATCGTTGATCACGATGTTCAGCGGGATCCGGCCTCGCCATGGTAAAACACTCGCTCACCTGCTGCGGGCCGAATTTTTCATGCGCGAACGTTTTGGAAAGCCGCAAGTGATTGCCGCGACCTTGCTGCTGGTCTTTGCGGCGCAATGTGTGTGGCTGGTCAGCCGCAGCCTGAGTGCTGGGGAGATGGACCTGCGCGAATGGTACCGCATCGACGCAGGCCTTCGGCGCTGGCGCGGTGCCGCGCCTGTCGATGCGGGCGGCAATCCGCACGCGGCGATTGCACCGGGGCCTCCGCCACGGATTCAGGACAACGACGGCTTCGATCCCGATCATTCCGCGCTGTGGTACCTAGTGGCGTCGGCGCCGTTGCTCGTTTGGCCTGGCCACTTCCAGTCGGAGTCGCTTCTGTATTGGGGGTGGCTGGCGCGGGTGCCGTATCTCGTGTTCGGCCTGCTGTTGGGTGCGTCGCTTTGGTACGTCGCGCGCCGGCTGTATGGCAACGAGGGAGGGTTCATCGCGCTGACGCTGTACTGCTTCTCTCCGGGGATCGTGCGGGCCACGGCGCTGTGGTTTGCGGAACCGGAGATCGGCGCCGTGTGGGGCGCCTTCGGCACCATCTTCACGGCCATCGCCGTGGCGCACACGCTGTACGCTCCCCGGGAAGTGGTGCTTTGGAACTGGCGCCGCATTGTGCTGCTCTGCGTCTCGCTGGGGCTTGCGGTCGGCTCGCAGTTCTCGTTGATTGTGATGGCTCCGCTGGCATTGATGTTCATGTGGTATCTGGCGCCCACGCGCCGGAGTGCCGTTCTTGTCATCTGGTCGGCGGCGGTTGCCCTCGCCCTGCTGATCCTGCTGGCAGCGTACTTCTTCCAGCCTGCGGCTCTGTGGCGCGGCCTCAGCCACGCGTCCTGGTTGGGAGTACTCTGGCAGACGTTTGGAATGGCGGGGGCGTACTCCGAGTTGCTGAAGCAATTGGGGCAGAGCAGTCCGGCGCTGGTGCTCGCGTTGCCGGTCGCGTTGGCGGTGTATGCGCTGTGGCCGCGGGCGCGTTACTTCGGCAACACGGCCCCGCTGTTGGTGGCGGCGTTGTGCCTCGTGCTCGGATTTGCGACTCCGCACTATCAGGGTCTCGGCTTCCAACTGGTGGCGCTGCCTTTCCTGTTTGTTTTTGTCGCGGGGATCTGCGCCGATCTGCTGGAGACGCGGCAGCGCGGCCTGGTCATGGCGTGCGTCTTCGGGCTGTTTGCGGCTTATGCAGTCTGGAGTCTGAGCCAATTAGTCACCGTCGGACGCGCGGGGTGAGTTCTGGTGGGACGGCTTCTTGGCATCGCCCCCAGCAGGTAACCTATCGGCCCCTTGATTCCCGTGCCGTCGCAGTCACGACTTAATGCACTTTAGGGTCAACAGGTTGGCCTCCGCGTGACTAAGACCGCACGGGGATCGCTGAGGTTACGACCGCTTGAAGCAGCACCTCGTTTCCTGGCTATCCAAACTCACGGGGCGACCATCCAAATGAGTAGTAAAAGAGAGGCAGTCCCATGCGCGCAAAACTGGGGTATGATCGCCCAATGCGGTACTGGACGCGGCTCTCCACGCTCTCGGTGGTTGTGGTTTTCGCGCTCGCTGCGGCGGCCCAAGTCACGCAAACACCATCCAACGGCGTACCGCCCTCGGTGACTTCTCCAGGGTTCGGGGGCCGGCAGTTTAACGGAGTGCCGCCTTCGGTCACGTCGGTTGGGTTTGGCGGGCGCACCTTCAACGGGCCGCCTCCGAACGTGACGTCCGTTACCAACGGCTTCGTGCCGAGGCCGGGCCCGGTTGGGGTTCGTCCGCTGCCTACCCCGGAACGCCACCGGCATCACGATCACGAGACCTATTACTACCCGTACTTCGTCCCGTATTACCCGGTCGTGGATCCTTACGCGTATGGCGGCCCGGTCGAGGGGCAGCTGTCGGCCGACCCCGAAGAACAGGATCAGTACCAGGGCGGTCCGACGATCTTCGACCGGCGCGGTTCCGGCGAACGGGCGCGAAACGTCTACCCGGATGACCCGCCGGCCCCGATCGCGAAGCACGCACACGAACCTGAAGTGCGAAAGGAAGCTCCCGATCCTCCGGATGATCCTCCACCGACTCCGGCCGTGGTACCGGTCGCGAATCAACCAAGTACGATTCTGGTTTTCAAGGACGGCCACAAGCAGGAAGTCAGCAACTACGCAATTGTGGGTGTGAATCTGTTTGATCTGACGCCCGGGCATCGCTTGAAGATCGCGCTGGCGGACGTGGATGTTGCCGCCACGCAGAAGGCCAACGAGGATCAGGGCGTTGACTTCACATTGCCCGCTGCTCCGGGCGGAAACTGAGTGGTTATGTTGCGGCAGGTCCCCAGTGCGTGGTTGGTAGTGCTTGTGGTGGCAATGCCGCTCGCAGCGCAGAGGGGAGGCGGCCTTTCTACAGGTTCGCCCGCCAAAGGGTCACGTTCATTTCACATTTCGAGTGAACAACACTTTCACGGGAATGGGAGAACGGTGTACCTGGGTACGCCGTTCTGGGCGGATGACTTTGGCTCCTCGTACGCGGAGGCGCCACCGGTGATCGTAGTGCAGACGCCGCCGGCCCAGCAGAATTTTGTTGAGCGAGAGGAGCCGAAGCCGGCGGCTCCGTTGTTAATCGAGTTGCAAGGGGACCGTTACATTCGCCGAACTGACAATGGAGACGGGACAAACCCAGCTGCCTCACAACGCGACACCGTGGCCGAAGCAAAGCCTGCTGCCGGCACGATCGTTCGCGGCGGAGCGGCCCCGCCCCACATCGAGCTTCCTCCAACTCTGTTCGTTTTCCGCGACGGCCACCGGGAAGAGTCCAGCGACTACTCCATCGTCACGGGCGTGATCTACGCGCGCGGGCAGTACTGGACAAACGGATACTGGTCGAGACAGATTTCTCTCTCGCTGCTCGACTTACCCGCCACCTTCAAAGCGAATCAGGAACGCGGCGTTTCCTTTCGTCTGCCGAACGCACCCAACGAAGTCGTAACCCGGCCGTAAGCATCCCACAAGCGAGAAGCGGTTTCTGAACCCATTCTGCAAGAGTGGGCATCCTTAGTGCTGCGTGAAACCTCCATGCGATGAAGCAGTGATGCGCTCGGCAGCGGTGGACGCGCCCTGCAAGCCGCAGGCCGGGCCGTGGATTCTCGCCGCCGCCATCCTCGGCACCAGCATGGCGTTTATCGACGGCACCGTCGTCAACGTCGCCTTACCTGCATTGCAGGCGAGCTTCCGGGCCACCGTCATCGACGTGCAGTGGGTGGTCGAGGCTTACGGGCTTTTCCTGGGCGCGCTCATCTTGGTCGGCGGTTCTGCCGGGGACCTCTTCGGCCGTCGTCGCATGTTCCTCACCGGCGTTGTCCTGTTCGCCACAGCGTCGGTGGCGTGCGGTCTTGCCCGCAACATCGATCAGTTGATCGCCGCTCGCGCCGTGCAAGGCATCGGGGCGGCGTTGCTCACTCCCGGAAGTCTGGCCATCATCAGCGCCTCGTTCCCCGAGCGGGAGCGAGGCCGCGCCATCGGCACCTGGTCCGGTTTTTCCGCAATCACAACTGCCCTCGGTCCGGTACTCGGCGGGTGGCTGATCCAGAACGCGTCATGGCGCTGGATCTTCTTCATCAATGTGCCTCTCGCGGCCGCGGTGATTCTGATCTCGTGGTGGCGCGTGCCGGAAAGCCGGGGCCCCGTGGCAAAAGAACTCGACATTCCTGGAGCGCTCGTCGTTACGGTGGGTCTCGCCGGACTGGTGTACGGGCTGATCGAATCTCCTCAGCTCGGTTGGGGACAGATCAGGGTCATCGGAAGCCTGGGGGTGGGAGTAGCATGCCTCATCGGCTTTCCGCTCATTGAAGCCAGAGCCACGTCGCCGATGGTTCCTTTGAAACTTTTTCGCGCGCGGACCTTCACTGGGGCGAACCTGCTCACGCTGTTCCTCTATGCCGCGCTGGGAATTTTCTTTTTCGTGTTTCCGATGAACCTGATCCAGGTCCAGGGATACTCAGCCACTGCGGCGGGCGCAGCGGCTCTGCCACTGATCCTGCTGATCTTCTTCCTCTCCCGTTGGTCGGGGGGACTGGTTGCCCGCTATGGTCCGCGGCTACCTCTGATCGTGGGCCCCATAATCTCGGCCGCGGGGTTTGGGCTCTTCGCCGTGCCGTCGGTGGGTGGCACGTACTGGGGAACGTTCTTCCCCGCGTTCGTGGTGCTGGGTTTGGGAATGGCTATTAGCGTTGCGCCGCTCACCACGGTGGTGATGGGCGCCGTGGATCCGGATCATGCCGGCGCGGCTTCTGGAATCAACAATGCCGTGGCGCGCGTGGCCGGGCTGCTTGCCATCGCTGTATTTGGGATTGTTATGGTTAGCGCGTTCGGCGTTCGTCTGGACCATGAACTCGCGCTACTGGAAGTTCCGCAGCACGCACGAGACCAAGTTCAATCCAACCGGGTAAGGCTCGCCGCAATCGAAGTCCCACCCGACGTTGATCCTAAGTTTGTTCCGGGAGTGAAAGTCGCCGTTTCAAGTGCGTTTGTCTTCGCCTTTCGGATCGTGGCATGTTCCTCAGCCCTGCTCGCGCTCGCCAGCGCAGCCACGGCGACGCTACTGATCGACCACAAATCGCTGTCTTAGTCGCCCATGGCAAGCCCATTTTTCAGCAATATGGGAGACCGATGAGTAACCTCTGACGGGCCCCCAAAACCCCGAGTTTCATGGTATAATTCTTACCAGTTCCAGGCCCATTAACTTCCTGTAAATGCAACAGTTTACGCGACATTCCGCAGCCTTCGAAAAGAGCGAAGGGCGTGCTCCACGTGCGCGCAATACAGAACGAGAATCGTGCCGCGCACTGGAAGCCAATAAGGACTAAGAGCTAGCAGCAAAATTCTTATGGCAGACGATCAAAATCCAGAACTTCCCCTGACTCCACCTCCGGGTGGCGGCGACGGCGGTTCGCCCGGCGCCTTGAACATTCAGCCCGTCAATATCGAAGAGGAGATGCGCCGGTCGTATCTCGACTACTCGATGTCGGTGATCATCGGCCGCGCGCTGCCCGACGTGCGCGACGGGTTGAAGCCGGTGCATCGCCGCATTCTCTACACGATGCAGCAGATGGGGCTGCAGCCCAACCGCGCCACGCGCAAGTGCGCCCGCATCGTGGGCGACGTGATGGGCAAATACCATCCCCATGGCAACCTCGCCGTTTACGACGCGCTGGTGCGCCTCGCGCAGACGTGGAGCATGCGTTATCCGCTGGTGTTCGGGCAGGGGAATTTCGGCTCAGTCGACGGAGACCCGCCGGCAGCCGACCGTTATACGGAAGCCAAACTGGCACAGGTTGCGACCGCGCTGCTAGAGGATCTGGACAAAGAGACCGTCGACTTCCGCCCTAACTACGACGGGAGCGAGCGCGAGCCCGACGTTCTGCCTACACGTATTCCCAACCTGCTGGTAAACGGCTCCGACGGAATCGCCGTCGGCATGGCCACCAAGATTCCGCCGCACAATCTCACCGAGATCGTCGACGCGACCATCACGCTGGTGAACAATCCCAACGCAACGCTGCCCGAGATTCTGAAGTTTGTGCAGGGTCCTGACTTCCCGACGGCGGGCATCATTCATGGCCGATCTGGAATCCTGGAGGCTTACAAGACTGGCCGCGGCCGCTTCATGATGCGTTCCAGGGCCGCCATCGAAAACCTCACCAAAGACAAGCAGGCCATCGTGGTCACCGAGATTCCGTTCCAGGTAAACAAGTCGCGACTGGTGGCGCGCATCGCCGACCTGGTCAACGACAAAGTCATCGACGACATCTCCGACGTCCGCGACGAAAGCGACCGCGAAGGCATGCGCATCGTGATCGAACTCAAACGCGGCGCCGAGCCCCAGATCATCCTGAACCAGCTCTTCAAGCATACCGAGATGCAGCAGGGCTTCAGCATGATCCTGCTGGCGATCGCGCACGGACAGCCGCGCGAGATGGGCCTGATCCCGGCGATCCAGTATTTCATCGAGCACCGCGTCGACGTGGTGCGCCGACGCACGGCGTACCTGCTCGCCAAGGCACAGGACCGGGAACACATCCTCGAAGGCTACCTGACCGCGCTCGATCACCTGGACAACGTGATCGCGATCATCCGCGGCAGCGCCAATCGCGCCGATGCCCGCGAAAACCTGGTCACCTATTTTGGCGGCAAGAAGATCGACGTCAACACCACCGGCCGCGCGCCGAAACTCGATCCCGAAAAGCCTTTCACGGCGAAGCAGGCGGACGCGATCCTCGAACTGCAACTGCACCGCCTGACCAAGCTCTCGATCGACGAGATCTCGAACGAACTGAAAGAAACGCGCGAACGCATCGCCGAGTACCAGTCGATTCTCGGTTCAGAAAAGAAGCTGCGTGGCGTGATCGTGAAGGAACTGGAAGAGGTCAAGAAGCAGTACGGCGACGAACGCAAGACGGTCATCGAAGACGAAGCTGCCGAGATTCACCTTGAAGACCTGATTGCCGACGAGCAGGTGGCCGTTACCGTAAGCCACTCCGGCTACTTGAAGCGCACGCCGATCTCGACGTATCGCATGCAGCGCCGCGGCGGCACCGGCCGGACCGGCATGAAGACGCGCGACGAGGATTTCGTCGAGCATCTCTTCATTGCGTCGACGCACGCCTACATCCTGATTTTCACCAACACCGGCCGCGTGTACTGGCTGAAGGTCTATGAGATCCCCGACGTGGGCGCGGCCGGCAAGGGCAAGCACATGGGGAACCTGATTGCTTTGCAGCCGGGCGAAACCGTGCGCACGATGCTCGCCGTCCGCGATCTCGAAGAAGAAAACAAATATGTCTTCTTCGCTACCCGCAACGGCACTGTGAAAAAGACGGAAGTGAAGGACTTTTCGCACGTGATGGCGCGCGGCATCATTGCCATTAACATCGAAGCGGGCGATGAGCTGGTCGCAGCCACTCTCACGGACGGCCAGCAGATCATCTTCCTGGCCTCGCATGAAGGCCAGGCGGTTCGCTTTGAGGAAGACGAGGTGCGATCCATGGGCCGCGGCGCGACGGGCGTGCGCGGCATGAGCCTCGCTGATAAGGACTACATCGTGGGCATGGCCACTACCCCCAAACCCGGTGCGAGTGCCGCAGGCGAGAAACCCGCCGTGGGACAGGTCGCAACCTCCGACGGTCTGCCGCCAGGCGAAGCTGCCGATCTCGTTCCGGTGAAAGGCTCGCTGATTCTCTCCGTGACCGAGAACGGCTATGGCAAACGTACGCCCGCCGACGAATACCGCCTGACCACTCGGGGGAAAAAGGGCGTGATCAACGTGAAGACTACCGAGCGCAACGGGAAAGTCGTCGGAATCGCACAGGTGGCGGAGGATTCACAGGTCATGCTGATCAGCCAGTACGGCAAGATCATCCGCATGGACTCGAAGACCATCCGCGAATCCGGCCGCTCGGCGCAAGGCGTGCGCCTGCTGCATCTCGAACCGGGGGATCGCGTCGCGGCTGCGGTAGTTATTCCGCCGGACGAGGCGCCGAACGGGAACGGGACGCTGCTTCAATAAGCAGCCGCCTGGAGTTCGCTTTAGAGACGCGGTGGTTCCGCGTCTCTTATCCAGCGGAATCTGCTCGGGGTGGTAAATTCCCTCACCGCACGAAATTGCCGCAAATCCGCTGCAAACGGAAGCTGGAATGCAACCAATCCTGATTAGTTGAAAGCCTTCCACCTCGTCTCCCAGGCAAATGCGCCGGAATAAGCTGCAGCGGCAGCAGTAGTTCCGCAAAACTCGCCACAGTTCAGGTAACCGTGAGTGACCCCACCACGTGTGCTTCTCCGCAAGGTCCCTACAGCCACATCTACGTTACCGTCACCGATGTGCGGATTCATCAGAGTGCCACGGCGTCCGCAAGCGACTCAGGGTGGGTCGATCTGACCCCCAATCTCATGTCCAACCCGGTGCAAGTGGACCTGCTGGGAGCTGCCAACCAGTGCTTCCTGGGCAAGCTGGGCTCGAACGGAATACCCCCCGGCGCCTACCAGCAGATTCGAATCCTGCTTGCGGCCAGCATCATGGGCATGAGCAGCAACAAATGCGGTTCGAGCGCCAATAGCGTCATGCTGACCAGTGACCCCACGAACACTCCCGAGACCCTGCAGCTCTCCTCGGAGACACAGACGGCATCAAGATTTCTTCCGGCCAGTTGGCGGGCGGCCAGTTCGTTGTCGCTGCTGGCGACAATAAAGATCTCAACCTGGATTTCGATGCGTGCCAGTCGATCGTGCCGCAGGGGAACGGGAAGTACCGCCTCAAACCGGTGCTGCACGCCGGCGAAGTAGCGCTGCAATCTTCGTCCACATCCATCAGCGGTAGCGTGATCGACCCGGCGACAACGCACCCTATCGCGGGCGGCACACCCGTGGTCGCGATCGAACAGAAAGACACTGGCGGAGTGGATCGCGTGGTGATGGAAACGGTCGCCGATGCGAGCGGAGGTTTCTCATTCTGCCCGTTGCCGTCCGGAACCTACGATGTTGTGATTGCGGCCGTCAACGGCGCGGGAATCGCTTACGCGGCTACGGTGATTACAGGCGTTCAGCCCGGGAACGCGCTCGGGAACGTTCCTTTGACGGCGGCCCTGGTCCCGGGCTCCATCACCGGCACGATAACCACTACCACCGGCAGCATGGCCACCTCAGCTGACTTGTCGCTTTCCGCGCTGCAGTCGATTACCGAAGGTAGCTCGACTGTGCTCGTGACCGTGCCGCTCGCGGCGCAGTCAATGGCGACCGCTACGGTATCCACGGCCGCGGGCGCAGGATGCGCGGCGAACACGCACTGCGCGAGCTACACCCTTTCCCTTCCGGCGGCGAATCCGAGCGTCGGACAGTTTACGGCGGGCCCGAGTCAATCTCCGACCGCCCCCGCTGTGGGTCCGGCGAACTACCCCGTCGATGCCATCGCGTTCGTGCCCGGCGCCGCTGCCCAACTGGACTGTAGCCCGTCGGAACTGCAGGTCAATCAGACCAGCACCAACACCACGTTTACGGTAGTCTCGGGAGTCCCGGTGACTGCAGCCGCCCTCTCGTTCAGCGGCTGTAATTGAAGTCTGGAGTTCCAGGTGTGGAGACGCGTCCCCCCGCGTCTCCACACCAGCTTGATCTCCCGCGAATCCATCCACGTGAGAGAATCCCGATCGCGGCTTATTGCTGCAGCGCCGGATCGCCCGGCATAGGATGGCTCGCCTCGTTCGCGTGCGGCACCAGCTGCTTGTACACCGCCTGAGGAATATCCGACTTCCAGTAGCCCACCGTCTTCGCAAATCCGATGATGCCAAAGAACAACACAGCCACACCGGCCGCGAAGGCCCACGTGGGCATACGTCTCGAAGTCTGTGCCGCAGCCATCTGCAGCGCTCCTTCTGCGGGGCAGACTGCGACACACCCCAGGCATCCGGTGCACTCAGCTGATTTGATCGTCACCAGTTGGTCCACTGGCAGGTTCGACGGGCATGCCTTCGCGCACTTCGCGCAATCAATGCACGTCTCAAGGTTGCGGCGGATACGGAGTGGGCTGAACACCGAGGTGATCCCGAGCAGCGCGCCGTACGGACACAAGTAGCGGCACCAGAAATTCTGCACGAACACCGACGCCACCACCAGCATGCCCAACACGATCAATCCGGTCTGGCCGATGAAGCGGAAGAAGTTGAGCATCTTTACGTCAGCGACGATGCCGTAGGGGCTGCGCAAGAAGGCCGCGATTGCGTTGGCCGACATGCTTGAAACCGCCCATACAAAGAATCCCAGCAACAGGTATTTCAATCCCCGCAGCGGAATGTCGACCCAGCGCGGCAGATGAAAATTCAGGCCGAACACCTTCTTTCCGAGTTTTCCCAGATACTCCGAGACTGTTCCCACCGGGCATAGCCAGCTGCAGAAGGCCTTGCGGAAGAGAAATGAAATCGCCAGGAACGTGACCAGCAGAAACATCGCCGCGGGATGCAGCGCGGGAATATGTCTCGTGACCAGAAAATATTTCAGGTTCATCATGCCCGCGATGGGCAGCCAGCCTTCCACTCCGGCGGGCCGCGGCACGTAGGGCGACCGGCCAGCGGTTTCGAAATGACGGACCCACAAGTAGAACCGACCGCCGAGCCACACGTTCAGCAGGAGAAAAGCGAATTGGTATCCGCGCCGTAAGGCTTGGGAGTAGTCGCGGTCGGTCCGGCGGATCAGTCTTTTCCTGGGAGTGCTTCGCGGTTTGCTTTGCGTCAATTCCTCGGCAGTCGACGACATACCCGGCGGCTCGACAGGTGCCCGGAAAGTTTCGGGAATGATTTCCTGCGTGGCCATAACTAGGCCCGAGCCTACCGGCCTTATCACAGGCATGCTGTGATCCGCATCACAATGACAAAGGCACGCCGATCAATCACTTAGCGTGAAAAGAGCGTTGACCTGCAGATTCAGACAGCGTCTAATCCACTGATCGAGGCCTGCCCATGATTCGCCGGTTCGCAATCCTCTCTCTGCTGCTCACGGCGGCGCTCTGCGTTGCCCAGAACGCGATTCCTGACACGCCACCGGGACGGCTGCTGCGAGGCTGGCTGGAATCGTTTAACTCCGGCGACATGGCGCGGCACACGAAGTTTCTTGCCGAGCACGACTTCGGTGCCGACCGCGGCGCGTCCCCCCAGCAGGCCGCCCCGCGGCAGATGCAGTTTCGCGAGATGGTCGGTGGCGGCTTCGACTTCTACAAGGTCGAGCAGTCGTCCGACACCGAGATCAAGGCCATTCTGCAAGAGCGCGGAGGCTTCGGCTGGGCGGAGGTCGTCTTCAAAGTGGACGCCGCTAAGCCCGACGTCATCGCCTCCAGCGAATTTCGCCAGGCACCCACGCCCAAGGAGGCGCAGCCCGCCCGCGAAGCTCAGGACGCCTTGGTGAAGGACGTGGACCAGCTGGCGCAGAAGCTCGCGGCTGAAGATCGTTTCTCGG
>CAZXKO010000036.1:0-16943 GCA_964641665.1 uncultured Acidobacteriaceae bacterium
TGGCAGACAGAAACCCTATCACCGCGGTGCGGCAGTCTAGTAAGCGCGAGACGGTTCCCGTAATCCTTGAGGTCGAGGAGTTGCATCGGCTATTTGAGGAGCTGGCACTGCGGGAGCGGGCCATGATTGTCTGTGACGCTCTCACCGGGATGCGGCGAAGCGAACTGATGGGCCTGCAGTGGCACGATCTGGACTTCATCGGGCGCCGGATCAACATCTTGCGCTCGGTGGTGGATCAGGCGATCGGCAAATGCAAGACAGAAGCCTCACGCAAACCAGTTGTCATGAATGAGCACATTGCACAAGTCCTCATCGCGTGGCGACAGGAGAGCACTTACACGGCCCAGGCCGATTGGGTGTGGGCTTCAACGCAGATGGCGGGAAAGCAGCCGTTGTGGCTCTCGACCATCATGCGGTACTACATCCAGCCGGCGGCGCGTCGCGTCGGCATCAACAAGAAAATCGGCTGGCACACTTTCCGACACACGTTCTCGACTCTTATCAAATCACTAGGCGTGGACGCGAAGGTTGTGCAAGGACTCCTGCGACATGCCTCCTTCAGCACGACAATGGACGGCTACACGCAGGTACTCGAACAACCGCAGCGCCAGGCGCAGGAGCAACTGGCGAACCTGATCATGCGCACGGGCAAGGTAGGTCATGCATGATCGTTGTGGAATGTTGTGGGAAGAACGGCCCGGACGCCGCTAAGGCATTGAATTGTTGGCGTCCCCGACGGGATTTGAACCCGTGTTACCGCCGTGAAAGGGCGATGTCCTAGGCCGGGCTAGACGACGGGGACGAAACCGACGAAAGTAGGTAGGTCTTCTATTGAGCTTTCATAGTAGCAAGCTGCTTTTGCACCTGTCAAAGTGAAGACCTATCGATTTGCCATCCGCACCAGGACGGCACGCGCGAGTCGCCCATGGTCCCTCGCAGCGACTCCCGCTCCACCTTCGCTCACAGTCCTCGCGCGGCCTGGCGTCGCGTCGTCGCCGCCGCTCCAACCCTTCCAGTAAACCGTTACAATCAGCAATAGGCAGCTCTCGATACGAGCGATCGATTCGAAGGCCGGCAATCATCCCGCCGATTCTCGAGGGGCACGGTGGCAGATCCTCTTTATCTCAGCTTATGGTTCCCCAGCTTTTCCGAGCAGGACATGATGGCGCGCGTGCTGTCCGTGTTGCAGCAGTTTCCGTTTTCATCGCCGCGCCCGGGCGTCACTTACCTGGCTGTGCACCCCGTTTCCTGGAATGAGCCCACCATTCTCGAACGAAAATTCAGCCCCGGAGTCTCGCCCGAAGATGCCGTCGACGCTGCCTCCGATCTGCTGCACGAAGACTACGCCTATGTTTTCGATCTGGACTGGGACCTGTGGACTCTCGACCCGGGCACCCGGCAATGGGTCTTGGCCCCGAGCCCCGTCCGCCTCATCGCGCAGGGTCCGGAATTCGATGAACGCGCCTCCGAAACCACCGGGCAGATCGAAATCGACTTTGGCCTCGACGCGCCTTTCCTACAGGAGCAACTGGAGCTCGACGCAGACGCCGAAAGTCGCGTTCGCGCCAATGTCCACAAGCTTGTCGACTTCACCAGTAAGGTCGAGAAATTCGCCCGGGCGAACGGGCGCCTGCTGTGGTCGGACTCGGAAGACAACCTCGCACAGAAACTGATAGCCCGTCTGCAGAAGGTTCAATAAGAAGGGCGCGACGCCGAGCCAAAACGTTCCGGCTCGTCGTTCGTGCCCTGGCCCCGTACAACGCTACGCGACGCAAACCTACTTGGTCCGTCCCCCTTCTACCTTCAGTTGATCCGCGGCCGCAGCCTGCGCTGCCGCCAGCCTAGCGGTTAGCACGCGGAACGGAGAACACGACACGTAATTCAGTCCCACCTGGTGACAGAATTCCACCGACGACGGTTCCCCGCCATGCTCGCCGCAGATGCCCACCTTCAGATCAGGCCGGGTCTTGCGACCACGCTCGGTGGCCATCTTGACCAGTTGGCCTACGCCCTCACGATCCAGCGCGGCGAATGGATCCTGCTTCAGAATGCCCTCTTCCAAGTACGTCGGCAGAATCTTGTTCACATCGTCGCGCGAAAAGCCGAACGTCGTCTGCGTAAGGTCGTTGGTGCCGAAGGAAAAGAACTGCGCTTCCTTCGCGATCTCGTCAGCCACCAGCGCGGCCCGTGGCAGCTCGATCATCGTCCCCACCAGGTAATCGACCTTGCGCTCTTTCTCTTTGAACACTTCCGCGGCCACCCGGTGCACGATCGCTCCCTGATTCGCCATCTCTTTCACAGTCGCAGTCAGCGGGATCATTACTTCCGGATACACCTTCACGCCATCCTTCGCCACCGCAACGGCCGCCTCAAAGATGGCTCGCGCCTGCATCTCGGTGATCTCCGGATAGGTAATGCCCAGACGGCATCCGCGGTGTCCGAGCATCGGGTTGAACTCATGCAGCTCTTCCACCCGACGCAACAGTTCCGAAACCACTTTCTTCAGGTCGCTCGCCCCCTTTGCGCCGAAACGCTTGTACTTCTCGACCAGCGCCTTCTTCTCTTTCGCTCCCACGTACGGCAGCACAGCAATGTCGACCATCAGGTCTTCGCGCCGCGGCAGAAATTCGTGCAGCGGCGGATCGAGCGTGCGAATGGTCACTGCGTACCCATCCATCGCACGGAAAACTCCGATGAAGTCCGCGCGCTGCATTGGCAACAGCTTCTTCAACGCCGCCCGCCGGTCTTTTTCGTTACTCGCCAGAATCATGGCCTGCATGTGCGGGATACGGTCTTCGGCAAAGAACATGTGTTCCGTACGGCACAGACCGATGCCCTCCGCGCCAAACGTTCGTGCCTGGATCGCATCTCGAGGTATGTCGGCATTGGCCCGTACTTTCAACTTGCGGAAGGGATCCGCCCAGCTCATGAACTTGTGGAGTTCCTTGTCGTCGGAGGAAGGTGGAAGGGTATTGAGACGTCCCTTGATGACCCGGCCGGTCGTTCCATCTAGCGAGATCCAGTCGCCCGCCTTGAATACCTGGCCCTTTACGCGCATCTCGCCCGCTTTCTCGTTCACCTCGATGTCGCCCGCGCCCGCTACGCAGCATTTCCCCATGCCCCGGGTCACGACCGCCGCGTGACTGGTCATGCCGCCGCGCGAAGTCAAAATTCCCGCCGCCACTTCCATGCCGTGGATGTCTTCCGGCGTGGTCTCCCCGCGCACCAGAATCACGGACGCCTTCTTGCCGAGACCGGCTTTCTCCACCGCTTCGTCGGCGGTAAACACGATCTGCCCCACGGCCGCGCCCGGCGATGCCGGCAGCCCCTTCGCCAGGACTTCGATCTTGACTCCTTTTTCGTCGAGACGCGGAACCAGAAAGTCGTACAGTTGGTTCGGCTCCACGCGGAAGATGGCCTCTTCCTTGGTGATCAGGCCTTCCTCCACCATCTGCAGCGCCACGCGCACGGCAGCCAGACCGGTCCGTTTGCCGTTGCGCGTCTGCAGCATGTATAGCTTGCCGTCCTGGATCGTGAACTCGAAGTCCTGCATGTCTTTGTAATGCGTCTCGAGGCGTGTCGTGATCGTGCGCAGCTGGTTGTACACGTCGGGCATGATCTTTTCGAGCTCCAGAATATGCACTGGTGTGCGCACGCCCGAAACCACGTCTTCACCCTGCGCGTTCAGCAGAAACTCGCCGTAGAATTCCTTCGTGCCGATCGCTGGATTCCGCGTGAAGCCGACGCCGGTGCCGCTGGTCTCGCCCAGGTTGCCGAACACCATGGCCTGCACGTTAACGGCAGTGCCCAACATGTCGTCGATGTTGTTGATGCGGCGATAGTGCTTCGCGCGGTCGTTCTGCCACGAGCGGAAAACGGCGTCCCGAGCCATGACCAACTGCTCGTGCGGATCCTGAGGAAACTCGCGCTTCGCGTGCTTCTTCACAACTTTCTTGTACTCCTCGATCACTTCCTTCAGAGCCTTGGCATCTAGGTCGGTGTCGAGTTTCGCTTTCCTCTGCTTTTTCTTGGCATCGAAAACCTCTTCAAACGTGGACTTCTCGATATCGAGCACAACGTTGCCGAACATCTGAATCAAGCGCCGGTAAGAGTCATACGCGAAGCGCTGGCTGTTGGCGCGCGTGGCCAGGGCTTCCACGCTCTGGTCGTTCAAACCCAGGTTGAGGATGGTATCCATCATGCCTGGCATCGAAAACTTCGCGCCCGAGCGGACGCTCACCAGCAGCGGATTCTCGCCCTTGCCCAGCGTCTGTCCTTGCAACTGCTCCAACTGTTGGAGAGCGGCCTCCATCTGGCGATCCACTTCCTTCGATACCCCATTGTGCCGCATGTACTCGCGGCACGCTTCGGTCTGAATCGTGAACCCCGGAGGCACCGGCAGGCCCGCATTCGTCATTTCCGCCAGGCCGGCTCCTTTACCGCCCAGGACATCCTTCATCTTGCCGTTGCCGTCGGCCTTCCCACCGCCGAAGAAGTACACAAACTTCACGGCGCTTTTGGGGCTGGTGGTCACTTCGACTGCGCTTTCGGGGAGAGTTGTCGTCGCCATAATCACGTCCTTTATTGTTTCGAAGATTCTTTGGATTCCTTGCCTTCAGTCACGATCTCGGAGAAGTCCGCGATCGTCGAGAACTCGTTCACCAGCGTCTGCAACAGAGCCAGCCGGTTCGCGCGCACCCGCGGGTCTTCGACCATCACCATGACCTTGTCGAAGAACCGGTCAATCGCGGGGCGCAGCTTCGCAATCTCGAGCAACGCTTCTTCATATTTCCTCCCTGCACGCAGTCCTTCCACCTGCTGGGCCGTTTGCGGCACCTGCGCGGCCAGTTCCTTCTCTGCTTCTTCGCGCAGCATGGCGGCCTCCACCTGGGGAGCCACTTCCCTGCCCGCCTCCTTCGCCTGGCGCAGGATGTTCTTCATCCGCTTGAACGCGATAGAAATCGACTCGAAATCTCCCGACGGCCGCACCTTCGCCACCGCGGCAGCCCGCGCCAGTGCATCCACTACATCATTTGCATCGGCGGCGAGTACCGCGTTGACCACGTCGTAGGCAAACCCGTGCACGTCACGCAGGTAGAATTCCAAGCGCTCCCGGAAGAACAGCCGGGTGGCTTCATCGAACCTCGCGTCGGTGGCGAACTTCCTTTCGGCTTCCGATCCCTGATAGCGCGTCCGTGCATCCTTCATCAGGTCGCCCAGGTTGAAGGGCAGCTTGTGTTCGGCGACCGTCTTGACGATCCCGTTCGCCTGACGCCGCAATCCGAACGGATCTTTCGACCCACTGGGCATCAGCCCCAGAGCAAACATTCCGGCAATGCTGTCAGCCTTATCTGCGATCGAAAGCACCGCGCCCTCGATCGTCCGCGGCACGGAATCGTCCATCGACTCGGGCTTGTAGTGGTCGTAGATCGCGATCGAGATCCCCTGCCGGACATCGTCGTTCAAATGCTCGTCCAGCACCTGAACTCGCGCATACAAGCCGCCCACAATTCCCTGAAGTTCCGTGAACTCTTTCACGAGCTCGGTGGTAAGGTCCGTCTTCGCCAGGCAGGCTGCCTTGTGCACCATGCCCGGGCGGATCGCCATCCCGCTCTGCTTGACGATTTCCGACAGCCAGCTCGCAAGACGCTGCGTGCGGATGGTCTTCTCGTAATAGCTGCCCAGGTCTTTCTGGAAAGTAACGTGTTTCAACAACTCCATGCGATCGCGCAGCGATTGTTTCTGATCGGTCTGCCAGAAGAATCGCGCGTCGTTGAAGCGCGCCCGCAGCACCCGCTCGTTACCGTGCTGGATCGTTCCATCGCGGTCGGCGTCGGTGTTCAGCACCGCCAGAAAGTGCGGCGCCAGTTTGCCCGCTGCGTCTTCGACTGCAAAATACTTCTGGTGGTCGCGCATCACGGTGACCAGCACTTCTTCAGGAAGTTCGAGAAACTGGGGATCGAAGTTGCCCAGAATCGCCGAGGGATACTCGGTGAGGTTGACTACCGTGTCGAGCAGTTCTTTGTCTTCCCGCCAGCGCGCGCCCGGCACCTTGCGCGTGGCAGCATCCAGGGTCTTTCGGATCTGCTTCTCACGCTCCGCGCGGTTGAGCACCTTGGCATCGGCCAGCGCGGCGACGTATGCCTCGCCCGCACGCGGAATTGTGACTCTGCGGTCGGCCAGAATCCGATGCCCGCGTGAAGTGTTCCCGGCGTGGATTCCATCGAACTCCAGCGGGATCACTTGTCCGTCCAGCATGGCGACGAGCCAGCGCACCGGCCGCACGAAGCGCTCCCCCGCCTTGCGCCAGTACATACTTTTGGGCCAGTAGATTGAGTTGATCTCTTTAGGAAGGAGTTCTGCAAGAATTTCGCTGGCGGCGCGCCCCTTCTTCGTGACCTTCGCGGAGAGGTATTCCCCCTTGGATGTGGTCGCCTTCTCGAGTTTGGAGACGTCGACTCCGGCCTTCTTGGCGAAGGCCTCGGCCGCAGGCGTTGGCTTGCCGTCCTTGAAGGCTACGTTGACCGAGGGGCCGGTGATTTGCTCGGTAACATCCGGCTGCGCTTGAGGAATTCCGGCGGCCAGCACCGCCAGACGTCGCGGCGTATCGACCTGCGTCACGGCGCCTTGCGGCGCCAGGCGCTCTCGCTCGAGCAGTTTCGAGACTCTTTCGCGCAATTCCTGCGCACCGGCATCCATCATCCGCGCCGGGATTTCTTCACAGCCGATTTCGAGCAGAAAGTCAGGCATTAGACAATTACGTTATGCTCTCAAAGTTACGCAACTGTGAATGTGAGCGCCGTCACATGTGGCGCCGCCATCCCGCCGGCTGTCCGGCGAGCTGCCGAGTACTCATCTAACCCACCGGCGTGGCTTCTTTCGGCCGATGCGCTTTCGCCGCCTTCTTTCCGGGGGTTGCAGCGGCCGCAGGTTCTTCCTGGGCAGTCTTCTCGCCGTCGCCCGACTGCTGCTGCAAGTACGCCTTCGCGATCCCAACCGCCAGGGCCCGCACCCGTGCAATCACGCCGACCCGCTCGGTCACCGAAATCGCTCCCCGCGCATCCAGAATATTGAAAAGATGCGAACACTTCAGGCAGAGGTCGTAGGCGCCCAGCAGCGGAAACCGTTTCTTGTCAGCGACACTCGTCTCAGCCTTCGCCAGCGCGTCGTAGCGATCGATTAGCGCCCGGCACTCCGACTCGTACAACTCAAAGTGTTTCCAAGTCTTTTCGACGTCGGCAGCCTCAAAGTTGTACACCGAGAACTGCAGTTCGTCCGCCAGGCGCACGTCGCCGTAGGTCACGACCGCACCGCTCTCCGGATCGCGTGCCCATACGATGTCGTAAATCGAGTCCACATCCTGCAAAAACGCCGCAATGCGCTCCAGCCCATACGTTAGCTCCGCCGAGATCGGCAGCAGGTCAATCCCGCCGCACTGCTGAAAGTAGGTGAACTGCGTGATCTCCAGCCCGTCGAGCATCACCTGCCATCCGATGCCCCACGCACCCAGCGTGGGCGACTCCCAGTTGTCTTCCTCGAACTTGATGTCGTGCTGGCGAAGGTCGATGCCGATTGCGCCCAGCGACTCCAGGTAAAGCTCTTGTACATTTTCCGGCGGCGGCTTCAGGATGACCTGCAGTTGCGTGTGCTTGAACAACCGGTTCGGATTCTCGCCGTAACGCCCGTCCGCCGGACGCCGCGACGGCTGAAGATACGCGACCTTGCAAGGCTGGGGCCCGAGCACGCGCAGAAAAGTTTCTGGCGCCATCGTCCCGGCGCCAACTTCGACGTCATAGGGCTGCTGCAGCACGCACCCGCGCGCCGCCCAGAATGTCTGCAGCCTCAGGATCAGTTCCTGGAACGTTGGCGGGTTGGTTCTTGACGATGACATCAATTGTGTCTCTTGAAGCGCGTGACAGCTGCGAGCCCTGAGCTACGGAGCTTCGGGCAAGCCCACCACGCTCCGGGGTTCGCTCAAAGCTCAGAGCCGAAGCTCATGGCTAAGAGCTGATCCTCTCCAACATCCCCGCGGTCACCAGTTTCTTCTCAATATGCCGCTCAAGAATTTGCGTCAGGAACTTTCGCAGGTCGGCGGCTTTGCTCTTCGGCCAATCCACGCCTGCAAAACTCTCCACCGGCGACCGAAACATCTGTGCCGCCACCGCGCGCGATTCGCTCGACATCTCCGACGACGCCAGACGCTTATCGTCGGCGCACATCAGCCCATCCGCCAACGCATGAAAGAACGCCCGGCTCCCGTTCAGTGCGCGCCCGCAGGCGGTGCACTCGGAAAAATCCGGAAGAAAGCCCACCAGCCGCGTCATCCACAACTCGAAATAGGTGACCGGCATCCAGATGTCGGGCCCGCGCAAGCTGCCCAGCACCGAAAGCGTTAGCCGGAACACGGCATCGTTCGCTTCGCGGTCCGGCAACAACTCGTCGAGCAACTCCGCGACGTGCGCCAGCGCCGTTGCTCGCGGGTAGCCCACTTCGTCGGCCAGCGGCGATTCCAGCACCTCACAGGCATCCAGCCGCGCTAGTTCCACCCGCTCACGATCTTCATAGAATGCCCGGACGAATGTCAGAGGCTCCAGCGCACCGCCAAACCGTTTTCTCGACTTCTTGGCCGAGCGCGCCACACCGCGCACTTTGCCTTCGATTCGCGTAAACAGGGTGACCAGCAGGTCGGCCTCGCGCAACGGGTAGGTACGCAGGACGATTGCTTCCGACTCCTTGAGCGCCATGGGAGCCCAACAGGTTAATGCATGATTGTAATGGAAGAGCGCGTCAGGCGTCAGTGGGAAAGGCAGGATCTGGGTATAAACAGCAGGCTCTAAGCTGTCCGCTAGCCCCTCTGATCAGGAGTCCCCTCGCGGTCCATAAAAGCAAGAGGCGCATGTCCGCAAATGGACCATGCGCCTTGATTCCCTTTGGCTCCGCCCAGTTAGCGTGTCCGCTAGCGGCCAACGACTAGCGGCCAGCGACTGCCTTCCTACCGTCCGAAATACTTCGCGTTTCGCTCCGTAAACGCGCTCCACTTTTCCGGCAGATCATCGAGCGCGAAAATCGCCGACACCGGGCAGACCGGCACGCAGGCGCCGCAATCGATGCACTCCACCGGATCGATGTACAGCATTTCTTCCGTCGCGTGGTTCGGTTCGTCCTTCTTCGGGTGGATGCAATCCACCGGGCACGCGTCCACGCAAGCCGTGTCCTTCGTCCCGATGCAGGGTTCTGCGATTACGTAGGTCATGGTGTGTCTTTCTCCTGAAGCTGTCTGCGCACACTAAAAGAACCCCAAATTCTAGCAAGAATCGACCCGATGGTACAGTGAGCCTACGTAAAAACCGCGAGCAGATTGCGCAACATCAGCGCGTTGTTTCGGACCAAGCACGCGCCGTCCAACCGTCGCCTGAGGCCTATCGCCGGCTCCCCGCCAACTCCCGCTGCGTACTCGGCTGGTACGCCACGATATACCCCGCCACCGCGCTCGCCGCCACCGTCAGCGGAGAAGCCAGGTACATCTGCCCCGGCCCGCTCCGTCCGGGGAAGTTCCGGTTCTGCGCGCTGATCACGACCTGCTCCGGCCGCGTCGAGACACCCGGCCCGGCGTTGATACATGCCCCGCAACTCGGCTCGATCACGTGCGCCCCCGCCTTCTCGAAAATCTCGAGGTACCCTCTGCGTATGCAGTAATCCCGCGTCTCCTGCGACCCAAACTGGATGTAGAACTCCACCGACGGCGCCACCCGCTTCCCCTGCTTCAGAGCGTCCGCGAGCACCTCGGCGTACATATCCATGTCTTCATTCTTGCCCGCCGTACAGGTCCCGCCGTACGCCAGTTCCACCGGAACCGGCGTATGCAGGTCGCGCACGAACTTGCCATTCCCCGGATCTCCCGGCGTGGCCACCATCGGCGAGATGTCGGCCGCATCCAGTTCGATCACCTCGGCATATTCCGCCCCAGGGTCGCTCGCCAGCCCTTCGATCATCGCATCCGCCGCATCCCGTTTCATCCCGCGCCGATCCACCAGGAAGTCCACCACCTTGTCATCGGGCGCAACGATCCCGGTAAACCCGCCAATCTCAGCCGCCATGTTTGTCATGGTGGCGCGCTCATCCACGCTCAACGCCTCCACCGCCTCGCCCGCATACTCCATCACCTTGGCGAGCGCCCTGCCGCTGCGCACGTAGTCGAGGCTCAGGATTTTCAGGATGAAGTCCTTGGCGGTCACGTTCGCCTGCTTCTGCCCGCGAATCACGATCTTGACCGACTCCGGCACCTTGATCCGCACATCTTTCGTGATCCAACTGTTGAAAACATCCGTGGTGCCGATGCCGAACGCTACACAGCCGATCGCACCTACGTGCGGTGTGTGCGAGTCCGACCCAACGTTCACTTGTCCCGGCAGCGCATAAGTTTCCAGCATCACCGAATGGCAGATCCCCTCCGACCCTTTGCGGTCGGTCAATTCGCCGTGCAGCTTGATTCCCTGCGCCCTGGCGAACTCCTCCTGCTTGATCTTTAGCTGCGTCGCCAGATCCAGCAGCCCCAGCTTCTTCTTTTCTTCTGAAATTACCTCGTCCAAAAACGTCAAGTGATCGCGAAAAAAACGCACGCTCGCTGCATCGTTCACCGGCACGTCCTGGCCGACGTAATGCTCATAAAAGATCGCCGCCATCGGCGTAACGTACTCGTGGCTGAAGCGCAGATCGACCCGCGTGAAGCCGGTATCCCCGGGCTTGACGGCGTCCACGCCCACCGAGCCCTCGGGCGTAACCATGTGTTTCGCGAAAATCTTCTCCGCCAGCGTCATCGCCCGCTTGGCCGTCTTCAGCGGGGGCAGAAATACCTTCTTCTGCATTCGCGCCACGTTGAACGGGAACAGCCCTCCGTACTCAATCACCTGACGCGTGATCTCGTCTTCCCCAGCGGTAAACTCGCTCAGCGCCATCTCCTCGCCACCGCGAATCTTGTCGATCAGCGAGAAATTCGTCGACGTTAGCAGCCCCAGGTTCTGGCAATTCTGCTTATAGATGCGCTCGATGTTCTGGGCGATCACCACCTGGATCCCCGCGCACATCTCCGCGTATGGCGACTGCTCCCGGCTCGATCCTTTCCCGCGCCGCTTGCCGCTCACCGAACAGACGAATCCGCCCTTCTTTACCTCCGACCGTCCGATCGGAACAACGCCTCCGCAACGAAGCCCCAGGTATGGAATTTCCCCCAGCGTCCGGTCGAAGTAGAAGCAGTAATGTGCTGGGGTGATTTCGTCGGTGGAAATGTCGTCCCGCAATTTGGGATTGTTTGCAGGATTCTTGGTATCCCAGGGCAGATCCTCGCCGGCCAGTTGCCGCTTAATCAGTTCTGGATCTTCCGTCAGAAAAAGGATCCGCCCCGACAGGCGCACCTTGTCCGGACGCTTCGCGATTTCGCGCTCGAGCAATGATTGCATCACAATAAAACCTGCGAATTATGGTGTCAGCAACCTAAAGAAGGAGCGTCGATTGGCAGGATTGCCGAGCTTCGACCCCACGGCCATATTCTACCGCTCACGCGACGCCGCTGCTGGGTTACGTCTGGTGGATCGCTAAGCAAGCGGAGCTTGTACCTACTTCCGGTATTCACGCGGATCCGGCAGAGGTTCCAGCCCGCGGCCGTTGAAGATCTCGTCAAACTCGTGTAGCAGCTCCGCGTGAATCAGTCCGTTCGAAGCGAGCACATCGCGATCGGTAATCTCCAGCGCTTCGCCGCCGAGTCCGGTAACCTTGCCCCCCGCCTCTTCCACGATCAGGATCCCGGCCGCCGTGTCCCAGGCGTTCAGGTTGAACTCCCAGAAACCGTCGAACCTGCCGCACGCCACCGACGCCAGATCGAGCGCTGCCGATCCCGCGCGTCGCACGCCATGAGAGCGCAACGTCAGCTGGTGATAGAAGTAAATGTTGGGGTTCTTGTGCCGTTTGTGACTCGGGAAGCCCGTGGCCATGAGGCTCTGCACCAGCTTCGGCGTCTTCGACACTTCAATCTTCTGCCCGTTCAGGAAAGCGCCCTTGCCCCGCTCCGCTGCGAACAACTCATCGCGCGTGGGATCGTACAGCACCGCCGCCTTCCGCTTCCCCTGAAAGGCCAGCCCCAGCGAAACGCAAAACACCGGGAACGAGTGAGCAAAGTTCGTGGTCCCATCCAGCGGATCGACATACCACCGGTAGTCGCCCCCCGTCTCGACTCGCGCGCCTTCCTCCCCGATCACCTCATGCGTCGGCCACTGGGAGCGAATCCGCTCCAGAATCAGCTTTTCCGAGGCGCGATCCGCCTCGGTCACCAGGTCGGCGTCCCCTTTGTATTCGATTTTCACCCGCCGGTGGAAGTACTCCAGCAGCAGCGCGCCCGCTTCCCGCGCAATCTCCGACATACGCGGGACGAACTCGAACTGGGCGCTAGCCTGGAGGGTGGTTTCCGGTGCAGATGCAGATTTCACGCGAGACACTGCTCCTTCTTCAATTGTCGCTGGACCGCGCAATTAGAGGCGTAGGCTCCTCTACTTCCGTTTTGCCGCCTCTTCCGCGATGTACATGATATCGTGCTTGAAAATGAACAGGTTCGGCGCGCCTTCCCTAGTCAGGCGCACCATGTTCTTGTCGTAGTATTCGATCCAGCCGCGAACCACTTCCCCGTCCGCCAGCTTGATGCTGACCGCTTTCTGCTTCTCCCCCAGCAATTTCAGGTAAGCGGCTTCTTCGAAGGTCTCATCGGGAGGTGGAGTTTTCCCGCCTCGGCGGGCGGCCCCTTGGGCACCAGCATGGAAAGGCATATCGGCTATTTTACACGGCGCCGCCGCTTCGCCGAAGGACAAGCGAGGCGCCCGATCTAAAACAAAGCTGTCATCCCGAGCGCAGGGAGGCGCTAGCCGAACGAAGTCGAGAGCCTGCCCTGAGCGAAGTCGAAGGGGACCTTGTGTTTGTCTGCCGCAACCAGTGCCGAACACGTGGCGCGCATTCTGCGCGCTCGCCTAGAACGTAACCTTCACCCCAAACTCCATCTGCCGCGGCGCGCCGTTGTTGTACACGCCCGATCCCGAGCCGATACGCAGCACATCACGCGACGGGCCCGAAGGCGTGCCGTTCGCTGAACCGGGACCTCCCGATACCGGCTGTCCCGGCCCCGGATAGTAGTACGTCAGCTGCCCAGAAACCGGCTGAAAGTTCGCGAAATTGAAAACGTTGAGAAAGCGCGCGCTGGGTTCGATCGTCAGCCGCTCGCCCACCTTCAGCGGCCAGCTGATCGCGGCATCCAGCGACTTGAAGATCTCGTTGCTGAACTGCCCCGCCGGCGGCACCACAACGTACGGAGCATTTCCGTGCAAAGTCGCCAGCTGCGATTGCTTGAACAGGCCCGCGGATACCAGAGCTTGCCCAGCTGGAGTCAACCCGCCTGCCTGCGAATTGTTGTAGCTGCTGATCTCGCTCGCCAGGCTACTGCTGGTAAGTGAGCTGAACGGACCCGGCAGCTTGGCCGGAAACAAATCGCCGGTTGTGCCGTCTCCGCTGAAATCGGTGCGAAAGATTTCCCCCGGCGTGGCCTGCGGGTTGCCGGACGTCACCAGCATCGAGGGTAACAGCGGTGCCGGCGAAGCAATTCGTCCGATGAAAGCCAGACGCCCGCCCCAATGCGAATCCATGGTCCAGGCGGCCGTGAATTGATGCCGCCGGTCGAGTGGCGAGGGCCCCTTGAACACGGCCGGGTTCACCGAGTCGTGACCAAAAAAGCTTTGCGTCGGATTGTCACCACCGTTCGTGACAAACTTTGAGAACGTGTAAGCCAATTGCAAGTCACCGCCGTCGAATATAAAGAACTGGTGGTGGACACGCTGCTTCAATCCCAGTTGCCCGCCGTCGTACACCGCCTGCCCCGCCGAAATCTGGAAATCCCCTTGCCCGACCAGGGAGTTGACTCCCGAGAATGCCGCCCCGAAATCTCTAGGGTCTTGTCGACCGCCTGGTTGCACGGCCACCGTAGCCGGTAGACCACCCAGGAAAGCAATGCCCGAATCCAGTCCGTTGACCGCGAAATCGTTGATGTTGGCGGTCGGGACAGTCGAGATGTAACAGGCAATCGCATTCTGCACGATGGCGCCCACCGACAACGGCACCCCCGGCAGGCAACTGGGTGCTTTCTGTGTGATGGTGTTGGTAATTGCGTTCAGCGCGGCAGTAGGGATTCCCACCGCATTCTTGTACAGGTAACTGGCATCGCCCAGGTGATTGGTGTCGCTGATTAGCCCAAAGCGCTGGCTTACGTTGCGCACGTAGTCGAGCGTGAACGTGCCACCGTTCCACACCTCTCGCGTCAGGCCGATGTTCATCTGGTAGGAGCGTGGCGTGCGGTAATCAGGGCCAAACGCAGCCAACCCGTTCGCGGGCAGGCTCAGGGACAACGTGTTCCCCACGAAGCCGGGGTTCCCCGCCGCTCCCGCCGCAACTACGGCGGCCTGGTACGCGGCCTGCAGATTGGCTACCGCGGTCCCCGCCACTCCCACTGGCTGCCCGCAGACCTGCGTGGCCAGGTCCTTGCCGTCGATCGAGCGCACCGCTGTCGGCAACCCACCGGCATTCGGGAAATACACCGCCACCGTCCCGGCAGCGGCCCCCGGAGAGCAGGTCAACACATTCGTCCCCGAATACAGCCCCTGGCTCAGCCGAGCGGGGCGATCCATGTAGATGTTGCTGATCGCCGAGTTGTCGTAGAACACCCCGCCGCCACCCCGAATGATCGTTCTCCCGTTCCGCACCGGGTCCCACGCAAAACCAAATTGCGGTCCGAAGTTGTAGTTCGGCTGCGTGATCCCTTGCCCCATCCCCGGCACGCTGGCGAACTGGTCGAGCAACCGCGTCGTGCCGCTGCAAGGCAAGAAGGCAGCCGGGATGCTCGCATTCACCGACGAGCACGGAGTCTTCGCCAGGTCGCTGTCCACGCGCCCGTTTTCCCGCACGTAATGCACTCCAAACGTGAACGTCAGATTCGGGCTGAACCGATAGGAATCGCCGATGTATCCCTGCAGCCGCGTGTCGACCATCCCCCCGTGCGACAAGCCGAATCCGGATTTCTCCGTCCCGAAGCCCTGCCCGTTGCTCAGCGTCGCAAACAGTACGGGATAGTCCAGCGGATTCGCGTCCGTCCCCGTGCCCAACGCCGTTGCCACCTGCGGCGCGACACCGTATGCCTTCGCGTAGCCACCCGAGTTAATCCGGTTCACGCTGCCGCCGAAGTGAAACGTGTGATCCCCCGCCGTGCGCTGCCCGTCATAGCGCAACTCGAGGTTCCGCTGGAACGTCTCCTGCGGAGCAAACGGGCTGGCTCCAAGCTGCGCGCGCCCCCCGGCAATGTCGGTGAACTGAATACCAACCGGAACCGCCGCCCCCAGCGGCGTCAACCCGCTGGTCGCGTCCTGGAGTGAATTGTGATACTGCAAGAACCCGAAGCGCACGCTGTGAATGTACGGCCCGCGGGTAACGTCCAGGCCAATGGCGTGCGACGGAGAGTTGGAATGGTTCTGGTAAATCGAGTAGTCGTCCCCGAAATTGTCGACCGATTTGTTCAGGTTGTAAGCAAACCGGTAAAACGCGTGCGCCGTCTTCGAGAGGTTCCAGTCCAGCTTTGCGCTGGCCGATGTATTGCGGAACGGTGACGAGAACGATCCGGTGAACGCCTGAAACGGTGCCGGCATCACCACTGCGCGATGGGCGTCCTGGTTCGCGTGCTCCGCGTCTAGGAAGAAAAACCACTTGTCCTTGCTGAGCGCCCCGCCCACCCGGCCGCCAACATCTTCGCGCTGGAACTGCAGGTCTTGCCCTCCAGGAGCCTTCGCAAACCCCAGGCTCTTGACGCGAAACAGCCCGTAGCCTTCCCCATGCAGATTCTCAGTACCCGAGTGCGTCGTCATTCGCACTACGCCCGACGAAGTCAGGCCCGTGGAGAGATCAAACTGCGCCCGGTCAATGTCCAGTTCCCCGACCGAACTCAGGGCCACATTCTCGGCGGCCGCGCCGTGGGTCTCGTCGGTCAATTCCACACGATCGAGCGTGTAGTCGGAAGCCTGTCCGCTAGCTTTGCTGATCGAAAGGGCGAAGTTGCCCGACTTCGTGGAATCCAGCCGTCCTCCGTCTTGAACCAGCACGCCCGGCAGAAACTGCGCCGTGTTGAGCGCGTCCCGCCCGTCGATGGGAAACTCAGTGTTCTCTTCGGGAGAGACCCTTGCGGTCACCGTCGGCAATCCCGGATTGATCGGCACCAGTTTGCGGTCGCCGTTCGCTGTCTCTCCGTTGCGGACGGTCACGCTAAACACGCTGATCCGAAAGTTCCGCACCTCAACGCGAATGTTATAAAGCGCTGCCGCGAGGGGGCCGGAGTCGTATTTCCCGTCCTTGTCGGTGGTCAGCGCCAGCAGGGTGTCGTTGAACTTCGACGTGATGGCCACCGTCGCACCCACCACCGGAGCGCCCGAGGCATCGATCACCACTCCCTGTATCGAGCCTCTTCCCGGCTCCTCTTGCCCGAGCACCACCGCACTCGCCAGCAGCACGATCCCGCCTATGAACAGAAGATGTATCCATGCCCGATGAACAGTGCTCTCCCCATGGCCATCCGCAGCGCGCAATTTCGACAAACGTTTCTCCTTCCCATTCCTGAAGATGCGGGTATTGCCACATGGAGTCACGCCCCGCGGGAATGGTTGCTTCCGCTTTACAAAGTCGAATTGCCTATCTTACTAAACAAGCTGGGAATCTGCGCGAAAGGGAGCCGCAAGGCGGCCGGACTGGGAAATTGCCTTGGCCATACGAACCGCCGGCGAACCAGGAATCGGCATAGGGGGAGTGGTCACCCACTCTCCGCCGAGTAGGCCCGGGGAATTTCACCCCGAGCCTCTCACAGAACCGGACTTAAA
>CAZXKO010000037.1:0-13952 GCA_964641665.1 uncultured Acidobacteriaceae bacterium
GGATGACGCCAAGAATCAATCGTCGTACTTAACTTGGGGAGAAGGAATGCAGCGCGAGCAAGTGGCGGCGATTCTTCGACGGGATTTTCTGGTCACCGAAGAGCGCGCGGATAAGCTTTCAGGTGCGTGGGGCAAACACCCTCTTCTCGGCCGAATGTACCTGCCAGCCTACCGGGCGGGTACGGAAACAGTCGCCCAGTTGAGGCGACTGCATCCAGCGGATGTAATCTTGCCGGCTATTTATGGTTGTTCCGGTCTCGTCGATATTGTAACTATCGACGAGGTGTTGAAGTGCAATGCGGCGGCATAGTCGCAACACTTCTCAGTAATCGGCGCTGAAAACCCCAAACCCCGACGAGTGTGCCGGCCCGAGGCACGCCAGAGGGTTTTGAAGCACTCCCTGATCAGGTAACTCGCCGCGCCTGAAAAATTGCACAGGCCGCCTCATGTCCCCCTGCCCTTCTTAGACTGTCCTAACGTGATCTGGTGCACACACGCCAGCGCAGTGAGAATCACACCAGCAGCTCTCCTCAGCTGGGCGTCTCGACTGGGCCGGCCGGGGACTGAAAAGCACCACCATTCCCCCGCGGTGCGTTACGGCGCACATGCATAGGTGTGAACTGTGACCGGCTTCGGCTTGGTAAGGCCCTGGGCTCCTCTCCTCTTTTTTGTTTCGGCTGTTTTTGGTCCTCTCCCATCATTAGCACACTCGCAGCAGATCGTGGCCGCCCCGTCCGCTTTGGGCTTTGGCAATGTGCTTGTGGGGAAGAGTCAAATGCAAACGGTGAGCATCACCAACGCCGGGACCTCCAGCCTTAGCGTGTCCAATGTAGGCGCGAGCGGAATCGGCTTTGCGGTCAGCGGACCGACAAGTGGGTTCACCCTCTCGCCCGGACAGAGTGCGCGTCTGGACATTACCTTCACTCCTGTCGCGGTCGGTAGCGAAAGTGGCTCCGTATCGGTGAGCGCTGCGGCGCAAACCTGGACGCACCATCACAGGTGGGGATACGCTTCCACGACCACGACCGCCAGCGTGGCGTTGACCGGTGCAGGAATCTCAGCAAGCGGTCAGGTCACAGCTTCGCCGGCCACTCTGAGTTTTGGAAGTCTCCCGGCGGGCAGTTCCCAGACCTTAACCGAGAACCTGACCAACAGCGGTACAAGCAGCGTTACGATCTCGCAAGCGGGCATATCCAGTGCGGCGTTCAGCGCGAGCGGGTTGTCGTTGCCTGCGAATATTGGAGCGGGGCAGAGCCTAACCTTCAGCGTCGTTTTCATGCCCACGGCATCCGGTTCGGTTTCAGGCAATCTCGCGATCCTGTCCAACGCTGCGGACCCGCAGCTGAACATCCCCCTCTCCGGAAGCGAGACGGCATCGGGGCAGTTGACGCTGGCACCCACGGCATTGAACTTCGGAAGCGTCAACACGGGATCAAGAGCTTCCTTGTCTGGTACGCTGAGCGCGACCGGTTCACCGGTCACGATCTCCTCAGGTGGGAGCACGAGTGCCGAGTTTGTTCTCAGTGGAATCTCGTTTCCCGTGGTCCTTGCTGCTGGCCAGTCGGCCCCCTTCACCGTGACTTTCTTGCCGCAGACCTCCGGCACGGCGGCCGCCAATCTCTCTTTCGTGAGCAACGCCACAAATTCTCCGGCAACGGAGTCGTTAAGCGGAAGTGGAGCGGCCCCGATTCAGCACAGCGTCGACCTCTCCTGGGGTGCGAGTACTAGCTCGAACGTTGTGGGATACAACGTGTACCGGGCGGGCGTGTCCGGCGGTCCCTACGCCACCGTGGCTTCTGCGAACTCGGTCACGACCTTCGTCGACGGATCCGTTCAATCCGGACAAACGTACTATTACGTAGTGACAGCGGTCGACACGAGCGGCACGGAAAGCGTGCACTCGAACCAGGTGCAGGCCGTCATCCCGTCTCCCTAAAGATCTGCATTCCCGCAGCACCTCGCAACGCTGCGCACTTTGAGGATGTTTCGATTTCCATCGTTACCCCTGAGTTCGATGAGCTTGCTGTGAGAGAAGTCACCCCGTCTTCCATATGGTCCCTGAGACTTCGAAGGCGCGGATGCACGATGATTCGCCGGACGACCTCCTCCACTGCACGTTGAGTTTCGATCGAAACGCTGGTTCCAAGAGCGAAGCAATGCCCTTCGATCCCGTAGATCTGCAGGTGAGATGGAAGGCGGTTGAGGCAACGAGCGAGTTCAATGGCTTCTGCAATGCCGAGCCCGTGGGTGGAAGCCGATGCCTCGGTGGGGAGCGAAGACCGTAGGCCTTCCAAGACGTGAATGGTGCCTGCGGGGGCGCCGGTCACCACCGCATCCACCAGGATCACCTCGTCCGCGGGCTCCCACAGGTCGATGAGGCCCAGGGATTCGCCCGTGTAAGCGCGTGCGTCTAAGCCAAGCTGACGCAGCCTCAGCGCTACGAGAATTCCGGCACCATCGTCGCTTCGCCCGGGATTACCGCAGCCGATGACAAACATGGTTCAGTCCTGGCGCACTTCGTCTTTGTCAATCTCGAGCTTCAGGAAATGAGTGGCGCAGGAAATACATGGATCGTAGCTTCGGATCGCCTGTTCGCATTTCCAGGTGGCCTCTTCGAGCGGCCAGGCCACCAACTGAGAGGCGTATTCCCGCAGATCGTCTTCGATGCGCTTCTGGTTTTGCGAAGTGGGCGGTACGATCTTGGCGGCGACGATCAATCCCTTATCGTCCAATGCATACCGGTGATACAGAATGCCGCGCGGAGCCTCCGTAATAGCCTGACCCACGCCGGTCCGGTTGGGAACCTCGAGTCGCGGGGCCGACGGCGACTCGTAGGCGTCGATCACGCGCAAGGCTTCCTCGCAAGCAAATACCAGTTCGATCGCGCGTACGACGATGCTGCGAAAGACATTCTTCACCGGCGGGCGCAACCCGGCCCTGAGCGCAGCATCGCGGGCCACTTCCGGTAGCTTGTCGAAATTCAGGTTGAAACGGGCGAGGGGGCCCACCAGGTAGGAGCCTCGTCCGCGTACCACGGAGTGCAGCGCGTTCGAGTGCTTGACGTGCATCTCGACAAAATGGTCTTCATATTCGGCTGCATCGATATCCAGGCCGCGATTGGAAGCCAAACGCCCTTCGTTCAACGGATATTCGTTGGCAGGATTCAGAGCGACAAATTCGTAGTCCTGTTCAAAATCAGGGAACTTGAGACCGGCCGTCCAGCGCACGGTCTCCAGCGACGCCTCACGGGCCCATTGCAAATCCTCCACCAACTCGCGCAGGTGGTGCTTCATGGGCACTTTATAGAAACCGCCAACCGCCGCTGAGATGGGATGGATCTCGCGTCCGCCGAGCAACTGCACAACCCGGTTACCGATTTTCTTGAGCCGCAGCGCCCTCTCGACCACCGCCGGATGATCCTTGGCCATCGCGATCACGTCCGCATAGCCCAGGAAATCAGGTGCATGCAGCAGGTAGACATGGAGTGCGTGGCTCTCGATCCACTCACCACAATAGAAGAGGCGGCGAAGAAGGCGGATGGCGGGGTCGATCTGGATGCCCAGGGCGCGCTCGATCGCATGCACGGCGCTCATCTGATACGCAACGGGGCAGATGCCACAGATCCGTGCCGTGATGTCCGGCGCTTCGGAGAAATGGCGACCGCGGAGAAAAGCCTCAAAAAACCGCGGCGGCTCATAGATCTTGAGCTTTACGTCGGCTACCCGCTCGCCTACCAGTTTGATGTATAGGGCGCCCTCTCCCTCGACGCGAGCCAAGGTGTCGACCCGAATCGTTTTGCGCGCCTGTCCACTCATTTCCGTTCACACTCCTCGCTCGCCTTGCGGAACTGCCAAGCCCAGGCGTTGAATCCGCGGAAGGCCCGTACGACCTGGTCGTCAGCCTGTCCCAGAACGCGGAACTGGCTGGTCAGCGAGGCTGTGTTTGGGCTCTCCATCGGCCCGTAACATCCGTAGCAGCCACGGTCGTAGCTCGGGCAAATCGCGCCGCAGCCGGCTTGCGTCACAGGTCCCAGGCAAGGGATGCCGCGCGCCACCGCCACACACACACTGGCCTTGCGTTTGCACTCGAGGCACACGCTGTACGCGGGAATGTTCGGCTTTCGTCCCGCCAGGGTGGCTGAGATCAGTTCGATTAACTGGTGTTTGTTGATAGGGCAGCCACGTAGCTCGAAGTCTACCGGCACGTGCTCCGCGACAGGCGTGGAGAGCTTGAGCGTGCTGATGAACTGGGGCGTTGCGTACACTGCGCGAACAAATTCGTCGACATCCTTCCAGTTGCGCAGGGCCTGAATGCCGCCAGCAGTCGCGCATGCTCCGATGGTGATCAATACTTTGGACTGCCGTCGCACCTCCTGGACCCGCTGTGCGTCTTGATGAGTGGTGATCGAGCCCTCCACCAGCGCCATGTCGTAGGGCCCCCTTTGCATGGCGCGGGTAGCTTCGGGGAAATAGGCGATGCCTACCGCCGCGGCCACGCCCAATAGTTCATCCTCGGCGTCGAGCAGGCTCAATTGGCAGCCGTCGCAGGAAGCGAACTTGAAGACACCGATCTTCGGCTTGCGTCTTGACTCAGAGCTCATACTTCTCCAGCAACGACCGGACCTGCTCGTAGCGGAAGACTGGTCCGTCTTTGCAGACGAAGTGTTTTTCGTACTGGCAATGGCCACAGAATCCAACGCCACACTTCATGTTCCGTTCCATCGAGAGGTAGATATCGTCGCGAGCCAGCCCCTGCGTTTCCAGTTCGCGGGTGACGAAGCGCATCATGATCTCGGGTCCGCAGATCGTCGCCACCGAACGCGCCGGCTGAAGCCGGGCATACTTGAATAGCGTCGTGACCACGCCTACATGGCCTCGCCAACCCAGACCGCCATAGTCGACGGTTACCAACACCTGGGTCTCGCGGTGGCGCGCCCAAGTCGCCAGCTCCTTGCGATAGAGCAGGTCGCGAGGGCTTCGTGCGCCGTAGAGGACCACCAAGCGCCCGTAATCTTGGCGATTGCGCAGGACGTGATAGATCAGCGGACGCAGCGGCGCCAGGCCAATCCCGCCCGCCACTAGGATGACGTCCCGACCACGGGCCGCCTGCGCTGGCCAGCCTGCGCCAAACGGACCGCGCACCCCCACGCTCTCGCCCACGTGCCGGCTTACGAGGGCGTGGGTGGCCTGGCCCACCGAGCGCACCGTATAGACCAGACGGTCCGGCAATGCCGGGTCGCCGCTGATCGAGATGGGCAACTCACCCACTCCAAATACCCACAACATGCTGAACTGCCCCGGAAGGAACAAGCCCCCATTGGCCCCGTTCTCGGGCTTGAGCGTCAGCGTAAAGGTGTCCGGTGTCTCCTTGGCGACTTCACGTACCAAGTACGGCCGCGGCAGCATCGGGTCGGTTACGGATGTGGTCGCCATGGTCATCGTCGAGCCGAGTAAACGTCGAGCAACTGAAGGCGCGTCGCCTCCAGCCGTTGCTCGATGATCCGAGCAAAGCGCTTCAAGACCTCGTAGCCGAGATCGTGATTCTGCTCGCATTTCGTTCGCAGGCATTTGCCGTCGAGAGCGATGGCGCGCGTGTCTTCAACCACGTGGGCGTGGTTCTTCCAGTGGTAGGGCGGCAGCAGCCACGACCACCCCAGGATTTCCCCTACCTCGAGTGTGGCTACGATGATCGGCTTGTGCTGCGGCGCAAAGACTTCCACCGCGACCCTACCCTCCCGAATCAGGTAGAAAGTGTTCGCGGGGTCGCCCTCTTTGAAGATGTAGTCGCCCGCCTTGAAGCGCACATTAGAGGCGCAGCTGACCATTAGGTTGGTGAAGCCATCATCGAGGCCAACGAAGAAAGGATGGTTCGCGATGATACGTTCAAGGGTTTCCATGCTCCCCTCCTTCCCGGAGAGACCGGACTTCCGCGGTGATGTCGATTCCCACCGGGCACCAGGTGATGCAGCGTCCGCAGCCAACGCAACCTGACGTACCAAACTGGTCGATCCACGAGGCGAGTTTGTGGGTCATCCATTGCCGGTAGCGGGCCTTCGCGGAGGTTCGGATACTACCTCCGTGGATATAGGAAAAACTCAGCGTGAAGCAAGAATCCCAGCGACGCCAGCGCTCGGCGTGGTTGCCGGTCACGTCGCTCATGTCTTCCACGCTCGTGCAGAAACAGGTAGGACAAACCATCGTGCAATTGGCGCAGGTCAGGCAGCGTGCGGCGACTTTGTCCCAGTGCGGGTGCTCAAAGTTGCCGTAGAGGAGTTGTTTGATTCCCGTGGTATCAATGCTCCGTACCTGCAGTCTGGCAGTGGCCTGCAACGCAGACTCCACTTCCCGAAGATCTTCCTCAGTCGCCGGAGTCGTCTCTATTGCGGAGAGCAGCTGGTCGCCGCGCTGGGTTCCCGCATTTCCCACGAAACGGTGCCCTCTTGACCCCAGGAGTTCCGTAAAGACGAGGTCGCAACCATCGCGCACCCCGGGCCCCGCTCCCATCGACACACAGAAACATGTGGCTGCAGCTTGAGTGCATTGCATCGCGATCGTGAACGCCCCCGCGCGCCGTTGCCCGTAGTGCGGATCGCGGTAGCTTTCGTCAAGCAGCACGTGGTCCTGCAGAGTGATAGCGTTCAGTTCGCAGGCGCGAACTCCAAGAAATGCATACGGGTGCTCCGGCTGCATTTCATTATTTAGAATCCGGAATAACCCGTCCTCGCGCTCCGCTGACCAGAGTCGCATCTCTGCCGGGTGCAAGTACTTCTTCCAACTCTGCGGTCCCACCGCGTAGCCGAACAGAGCCTTATCTGGGCGATGCTTCAACCGGTAGCGTCCCGGTTCTTGCTCGTCGGTCCAGCCCGCGGGAAGATCTTCCACTGACCGAATCTTGTCGTAGGTGATGGCCCCGTCGCGCACCGTGGGCCCGATCACTTCATAACCTCGGCGCACCAGTTCGTCGATCAGTTTCTGTAGCTGGCCCGCATCGAGGACTGTGAACGCTCGTTGGGACACACGACTACTCACTGCCCCCCCGGTCGCCAGCACATGCCCATCAACCACAAAAGCCTCCGCTCGGAGTGGTCCTGGGTTCTCGACCGCCTCAGGCAATAATCGGCGCGTTCGAGCGGAATCATGCTCGCCCTGCAAAGCGACGTCGATTTCACCTCTGCTCACGCCGCAGTAACTGCGGCTTCGACCTTGCGCTCGGCCTTGGGGAGTTCGAACTTCAGCTGGCCCGCCTGCAGTTCGACGACTGCATTCTCCGGTATCACCTGTGCCGGGAGGTCGATGAACTGGAGGATCTGGTCGGGATACCAGTCGATGTACTCGACCTTCCCGCCCTCAGTTTCGGTTGTATTGATCTGCTTCTTGCCAAGGATCATGATGCGGTGCGGTTCTACGCTGACTTTGAGCTCATTCTCTTCAAAGCCAAGAACGTTGGCGCGGATACTGATCTGATTTGCCGACTCTGATGTGGAGATCGAGACTGGGCGCAGCAGCTCTGACTCGGCTCGGAACCAGTCTTCCCAGTCGTGACCATGTTCGCAGCGACGGGCCTCAAACAACTCATAGGCGCGACGTGCGATCGCAAGCTGCACCTGCTGGATCTCCCAGCGGAGTGCCGCGGGATTGCGCAGGCTCAACAATGTTGGTGGGGGGGCAAGTGGTTGCTCGTGGAACGCCCTTTTGGATTTCATAACACCCTCCTTCGAATGCTGCGTTGAAGGAGCATCGCTCGGCCTTTTGTCGCGGTCGGCAGAGGCGAGGGCGAGCCGTCAGGGATGGTTATGGTACGGAAACAAACACTTTTATATCTTCGATTCTCACCGCGCGTTGCGGGTAGCGCAGTGACATGCGTCACCAAAGCATGGTCTGGCTGGTAGGCTTATGGAACGAGTTGGCGCGGGTTTCGTGAGAGAACAGCCCGGGCGGCGAAGACACAGTCGCTCTCTGGAGCGCAGACGAGCCCTTTGGAATTGCAGCACAGTCCTAGAACCGGCGGATCGTTTTGCTATTTCTCGGTCACGCAGTACTCACCGAGTTTCTCGGTCACCTCGGGATCAGCGGACTTCGGATAGACGTCGACATTGGCGCAGTCATACACCCCGTGATTCTTGGGGAGACGGACCATCACGTAGTCCCCCGGCTCCAACACTGTGCACCCAGAGATACCTTTATTGCACTGCAATTCGAACGACGCTCTGCCCGTCTGGGCTGTAACGATAACGACACCATTGTTCACTGCACTGGTCTTGACAGTAATCTGAGACTTTTCCTGCGCAAGACCTTGGACTCCAGCAAACAGGACGACGAGGATGATTGCTGTTCTCATGACGACCTCCCAACGACGCCAGTAAACAATTCTTTGCGGCGATCCATCCAATGCGGCGCGTCCCCCTGAGCACCGTGCGCGGGGCCAGTGGGACGGCGGATTGCCGCCCGCATGCAAGCTCGCGAGCACATGTGGTTCGCCTCTTTTATGTTCTCTCTCCGATCATTGGTTTGTCTGTGATGTCTGAGCGCTGCCTTGCCGCCGTTAACGTTGATTTCCGCCCTGATCCAGCGCGAAATTGATCCCGAGCGGGGCGGGTCACACGCCCCTGTGCGCGCTGTCCTTTCGCACCTGTCGTTGATACGCGGAGAATGGACAATGAATACGTGTTGGCAGGCAATAACAGGGGGTTTCTTATGCGAATCACATACTTCCTCTTTGCACTGTCTCTCGTCTCCGCTTCGGTTTTGCTTTTGCCCCAGGGCTTACCGGTCCGGCCAGACCCGCCTCCGGCCCACCTGTCCGCGCTCTCCGACGACGGTGGAGGTGCTGCGCAAATGTCGAGCGATGGCGTTCGGATGTTGCGTCGCGCGGACATCGTCGTGCTACCGGTGGAGGTGGCCGTGGCGAACAGGGCAGAACTGGCCTCTCTCCGTGACCGCGTCGCTGAGGCCGAGGTGGATATAGCCAGGCTCGATCGCTCCGACCCGGCAGTTCGTGAGCAACTCTCTCGCCAACTCCAGACTATGCGAGCGTTGCTTCACTATGCAGAACGGCAGGATACCGACCAAGGCAAGGGTCTCGTAGCGCTTCAGGTCCAACGGCACTTGAACAAAATTGAGGGCCAAGTGATGTGCGAGGCCTGTCACAGCGGCCCAGTTCACATGAACACCCCGGGAGAATAGGGGCAGCCAGACACCCCCAACGAAGTCGATAACAGCCATGGGAATGCGGTCCTGGAGAGCGAGGTTTCTCCGGATCCGGCCTGTAGCCATTCGCCGCCGCCGGGATTTCCCTTGCTCTTGGAGGCGCCCCGGAGTTTTTGCGACTGACCAGTAATCAGGGTAACGTGGTCGAGCTTGATGGACATTGTTCCCGGACGCGAGCGTCGTCCCGCATGTCGCAGCTCCGCGATGATAGGGAGGGCTGGCGCTTTGTTCGCGATTACTACTAGATCGCCGACCTTCACTTCATCAATGACGCGCAGCTGAACGGGATCATTGGCTTTCGCGGTCTTGCCAGAGACGGAATCTGCTACCAACAGGCGCACCACTGTTCCATCGGGAATATGTATCGCGTCTGTTTCGATTTGGCCTTGACGCACCGAGTCACGATGCAGGACAAATTCCGGGCGGCTGTTCTGGCTCTTAAGCGGGAGGGATACCGATAGGCATAGTGCGAGGAACACCGCCCGCAATTTCATGACTGCTCGCCCCCTATCCAGCATCCTTTCGTTTCAATCAACGGTCGAGCCTGGGTTTCTGCGGCTCGCCCGAGTTGCGTGTGAAGTTTGGGTGGACACGTGCTCACGGCTCAACGCTGTTCCTCTATCTTAAATAGCTGCACGCGCTTGTTCTTCGTGTCCGCAACGTACAGACGGTTCTCTGATTCGATCCACATCCCCGAGGGCTGGTTAAACTCGCCGGGTTTTGCCCCGCTTCGTCCGAATTTGTAGAGGAAGTGGCCGTCATGATTGAGGACATTGATTACGTTAAGCTGCACATCGCTCACATAAATATTTCTCTCGTTGTCCAAGGCTAAACCGTCATCGGTGCCCACATCCGGAAGTTTAACCTCTCGGCGAAAATGCCCGCTCAGATCGAGTATCTGGAGCCGGGAATTGCCCGAGTCGAGGACGAAGATCTCATCCCCGGCAATCACAATCCGCGAAGGATACCGGAACTCCCCCGGCCCTTTTCCACCCCAGCGTTTGCCAAAGTGCCCCAGGATATGAGCCTTCCTGTCGAGCATGATGATCATGTGGCGATCCAAGTCGCACACGTAGATGTGATTCGTTGCTGGGTGAATCGCAATCGCCACAGGAACTGCAAAAAGGGTCTCACCACCTTCCACTTTCCCCAAGTAGCGCAGGAATTTCCCTTTCGAATCGTAGACCAGGACAGCTCCCAAGGTGGTATCCGTCACATAGATATCGTCCTCACGATCGACCGCGATGCCACTCGGCGATCGCAGGCGAGTACCTCGATCGTTGAGGGGTGAGTATTTGGATTGCTCGAAGTCGAAGGCATGCACAACCCCAGCGTCCGGGTCGGCAACGAAAACCCGACGTTTCGAGTCGGTGGCCACACTATACGGACCTACGAGCTTGTCGCTGATGGCATGCGATTCCGCTGGACCAGCAATAATATCGAAACTTCGATCGAATACAGGGTGCCGTTCCCGGCCCACATCGTCAGCACTGGAAAATTCGCGGACGAATCTGAGGTGCGCAGAGCTTTCTCTTGCATCCTGCGCAGATGAGCCTCTTGAATTTGCGGTTCTGGAATGTCCAGCAGTCCCGATTCCGATGACAACGAGGCACAATAGCACTACACAAGCGCCATACCGGAGACTAGCTGGCTGCAAATGCACAGGCCCTCCGCAGCGAACGTCGCAGCGTACATCTAAGTCTGTTGCCCAGTCAATCTAGCCAGCGAGTCCCAAGCAACCAACTCATGGGGCAGCATGCCCTTCTGGTGGAGCCTCCGGTACCACCGCTTGTGCTTGGTTTTGGCCAGATCAATCCCACCCAATAATAAGGACAGCTCTTAGTGACCCAGTACGACCTTGCCCTGCGCATCGCCGATGTGCGGCCAGGTGAAACGCCCCTTTTCCAATCTCTTGGCACAGATCCAGAGTCCGGTTCCGTCCCAGACGAGGATCTTCAATCGATTGCGCTGGGCGTTGCAGAACAAAAACAGGTGCCCGCTCAGGGGCTCGCACGACTATCGATCTCGCACGAGACCGTACAGCCCTTCGAACCCCTTGCGCATGTAGGTGACCCCGGCGGCCAAATAGATCCGTGTGGCTGGACCCAGTCCAAACACGGCCTACACCCGCTCCAGTGCACTCGCCAGGTGCTCGAACGTATTCGTGTCAAAGTCAGGATGCACCTCGATCCGGCGCCCGTCCGGCAGCACCACTGCCAGTTCGCAATTCGACTCGTGCTGCGCTGGCGATTTCCTGGCGGTCAACTCCACCAGCACCAGCCGGCCAGCCGAAGAAACTGGTCTGCGCCTGCTCGTCCGGCGGCGCTTTTTCAGTGGCGATCCAGCGTGCTGAAGCTCAAACCTCGACTCTGGCAAAACTCCTGCGCCGCACGCTGCGGACCGCGCGATCCGACGGTCACGGGCTCTCCCTACCGTTTGGTAAGAAAGGCTTGAACGGCGGGCTCGGCAAGCTCGCCAGTAGGTCAAACGCCCGAACCATGGTTCCGTTCTTCTCTCGCAGCACGATTTCATCCCCTCGCCGAAAGATCTCGACCTCCTTGCTAATAATAGCCTCTGCAGCATGTTGAAGAAGATGAGACGATTCTGGATGGTTGGTCGGCAATCTGTACCATTGGGACTACTTCCGGCTTGCCCGTCAGAACGAAGCCGCCCGCGCGGCGGACGCTACCGCGTGTATAAGCGCAAGCGTCTGTGGTCTGTAGTCTTGACCGACTGACCCTCCGGCGGTAGGATGACGTCGCTGGATGCGAGGAGCAGTATATCGATGAGCATCAATAACGGGGTTTCGCACAACTCCTCTTCTTACAATGACTTCCAAGGCGAAATCGATTCAATTCCCATAGCACCCCGCGTCCGCCGCAACCCGCGAGCGGCTTCCTTCTGACGGTTTTATCGAAAGCGCGCAAGAGCATCCTGCCCACGCGCACTCGTTCTCCAAGCGCGCTTCCGATAAAACACTAGCGTTAACCGCCAACAATCGGCGGCGATATCCAGAGAAAGCGCCAACCTCGCACGACCGAACTCTACGAATTCGGCGTCAGCGTTATACAATCCAGCCACTCATACTCTCGAGAACGGCCGAAAAGTGGAGGCTGTCATGCGCAGAGGTAAATCCATCGCGCGAAATCTGATGCCCGCGGCGATCGTGAATCTGTTGCTGATTGTCAGCTGCTGGGCGCAGAAGCCCGAAGGTGCTCAAAGTGCCATACCTCAGTTGCCGGCGGACATTCCTGGCGACGCCGAGCGCTATTCCGTGTTGATCGTTGGGAATCTCGCGGGACAGCAGGCAGTATGGAAGGCGCCGAACGGCGGTCTGCACATTTTTTATCAATTCAACGACCGCGGCCGCGGACCAAAAACCACCAGCATATTGAAGCTGGATGCGAAAGGTGTTCCGGTGGCTGAAAGGGTCGAGGGTAACGACTATCTGAAATCCCCGGTTCACGAAAGCTACGCGCTCGAGGGCGGCAAAGCGGGATGGAAAGGCAACGCCGAAGAGGGCGAGAAGAAGCTGACTGCGCCAGCGGTGTATGTTTCGATCAACGGCGCGCCCGCGGAATTGGGTGTCATCGCGCAAGTAGCACTTAGCCATGGCGGCAAGGTCGCTTTGTTGCCGGAAGGCGAAGCAACGACAGAACGCCTTGCTCAAATCGACGTCGAAGCTGCGGGCCGGAAAAAGCGGGTCACGATGTATGCCATCACCGGGTTAGACTTCTCCCCAACCTACGTCTGGCTCGATGAGCATCACGCATTCTTCGCCTCAGTGGATGATTGGTTTACCACCATCCCGGAGAATTGGGAAATAACGGCAAAGCCACTGAAAGCCGCCCAGGATAAGGCCAAACAGGAGCGCGCCGCAGAGCTCGCCGGTAAGCTGGCTCATCGCGTGCCGAACGGAGTCTTGTTCGAGCATGCGAACCTTTTCGATTCCCAGTCAGGGGAGATTCTCAAGGACCAAAGCGTAGTGGTTGCCGGCAACCGCATCGTAAAGGTGGGCCCTTCCGATCAAGTCACCCCACCCGCCGGATCCGAAGTAATCAACGCAGCCGGCAAGACGTTGCTGCCCGGTCTTTGGGATATGCACGCCCATGTCGGAGACAACGATGGCATGCTGAATCTGGCCGCAGGGGTCACAACGGTCCGCGACCTTGGGAATGACGCCGATTTGCTGCTGGCCCGCCGCAAGCGTATTGAGGAAGGCAAGGAGTTGGGAACGCGCATCGTCCTGGCCGGAATCATGGACGGTCGCGGCCCTTTCCAGGGTCCAACCAAAGTCCTCGTGTCCACTGAAGCCGAAGCTCGCGCCGCGGTCGATAACTACAAACGGCTTGGATTCGTGCAGATCAAAATCTACAGCTCGGTTAAGCCCGAGCTAGTGCCCGCGATCATTGACGAAGCTCACAAAAACGGACTTCGCGTCAGCGGGCACATACCCGCCGAAATGACCGCCGCGCAGTGTGTCGAACTCGGATACGACGAAATCCAGCACGTCAACTTCCTGATTCTGAATTTCATGCCCGAAATCAAAAACACCAATACCATTGCTCGCCTCATCGAACCAGCAAAACGCGGCGCCGATCTCGACCTCAGCTCTCCCCAGGTTCAGTCCTTCATCAAGTTGCTTCAGGATAACCACACCAAGCTCGATCTTACCTTGAGCATCTTCGAAGACCAGTACCTCAATCGGGCTGGTCAAATTCCTCGTGGTTTCCAACCCATAGCAAG
>CAZXKO010000038.1:0-200544 GCA_964641665.1 uncultured Acidobacteriaceae bacterium
GCTAGAATTCGCGGCGGGCCAAAGCAGCCAAATCAAAACCCCTCCACTAAGGAGACGGGGCTGGATGCAAATCACCAGGTCCGCATCTCCCCAGAGGGGAGAGGGAAGAATTTTTTCTTGACATCCTCTTTTATAGGATGAATGAAATCTGACTGCGCCAGGAGACCTGTGAGCGCATCGTCCAGACTGGGGTCCACGATGCTAGTTGAAGTCACGAAAGACGAACTTGGAGATCATCAACAATGATCGCTGCGGCAGCCGCTACATCTGGAATGGTGCATTCTCATGTAGTTTAGGGGGGTGGAACGGGGCCATGGGCTGACATTCCTAAAATTGTCGTTTCCCCCACGGCCCTAATCGCTCCATTATCTGCCACTGCGCGGGGCGTGCTGTCGACCTGCGACGAGTTCGGTCTTATAGACAAGCCTGGCGCAGGGACTGCGACAACAGCCTGGTTCGCATGATGATTCAGTTCTTCCTCGGTGATGCGGAGCACGACCGGAGAAGAGGAGATGCCAGCTGCGCTCACAATCATTTGATAGACACCGGGCGTAACCGCTGGGTTCAGGGTGAATTTGACGCTTTCGGGCGGAATGGCGCCTACGCCGGTGGAGGTCCAATCCCTCGAGCGGCAATAGAAAACGAGCCCGTTGGAATCCTGAAGTCGAACGATGGGGAAGTTCTCGTTGCTTGGGGCATCATCGCCATCGGCTGAGGCACCGGATGGTCCGAGAAATCACAAGTAGGTCAGCCACCAATCACGCCGGCGCTGTTTGAGTCGCGCAAACCAAAGGCATGCCGGATAGAGAAGCAGCAGTACCACAACCCAGACCGCATACGACACCACCCACACATCCGTTGCGTGATTCCAGCCGGAGGCCTCTCCCCCGATCGCCGCCGCTGGATTCATCCCCGCCACCACTTCTTCTTACCGCACCACGTGCTCAGCCGCGTCTTCCGCGGCAAGTTCGTCGCCGGTTTAAAAAGAAGCCACCCCCAACTTACTTTCTCTGGTGCCCTCCAACCCCTTCGTCAGGATCAAGCCTTCGCCTCCTTCTTGCGCACCCTGTTTCGGCAAGACTGGGTGGTCTACCTCAAACCGCCTTTCGGCGGCCCCGAACATGTCTTACGCTATCTGGCCGGCTACACCCACCGCGTCGCTATTTCCAATCATCGCTTGGTCGCCTTTCAGCACGACCAAGTTACCTTTCGCTGTCAATCCTCAGCGCCTTATAACTCGCAAAAACCTCTCGACTCCCGCCCACCTTCCACCTCCATCTTCGTCATCCCGTCCGTTTTCCCAAACCCTACTCCTACTCATTCCCCCCAACTATCGAAAGATCCCAATCCAATACCCATAGCCCACCGCATCCGTCGCAAACGCCAGCGACTTCGTTCAACAGACTTTATCGCAAGTCCCGCCACTGCCCTCGATTTGCGCGGAATTCCTGCTTGGCGGGACCTGCGATAAAGTGCTAACTGTTGGCAACAGTTATCCAAAGTGCGTCGCGTAAAATGTTGAGGCGAAAACCGGTAAGCCGAACGGCGTGGAAGAAATCATCTATAGGCTTTCGGTCGCGAGGAAAATACCATGGATGCTGCTGTGCTGCACGCGCTTGGAAAACCGCCCAGGTGCGAGCAATTCCCCGAGCCAATCGCTGGTGACGCCGAAGTGATCGTGCATGTTCACGCCGCGTCACTGAAACCTATCGACAAACAGCTAGCCAGCGGCTCGCACTATGCCAGTCCGCGCGAGCTCCCCCTCGTTTGCGGCTCAGATGGAGTTGGGCATCTCAATGACGGGCAAAGGGTGTTCTTCGGTGGAACTCGGGCCCCGTACGGTGCGATGGCACAACGCACAGTCGTGCGCCCAGCATTCTCCTTTCCGGTCCCTGAAGGAGTGGATGACGAGACTGCCGCTGCCCTGCCCAATCCTGGCGTCTCCGCATGGCTTACGCTCGCCTTCCGCGCCAAGCTGGTGCCAGGCGAAAGCGTCCTCATTCTCGGTGCGACCGGCGTGACTGGTAAGCTGGCTGTAAAGATAGCAAAACTTCTGGGCGCAGGTCGCGTTGTCGCTGCGGGGCGCAACCAACAAGCCTTGAGCACGTTGCATCAGCTTGGTGCTGACGCAATCATTCGCCTCGATGCGTCAGCGAAGGAACTCAGCGAGGCGTTTGTACGCGAGGCCGGCGATTCAGGTTTCCAAGTCGTGATCGATTACGTCTGGGGTCACCCCGCAGAAACATTTCTGGCCGCGATAACCAAAAAGGAATTTGCCGTCATCACCTCCGAAATTCGCTTCGTTCAAGTTGGGGAAAGCGCTGGGCCGACTATCTCCCTTCCAGCTGCCGTGCTGCGTAGCACGGCGCTGACAATTCTCGGGACTGCAGGGATTCCGCCTCGCAACGTTCTGGTCGATGCCTTGCAACAAGTCATGGCCCATGCTGCCAGCGGGGAGCTGCGTATAGAGACGGAACGAGTTCCCCTCGCAGATATTGAGAACGCTTGGCAACGCGATCAGCAACGCCGCAGACTAGTAGTCATCCCATAACTGGTCACTTGGCGGTGAAGGGGGCAGGTCACCCAGGTCTGGATGGAGTCCACGGGCGACCGGAGGAACTCCTGGTCCTGGCGGAAGGCGGCAGCCTTCTTTTGGGGTGGCACGAGCCGGATGAGTCGAGAGGCTCACGTCCGGATCTGTGAGGGGCTCGGGGTGCAATTCCCCGGGCCTACTCGGCATGCTGGGCGACCGGCATCCCTACCGCGATCCAACTACACCGGGCTGAAATAGCTTTTGGCCACGACCCAATCGTAGACTTCCACATCTACTCGGTTTAGGCGCCGCAAAGACAAATACGAGAGCAACTCCAACGTATCGCATACGACTGCCAAAACTGACAGTTACGTTGTCTGATGCCACTGCTATTTTTACAAGTCAGAGCGGGAATTCTTAGCTTCGATGATTGTTCAATCACGTAACCTCTTCGCAGTTATCCTCGCCTGTGTCACTTCAACGCTTAGTCTAGCGCAATCTGCCCCGGGCGCGGCGAATCATCCGAAAGTTGGTCTCGTGCTCGAAGGCGGTGGTGCGCTCGGTTTGGCGCACATCGGGGTCATTCAGTGGCTCGAGGAACACCGCATTCCGGTGAGTTACATCGCGGGGACGAGCATGGGCGGGTTAGTGGGAGGGATTTACGCCACCGGACGGCACGCTGGTGAGGTACGGGAGGTTGTCGAAGGAATCGATTGGGATGCCGTGATCGGCGGGGAGACGCCGTTCGGCGATCTGGCCTACCGAAGGAAACAGGACTCCCGTGAATACCCGAGCAGAATGGAATTTGGAATACGCGACGGACTGCAGTTTCCATCGGGATTCAACACTGGTCAGCACGTCTCATTGATCCTCGATCGCATCTCTCTTCCCTATTCTCAGCTCAAGAGTTTTGATGACCTTCCCATTCCATTTGCATGTGTGGCTACGGATTTGTCGACGAACAGCGAACACATCTTTCGGAGTGGCGAATTAAATGTTGCCCTTCGCTCCACCATGTCCTTGCCGGGAGTCTTCACGCCGGTCCGCTCAGGCGGCCACATTTATGTCGATGGCGGGCTCCTCAATAACATTCCGGTGAACGTCGCGAGAGACATGGGGGCGGGTTTGGTTGTGGGTGTTCACCTTGAGGGTGCTCCACTGAAGCCTGACGCGAACCTCTCGAGTTTCGCCGTGCTGAATCAGTCGATCTCGGCAGTGATCGCGGTCAACGAACGGCGGTCGATGGAGAAGGCGGACCTGATCATCACGGTGGCGCTTCAAGGGTTCAACTCCATGGAATATAAAAAGGCGGAGGCAATCATCAAAGCGGGATATGAAGCAGCGGCTGCCAACGCTGCAGTGCTGTCGAGACTCTCGGTCGACCAGGCGGCGTGGGACCAATACCTCGCAGAACGGGATTCTCGCCGCAACCGAGCGACAGCTGTGCCGCAATTTGTGGAAGTGACCGGAGTTCCACCGAAGGTCGCGAAGCCCATTGCAAGGGGCATGTCCGACGTCGTGGGGAAGCCAGTCGATTCGACAAGGCTGGATGGGGAAATTCTGAAGTTGAACGGATTGGGCGCGCTTTCCAGCGTTAGTTATTCCATGGTAGAGCGAGATGGAAAGCCCGGCCTGCAGATTCAAGCTGAACCAAAACCCTACTCTCCGCCGATCGTGCGGCCATTAATCCTTATCGACGGTTCCGACTACAACAGTGTTTTCTTTAGTATGGGTGCGCGTATCACCTTCCTGGATTTCGGCGGTTACAGGAGAGAGCTGCGAAACGATGTGATGGTCGGCTCGCAATACGGGATCCACACCGAGTACTACCGCCCTTTGAGCGGAACCAGCGGCTGGTTTGTCGCGCCTAGAGCCGGCTTCGACAGTTCTCTATATCCGATCTTCAACGAAAGCACGTTGCTGACGATCTATAGGAACCGCGAGGCTCTCGGAGGATTAGATTTCGGATACGCGCTTGGCAGCACTGGCGAGTTGCGTGTCGGTTATGAGGGAGGCTACCAGAAACTGACACCTCAGGTTGGGCACACCAATATCCTTCCGACCGTTTCCGGCGCCACCGGCGACGTTAAGTTGCAGTACACCCTGGTAACCCTGAATGACCCGGTCGTTCCACGCAAGGGCGAGGGGGTGAAGTTCTACACCAAGTATTTCAACGTCAATCCCGCGGCGCCGGAGAGCTTTCCTGTGTCGGAGTTGGAGATCCAGAGCTTCTTCCAACTGAACCGCAGGAACACCGTGTTTCTGAATGCCTATGGCGGCACCACTTATGGATTCAACGCCGGCATTCCGGCATTCCAACTCGGTGGAGTGACGCGCTTCGCAGCCTACGGTACAAACGAACTGTTAACGAACCAGTACTTCATGGGCCAACTCGGCTACATCAGGACACTGAAGAACCTTCCGCCGCTGCTCGGAGGCACCATCGATTTTCTAGGAGCCTTCGAGGTCGGCAAGACGTACCAACTTCCTAGCGGTCCCAAGCCGCCCAACGTTCCGGGTGACGTGGTTGGAGCACTCATCGTCGATACACGGTTTGGACCGGTGGAAGCCGGAGGGGCCGTCGGCAACTACGGCCACGCGAAGTTCTTCTTCCAGGTCGGACGAATATTCTGAGGATTGGGAGCGGATGCAGAAGCATCCTGGAAAAAGACGCGGCCTACGCACTGGGTGCTGCGAACGGAAAAGAACGGAAACTGGCCCTGACAATCAGTTGGTTCGTGATTGCCTTGTGGTTGTTTCGTGGCGCGAGCGTGCTTCCGCACAGAGACAAAGCAACTAGGTAGCAATGTCAATTTGGCGAAAGAGTGCTCCGTGAAAAGGCGCTGGACTTCAGCACCGGAGTATCCTGCAGTGGCGAACGCTCCGGCGTGTCCGCGGAATCTTAGCGTGGATTTGCTGTCATCGAAGCGCGATGCCCGGTTGTCGTCTCCCAGTAATCAATCCATCGTTGTCGAATGTCGTTAGCTCGCTCGACAAGATCGCGGGTTGGACTTTGCCCGTGCTCGACTACGAGGACGAACCCGCTATTGAACTTCCTTTGCGAGTGATCAACATCCGGTAAGCGCGGCCCTTCCGCGGCAATCACGTCTTGAATCGTCACCTTGGTTCGATCCGCCTTGAAGATGGGGCGCCCGTTTGCGTCTTTGCCGACGGGCGCCAGGTTCTTCAGGATAAAGAAGTCCGGCACCTCTGCGACCGAAATCAACCCCATCAGGTACAGGTCGAGATAGGAATAGCCCGTGGCGGGTACGTAGTAGTCATCGTCGAGCTGCGTGTAGGTTCCATCCAAATTGTCCTGCCAGACACCACCTCCCATGGCGGACGCCTCGGTGGGCCGCTGATAGGGGAACGCAACCGGCGCCTGGAGCCCCCGCGCCCAATGAACCGGGCCCAGGCGGATGATTTCACCATTTACTTTCGCGGAGACAAACGCAGCCCAGCGGTGGCCCATCTCATGCCCAAGCTGCGACATTGCGTAGTTGTAGGGAAGCATCTTCCTGTCCGGTGAACTTTCTGCGAGTTGGTGCGAGTAGGAAGTGATGTCGTGATCGCTACCCACCGGGGCTCCCTCGGGCGGTCGTTCCTGCATTTGGTTCGAGCCGACATATACCGGCTGTACGTACTCCCACTGAAACCTGCCTTGGGTGCAGTAGCTCGCAAGATCGTGTTGTGGCGCGCCGACCCCGCTAACATTCCCTCCTACAGGACCGTCACTGGGAGTGCCCGCTTCCTGATTGTCAATGCGAAAATCGGAGTAGTAAGCCAGAAAGTCGAACTTGTCGCCGAGTTGCTTGATTACTGTGCAGGAGAGGTCCTGTGGTTTGGGCAAAGCAAGGTAATGGAACGACTCGTACACGACCGCAAATGGACCGTCCTTGCGCGTCAAGGACGAAAAGTGAACCTCGCGCTTGCGAATTCCCGACAAGCGAACCACATGAGGGGGTACCCGCTCAATCGCCTCGTGATTTCCAGGCGCAACGACCTCAGCGGAGACGGCGACCTGATCGACTCCGCGAAGCATTGGCGGGAGTATCCCCTGCAGCGTGACCGTATTGCCGGTCGCCTTCACCTTTCGCAATGCGCCAGGTCCGAATGCAATGTACCTCGTCGTTGTACGCCGGTACGGCGCAATTCCTCGCGCTGTCCAAACCAACGTTGACTGGGCTGCATCTGCGCTCTTGGGAAGCGGTTGGTGCGCATCAAACGAGATGCGGTACGCAATGCCGTCCACCCCTGGATCACCCTCCGGCAGCACCGGTCCGCGCGTCTCGAAAGCGACCTTCAGAACAATACCGTCGATGACCGAGAGCTTAAGATTGCGGACATCCAAGTGCGCGGCCACCTCCGGATGCGGTTCGGCACTGAGGACTGCCAAAGGCTTTTCCGCGACCAAGAGCGGGTAGACGCCGACAATGGCATCTCTTGCGGCGAGTTCCTTGTATGACATCTCAATCGATCCATTGCGATAGAGCACGGCCTGAAAGCGATTGATCGTCTTGAACCAAGTAAAATCCTGGATATTCCCGAACGGCTCCGTGAGATCCCAGGTGATGACCACACGATCCGCCAGTTCTTTCACGTAATGAGGTCCTGACGTCCGAGGCTTAAAAAACACACAGATGGCTGGCGCGCTGTCGATCAACGTTCCGGCCGCTTCGGCCAAGGGGTCAAATCGACCGATCGACACTCCTCCCTCGCTCCGCTCACCGCGCCCAGGATTCTCATCCTTTTCTCGTTTACCAAAGCTGATCGATCCAGTTCTGCCGACGAGAAACGACTTCCACTGCTGACCGGAGAATGGAAAGTCGAACTGGTGGAGAGTAACTTCGGCGCCGGCGGTTTCGGGCCCGAAGTCCGAGTCCCACCGCAGGGCCCCAGTCTCGACGCGATAGCCGGAACGCTCTGGAGTAAAACGCACCGTGCGACCGACGAGATCGAACAGGTTCGCTTTCCCCAGCGCACCATCATCCAATTCCATGACGATCAGGTCGCCACTGGTCGAGACCTTGCCGATCGAGTGCCCTGATTCAACGTCCTCCTCCTGCGGGAATGACGGGTTCGAACACAGGAGAAAGCCACATAACAATAGAATTCCGCTTCGCAGGAAACAGCTGGCGTGCTTGTACATGGGACCTCGGCGTGATGTCGCAAAGATCTGGGGACGCCTTGCGGCGTCTTACATGTTATATACAATATCCTGTCTGCACGAATCCGAACCGCCCCTGCCCCTTTGAAACGCGGCCCCGGCCGGACGCACTATTCTCCGACGATTCAGGAGGGACATGAGTCGTTACTTGTGTGGTCTGATGGTCGCGCTGGCGCTGGTTGGGATTCTTTCGTGCCCGCACAATCCACCGAACTATCCGACGGGGGCAATCGAACTGCACTACTACGCACCCGGCCCGTGGCCGGTGACCTCCGGCGAGAGTACGACCGCGTGCGATTCCCTGGGGAATAAGTGCGTCTTCTTCTATCCGAGCAACCTGGGCGCCAATGGATTCCTGCACCCTATCCTTACGTGGGGGAATGGCAGCTTTGGCACGCCGAAGCAGGCCGAATACTTCCTGCGGCATATGGCCTCGTGGGGATTTGTCATTGTGGCCAGCAAAGATCCGATGACCGGGCCCGGGCAAACCATTCTCGACGCCGCGAACTACATGGTGGCCGCCAACTCTGATTCGACGAGCGTGTTCTTTCACAAACTCAACGTCAACCAGGTCGGCGCCTTCGGGCATTCCCAGGGAGCGACCGGCGCGGTCAACGCGCTGATCAAGTCCAACGGACTGATCAAGACCGTGCTGCCGATCGAGATTCCGGCGCAGATCTGGGGGAATCCCACTAATTTTTTCAACCCCGCGAACCTGACCGGTTCGATCTTCTTCGTCGACGGATCGGCAGACTTCATCTCGCTGCCCAAGCAGGGCAACAACGTTACTGGACTGCAATCGATCGATGCCTTCTATCAGGCGGTGCCCAGCACCGTCGCCAAGGTCAAGAGCACGCTGATTGGTCCCAGTCACAACGACCCGGGCGGACAGCCCGACTGCTCCCAGGCTCCGTTTCCCTGCATCAATGGGGTCTACGGATACCTGGGCTATCCCACGGCGTGGTTTATGGATCGTCTGCAGGGCGATGCGTACGCGCACAGGGCGTTCGTCCACGCGACGGGGGAGATGTTCTCGGAGACTACGAATTGGGAGTATGTGGCGAGTAATGTCCCGTAGGGGGCAGGCCTGCGTTGGTGGTGGAGTGGCTAGAAATCGTCAGGTAAGAGGCCCCCGTGTGATTCTTCAAGACGCTGTGACAATCCGACAAATCGGCTGGCGACTGCGTCCTTCCCTCTACGCTCCCAAACTGCGGGGAGTAGTTGCGCGATGTCTTTGCACCCACGGACGCGGAAGAAACAATCGAGATTGAGCGCAAGGGCAGCATCTTTCTCCGATTGGGGCGCCTTCGGGTTGAACTCTACAAGTCCATTCCACATCTGCTTGTCTATTCCATGTGGATTCACGTCGAATCGGACTCCACAGCCATTTGCGCAAATACCTTGCTGGACATGAACAACCGGGCTATTCGGGCCTTTCAAAGAAGTCCGATATTCGACCAGTCCCTGCACGAGCTGACCTCTCTCAACAGTCAACCATGTCTTCATCTCGGTGTAGGGCACCAGATGGAGCGTGGCGATAGCACGATTCGAGATCTCTACCTCATAGGTGCAGAAATGGAACGTGCAGGCATGGCTGTGCTTGAAGTTGCTGGGTCCAAACTTCCACTGGAATGAATTGAAGGTCTCGTTTGGACTTGGCGAAACGCTCAAGTCCTTAAGTTCATTAATTACCATTTCCGCCTGTCGGCGTGTTCTCATTGCGGAGCCAACCACGAACGTGGCTATAGCCGTGACTAACAATCCACAGAGAATTGCGGTCGTCTTGAGTCGCCTTATCAAAATCTGTCTGCTGCAACCGCCTCTATTGTAGAGACACCAACTGACCAAGCGACGGGTGCACCTGTTGATGGTGCATTCCGTCCGGTCAGTTGGCGTCGGGGACCACCGTCACGGGATCTGAGCAGTAACGGCGACGTCGAACTTGGAATAGTACTTCTTGACGTCGCCGGCCCCGTACTTGGCGCGGAATTTCTCGACCACGGACGACACCTGTTTCGCTTCAGAGACGGGAACAACCTTGACTTCAGCCTGCGTACCCCGTGCATCGATCCGAATCGTCGGTTTATTGAGCACGTTCTTGTACCACTGGGTATCCGACCCCTGCACCGGCAGGAGGCAAAGCTTGCCGTCCTCGAATACGAACCAGACCGGGATGGAGATGGCGCGTCCTGACTTTCTGCCGGTCACGGTGAGATGAATTTCACGATATCGGGAAAGGCGATCTTTTAGAGACTCGGTCGGGGCTTGATGAGTGCTCATGGAAGTGTCCTTTATTTGCCGGCGCGGTATTGTTCGTCGGTGACGTGCTCCATCCAGTCGACGACCTTGCCGTCCTTCTTTTCCTGAATAGCGATGTGGGTCATGGCGGTGGTGGGCGCGGCGCCGTGCCAGTGCTTCTCGCCGGGGGAGAACCAGACCACATCGCCGGGGTGAATTTCTTCAATCGGGCCCTGCCAGCGCTGGGCCCGGCCGCAACCCGCCGTGACGATCAGCGTCTGGCCAAGTGGATGCGTGTGCCAGGCAGTCCGCGCGCCCGGTTCGAAGGTTACGGCGGCACCTTGAACAAACGCCGGATCGGGCGCCTGAAAAAGCGGATCGATGCGTACGGTGCCGGTGAACCAATCTGACGGTCCCTTCGCGGAGGGTTGTGTGCCGGCTCGTTTGATTTCCATTTGCTGAAGTCCTCCTGCTGATCTTGTCGCTTAGAGACCGGTCATCTTCTCCAGGCGTTCTGGATATCGAGCTCCTTCCACCTCAATCTCCGATGCGGCGGCATCGATGTCGCGGAGGTCGCTGGGTGTCAGGTCGACGGCTACTGCTCCGATGTTCTCACCGAGGCGGTTTAGTCTCGTTGTGCCCGGAATTGGAACGATCCACGGTTTTTGGGCAAGCAGCCACGCGAGCGCGATCTGAGCAGGGGTCGCTTTCTTGCGGTTCGCGATGGTGTCGAGCAGGTCAATCAGTGCCTGGTTCACCTTGAGAGCCTCGGGCGTAAAACGAGGAAGAGTGCTGCGGAAATCGGAGCTGTCGAACGTCGTGCTTTCTTTGATCGCTCCCGTCAGGAAGCCCTTGCCAAGGGGGCTATACGGTACGAAGCCAATCCCGAGTTCCTCGAGTGTGGGTATCACTTCCTGCTCCGGCTTCCTCCACCACAAAGAGTACTCGCTCTGCACCGCGGTGAGCGGTTGGACCGCGTGCGCACGGCGAATCGTCTTAACGCCGGCTTCGGAAAGTCCGAAGTGCTTGACCTTGCCTGCTTGCATCAATTCCTTCACGGTGCCGGCGACGTCTTCGATCGGCACGTTCGGGTCGACACGATGCTGATAGAGGAGATCGATCACGTCGGTCTTGAGCCGCTTGAGCGAGCCCTCGACAGCCTGCTTGATGTGTTCCGGCCGGCTGTTCAGACCTGCCGCTCCCGGCCGATTGTCGCTGCCACTGAGGTCGAACCCGAACTTGGTGGCGATCACCACTTTGGTGCGGAAAGGAGCGAGTGCTTCGCCGACCAGTTCTTCATTCGTGAAGGGGCCATAGACTTCGGCGGTGTCAAAGAATGTGATGCCGCGTTCCACGGCGGCCCGGAGCAGTTTCGTCATCTCCTGCTTGTCCTTGGGTGGGCCGTAGGAAAAGCTCATGCCCATGCAGCCGAGGCCGATGGTGGAGACTTCCAGATTGCTTTTTCCGAGTTTGCGTTTTTGCATTGTTGATTCCCCGTCATTACTTGGCGCGCGTTGCCACGCCGCCGATGATGATTTTCGATGTCTCAACACTACTGGCAGAACGCGATTGAGCGGTATCCCGATCCTTCCGAATGATTGCCTATTCCTGTCGCTGCGCGCGATTTCATGTACATGGGAGCAGGCTTTCGCGTACTTTATGGTTGTCAGAGGAGGGAGTGCTTGGGACAGACAGTCAATCGGAAAATCACGAAGCGCGAGCAGGCTTCCCGGTTAGTTGAGTTGCGGGCAGAACTGGCCCGCAAGTTCGCCGAACACCTTCCGTCGGCGGGTGAAAAAAGAACCGCGATACCGGGGCTGTCTCTGCACCGGCGAACCGCCCCAACTCCGTGCAACCCGACGACCTACGAGCCGAGCCTGGCGGTTTTCGTACAGGGGCGAAAGCGTGTGAACATGGGCGGAACGACATATCTCTGCGATGAGTCGACCTTCCTGCTGACTTCGGTGGATGTGCCGGTGGTGAGCCAGATCTTCGCCAGCGCAGAGGAGCCATATCTTGCGTTGCGCCTGGCGCTCGAAATGCCAATGGTCCGAGAGATCATCAGCCGAGAGGACCTGCCTGAACTCAGCGTATCGTCGCAAGCTCGAGGCATCGCCGTTGGGAAGATTACTGTCGAGCTCTTGAGCGCGTGCTTGCGGCTCATCGATCTTCTCGACACGCCAGAGGACATACCGTTCCTCAGCAACATGGTCCAGCGTGAAATCGTCTACCGCCTCCTGCGAGGTCCGCAAGGGGTACGTCTACGCGCGATTGCCACGTCGGGCGATCAAAGCCACAGAACGGCGAAGGCGATCGCTTGGCTGAGGGCCAACTTCGACAAGCCGTTGCGGGTAGAGGAACTGGCGGAGGTAGCACGTATGGGAACTTCGACGTTGCATCACCACTTCCGCGCCTTGACGGCGATGAGTCCCCTTCAGTATCAGAAGCAGCTTCGGTTGCATGCTGCTCGTGACCGCATGCTCAACGACGGACTCGACGCCGCAAGTGCGGCCTTCGAAGTTGGATACGAAAGCGCAAGCCAGTTCAGCCGCGAGTACAAACGCTTTTTCGGGCAACCGCCGATGCGGGATATCAAAGTGCGCCGGATCGCCGGCTTCGCAACAACCGCTACTTGATGGCCCTAGATCCCGGCGCCGTCGCTGTAGGTGTCCCACTCTTCGTCGATGGTTAAATTGGGCTCGGGGGCCAGGGTGGCGGCAGTGTGTTCCTGCAGTTGTTCGCGGATCTGGTGGACTTCGGCGGCGAGACGGATGAAGACGTCGGACATGGGGTCGCTGATCTCTTTCGGGTCGCTGATCACGACGCGCTTGCCGTTGCGCAGGACGATGTGGCCGGGGACGCCGACGATGGTCGAGTTTTCGGGAATGCTGCGCAGGACGACCGAACCGGCGCCGACGCGGCAGTTGTCGCCGACGGTGATGTTGCCGAGCACCTTGGCGCCGGAGCCGATGACGACGCCGTTGCCGATGGTGGGATGGCGCTTGCCTTTTTCTTTTCCAGTGCCGCCGAGGGTGACGCCCTGGTAGAGGGTGACGTCGTCGCCGACGATGCTGGTTTCGCCGATGACCACGCCCATGCCGTGGTCGATGAATAGGCGCTGCCCGATCTGGGCGCCGGGGTGGATCTCAATGCCGGTGAGCAGGCGCGCCCACTGCGAGAACCAGCGGGCCAGCAGGCGCAGGTTGCGCGTCCAGAGCCAGTGATTGATGCGGTGGAACCAGAGAGCGTGCAGGCCGGGATAGCAGAGCAGGACTTCAAGATAAGAGCGCGCGGCGGGATCGCGCTCGAAGATGAAGTTCATGTCGTCGCGGACGGATTGGAGTAAGGGGATCACTAGAGCAATTGACGCTTCTCTATCCGGCAATGGACACGTTCTTCAAGGAGCTCTTAACCGCTAGTCCGCAGAGAAGGGCCGCAGAGTTCGCCGAGCAGAATTGAGTGTGCTGTCGTCCACCTGCTGCCTTCGTTCTACACTTCTACCGCGACCGTCGGCATCTCCATGGCTTCTTTGCGGAGATGGTCAAACAGGATACTGCTGAGGTAGCGTTCACCGAAACTCGGAAGCACAACTACGATCAGTTTCCCGGCATTTTCCGGGCGCTTGCCGACCTCGATGGCGGCGAGGACGGCGGCTCCGGAGGAGATCCCCATGAGCAGGCCTTCTTCGATGGCGAGACGGCGGGCCATGACGATGGCGTCTTCGCTGGAGACCTGGATGACTTCGGAAATGTAGTCCGTCCGGAGGACTTCGGGGATGAAGCCGGCACCGATGCCTTGAATCTTATGCGGGCTGGGCGCGCCTCCGGAGAGGACTGCGCTTTCTTTCGGTTCGACGGCGATGGCCTTGAAGCTCGGCTTTTTGGGGCGGATGTATTCGGTCACGCCGGTGATAGTGCCGCCGGTGCCGACGCCGGAGATGAGGATATCGACCTGGCCGTCAGTGTCGTCCCAGATCTCAGGGCCGGTGGTCTCGAGGTGGATCTTCGGGTTCGCCGGATTGGCGAATTGCTGCAGCATGTAGCCATTGGGCGTCTGCGCAAGAATCTCGTTGGCCTTGGCGATGGCGGCTTTCATGCCTTTGGGGCCGGGGGTGAGAACGATCTCGGCACCAAGGGCGCGCAACATGACGCGGCGTTCCAGGCTCATGGTGTCGGGCATGGTGTGTATCAGGCGATATCCCTTGACGGTGGCGACGATGGCGAGGCCGATGCCAGTATTGCCGCTGGTCGGCTCGATGAGGACGGTCTTGCCGGGATGGATCTTGCCGGCACGTTCCGCTTCCTGGATCATGCTCACGCCGATGCGGTCTTTTACGCTGGCACAGGGATTGAAGCTTTCGAGCTTGGCGGCGATCTTCGCGTTGGAGCCGGCGGTGACCTTATTCAGGTAGACGAGAGGAGTGCGGCCGATCAGTTCGGTGACGTCGTGGGCAATCTTCATGAAGCCATCCTTAACCCGGAAAATTTGCGCGATAAAGTCTACTAGGATACTGGATTCTAAAGGAAAGCCCCCTACCTGCCGGAAGAGGCGGTAGGGGGCTAGAAACAGAATGACCGTGCTAAGTCTGGGCCGGCAAAGTACGGAATGTTGCCGGCCAATGCATTCCTACTGCGGAGTGGGCGGCTGCTGCTGGGGTGTGACCTCAGGCTTCACCTCGGAACGCGGGGTCACGTATGGCACATTGGGCAGTTTGGTGACCACGCCCGCCTGGGCATCCGCAAGGTCGATGCTGTTGTGTTCGAGCAACAGGCCGGTGGCGCGGTCGAGTTCCACTCGTGCTTTCTCGTAGGAGGCTCGCGCGGCCACTAGGTTGGAACGGCTCTGGGTGAGAGCGCTGGACTGCTGCAACACCAGCGTAGTGGTGGAAGCGCCCAAGGCATATTTCTTCTGTTCCGCGTCGAGCGACTGCTGGGCAAGATCGACGGCGGCCTGGGCGGCGGCCACGCTGGCCCGGTTCTGCTGCAGGGCGAACTGCGCGTTACGTACCTCGATGCGAATTTCGTTCTCGACCTGCTGCAGGCGCATTTGGGCCTGCCGGTACTCGAGCTGAGAGCGAATTTGGTTTGCCTGGGCGGTGCGGTTGCGCAAAGGGATGTTCAGGCTCAGGCCGACTCCCCGGTCCGGGGCCGTGGAATTGACCAGTTGGTTCAAGGTATCGGGGTAGCTGATGGTACCTTCCGGAGTGTGGCTGCAAAAGTTCGGGTTGGAGAGGGGATTGCTGCACAAGTTGACGGGGTTCTGGCTGCCGCCTAGGCCGGTACCACCGTAGTAGGCAAACAGGTCGAGGCTCGGCAGCAGAGCGTTCTTGACGGCCTTCATGCTGACGGCACGGCTGTTCAGATCGATGCGGGACTCGGCCAGTTCAGGACGGTGGCTTAAGGCGTCATTGATCAAGTCCTGACTGGGGACCACCGGTTCGTCGGCTACAATGCGCATCGTGTCGGTCGGGATCACCTCCGCTTCGATGAGGGAGGGGTCCACCAAAGTGCGGCTGAGTGCGTTCTTCATGAGCAACTGCTGCAGTTCCAGGTTGGTTTGGGCAACGATCAAGGACTGCTGGTTGGTGGCTACCTGGCTCTGGGCGCGAACAATTTCAATTGGCGCCAACGTTCCTATTTCTACCTGCTTCTTGTTATCGGAAAGCGTCTTTTCGGCGAGAGCCAGGGCATCCTGCTGCACCTTGACGTTCTCATAGGCGTTGACCAGGTCCCAGTACATGTTCTGGATCTGGTCGACGGTGGTGATGATCTGCAGGCGGAAAGCGACATCGGTCAGTTCACGATTGTTTTTCGCAATGATGATGAAGCGCTGGTTGGAGACCAAGCCGAAACCCTGCAGCAAGTGCTGCGCCACCTGGGCCCGGAAGCTGGAATTCAATTGCGGGCTGAAGGTGTTGAAATTGGAATTCGTGGTGATGCGATTGTTGTTGAACCCAACGCTGAGGTTCGTACCGGTTACAAATCCTTGCTGGTACCCGAAGTCGTAGGTGTTTGTATTCAGTTTCGTGACCGGGCTGGTGAATGGATTTGTGCCCAGGAGCGTGTTGCGGTCGAGCTGAAAGGTTCCGGTCAGAATGGGATCGTAGGAACCGATCGGTGAACCGATACCGAGGGTGGAACTGACAATGCCGAGCGTTCCACTGCCGGCCCCGCCGCCTCCGGCGGTGGTACCACCGGCGCCACCGGCGGCCGTGGTCGCGCCACCCAGACCCCCGATGCCACCTCCGGGGGTGCCTTGCACCACGCCGGTGTTGACGCCCAACAGGGCGGAGCCCGCCTTGGTGCGCAGCACGTCGGTATCCGCGATGTTCAAGTTGTATCGAGAGATCGCGATGTCAAGGTTATTCTCAAGAGCAAGCGCGATGGCGTCGTTCATCGACAGCATCAGCTTGCCATTTTGCAGGAGCTGGTCCAGGCGCGGCGTGTTCGTCAGGCTTGGGGCTGCTATTGCCTTAGCTGTGTAAGGCGCGATTGGATTGGGGAAGTGGGATTGCCCCTTGGCATACTCGCCGACGCGGAACGCTTGCGGCTGCACGGCAGCCTTGCTCGCCGAGGGTGCCTGCGGCGCGGCAGCAGTCTGGGAGTTCTGAGCCCAGACGCCGGTTGCGAACGCGGCGGTGATCGTCAATACGGCAAAAAGCCTGGTGGGGGACTTCAAACAAAGGAAAGACATTCTGGTTCTCCGTAAATGAAGGCCTTTGGTCGAATGCATGTAGAGAAATGCTAAGGCTCCTGGGGGTCCAAGTCTCTGGTCCGCAGAGATTGATACGAAAAGCGTGCGGCGAAGGTTCCTTCCCGCTCCGGCAAAGACCGAACGGGGCAGAAACGCTGCCATTCCCGGAAAGGTCCCCAGTATAGCCGACCGTCCGGCGGATTTCGGTGACGCCGCCCGGCAAAACGGGTAAAAGTCTGTAAAGGCCCGTAAGCGGCTTAGATGAGGCGACTTCGGCCAAAGACTCGGAACAAAAATGGCGCGCAACCTCAAATTAACGTTGGCCTATGATGGCACGGACTTCTCGGGGTGGCAGGTGCAGCCGGACCTCGAGACGCTCCAGGGCACGCTGGCGTCAGTGATTCGACGGCTCACCGGGGAAAATGTCCTGCCCCAGGGTTCGGGACGGACCGACGCGGGCGTGCATGCGCTGGCGCAGGTAGCGAGCTTTGTGACCGCATCGCCGATCCCGGTCGAGAACTTTCAGAAGGCTCTGAACGACCTGCTGCCAGCGGCGATTCGGGTGCTGGAAGTGAGCGAAGTGGCGGAGGATTTTCATGCGCGCAAGTCAGCGCGGGCGAAAACCTACCGCTACCGGATTTTTCGGGGGCCGGTGTGTTTGCCGTTCCGGGCGCGGTATGTGTGGCACTTTCCGTATCCGCTGGACGAAGACGCCATGTCGCGGGCAGCGCGCGCGGTCGTGGGCGAGCATGATTTCACTTCGTTCGCTGCCGTTGATCCGGAAAAGGGGGAGGACGAGGGAGAAGTTTCGAACGTCCGGACCATTTTTTCGTCCGCCTGGGAGCGCCAAGGGGACGAGTTGATCTACAGCGTACGGGGAAGCGGTTTTCTGCACCACATGGTTCGGAATCTGGTTGGGACGTTTCTCCTGGTAGGGAAGGGAACGCTCCAAGTCGAAGACATCCGGCGGATTCTGGAAGCGCACGATCGTTCGGCGGCTGGAGCCACCGCGCCCGCAAGCGGACTGTTCCTGGTGAGCGTGGAGTACTGAGTAAGGCGGGCACGTGGCGCGGGCAACGCGGCCCGCGTAGACTCGAGTTGAGATATGGCCACTGATGTTCAAGTCGCAATTCGGAAAGTCGTGTCGGTGAATCCTGCGACCGGCGAAGTTCTGCGGGAGTTGGAATGCGCCACGGATGTTGAAGTGCAGGCCGCGGTCGCCATGGCTCGGCGCGCGCAACCGGCATGGGCGGCGCTCAACGTTGGCAAACGAATCGCCATCCTGCATGAGTTTCAAAGTCTGCTCCATGGGAAGAAGTCGGAGGTCGCGCGGTTGATCACGCGCGAGGCGGGGAAACCCTACGTCGAGGCGCTGCTGACGGAAGTCGTGGTGGTGTTGGATGCGACGCGTTTCGTAATGGAAAACGCTCGCAGCTTCTTGCGCGACCAACCGGTGCCGCATGGAAGCCTGGCGATGAAGACCAAGACGGGACGTCTGCTGCGCGAGCCGCATGGGGTGATCGGCATCGTGTCGCCTTGGAATTACCCGTTTTCGATTCCGGTGGTGGAAACGCTCGCGGCGCTGGTGACTGGGAACGCGGTGGTGCTGAAGCCGTCGGAATTCACGTCGCTGGTGGGGCTGGAACTGGAGACTTTGCTACGTGCGGCGGGGGTTCCGGAGGCAATCTTTCAGGTGGTCACGGGTGATGGCGCGACGGGCGCGGCGCTGGTGAACGCGCCGATTGACAAGCTGGTCTTCACCGGAAGTGTGGCGACAGGGAAACGCATCGCGCAGGCTGCGGCCGCGCGTCTGCTGCCGGTTGTGCTTGAGTTGGGCGGGAAAGACCCCATGCTCGTGCTCGACGATGCGGATGTGGACGTGGCGTCGAGCGCGGCGGTTTGGGGAGCGTTTGTCAATGCCGGGCAGACGTGTCTCTCGGTGGAGCGGTGTTATGTGCATCGCTCGCTCTATGCGGAATTTCTGAATGCGTGCGTGGAGAAGACGCGCAAGCTCCGGGTAGGAAACGGGGCCGATCCGGCGACCGAGGTGGGGCCGATGATTCACGAGCGCCAGTTGCGGATCGTCGAGGGGCAGGTGGAAGAAGCGAGGCGAGGCGGCGCGCGTGTGCTCGCGGGAGGTTCACGGTTGCCGGACCTGGGGCCAAACTTCTACGCGCCGACGATCCTCGCGGACGTGACTCAAGATATGCAGATCATGCGCGAGGAGACGTTCGGGCCGGTGCTGTCGGTGGCGGCATTCGCGGATGATGCCGATGCCATCCGGTTGGCCAACGATTCGGACTTCGGTCTGGCGGCCAGTGTCTGGACGAGCGACACGGAACGCGGCGAGGCAATGGCCCGGCGAATCGTGGCGGGGACGGTGATGGTGAACGATACGATTTCTTGTTTTGGCATCAGCGAGGCGCCGCATGGCGGGGTGAAAGCAAGCGGCATTGGCCGGGCGCACGGACGATTGGGGATGGAAGAGATGGTGCGGGTGAAGTATCTCGACAGCGACCACCTGCCGCGAATGAAGAAAGTGTGGTGGTACGGGTATGGCAAGTCGTTCGCGCGACGGATGGAAGGGTTCGTGGATATGCAGTTCGCGCGGAGCCTGGGAAAGCGGACGCTTGGGGCGCTGCGCTCGGCGGGGCTTCTGGGGCGGCGGAAGTTGTAACGTTGTTGTTCGATGGGGTGCGGCGGGTTCGATCGCCGGCTGATGGAATGGGCACGCGCGCGGGCAGGATGCCCCCGCGACAGCCGGCGGGGACGGCAGGCGCTACCTTGGATTGGTGGTTTGCCTCCAGTCGTGTTCGAGTAAAATCAGCGGCTGAGGCTTAATCCTGCGGCTTGTGCCCGCTCGAACGAGGTGCTCTTTGGTGACTGGCGAAACAACCGTCCCGCACGCGGCTCAGCAGCTTCCCAACCACAAGGTGAAGGTCAAACAACCTGGCCAGCGCGCCTGCAACGAGAAGGACGACAAGGGCAAGTTCTGCGGCGGCCATTTGAAGCGCTGGTTCTACGCCAGTGACGCGGTGGAGCAGGAGTGCGGATGCATCGAGAAGGCCTGGGGGCCATCCGCGGAAGTCTACCGCTGCGAAACCTGCAAGACGCTGTACCTTCCCAGTCCTAAAGACCCGAGCGGGGTGAACGTCGCGGGCGATGGGCGCATTTCGATTTTCGGGTTGACGATTCCGCCGAAGGACGCGAAGTAGGGTTTCGCTCGACTGCTGTGTATGGCAGGTCTGACGCGTTCGGAGGAAAATTTGTTTGGGCTTGGGTGGCGTTTAGGGATATGGGGTCCCCTTCGACTTCGCTCAGGGCAGACTTTCGGCGCTACGAAAAACACAAGGTCCCTCGACTCCGTTCGGCTCGCGCCTCACTCCGCCCGGGATGAGAGGTATTTTTTGGGGAGGACAGGTATTTCAGGACGTCGATCGGTAGCCCCGCATAGACTGCGAATACTTTCGCATTTGTGAATACTTCCGAACTCATCTACGACTGGAACACGATCCATCCGAAGTCGCTGCGGCCTGCGGGGCATGTGTTGCTTAACGACGAGACCCTGCGTGACGGGCTGCAATCGCCTTCGGTGCGGGACCCCTCGATCCAGGACAAAATCGAGATCCTCCACCTGATGGAGGCGCTGGGGATCAACTCGCTCGATCTAGGCCTGCCAGGCGCGGGGCCGCGGGCGGTGGAGCACGTGACGGCGCTGGCGCGCGAGATGGTCGAGCACAAGATGAAGATCCGCGCGAATTGCGCGGCGCGGACGCACCAGAACGACATCCGCCCGATTGCGGAGATCGGGCAGAAGACGGGGCTGCGCATTGAAGCGGCTACGTTCATCGGGTCGAGCCCGATCCGCCGCTACACCGAGGGCTGGACGGAAGACTTTCTCCTGCAAACGACTGAGCGGGCGGTGAAGTATGCCGTGTCGTTGGGCCTCGATGCGATGTATGTCACCGAAGACACCACGCGCTGCGATCCGGAGATGGTGAAGAAGTTGTATTCGACTGCGATCAATTGTGGAGCGCGAGCGATTGTGATTTGTGACACGGCGGGACATGCCACTCCGATGGGCACGTTCGCGCTGGTGCGGTTCGTGATCGACGAAGTGGTGAAACCTTCGGGCGAGAAGATTCGCGTGGACTGGCATGGGCACTGCGACCGCGGGCTCGGGACCGCGAACTCCATGGCCGCGCTGGTCGCGGGGGCCGAGTGCGTGCATGGGTCGGCGCTGGGCGTGGGCGAGCGCGTGGGCAACACGCAGATGGACCAGATGCTGGTCAATCTCAAGCTGATGGGGGTCGCGCCCTGGGCCGAGCAGGATCTCTCCCGGCTTAAGGACTACTGTCTGGCGGTTTCGCGCGCCACGGGGATTCCGATCCCGGCGAACTATCCGGTGGTGGGCGAAGACGCGTTTCGCACCGCGACTGGAGTACACGCCGCTGCCGTAATCAAGGCCTACCGGAAGAACGATGTCGAACTGGCTAATGCGGTCTACTCGGGGGTGCCGTCGCATTTTTTCGGGCTGGAGCAGATCATCGATGTGGGGCCGATGAGCGGAAAATCGAATGTGCATTTCTGGCTGGAGCGGCACGGAATCGAGGCGACGGACGATGTCGTGGAGCGGGTGTATGCGCGCGCCAAGTCGTCGGATCACACGTTGAGCGAGGCGGAGATCCTGGAGTGTGTGCAGACGGGGATGCGGCGGCCGATGTAATGACGGCCAATGCTATTGCCTTAGGAATGAAGTTGATTGATCGGAGAAGCGCGGTTTTCGTTGTTCTCCTTGTGGCTTTCATTCCGGTCCGGCAGTACGAGAATACCGCCAGACCTTGACGATGCCCACGGCTGGGTCCTGGTTCGGGCGGAGAAACCGGTTGAAGCCAAGTCTCTCGCGGGTTTGGTTGTTGATCCGAGCGGCGTGCCCTTGCCTGACGTAGTTGTCGAGAGGATGTCAGCTAAGTGGGAGAAGCGGCCTGAAGCCACGCTGACGTCCTCGAAGGGGAAGTTTCATCTTAGCGATGGAGGGACTGGAACCTACTACCTCAAGTTTCGGCATCTCGGGTTCAACGATCTGGAGGTGGTTGTGTTCTTGGTGCCGGAAAATTCAAAATCCTTGCGCATAGAAATGCAGATTGCAAACTGAAAGATCCGGCATGGTGTCTAAGCTGGATCGTGCTACGACACATTCGATTCGGACGGCTTCAACGGCTTCTGAGGAAAAGGTAACCGTTACCCGCCTCCGGTAATCGCGGTACCCTGTAAAGGCAATCCAATCCCATCACCTGACGTTGTAAGATGACCCATTAACCCATGGTCATCAGTTCCCGCGCCGATGTGTGGGATGCATATCCCACAGTACAAGAGGAAGTGGCCCGGCTTTCGGCTTCGCCTGAAATTCGCTCGGCCTTCAACTGGTTTCGGACGCAGGAGCCGCAACTGGCTCAGTGGCAACTGGAGATGGCACGCATTGCGGCGCCGCCGTTTGGCGAAGGTCCGCGCGCTGCGTGGCTGGCGGAACGGTTTCGCGAACTCGGTCTTGACGACGTCCGGGTGGACGATGTGGGGAACGTCTTCGGAATTCACCCTGGGTTCGGGCGCCGCTACATTGCGCTGAGCGCGCACATCGATACCGTGTTTCCGGCCGGAACGCCGCTCAACGTTCGCCAGCAGGGAAGCCGGTTGTATGGCCCGGGTGTTTCGGATAATGGTGCTGGAGTGACGGCCATGCTCGCGCTGGTGACTCTGCTGCGTTCGGTTCGTCTGCGCCATGCGCTACCGTTTTTGTTCATTGGGAATGTCGGGGAAGAGGGGGAAGGCGATTTGCGCGGGATGCGGCACATCTTCGCGACTCCGCGGTGGAAGGATTCCATTGCGTACAGCCTGATTCTGGACGGCGCCGGGTCGGATACGATCGTGGCGGAAGCGCTGGGCAGCCGCCGTTTTGAAATCATCGTGCGCGGCCCAGGCGGACATTCGTGGAGCGATTTCGGAGCGCCCAATCCGATTGTGATCCTGGCGCGGGCGATTGAAGCTTTTTGCCAGACGCCGGTTCCGGCGTCTCCCAAGAGCACATTCAACATCGGCGTGATCCGCGGGGGGACTTCGGTCAACTCGATCCCCGAATCGGCCAGCATGCGGGTGGACCTGCGTTCGACCTCGACGACAGAGCTGGAGCGGCTGGAACGATCGCTGCGCGTGTGCCTGGATCAGAGCGTCGAGGCCGAGCAGCGCGCGGCAGAGGGGCGCGGATCGGCACAGCGCAAGACGCATGCTGTGACCAGCGAGGTGGTGGTGATCGGGGATCGCCCGGCGGGGGAACTGGAGCCGAATGCGCGCATTCTGCAGGTTGTGCGGGCAGTGGATGCGCAGCTGGGCAACGTCGCGCAAGTGCAGCGCGCGTCGACGGATGCGAATATCCCGCTGTCGCTGGGGCGCGAGGCCGTGGCTATCGGTGGGGGCGGCTCGGGGGGCGGGGCGCATACGCTGCAGGAATGGTTTGATTGCACGGGCCGCGAGCTGGGGCTGAAGCGCATCCTGCTCACGTTGCTCGCGCTGGCCGGGGTGGGCGAATGACGCTACGGCTGGCGGTTTGTCTGTGCTGTGTGATGAGCGCAATGCAGGCCCAGGACCAACCCGCGCTGCCGAAGGCGGACGTGATCTTCGTCCACGGAAACGTGTACACCGGGGTCGCAATGGCGTCGGGGTTCAAAGCGATCCACAGGGCGGAAGCGGTGGCGGTGCGCGGCGATCGCATCGAGGCCGTGGGGAACACGGCGGAGATTCTGAAGCTAAAGGGTCCGGAGACCAACGTCATCGAACTGGGTGGAAAGTTCTTGATGCCGGGCTTCAATGACGCCCACGCGCATCTTGCGCACGGGGGGTTCGAGCGGCTCAACGTCAACCTGACCGGCGTAAAAACGCTCGAAGAATTCCGCGCAAGAATTCGCGCCAAGGTGGAGACGGCGCCTCCGGGAGAATGGATCGAGGGCCGGGGGTGGGACGAGAGCCTGTGGCCGGTGCGGGTTTTGCCGACCCGCTGGGATGTGGACGAAGTGGCCGCGGGGCACCCGGTGTTCGTGCAGCGCGTGGACGGGCACTTGGCGGTGGCCAGCACCAAGGCGCTGCAGCTGGCGAGCATCACGATCGCGAGCCGCGACCCGAAGGGCGGGAAGATCGATCGCGATGCGAACGGCCGGCCGAACGGCATCCTGCGCGACGCGGCGCTGGTGGCAGTCAACAATGTGATTCCGCACCCCACGCATGACAAGCGGCGGCAAGCGCTGGAGTCGGCGCTCGCGGACGCGGCACGCTCGGGAGTCACGTCGATTCAGGACAACTCTGCCTGGGAGGACTTCCAGGTCCTCGAGGAACTCGAAAAGGAGGGCAAGCTTACCGCGCGAGTGTATGAATGGCTGCCTTTCGACGAGAAGGTGGAGCAACTGGACGCCAAGCGGAAATCCCATCCCCAGTCCGACAAAATGTTGCGTACGGGGATGCTGAAAGCGTACATGGATGGCTCGCTGGGTTCGCATACCGCGGCGCTGATGGAGCCCTACGCGGATGATCCGGGCAATTCGGGGTTGCCGCAGTACGATCCGGCCAAGCTGAATGAAATGGCGAAAGAGCGTGTGCTGGCTGGGTTCCAGCTTGGGTTCCATGCCATCGGTGACAAGGGCGTGCAGATGGCTCTGGATGCGTTTGCCGAGGCGGAGAGGGCGGCGAAAGAGAAAAAAATCAAAGCGGCCAACGGCGGGGACGACTTCCGGCTGCGCGTGGAACACGCCCAGGTCACGACTCCACTGCAGGTTGTGAAGTTCCGGGACTTAAAGGTCATCGCGTCCATGCAGCCGAGTCATTTGCTCTCGGACATGAAGTGGGCGGAAGCGCGGCTGGGGAGCAAGCGGGCCGAGCATTCCTACGCTTGGGCGGAGTTTCTGCAGCGGGGGGTGATCCTGGCCTTCGGCACGGACTATCCGGTAGAGCCGATTTCTCCGTTCCGCGGGCTGTATGCCGCTACTACGCGCAAGAGCGAGTCGGGCAAGGACGAGTACTATCCAGCGCAGAAGATTTCGATGGACCAGGCCATCGCGGCGTATACGACGGGATCGGCATTCGCGGAATTTGCGGAGAAGGAGAAAGGGCAGATTGTTCCGGGGATGCTGGCGGATTTCGTCGTGCTCGATCGTGACCCGACGGCAGTGGTGCCGCAGAAGCTGCTGGAGACCAAAGTCCTGCGCACCGTGGTGGGCGGCAAGACGGTGTATGAGGCCAAGTAAGCTGCGCCTTCCGTTGCTACACTCGGAGCATGGAATGGCGGCAGCGGGAACGGCTTTTCTACTGGGGCGCGCCGCTCGCGATTGTTCCCGCGCTGAGTATCCTTCCCGCCTTTGTCTGGCTGGTCTTTGACCCGAGGGTGGGGCATGCGAGGGCTTGGGCCGCGGCCTTATTTCCCCTGATGGCGGTTGCCGAATTCGTGGGTGTTTCCAAGCTGGTGCGAGGTTGCGTCGAGCGGCCGTTCAACCTTCTGACCCTGCTGTCGGCGGGGGCGCTGCTGGTGCTGCTCGTCATCGCTGCGTACACGGGAATGTTCCTGGCCGCGCTGGCTCAGCGCATGTGAGGCGCGGGAAGCCGGACGCCTGCTGCGTAAAGATTTGAAGGCGGAAGAAACGGTTTCCGGCCTTTTCGCGTCTAATCGCCAGAGACGTCTGGCACTTCGGTGCCCCACTGCCCATGCCGGCTAAACGGGTATAATCAGCGGGTTATAGTCTCCCGGAGGAAGTGACGTATGGAACCGCACGAAGGCGCATTTTGGGTGAGCCTCAAAGCCAATCGCTGGCTATACACCCTGAGCATTCTGGCCACGCTGAGTGTCGGCATTCTGATTGGGTCGGTTGTTTCTTACGGAGTGAAGGGCAAAGAGGGGCAAAAGGGGTCGGAAATCAGTCCCCTAACCGTGCCCGCGCCCCAGCAACTGTCGAATGCATTCTCGCAGATTGCCAAGCAACTGGAACCGGCCGTCGTCAATATCAATACGGAATCTACCATCAAGAATCCGCATAGGCGCAGGGCCAAGCCGGGACCGGGCGACGACGAGCCGGATGGTGGCGGTGGTGGCAGTCCGTTCGATGATTTCTTCGACCGCTTTTTCGGCGGTCAGGGAGGTCAGGGCGGACCCGGTGGCGGGGACATTAAGGAACGCTCGCTGGGGTCCGGTGTACTTGTCGATGCCAAAGGCTTGATCGTGACCAACCGTCACGTGATCGAGAAAGCCGACCGCATCAGAGTGCGGTTACAGGATGATCCGCCGGGCGTGCAGCACGACGCCAAACTCCTCGGCTCTGACCAGGAAACCGACCTGGCGGTGATCAAGATCGACGTCGACCACGCTCTGCCGACCGCGAAGATCGGCAACTCCGATGGAATGCAGGTGGGAGACTGGGTGCTCGCCATTGGCAGCCCATTCGGGCTACAGGCGACGGTCACTGCAGGAATCGTATCGGCCAAAGGGCGCAATATCGTGCCCAACCGGCAGTTCCAATCGTTTATTCAAACCGATGCGGCCATTAACCCGGGCAATTCGGGCGGGCCGCTGGTGAACATGGCCGGCGAGGTGATCGGGATCAACACCGCCATTCTGACTGAGACTAACGCCTATGCGGGCGTGGGTTTCGCGATGCCTTCGAATACGGTGGTGGACGTCTACAACCAGCTGATCAAGCCGGAACATCGCGTGACGCGCGGCTCGATCGGGGTTGAATTTGCCGCTCAGCCGGTGCCGGCGATCGCGCGCGTGTATGGCGTGCAGTCGGGCGTGACGATCTCCAATGTAGTCCCCGGAAGCCCGGCCGATTCCGCCGGCTTGAAGGTCGGCGACACGATTACGTCGGTTGACAGCAAGGACGTCAAGAACGGGGACGAACTGGTGGCTGACATTGCGGCCCGCAAGCCCGGGAGCAAGGCGAAAATCGGGTTCGTCCGCAACGGGAAAAAAGAGGATACGACGGTCACGATCGCGGACCGGTCGAAGCTCTTTGCCGCACGCCTGGGAGAGGATCAGCAGGAGAACGACGAGGCGCAGCCCAAGGAAAGCAAGCTGGGTCTGACGGTGCGGCCACTCACGGCGGAGATGGCCGACCGGTTGGACATTCCAGCGGGCAAAGGCGTCATCATTCAGGATGTGAAGGGCGGCTCGTTTGCGGATGATATTGGCTTGAACCGCGGCGACGTGATCCTGGAGATCAACAAGCAGCCCGTGAACACGGCGGAGGACTTCACCCGCATCGAGGTTTCGTTGAAGAGCGGGCAAGATGTCGTGTTCCTGGTGCGTCCAAGAGGAGCTGGCCGGCAGGACGGCACCATCTTTATCGCAGGTACACTTCCGTAACCGGCTCATCGCCCAACGGTCACTGGCACGGGGACCCCGATTCGGGGATCATTTCCCATGCCTGTACGGTTGGGCGTATGCTTTGGCGCTGCGGATAGGGTCGGACAGACGACCAAGGCAAGCCGAGTGCCGGCTGTTTGTTTTCAAGAGGGGTCGAGTTTCGCATGACAGCTTCGAAGTCCTGGTCAAAGAACACGGCGGGAGTGGCGGTCGCGATGCTGTTGGTGTCGGCGCTGGCCTTCTCGCAGTCAGACCAGAACTCGCCGGAGAAAGCCAAACCCGCATCCAAGCCGGCTCAGAGCAAAGCGGGCAGCAAGCCGACAAGTTCCAGCGCTCATCCCAGTTCGAAGGTGCACAGTACAAAATCGCGGACCACGCCGACGCGGAGTACGTCGCGCAAGGGGAAGCACAGCTCGAAGACAAGCTGGCGCCACAGCCAGCAGAAAGTCGATGCGGCGCGAACGCGGGAGATTCAAGAAGCGCTGATTCGCGAGCACTACCTGAGCGGGAGCGCGACGGGCAAGTGGGACGCATCAACCGAAGACGCGTTGCGGAAATATCAGGGCGACAACGGCTGGCAGAATAAGACAGTGCCCGACTCACGCGCGCTGATCAAGCTCGGCCTGGGGCCGAGTCACGATCACCTGCTGAATCCCGAGAGCGCGATGACGACGGCTCCGGAGTCGCCACGGACGAGTAACTCTCCAGCGGTCCCACCGACACGCGAGACCGATCCGGCGAGTTCTTCAAGCCAGCCCCAGCCGTAGAACATCCCGAACAACTAGATTCACCCTCCCGCAGGCGGCGTGGGCGAGGACGTCCCCCGCGACAGCCGGCGAGACGACGGCGCTACAAGGATCCCGGTCCCCCACGCTAGATAAGGCTTCTGACTAGTCCTTGAGGGCGGGCTTTGGAGAATAAGGGAGCGGCAGTCCGCCCAGCATGGCGCGGGGATTCGCTTCGACCAGCGCTTGGGCGACTTCGGCACCGCAGATCTCGGCCGCGGCCGCGCGCGCTCGTGAGAGAACGGGGGTGCGGTGCCGGGCGTCGTGCGCGTCGGAGGCGATCACGTGCACTGCTTCGTGCTCGAGCAGCCAGGTGGCGACCCGGGCCACGCGCGATCCCCAGAAGCCGGTCAGGGAGTCGGCGGTGATCTGCACCCCGCAACCCAGTTCGATCCACTCGATCAGGCGCTGGGGGGTCTGGCGCAGGATCGCGTTGCGTTCGGGGTGGGTGATGACAGCCGTCACGCCCAGATCCCCAAGCTTGAGAAAACAGTCGGCAATCTGAAGGGGAATGCTGTAATCGCTCAGCTCGACCAGCAGGTAGCGCGAGCCGGCGATGGTGTAGCGCTCGGGATGCGCCAGCACGAGTTGCAGGTTGTCGTAGGAAAGGTGGAAGTCGCAGCCCAGGCTCAGCTTCGGAGTATCTCCGGCCAGTTCCTGCAAACGCTGGACGCAACCAACGAGATACTTATGGTCGAAGTGGTAACGGTCGTTGGAGTGGGGCGTGGCCACGAGGTCGGTGATGCCGTCGGCCGCCGCCATTCGGCACATTTCCACGGAGACGTCCCAGGACTTGGGACCATCGTCGATTTCGGGGAGGATGTGGCAGTGGACGTCGATCACGCGGGAATTCCCAAATTGGGTTTGAATCTGATTTAAACAGATTCAAAGTCAAACACCAAACAACGGCGTATTGGAATCAGGCTGAGGAAGCGAAAAACGAGCACTCAGGAGCGGCGTGGTGACCCGGGTCACTGCGGATGTTCCTGGAATATGGGATGTAGAGAGTAGCGAAAACGCGCGAGGTGGGTCATGAACGACAGCATCTTCTTCGCTACCTTCGATCCCCTTTACATCAATGCCCCGGATGCGTGCAGCCTCTGCATCGCGCAGCCGCCGGCCTTTAACTATGAGTACTGCATCGAGCAGTCGGACGGACATCGGCACTACATCAAGGGCTTCTGCTGCACTGCGTGCGCAGCGGGTCTGCTGCAGAAGCTGGCGGGCCGCGAGGCGCAGGAGTGGGCTGAGGAGGAAGCCGAACTACAGGCCGGTGACATGGATGTGACCGATCTGCAGAAACGCAGGCTGGCCACTTTCGGCAGCGTAAGAGGAGGCTAGTGTAGGGTTCAGCAAATTTGTCGCGAAATCCGAGCCATGCCGCACATGAAAAATACACAGGTCCTTCGCTGCGCTCAGGATGACAGGGTGAGTTAGAGCCGCAGCAAGCCGCGTCTCTACTTGTAGCGCTTCTTCATGAATTCGGCGATGCCGGCGTAGGCGGTGGTCAGCGTCTGCTCATCGGGCAGAAACACGATGCGGAAGTGCTTCGTGCCTTGTTTCTGGCCGAAGCCGGAGCCGTGCACCACCAGCACGTGCTTTTGCACCAGCAGCTCTTTCACGAAGACCTCGTCGCCTTCGGAAATGTCGAGGCGGGGAAACGCGTAGAACGCGCCCTTCGGGGAAACGCAACTGACGCGCGGGGTCGAGTTGCACCATTTCACTGTCAGGTCGCGGCGAGAGCGAAGCTTCTGGGTGACTTCTGCCAGGTGGTCCTGGGGGCCTTCGAGCGCGGGCTTGATGGCGTACTGCTCGGGATGGTTTGCGCATAGACGGGAGCGCAACAGACGGTGAATTCCTTCGATGTAAGGTTTGACCGCCGCGGCGTCGCCGCTCACGATGCCCCAGCCAATCCGCCAGCCCGGCGCCAGGTAATTCTTGGAGAGGCCACCGAAGGTGACGATGGGCACGTCGGGCGCGACTGCGGCCAGCGAGATGTGTTCGTCGTCATCGAGGATGAGCTTGTCGTAAATTTCGTCGGCGAATATTACGAGATTGTTGCGGCGTGCGAGTTCTGCAATAGCTTCCAACATGCGCCGTGAGCACACCGCGCCGGTGGGGTTGTTGGGGTTGATGAGCACGATGCCGCGGGTGCGCGGAATGATCTTCCTGTGGACGTCGATGAGGTCGGGTTGCCAGCCGTCGTCCTCGTTCAGGGCGTAGGTGTTCAGTTCGATGCCCAGCTTGGCGAGTATCGCCGAGTACAGCGGATAGTCGGGGCAGGGAGTGAGGAGATTGTCGCCAGGATTCAGCAGGGCGGCCAGGCAGACGTCGACGGTTTCGCTCACGCCGGAGGTGACGAATACGTCCTGCACGCTGGTGATTCCCTTGCGCTCGGCCTCGCCGCGGATTGCATCCAGCGCTTCTTTGATGCCAGGGGAAGGAGCGTAGCCGTTCTTCCCGTCCTTCATCGCTTTATACACAGCTTCGACCAGGTGGGCCGGGGTCTGGAAATCGAAGTTGATGGGGTCGCCGATATTCAGCGGGAGGATCTTGTGGCCTTTCTTGGCGACCTCGTCGGCGAGGCAGGCGAGATCGCGAATGGCGTAGCGGACGTGTTCGAGGCGCTGGGCGGCTGGGACTTCGCGAACGGTGGTGGCGGGCATCTTCACTCCGGGTTCGGCCGTGGTGGATTTCCAGGGCATTCAAAAAGCTTAAACGTAAAGGGCGGAAACGACTACTCAAAAGCAGTCGTCAGCCCTCAGTCGTCAGTCTTCAGCTAACGACGTCCAAAGAGAAGTTTTTGCTGGCGACTGATGACTAGCGACCGACGACTATTTTCAATCCACCCGATCGATCTGGGCCTTCTGCAGTTTGTCGGAGTAGTCGACGTATACGGACTTCCACTCCGTGTAGAAGTCGATGGCGCCGATGCCGCCCTCGCGGTGACCGTTGCCTGTGGCCTTGGTCCCACCAAACGGAAGATGCACCTCGGCGCCGATGGTGGGCGCGTTGATGTAGGTAATGCCGGCGTAGAGGTCGCGCATGGCGGTGAATGCCTTGTTGACGTCCTTCGTGTAGAGCGCCGAGGAGAGGCCGTACTCGATGCCGTTGGCGATGTCGATGGCGTGCTCGAGGTTGTCGCACGGGATGATCGAGACCACAGGTCCGAAAATCTCCTCCTGCGCGATGCGCATCTTTGGATCGACGTCGATGAATATGGTCGGCTCCATGAAGAAGCCGTGCTGGAATTCACCCTTATCGAGGCGGTGGCCGCCGCAGACCAGCTTGGCGCCTTCGCCTTTACCGATGTCGACGTAGCTGAGGTCGGTTTTGAGTTGCGACTCGTTGACGGCCGGTCCCATGTCGACCGACTCGTCGAGGCCGTTCCCGACCTTCAGTGCTTTGGCGCGGCTGACATAGCGGTCGACGAATTCGCGGTAGACGCCTTTCTGCACGATGATGCGGCTGGTGGCGGTGCAGCGCTGGCCGGTTGTGCCGAAGGCGCCCCAGAGGCCGCCTTCGATGGCGAGATCGAGATTGGCGTCGTCGAGCACTATCATCGGATTCTTGCCGCCCAGCTCAAGCGAGCAGTGCTTGAAGCTCTGGGCTGCAGTGGTGCCCACGGTGCGGCCTACGGCGGTCGAGCCGGTCAGCGATACCGCACGAATGTCTGGGTGCTCGGTGATCGGGCCGCCTACGCTGGATCCGAAACCAGTCACGATGTTGATCACGCCTTTGGGCACGCCAGCATCGGCGAGCGTGTGCACCAGGTTGAAGGTGGAGAGCGGCGTGTCCTGTGCGGGCTTGATCACGCACGTATTGCCGCAGACGATCGCGGGCAGAAGCTTCCATGAGGGGATGGCCATGGGGAAGTTCCAGGGCGTGATCATGCCGCAGACGCCGAGAGGCTGCCGGATGGCCATGGCGAACTTGTTAGGCAACTCGGACGGCGTGGTCGGGCCGAACAGGCGGCGGCCTTCACCGGCCATGTAGTAGGCGGTGTCGATGGCTTCCTGAGTGTCGCCGCGGGTCTCCTTGATGACCTTACCCATTTCGCGGGTCATGTCGCGGGAGTATTCTTCCTTGCGCTCGGCGAGCATCTCGGCGGCGCGAAACACGAGTTCAGCGCGCCGGGGCGCCGGCACGAGGCGCCATCTGGCGAAGGCGTCCTTGGCCGCGTCAACGGCTGCGTCTACGTCGGCTTTGGCCGACTTCTGAAAGATCCCCACCACGTCGCGGGTATCGGCGGGATTGCGGTTCTCGAAGGTCTCTCCGGTCGAGGACTCGACCCAATCCCCGTCGATGTAGTTCTTGTAAACCTTGGTGTTTCCGCTGCTCAAGATAGCCGGGCTAGCCACGGTATCGGTCGCCATAATTCCTCCTGATCAAAACGCCAAAGTATTCATGCTACAGCCCGGGAACAGAGGTGGGCAAGCGAGGGCCATGCGTGCTTCGGAAGTCAGTGGGGCCGGATCCTCGACTCGAAACGGTGGTTCGGTGTCTACCAACTGGGAAGAAATACCGCTTGACCCCGGAGCCCGTTCCGGGGTCTACACTGATTTCGTGAAAATGAAAAAGAGGACGCCGCTTCCACCGATGCGCTCCGGCCAACTTGCCCGATTGGCCGAGGTGAGCCCCGATACTCTACGGCTCTACGAGCGAAAGGGGCTGCTTCCGTGTCCGGAGCGGTCTGCAAACGGGTATCGCTGCTACCCGCCGGAAACGGTCGCGCGGGTATCCCTGATCCGATCTGCACTTTCGATCGGTTTTACCCTGGACGAGCTGTCAAGAATCCTGAGGATCCGCGATGCCGGAGGAATTCCGTGCCAGACGGTGCGCAACCTGGCGGCGTCGAAGTTGCGGGCCCTGGATCGGCACATCCGACAGCTTATCGAGTTGCGCGATCGGCTGCACACTGTTCTCTCGGGTTGGGAGCAGGTTCTGGGGCAGGGTCAGCCACGTTGCAGAGCGGGGTTGCTGGAGTCACTCGCCGCGGCCCAGCCCCCGAAGTCCAAGCCGTTGCCGCCGTATCTCTACGCGGCAGTCTATAAGGAGAGAAGCCGATGATCTCTCGAGGTCGAGCAGCCTTGATCGTGGTCTTACTGCACGTGACGCTGCAGGCCCCGGCCCGGCCAAACACTGGGCAGGACAACGCGCAGTGCCAGCACAAAGCCGGTTCCACTCCGATGGATCACGAAGCCATGACGGAGCGTGGCGGGAAAGGCATGGGCTTTTCACAGGCGAAGACCATCCATCATTTCCTTTTGAAATCGGATGGCGGTGTGATCGCCGTTTCCGCCAGTGATCCGAAGGACTCGGCAACAAGAGACCAGATCCGGGTGCATTTGTCCCACATTGCGCATGCCTTTTCGCAGGGTGACTTCAACATCCCCATGTTCGTTCACGACCAGACCCCGCCTGGGGTGGCCGAGATGAAGCGATTGCAAAGCGCGATCCACTACCGGTATTCGCCATCGGACGGAGGCGGGAAGCTGAACCTCTCCAGCGATTCCGCGGAGGCGGTAGAGGCGATCCATGAGTTCCTGAAGTTTCAGATTCACGAGCACAAGACCGGCGACCCCATCAAGGTCGAATAGATCGCTTTGTTCAGGCCGCGTGGGCGGTTTTTTCGAGACCAGGAGGGCCCGCACTTCAGGACATGTTCCATCGGACATGAACCGAGATCGTTACCCCGTTCCGGCCCGCGAAGCCTTGTGGTAGTGTTGGAATTACCCCATATTCTCAAGGTTTGGCTGGGTTTAGTTTGGCCTCTGTGTCAAAACGAAAACCGGGCGTCTACATTGCCTGGAAGACAGTTACGTACCGCAGCGTGCTGCTGATGCTGCTGGCGGTCGTGTTCGTCTTCGGGGTGGCGATGCACTTCGCCTTCCCGACGTTCACCGACAACACGGTGAAAGCGGCGGGGAACCTGACGACGAATGTGCTGGAAAAGATTGCGGGCATCGCGCCACCTCCGGAAAAGTCCGGAGCAGGTACGGAGAAGCAGGCGCGCTTTACGGCCCTGGACGGCGGGGTAAAGATCAAGAAATCGAGCAGCAACACCTGGATCGCGGCCGACTACAACATTCCGCTGGAGAAGGGCGACGTGATCCAGACCGGTTCCGAGGGCATGGCCAAGGTGGTGTTCAACGACGGCACCAACTACACCGTGAAGCAGGACTCGCTGATTGTGATCGAGGAGAACTCGGCCAACGACCAGCAGCAGACCAGCGTGGCGGTGGCGGTGAACACGGGTACGGTCGATCTGTCCACGGCTACCTATACCCAGGGGTCGAAGTCGCAAGTGATCGTGGCGGGCGCCACGGCCTCGCTGGCTCCGGAGAGCGCGGCCATGGTGCACAACGACCCGAAGAGCGATCAGCACGAGATCCTGATGAAGAAGGGCAGTGGCGAAGTAGCGCGCAACGGCGAGACGGTACGACTGGCCGACTGGGAAAAGGCCACGTTCAAGGCGGAGTCGGACAAGATCTCCAAGGTGAAGGAGATCGGGCCGCCGACGCCGATTTCCCCGGCAAACATGATGCCCATCTTCACCACGGGCGGGGCTAAGACCAAAGACGTGCAATTTTCCTGGGCGCCGATCACCAACGCGGTGGGCTACCGGCTGCGGATATCGCGGAACCCGTACTTTTCATCGACTATCGTCGACAAGACGGTCAGCACGCCGGATGTGACCGTCACCAGCCTGGGACTGGGCGCCTACTACTGGATGGTGCAGTCGCTGGACGCAACGGGGAAGGAGTCGGTGGAGAGCGAGAAGAACCGCTTCACCCTTATTCCCAAGGGCAAGGATGCAGTGGCCATTGCGTTGGATATCGATCCGCTGATCCAGCACGGGCACGTTATTGAGGTTACGGGCAAGACCGAGAACGGCGCGCGGGTCATGGTGAACGGGCACGAGGTTCCCATGGTGACGACCGACGGCAGTTTCCACTATTTCACCCCGCCACTGGCCGCCGGGGAGAGCATGATCACCGTGACGGCGCAGAACGCGCAGGGCGGGGTCAATACCAAGCAACAGAAGGTCGTGATCCAGTAGCGGCGGGACCGGTTCCCAGGTAGTTTCCGGGAGGGCAAGAACTTTAGTTTCCGGCAGGGAACTGGGATATCCCATAGAATCAAAGAAGCAACTGCCTGAACCGGACGAACACGAACCGGGGTTCCACCGGAGGGGCGGCAGTTCGACACGAGCGAGAGAGAAGTCACAGTATGTCATCCAACGGATTCCACTCAAGCGCAGGGCGCTTTCATAACCTCCGGTCGCTGTTCAGCATTTTCTCCAGCGACCTGGCAATCGATCTGGGCACCGCCAACACGCTTGTGTACGCGCGTGGCAAAGGCATCGTGGTGAACGAGCCCTCGATCGTAGCCATCAACAAGAACACCGCCGAAGTCGAAGCGGTCGGCAAAGAGGCGAAGGAAATGCTTGGCCGCACGCCGGGCAACATCGTCGCCATCAAGCCGATGAAGGACGGCGTGATCGCCGACTTCAAGGTCACGGAGAAGATGCTGAACTATTTCATCCAGAAGGCGCACAACCGTAAGATGCTGGTGCACCCGCGCATCGTGATCGGCGTGCCTTCGGAAATCACCCAGGTGGAAAAGCGCGCGGTCATGGACTCGGCCTACCGTGCGAAGGCGAGTGAAGTTCACCTTGTGGAGCAAGCCATGGTGGCGGCGATCGGCGCCGGCCTGCCGATCACCGAGCCCAGCGGCAACATGGTGGTCGACATCGGCGGCGGTACCACAGACATCGCGGTCATTTCGCTCAGCGGCATCGTCTACTCGCGTTCGGTCCGGATGGCGGGCAACCAGATGGACGAAGCCATCATGAATTACCTGAAGCGGAAATATAACCTGCTGATCGGCGAACGCACCGCCGAGCAGATCAAGATTGAAATCGGGTCGGCCTACCCGCTGGATAAGCCGCTCACCATGGAGATCAAAGGACGCAACCTGATCGAGGGCGTGCCCAAGACGATTACCGTCGATGACAGCGAAATCCGGGAAGCGCTGAGCGAGTGTGTTTCGACCATCATGAATGCGATTCGCGTTGCCCTCGAACGTACGCCTCCGGAGCTTTCCGCTGACATCAGCGACCGCGGGATCGTGCTGACCGGCGGGGGCGCGTTGCTGAAGAATCTCGACAAGCGGATCCGCGAAGAAACCGGGCTGCCGGTGTCGATAGCCGACGATCCGCTGTGCAGCGTGGTGCTGGGTACGGGCAAGATGCTTAGTGACTTCAAGCTGCTGAGAAAGATATCGATCGAGTAACTGGTTCGAGTTTCGGGTTTCAAGTTTCTGGTGTGCTGGGTTGCCGGCTGTGGCCCGAACCAACCGTCGCGGGACGGGGATCTGGTTAGTGGAAACTCGAAACCTGAAACTGGAAACTTGAAACTGGTGTTATGGAATCCGTCCTCGGCCGCTACAAGAACCTGATCGTCCTGGTGGTGGTGCTCTTCGCCCAGGTGCTGGGCCTGGCCGTCCAGGTGAAGCGTACGACCGATACGGAATCCTCCCGCCTGATTCGCGTCTGGACCGTCAGCGCCGTCACTCCGTTCGAAGAGTTGTTCGTCTGGGTGCACAACGGCACGGGCCATCTCTGGCACAACTATTTCTATCTGCGCGGCGTGAGAGCGGAGAACCGCGAACTCAAGCAACAGATCGAACAGTTGCGACTGGAACAGGTCCGCTTGAGTGAAGATGCGGCACAGGCGCGTCGCCTGCAGGCTCTGTTTGCGTTCAAGGAGCAGTTCCTCTCAAAGACGATTGCCGCGCAGGTGATCGGGTCGGGGGGCAGCGAGCAGTCGCGAATCGTTTACATCGACAAAGGCGAGTCCGACGGGATCAAACCCGACATGGCGGTTATGACCGTCAACGGGATCGTGGGAAAAGTGCTGAAGATCTTCCGCTCGACTTCGCAGGTGCTGCTGATCGACGACCAAAGCAGCGGTGTGGGCGCCATCCTAGAAAAATCGCGGTTGCAGGGGATCGTACGCGGCACGCCCGCTGGGGAAGTGGTGCTGGAAAAGATCATGACCGACGAATCGGTGCAGCCGGGCGAGACGGTGCTGACCAGCGGCGGAGACCGCATTTTCCCTAAGGGATTGCCGGTCGGGGTGGTGACGCATGTTGCGAACGACAATCGGGCGGACCTGTTTCTGAACATTCAGGTAAGACCGGCCGCCAACCTCAATAAGTTGGAAGAGGTTCTGGTGGTTACCAAGGTGGACGAAAAGGAACCGGCCCCGAGCGAAACTGGGCCGGTGCGGGCGGCGGATATTCTGGCGCAGCGCCTGCCCTCAGTGCCGGACAAGCCGGCGGAGGCGGCGCAGCCCAGTGGTACTCACCCCAGCTTGACGCCGAAACCGCCGGTCGAGAAAACGCCATCCGCCCAGCCGAATCCCGCGAAACCGGGTGATGCCGCTACAGCCGCAGTCAGCAAGCCGGGGACAGCTGTGCCGACCAAGCCAGCCCCGTCAAACCCGGCAACGAAGCCCGAGACTAGGCCGAGCGCACTGAAGGCGGCTACGGAGCAGAGGCCGGAAGCGACGCCCGTGAAGGTGTTGGACGCTAGCCAAGTTGCGGTCAAGCCGAAGCAAGCGCCTGCGCCTGCGCCCGCGCCTGCGCCCGCGCCCGCGCCTGCGCCCGCGACCCCGCCCCCGGCGAAGCCACAGGACGGACCTCAATAACGTGCCCATTACCTACACATCCGGCGAGCAGGTTGAAGTCTACCGGTTCAATTGGGCCGTGAACATCGGAGTGCCAGCAGCGGCGCTATGGTTACAATCCTTCTTGCCGCTGCATTTCCCGTTTTTCAAGGTGTTCGATTTGCCGTTGCTGGTGACCATCTTTTTCGCCATGGCACGGCGCAACCCGATCTCGGGGCTGCTCACGGGGTCGGTGATCGGCTTGTTGCAGGACGCGCTGACCGGGCTGCCGCTGGGGGTCAACGGCCTGGCCAAGACTGTGGTGGGGTATGGTGCTTCGTCACTGGGAGTGAAGCTGGATGTCGAGAACGCCGGGGCCCGCCTGCTCGTGACCCTGTTTTTCTACGTGGCACACGAGATCATCTACTTCACAGTGGCGCGCGGCATGGTGGCGTTGAATCAGCAGTGGAGCTGGCCCCACGAACTGGAGGCCGCCCTGGCCAACGCCGTGGTAGGTGTGTTTCTGTTCTTTGCCTTGGACCGGTTCAAGCAGAGAACTTGAAATGCAGTCGTTCGTTGCTAGTCGCTAGTCGTTTGCTCTAACCTCGCAAGTCGCGAGTCCTGGCTAAGAGCCAACAGCTAGTAGCTAGCAGCTGTTTTCCTATGTTTAGTCGCGACGACAAAGTATCGGCGATTCGCTTGACGGCGGTGCAGTACTTCATCCTCGTCATCTTCATGATCCTCGCTTACGGGTTGTGGCGGTTGCAGGTCATGCAGAGCGACTTCTATGCCCAGATGGCGGAGAAGAACCGGATCCGCAACGTGCCGATTCTCGCCCCGCGGGGCAAAATTCTCGACCGTAACGGCACGGTCATTGTCGAGAACTACCCGTCGTTCTCGGCACTGCTGCTGCGCGATTCCACGCGCGATCTTAACGCCGACTCAGACGCCATCGCACAGGGCCTGCACCTGGATCCGAAAGAGGTGAGGGAACGGATCCGCAAGTTCACCTCCATGCCGCAGTACCAGCCCATCTTCCTGAAGGACGACATCACGCAGGATGAATTGGCCTTCATCGAATCGCACCGGAACGAGCTTCCGGAACTGGACACGATCATGGCGCACCGGCGCCTGTATCCACGGAACGGGTTCATGGCGCACCTGATCGGCTACGTGGGCGAAGTCACCGAGGACATGCTGAACCAGCCGCAATTCGAGCTCTATAACCCTGGGGACGTCGTGGGGGTCTCCGGGGTGGAGAAGCAGTACAACCAGATTCTGATGGGCAAGAACGGCTCGCGGCGGGCCCTGGTGAACAGTCGTGGGAGAGAAGTGGGACGGCTGGATGAAACGGCCGCGGTCCCGGGCAAACAGCTCAAGCTGACCGTGGATGTCGACCTGCAGATTGCCGCCGAGCAGGCATTAGGGGAACGCAATGGCGCGATCGTGGCCATGGATCCGCGCAACGGGGAAATTCTCGCGATGGCCAGCCGCCCGACGTTCGACCCAAACGATTTCTCGGTGCGCATCTCCCGGAACGAATGGAACCGGCTGGTGAATGACGACGACCATCCGCTTCTGAACAAGGCCATCCAGGCGCAGTTGGCACCCGGCTCGACCTTTAAGATCATCATGGCCACTGCCGGCATGCAGGAAGGCATTGCGGAGGACATGCATGTCAACTGCAACGGAGGCGCCACGTTCTACGGCCGTTACTTCAAGTGCTGGGTGGTGGCGGAACATCGGGTACACGGGCCGGTGGACATCAGCAAAGCGATCTACCAATCCTGCGACGTCTTCTTCTATACGCTGGCGGAGCGGCTTGGCATCGATCGGATTGCGAAGTATGCGACCGCGTTCGGATTGGGCCAGAAGACAGGCATCGATTTGCCCCAGGAAGTCTCGGGTGTCATGCCGTCGGAAGAGTGGAAGATCAGAAACTTCAAGCAAAAGTGGTTCGCCGGCGAAACGATTTCGGTGGGTATTGGACAGGGCGCGGTGACGGTAACTCCGATACAAATGGCGCGCGCTATCGGGGCGATTGCGAGCGGCGGGCTGTTGGTGCGGCCGCACGTTGTGAATCCAACCGACTTTCCGCCGAACGTGGTACCGGCCAGCACGGTTCCGGACCAGACGAAGGTTCCGCTGGACCCGAAAAGCTGGGAGATCATCACTGACGCGATGGCCGGCGTGGTGAATCCGGGCGGAACCGCCCCTAGCGCCCATCTACAGGGAATCGATTTCGCCGGCAAGACCGGGAGCGCACAGACGATCAGCAATGCCTTAAAAGCGAGGCTGGGTGCCGCGGGAAAGAATTTCAAGGACAACGGCTGGTTCGTGGGCGTGGAGCCCAGACGGAATCCGGAGATCGTGGTCTGTGCGCTGTTGGAGGAAGGCGAGCACGGATACCTGGCGGCCCGTACTGTCGCACAGGTGATCAAGGCGTACGTGGAGAAGCAAAATCGCCAGCCCACCAAGATCGCCAAAGGTTCCGGCAAGGCCGAGATTGGCGCGGTGTGGAGTGTGGCGGATCCCGACGGAAACGACGATCTGAAGGCGGGCCGCTTCACGGTTCCAATCTCAAGCAAGAAGTTGCCGCTGGCGGCGGCCGCGCCGGGGTTGGAGTAACGGATGCTAGAGAACCTAGGGCTTTTGCCGACGACCGGGGACCGACGAGCAACGGCACGACGAACAAGTTTAGGTACCGGTCAAGGCTCAACCATTAACGACTGATGTCCAGATACGTCTCATACCGCGATTTCGATTGGCTACTGCTGATGTTCGTCTTGATCATCTGCGGACTCGGCGTCATGGAGATCCACAGCGCCACCATGCACACCAAATTCGCCGGGGCACACATCCGGCAGCTGTACTGGATCGGAGGGGGCATCGTGGGCATGTTCCTGGTCAGCTTGCTGAACTACCAGGCGCTGCTCGACAAGGTTCACTGGATCTACATTGCAGCGGTGACCTCTCTGATGTTGGTGCTGGTCTTCGGGCAGAAATATCTGGGGGCGCGGCGCTGGATCAAGATGCCCGGGGGGAACCACTTCCAGCCCTCCGAATGGGTGAAGCTGATTTTGATCCTTGCCGTGGCCAAGTATTTTGCGGACTCACGGCACCGCGAACTGACGCCGTCCGACTTCGTGAAAGCCGGGGCGCTGGTTGGCATTCCCATGCTGATGGTTCTGGCCCAGCCCGATCTGGGCACGGCCCTGACCTACGTCCCCATCGCCGTCATGGGAATCTTTCTGGGAGGACTGCAGTGGCGCCAGGGGCTGGCGGTGGTGCTGCTTGCGGCACTCGGGATCGGAGTGGTCTTTTTCACTCCCCATGTTCACCTTCTGAAGTCGTATCAGAAGCAGCGCCTGACGAGTTTTATCGAGCCCGAGGCTGACAAGCAAGGCTCCGGCTACCAGGTGATTCAGTCGCTGATTGCCGTCGGTTCCGGAGGACTGTGGGGTGGAACCGGCACCCAGACTCATCTCTCGTATCTTCCCGTGCCCCAAACCGACTTTATTTTCGCGGCCTTTGCCGAGGAACACGGATTCGTAGGAGCTTTAGGGGTGCTCCTGCTATACTTCATAGTGCTGATGCGTTTGACCCAGAACGCGCAAACGGCGCCCGACCGCGCTGGCACATTCCTGGTGATGGGGGTGGTGGCTGTGCTTAGCTTCCACGTCCTGGTCAACGTTGGCATGGTAGTCGGCTTCATGCCGGTTACCGGGATACCCTTGCCACTGATGAGTTATGGCGGGTCTTCCGTTCTGTTTATGTTCTTGGCGCTGGGCATGGTGATGAACGTCCGTATGCGCCGCTTCGTGAACTGAGACAGGACGACGACCGGCAAGAAAGAGATACCGCGCCAGCCATGCGCGGCCCAAGACAAGATTACGATCGCCCTCGCGTAAAGAGGGCACTCACCGGCCAGAAAGAGAGTTGGAGGCCGGGCAGGATTGCAGCCAGCGCTGCCGGGCGGGAAACGGCCCCCTCCCCACTGAGGAGAGAGCGGCCACAACCCCGGGGTTGGCGCACATTGCGATAAGTGCAAAAGATTCCCAAGCTTCCGCAAAGGATTCGCTTCTGGAGTGCTTTCCAGGAGGCAGGTCCACTTGTGCGTGGACCAGTACCCATCGCGACGCTGATTCCTCCCCTTACCTCCCTATCTTTGTCCCGGTGATCTGTTGGCCCTGAAACGGCCACGGACCCCGGAGTATGAATGACGAAAGAATTGTTTGTAACCTCGACCCCACACGAAACCAAAGTGGGCCTGGTCGAGGATGACCAGCTAGCAGAAATCTACCTCGAGCGCGAAAACGAATACACCCTCGCCGGATCTATCTACAAAGGACGTGTAACCCGCGTGCTTCCCGGCATGCAGTCGGCCTTCGTCGATGTCGGCCTGGAGCGCGACGCGTTCCTCTATGTTTCCGATTTCATGGAACTGGAAGATCAGGACGACGACCTTACAGAGGTTGTTTCGACCAAGCGCGCATCCGTGCCTGAAAGCCGGCCGCCCCAGCCGCAACCGGAGATGCAGTTGCCGCCGGCGGCGGAGGGCTCGTCTTACGTAATCGAGTCGGAGCCCTTTACGGAAGAAGCTGGGCCGGAATCGCCCGCGGCCGCAGCCCCCGAACCCGGCAACATGGATACACAACCTCGCGACCGCGGCAATGATCGTGGTGGTTTTCGTGGACGCCGGGGACGTCGTCGCGGACGCCGCGGGGATCAGAACGACCGCTACGACCGCGGGGATCGTGGAGATCGCCCGTCGTACGAATCGCGCTTTGCCCGTCCGGCGGCCAGCGATGCCCCGGCGCAGACTTCGGCTCCGACGCGCTCACGCAATTCGGACTATGGTCCACCTCCCGGATATCAGCCCATCCTGCTGCCTGGCGAATCGATCTCGAAGTACCAGCGGCTGGCCCAGCAGCCTCAAGCGCCGGCACGTTACCAGAAACAAGAGGAAGCGATCTCGGTCGCGCCAGGTGTGGACGCGCCTGCCCCCATCGCCAAAACGTTCCCCGAGGACGAGCCGTTTTTCGCTGCAGGCTTGACCGAGCCGCTGCACGAGCAGCACGGCGACGAAATGGCGCACCAGGATTGGGAGCGGGAACACGCTCTGCAAGAGCGGATGAACTTGACCGCCGCGTTCGCGCGGGAAGTTGCCCCTGCCGAGACCGTTGAAACGGTGGAAGAAGAAACGCATTCAGCCCCTAAAGAGCCCGAAGCTAGGTCATTTGCCGCAGCCTCCGCATCTGCTGAAGCCACAGCCCCGGTTGAGCCGCCTCCGGCGTACGGTGCTCACCCCGGTACGGTACAGGAAGAAGAGATCGAAGAAGAGGAAGCCGACCTTACCTCGGCCTACTCCGAGGACTTGGAAGAGGATGAAGACTTCGAAGAACTGGAAGAAGAGACCAGCGCCGCCGAGGACTATCATCCGCTGCGTACTCTGGAGATCGCCGCAACGGGAGAGCCCGCGCCTCATCCTGCGGAAGCCATGGAACCCGCTCATACTGCGGAGGAGCATGAGGCTACCGTTCCGGTAGAAGGTGTTTCGGGCGAGGCCGAAGGCGAAGAAGAAGGCGAAGAGGATGGTGAAGAAGCCGAGATAGAAGACGCTCAGGCAGAAGCCGAGGCGCTTCTCGAGGCCGAAGCTCGCGGCAATGGGACGGTGGACGCCCGCGTCGAAGTGCGGGCTCCAGCCGGCACGGCCGGCTACACCCAGCGCGCGCGTCGCCCAGAATTCGACCGTCGCCGCGGACGCCGGGGTGGACGCCGCTTTCGCTCCGGGGGCGCTCCGCGCCGCGAAAACTCGCCAGTTCCGCAGATCAGCGACCTGCTGAAAGAAGGCCAGGAAGTTCTGATTCAGATCGCCAAGGAACCCATCGGGAAGAAGGGGGCGCGCATCACCAGCCACATCGCGCTGCCGGGGCGCTTCCTGGTTTACATGCCGACGGTGAACCACACGGGCGTTTCGCGCAAGATTTCCTCCGATGAAGAGCGGCAACGCCTGAAGAGGATCATCATCAGCGAACGTGAAAACGGTCAGGGCGGCTTCATTGTGCGCACCGCAGCGGCTGGGGCATCCGAAGAGGAACTCCGAGCCGACATTCGCTTCCTGAAGAACCTGTGGCACGAAATCAAGACGCGCGCGGAAGAATCGAAGGCGCCGGCGCTCATCTATCACGACCTCAACGTGGTCGAGCGCGTGCTGCGCGACCAGGTCACCTCTGATTTCTCTGCGATCTGGGTCGACACGGAACAGGAGTACGAGCGCATTCTCCGCTTCGCGAACCGCTTCCAACCCGCACTGGTACGGCGTGTGAAGCTTTATACAAAGGAAACGCCGTTGTTCGAACAGTTCGGGCTGAAGGAAGAGATCGACAAAGCCTTGAAGTCAAAAGTGTGGTTGAAGAGCGGCGGCTACATCGTGATCAACCAGACCGAGGCGCTGGTGGCGATCGACATCAACACGGGAAAATATGTCGGCAAGACGGCGCGTCTCGAAGACACCATCGTCAAGACCAACGTCGACGCAATCAAGGAGATTGTTCGTCAGATCCGGCTGCGCGATCTGGGCGGCATCATCGTGATCGACTTTATCGACATGGACGAGCGCCGCAACCGCCAGCGCGTGATGCAGGCCCTGGAAGAAGAATTGCGCAATGACCGCGCTCCGTCAAAGGTCCTGCAGTTCAACGATTTCGGATTGGTGGCGATTACCCGCAAGCGGGTGAAGCAGTCGCTCGAGCGCACCATCGGGACTCCGTGCCCGTACTGCGAGTCGACGGGGTTCGTGAAGTCGGTCACCACAGTTTGCAACGAGATCTACGTGGAGATGCGAAAAATGGCCAAGCACCTCGAGCACCAGGACGTTATGTTGCGCGTGAACCCCGAGGTGGCAAAGGTTCTCAAGGCGCCCAGCGGACGCTGGCTGAACGAAATGGAAGAGCTGACCAAGCGAACCATTATCGTGAAATCCGATCCCGCGCTGCACGCGGAGCAGTTCGACATCAACTGAACCGCGACGGCGGAACTGCGGTAATTAAGCCTCAAGGCCGGGTGAAAGCCCGGCCTTTTCATTTCGAATCGGTCGCGTGTCGAGTGGCAACTACTGAAGTGCAAGTGCACTCGGCGCATGAGGGCGGTCGGCTGAAGTAAGATTGCCGTCTTGCCGCAGGAACCGGGATGGGTGCCTAAGCTACAGCCAGCGTCTTCACCACGAACTCGGCGCGCTCCCGGAGTTTGCGCATGGAGGTCCCTACCGCGTCGGCGTGAGAAGTCTCACCAGCGTCCTGGGCATGCGTCACTACGTCGCCGCCGGCTTCGTGCACCAAGCGGGCAACTTCGAGCAGGACCATGAGCGCGTCGGCGCGCATTTTCCAAAGTGAGGTCGCGGGCTGGCAGCGTTTCAGTTCTTCGATTTCGGTCTGAATGCGCGCGATAACGGCTACGCTGCGCAATAGAGTGCGGCCCACATCGGCGCGCAGGCTCTTCTCCTCCAGGTACTCGGCGCAATAGGCTTCCACTTCGGCGAGTGTGAGGTTCAGGTTGAAGAACCGCATCGGGACCACCTGGCGAAACTTGGGATCAGCCACGCGCACGAAAATCCGAATGGATTCTTCTACGCGGCGGAGCTTGGCGTCTTCCAGGGAGAGCTGTTGCGCGGTGACGGGCACGGCTACGGGCCGGGCATGCGCGGCTCCGGGGCGCACACCGGCGCGCGCGGGCTGGGCCGCGGCCGCTGCTCCTCCTCCGGAACGCGACGCGACCTTCGCCGGCGGGTTCGCGCGGCGAATCCTGGGACGTTTGTCGATTTCCTTCTTCAGTTTTGAGACGCGGCGGAACTTGTCGAGCGCGGCCACGTAATCGATCTTCAGCAGTTCCCGTTCTTCCATGGCCTCGACGTGTTCGACGGTCACGTCGACGCCGTCGATGTTGCTCAGGATGCTGCCGCCCAGCTCTTCGACCGTGTGGGCGAAGGTCTTGATTTCTGCGATGGCGCCGTGGAACAGCTCGTCGAAACGGTCGCCAAAAACGACGTTGTAAGGAGCGATGGTGGCGAGCACGCCGGGGTGGTAGAAGGATCGTCCGAAGGATTGTTTCAGTTCGCGCACCCTGGACAGAATGGCCGAGTCGATGAGCGCGTTGAAGCTCTGGAAGTTCTGAATCTGTTCGCGCAGGGGTTCGAATTCGCGCAAGAGCTGGACGTGCTCTTCGGGCAGGAGCGGAGCATCGGAGTCCGCCAGGATTTCGATGAGTGCGATCTCAAACGGTGACAGCGGAAGGCTGCCATCCAGGCCATAGCCACGCTTTTCCCACTGTCCGGGCACGCGCGGGTGACGATAAAGGAACGTTGCGACCACGTCGGCTTTGTCGCGATCGTTGTCGGAGAAATCACGCTTGCGGGTGTAGTAGCGGATCAGCGCTTCGGCGATTTCCGCGTCTGTATCTGTGGTCAGAGCTTGCCGCACCATCGCTGGCGTGATGGCCATGTCGAGCAATTGCAGCCAGCGGTGCATCTTGCCGAGAATCTCGCGCAGGTTGGTGTTGGCCTGATGAATGGCCTCGTCTTCCAGCCCGGGATGTACGGGAAGCTCGCCCTGGAGATAGTCCCGCAGCAGTTTCTGGTAGAAACCGCTGACGTTCGCCAGGATCGACAACTCCCACTTCGGGTCTTCGACCAAACCCCACTCCTTGCGGACTCTTGGGGGGGATCCGCTCAGGCTGTCATAATCTCAGTAATCTAGGGTAATCGAGGTTCCAAAAATCGAAAGCTTACTTCGGTGTAGGTACTTCCACGGCGGAACCCCTTGGCTTGCAGGGAGATAAGAATGCCAGAAGCGTTACAGGGTAGCGGGCTAGCGCCCCGATTCTAGCCCGGGTCAACTGAGGCCCAATATTGTTCACGGGGGTCCGGGGAGCGAGATGGTTCAGCCTGTAAGTGATTGATTGTATGGTTGTTAATTCCAGCGTGGCTTCGCCCCGAAACCTCTAGTCGAACACCACCGTCTTCTTGTTCCCGTACACAAGCACGCGGTCGTCGATATGCCAGCGCACGGCGCGCGAGAGCACGACCTTTTCGAGATCGCGGCCCTTCTGGATGAGGTCCTCGACCGAAGCGCGGTGGGAGATGCGGACAACGTCCTGCTCGATGATCGGGCCATCGTCGAGTACTTCGGTAACGTAGTGGCTCGTCGCCCCGATGAGCTTTACCCCACGTTGGAAGGCTTGATGATAAGGCTTCGCGCCGACGAAGGCCGGGAGGAAGGAGTGGTGAATGTTGATGATGCGATGCGGGAATGCCGCCACGAACTCATTCGACAGGACCTGCATGTAGCGCGCCAATACGGTGAAGTCGGCGCCGTGCTCGTGGATGAGCGCGATCTGTTTCTGCTCGGCTTCACGTTTGTTGTCCTTCGAAACCGGAATGACCACAAAAGGAATCTGGTAGAAGTCGGCGATGGGCTGGTTGTCGGCGTGGTTGGAGATGATCAGCGGAACGTCGCAGTTCAGTTCGCCGACCTTGTGCCGATACAACAGATCCACCAGGCAATGGTCGTACTTCGAGACCATGATGACCATCTTCTTGCGCTCGCCGGGTTTGGCGAGGCGCCACTCCATGTCGAACTTCTGCGCGATGGGCACGAAGAGTTGGGGGAGGGCGGTGAGCGGAATATCGAACGCGGAAGGATCGAACTCTACCCGCATGAGAAACCAGGCCGAGTCGGCGTCGGTGTGCTCGTCAGTGTGCAGGATGTTTCCGCCGTGGCGGTAGATGAAGTCGGAGACGGTGGCGACTAGGCCTTTGCGGTCGGGACAGGATATGAGGAGTACGGCGGAGGATCTCATGAGTACAGTTCTTGTGCCTGCTCGAACTATTTGGCTTCAGGCCCCGGCGACCCCTCATTGAAGAAAATCTTGGTTGCTTTCAACCCGTCCCAGTTGTGCGTCGTCCGCACTTGCGAACATCCACATAACCCAATAATCATGTGCCCGCATGACCAATATAGACGAACTGATCTTTTGCACAGTTGTACTGCCGGGTTCATGTGTCGAAGTGATGAATGATTGAGAAATCTGTACCATAACTCGTCCGGCAAGGTCGAAAGCGCGAATGCGGGCTGGAGTCCTGGAAACTATCCCCGACAGTTTGAAGTAAGTCCCCCACTGACCCGCAATTCGCCGGATAGCCTCATTGTCTTTGACTGTGCGGGGAAAAACGACGCCGGGAGCGCACGTGGGGTCGGCGGCGATCAGAAACGCCAAGGGGTTGAAGCGGCTCAATCGCATGTCGTTGGGATACTGTGTTACAAACAACAGGCCTTTCGAGCATTGGCGCGCTATATTCTTTTCTCGTTTCGTAGACGTATCGTCCCCCCAAACAAACTGGTGACCGGCCTTGACCGCTTTTTCTTGTACTGGTTTATCGTTGACGATCCAGCCGTGAGGAAACTGATATCGAAAGCCCAATTCGGCGTTGTGATACACCTCCCCAGAAATTGAGCCATCGTCCAGTTGATCGAAACGATTCGCTCCCGAGACATTGGGCCCGTTTGAGGACAATTGGCCGTGTGTGTATACGGCACATGAGCTTACGAGAAGGCGAAGATCCTGAAGCGTAGTCTTATGCGCGCTGAGGCTTGTCTCGGACAGCGAGAAGTACGCGCCATACCTCGTTCACCTCTTAATCGATTTCAATATCTCCCGCGCTGCGTTCGCCCCGGAACCGCCGGTTAGCCCTGCGCCGGGATGGGTCCCACTCCCACAAAGATACAGGCTGGCGATGGGGGTGCGATAGCGCGCCCAGTCGAGCAGGGGACGCATGGTGAAGAACTGGTCCAGCGCCAGTTCTCCGTGAAAGATTTGGCCGGCGGTCAGACCGTAGGTGTCTTCCAGATCTTTCGGCGTGATGACCTGTCGCGCGAGGATCATCCCGGTTAAGTTGGGGGCGTACTGCGCCATCGTCTTGACCACGGTATCGCCTAGCGGGCCACGCTGAGTATTCCAGTCGCCCTTCAGTTTGTAGGGGGCATACTGCATGTAGACGGACATCACGTGTTGGCCGCTGGGCGCGAGCGAGGGATCGGTGAGCGACGGGATAGTGATCTCGAGATAGGGCTGCTTGGAGAAGTCGCCATACTTCGACTCATCGAACGCACGCTCCAGATAGTCGATCCCGGGGCTGATCTGGATCCGTCCGGTGAGCGCAGTGCTGTTGCCATTCTTCAGCGCACTGAAATCGGGAAGGCCGCTGAGGGCAAGGTTCACCTTCGCGACCGTTCCCATCATGCGGTAGTGCTGCAGCTTCTGGGCGAAGTCGGGCGCGAGATGGGTGGGATCGACGAGCTTGAGCAGCGTCCGTTTCGGATCGGCGTTTGAGATGATCGCCTTCGCGGGAATCTCTTCGCCCGACTTTAGGGCGACCGCGGTCGCAGCGCCATCTTGGACGCGAATTTCCGCGACTTCCGCTCCGGTGCGAATCTCCGTGCCCGCTGCCTTGGCAGAGGAGGCCATGGCTTGCGTGACTGAGCCGATTCCGCCGGCGGCGAAATGGGCGGAACCTGCTGGGCGCGGATCGCCGGCGCCACGAATCAGAAGCACGAGCGCGCTGCCGGCCGACCACGGACCCAGGAAAGTCCCGAAAATGCCGCGGGCTGCGACCGTCCCGCGCAGCAGGTCGGTCTCGAAGTATTCGGCTGCGAGGTCGGCGATCGCCATCGGCCCCCAGCGGAGCAGCCGGTATAGATCTTTCTTGCCGAGTTTGCGGAGAGCCCGTCCGGTCTGCAACATCCCCCACAAATCTGTTTTGCTGGGGTCGTCGATGTTCGGGGGAGTGAGCTTGAGTGCGTCTCCGATCACGCTCCCCATCTTGCGCATGGATTCCTGCAACTCGGGATACCTGGCGGCGTCCTTCGGGGAGAACTTCGCGATTTCCTGCGCGGTCTTTTGCGCGTCGTTGTACAGCATGAGGGCACGGCCGTCCGGGGTGAGCGACACGACGCCGATTTCGGGTGTGATCAGCTTCAGGCCGTGTTTCTGGAGTTGCATATCACTCACGATGTCGGGACGGATGGGTCCCGCGCTGTGCGCAAGCGTGGAACACTTGAAGCCGGGATGAAATTCTTCCGTGATGGCGGCGCCGCCGGGTTGCGCACGGCGTTCGAGGATGAGCGGCTTGAATCCGGCTTTGGCCAGGTAGAAGGCGGTAACCAGACCGTTGTGACCGCCACCGATGATGACGACGTCGCGTTTCTCGGCCATGGTCTAGGCAGCCCCCTTGACGTCTTTGAGGATCTCGAGCGCCGAAAGACGGCCGGGAGCGCCCATGATGCCGCCCCCGGGATGCGTGGCCGATCCGCACATATAGAGGTTCTTGATCGGGGTCCGGAACTGCGCCCAGCCTGCGACAGGGCGCAAAAAGAAAAGTTGTTCGAGGGAAAGCTCGCCCTGGAAGATGTTGCCTTCGGTCAAGCCGAACTCGCGTTCGAGATCGAGAGGCGTAACCACCTGCCGGTGCAGGATGATGTCGCGAATGTTGGGGGCGTACTCGGCGATGGTGTCAATCACCGTGTCGCCGAACTTCTCTTTTTCGGTGTCCCAGTGCAGGCCGGGGGCGAGCTTGTAGGGCGCGTACTGTACGAAGCACGACATCACGTGCTTGCCGGGAGGCGCGACCGACGGGTCCGTGAGGGATGGAATCACCGTGTCAATGTAGGGACGCCGGGAGAAATGGCCATACTTGGCGTCGTCGTAGGCGCGCTCCATGTATTCCACGCTGGGTGAGAACGACACGGCGCCGCGCAAGTGAGCACCCGGACCGGGCATGCACTTGAAGTTCGGCAATCCCTCGAGCGCGAGGTTCACCTTGCCAGAGGAGCCGCGATATTTGTAGCGACGGATTTCGTCGAGAAAGTCGTCGGCGATATTGCCGGGTTCGATGAAGTCGATGAAGGTGTGTTTGGGATCGACGCTGGAGGAGACGATATCGGCCTGGATTTCGTCGCCATTTGCGAGGACGACGCCTTTGGCTCTCCCGTTCTTTACCAGGATTTTTGCGGTTGGGGCTTGCGTACGGATTTCTACGCCCGCTTCGCGTGCGGCGCCGGCGATCGCACTCGAGATGGCGCCGGTGCCGCCGCGGGCGAAGCCCCAAGCGCGAAAAGCGCCGTCGATCTCTCCCATGTAGTGATGCAGGAGCACGTAGGCCGTGCCCGGGGAGCGCACGCCGAGAAAAGTCCCGATGATTCCCGACGCCGACATCGTGGCCTTGAGCACGTCGGTCTCGAACCACTGGTCAAGGAAGTCGATGGCGCTCATGGTCATCAACTGGACCTGGTTGTACTTGTCTCCGCTGGAAAGATCCTGAAAGCGGCGTCCGATGAAGAGCAGCTTCATCAGTTCTTTCGGATTGAGCGTCGCGGGATCGGGCGGGACCATGCCGAGGATCGGCTTCACGAAGCGGCACATCGCCTGCATGGCCTTGCCGAATTCGTCGTAGGCCTCGGCGTCGAGTTTCGAGTGGCGGGCGATCTCGCGGTGCGTCTTGCCGTGATCGTTCACGCGCCACAGGTAGTCGCCGCTGGGCATCGGTGTGAATGTGCCGTCGAGGGGGAGAATCTCGAGGCCATGGCGCGGGAGGTCGAGGTCGCGGATGATTTCCGGACGCAGCAGCGAGACGACGTAAGAACACACCGAGAACTTGAACCCCGGGAAGACTTCCTCGGTGACGGCCGCGCCGCCGAGCACGTGGCGGCGTTCAAGCACGAGAACTTTCTTTCCGGCTTTGGCAAGGTAGGCGGCGTTCACCAGGCCGTTGTGGCCCCCGCCGATCACGATGACATCGTATTTGGCCATTAGCTTTTAGCCTTTAGCGTTAGGTTGCTTTCGGATCAGGAAACGCTTGGGAAGATGGCTAGACGCAGGTCCGAGGCGTGGATCAGAGTCCACTGGGGAGAACGGACCACGCTATCAAGATGCCGCGCATAAGGATGAGGGCTCGATTCTATCTGAGGAAATCAGCTCTTGTCTGCAAGATTGCGCGCGATGTCGGCGGGCCTTGCCGGATCCTCGGCGGTGGGCGAGACGCCCACCGGACAGCCGCCGAGACGGCGACGCTACAATCCACCTCATTGGCGGCGCGCGCCGGGAAGATGGCTGGCGGTCACACAGCGACGAAGGCGGAAATGTCTCAAGGTCTTCCCCAGTCTTTGCATCGACCCTGCGCGTCTGCATATAATCGCCGCGAGCTATCCGTTCATCCCGAGGAATTCTCTTGCCCATCGGAACCGCATTTCACGAGCGCACTTTTCCTCTCTGTCACAGCTTGAACTACCGCGAGTGGTCCGGTTACTACACCGTCAGCGTGTACGAAGTGCACCACGAGCACGAGTACAACGCCATCCGCAACGCCTGCGCCGCGATCGATATCTCGCCGCTCTATAAGTATCTGGTCACCGGAAAAGACGCGACCAAGCTGGTGAATCGCGTCATCACGCGCGACATCGACAAAGTCAAAGTGGGGCAGGTGATTTACTGCTGCTGGTGCGACGAAGACGGCAAGGTCATCGACGACGGCACCATCTCCCGGCTCGAAGAGAATGTCTACCGCTGGACCGCAGCCGATCCGAGCCTGCGCTGGTTCAAGCAGAACGGCCTGAACATGGACGTTCAGATCGAAGACATTTCCGAGCAGGTGGCAGCGCTCGCCTTGCAGGGGCCGACTTCGGGGAAGCTGCTGAAGACTGTCGCCGAGGCCGACATCGCCAACCTGAAGTATTTCCGCGTGACCCGTGGCAAGATCAATGGCATCCCGGTGGATATCTCGCGCACCGGCTACACCGGCGACCTGGGCTACGAGATCTGGGTTGGGTGGAAGGATGCCGTGAAGGTCTGGGACGCTCTTATGGACAAGGGCAAGCAGTTCGACATCCACGCCGCAGGTATGCTGGCGCTGGATGTGGCTCGCGTCGAAGCGGGACTCCTGCTGATCGAAGTGGATTACACCAGCTCGAAGAAAGCGCTCATCCCGTCGCAGAAGTATTCGCCGTACGAACTCGGGTTCGGGAAGATGGTGCATCTGGAGAAGGAGAGCTTCATTGGCAAGCGCGCCCTCCAGAACGATGAGAAGAACGGCGTGCCGCACCAATTGGTCGGCCTAGAGGTGGATTGGGTGGAAGTGGAAGAGCAGCACGACAAGTTTGGCCTGACGCCGGCGGCGCCCACGCAGGCGTCGCGGGTCGCCGTGCCCGTTTACGTCGGCGACAAGCACGTAGGGAAGGCGACGACCACCACGTTCTCTCCCCTATTGAAGAAGTTGATCGCGCTGGCGAGCGTGGAGACCGCGTATTCGAAGCCCGGAACGAAGTTGCAGATGGAACTCACGATTGAGGCTCGACGACTGAAAACCACCGCGACGGTGGTCAGGTTGCCGTTCTTCAATCCAGCACGCAAAACCGCGGTGCCGGTCTAGCGTTGCTTTCCACCAACGAAAAGGGCACGCCCGTTTCAGCGTGCCCTTCTTGCAGTGCTGGATGTTCGCTGAACTGCTCTCCGCGTCAGCGGGACGCGACTAGTACGACCTTGTGGGCCGCGGCGTCCATGGCGATTTCCGACTCCAGGTTGCTCTTGGGAAGCTCACGTCCCATGCGGCTACCGCTCGTCCAGACCTGCGCCAGGAAATAACGGTCCCCGTAGCATCGGAAGACCAGCCTGGTACGATCAGAAAGCTTCGAAGCCTGCACGTGATTTGACCCCACCAATTCCAAGGTCTGGCCGTTGGCGCCACGGATAGCCAGGATGGAGTCGGTTCCGCCGGTAGTGGATACGGAGTAGCTCCCGGCGGGGAGCGTGGTGTGGCCCACCGTGAAGTTAAAGGGGATGTTGGCGCGAATTTGACCACTTTGCGCAAATGCCGACCCGGCAACCAGGAGCAGGCTCAGCACGCCGACGAGAGTAAGAACTTGCTTTTTCATATCTCCTCCTTCGTGTCGAGGGCGGTGCAAGCCAAGCAGATCGACCTGACCTCGGCGCCTGGGGCGGCGCCTTCTGTTCTTAGTGTCTCCGTCCCCACACCTTGTAACGGTGTTGATCACCGTATGCGCCTCTACGTAAAGCAAGCTCCGTGCCAAAGCTAAAAGGCTCCGCAATTCCGGCGAACGGTTCGCCCAAGTTGTTGATTCCCTGATGAAACGGCGAGAGGGGCGAAATCGGCGCATGAATATGCAACGGGCGGGTGCCCTCATTTCACTAACCAGGGGGTTAATGCATTCGCATAGCGGTTAACGGGAGGAATGATTTTGGAAAACGGACGTGCATCGGAAGGCTCGAGTGTGTTAAAGATTCGCCCAACCAGGCACACCATGAACTGTGCTCCTCCAATGCGTCCAAGACTCGTCGGGATTTCCGGGCCGCTCAAGGGCCAGACGCTTTCTCTGTCCGCTGCGGAGATGTCGATCGGACGCGAGGCCACCAATGACCTTTGGAATCCCGATCCGGCGTTGTCTCGCCGCCACTGTTTGATTCGCTGTAAGGAAGGAGAGTCCGAAGAAAGTCAGTACACGATTCGCGATTTAGGCAGTCGGAACGGGACGCTGGTGAACGGCGCGCGCATCGAAGAGCAGGAGTTGCGTCATCGAGACCGAGTCTCTCTCGGGGACTCGCTTCTGATGTTCCTGGCCCACGACGAAGCCTTCCATCCCGAGGGCAGCGCCGTGGAATTGACCGAAACTGCTGAGTTGAAGCTGGCCCCGACGATGCTTCATCCCGAAGACGCGCTTTACCTGCAGCCGGACCGCATTCTCGCGGCCCTGCCGGAAACTGACCGGCTGGCCCGCGATTTGAATACCTTGCTCAAGATTGCGAACGGGATCGGCGCAATTCGGGACCGCGAATCGCTCGAGTGGCAGTTGCTGGGGATGGTTTTCGATGTGGTTCCCGCTGACCGTGGTGCGATCCTGCATTTCAACGAAGGGAGCGAGAACCTGGATTCGGCGATTGCGTGGGATCGTCGGTTGGGGCCGGGCGTCCCCGTTCGGGTTGCGAGTGCGGTGGTGCGCCGCGTGTTGTCGGAGCGGGCGGGCCTGCTGGTGCGCGACGTGAAAATGAATGAGTCCCTGGCTGATGTGCAGGCACTGGCCGAGCCGCGCATACGTTCCCTCTTGTGTGTTCCGCTGATGGCATCGGGCGCGGCGATCGGAGTGATCTACCTGGACAGCCGAGATCCGCAACAACTTTTCGACAAGAACCATCTGGAATTCATGACCGGGGTGGCGAGTGTGACCAGCCTGGCGATGGAGAACGTGCGCCACTGTGAGGGATTGCAGGAAGAGAACCGGCGACTGCGTTCGGAAATCAATCTGGAGCACAACATGGTGGGATCGAGCTCCCGGATCCGGGAGATTCTAAAGGTGATCGAACGGGTCGCACCGACGACGTCGACCGTGCTGATCCAGGGTGAGAGTGGAACCGGGAAGGAACTGGTGGCGCGTGCGATTCATTGCAACAGCCAACGAGCGGAACGGCCGTTTGTAGCGATCAACTGCGCCGCGATCACCGAGTCGTTGCTGGAGAGTGAGCTGTTCGGCCACGAGAAAGGCGCGTTCACCGGAGCAGTGGCACAGAAGAAGGGAAAAATCGAGGTTGCCGAGGGCGGCACGCTGTTTCTGGATGAAATCAGCGAACTGGCGGTGGGGTTGCAAGCCAAGCTTCTGCGCGTCCTGCAGGAGCGCGAGTTTGAGCGAGTGGGAAGCACGCGCCCGATGAAGGCGGATGTGCGCGTGATCGCCGCGACCAACAAGAGTTTGCCGGAGGCCGTGCAAGCCGGTAGCTTCCGCGAGGACCTGTTCTACCGGCTAAACGTCGTGACCGTGACAACCCCACCGCTGCGGGATCGACGCGAAGATATTCCACTGCTGGCAGAGAGCTTCATCGAAAAGGTCAGCAAGAAATGCAAGACGAGAAAGCGGCGTTTGTCTCCGGAAGCGCAAGCCGTGCTCATGCAATACGACTGGCCGGGCAACGTCCGCGAGTTGGAGAACGCCATCGAGCGCGCCGTGGTTCTGGGCACGGCGGAGGAAATCCTGGCCGATGACTTGCCCGACGCGCTACTGGAAGCCTCGTCCTCGGCCGCCAGCCTGGCCGCGAAGTATCACGGCGCCGTCAAAGAGAGCAAGAAGCAGCTCGTTCTAAGCGCTCTCGAACAGGCGGACGGCTATTACGTGGATGCGGCAAAGATCCTGGGCCTGCATCCCAATTCGCTGCTGCGCCTGATTCGCAACCTGGGGTTGAAGTCGACGGGAAGGCAGGGGAATCCTCCACCTGGCGCGAATTGAATACAGCGTGATTTTTTTCCTGATGTGCTCTAGGACCGTGCGAAGCGGCGCCGGATTTTCGGGCCGTAAAAGACAGCGACGCCCATCAGCACGAGCAATCCCGACAAGCCGACGACCTTGAGGACAGCCAGCGGCTTATTTGGTTCGTCCGGCGGCGGGAGCAAAGAAATTCCTATCGTCAAAGTGGTCGTCATGAGACCGACGATCGCAACCAGCTTGGCCACCGGTTTTCCTCCAGGCACCCGGATGACGCCGGGACCGGCGGGCTCGGATTGCAGCTTCAACATCGCAGCGAATAGATACAAGAAAGGAATGAAATAGGTGATCACGCACATGCTGACCAGCACGTCGTAGGCGCCCTTAACTCCGGTTCCGACCTGACCAAGAAAGATGAAGAGTGCGCCGAAGACGAACTGGGTGAGCAGGCCCACCCAAGGTGTTTTCCAGCGCGAGTGAAGAGCGCCAAACGTTGCCGGCAGAAAGCGGTCGATGCCTGCCACAAACGGCAGGCGAGCCACCGCGGCCAGGTAAGCGCTGGCGGCTCCAATGTTGCTCATGGCGATCAGAAACGCCGCGAACGGGATGATCCCTTCAAACCCGATCCGATGGGCGGTGTTGGAGATTGCCTGCATCAATCCTTGCAGGTTGCCGACTTCGGAGGACGGCAGAGCCACCAGCACGCCCACCGTTCCCAGGATGTAACACAGCGTGACCGTGATTCCCCCCAGGAAAAGCGCCCAGGGAATGGCGCGACGCGGATTCTTGATTTCGTCGCCCATCAGCGAAGCGGTCTCACATCCAGCAAACGCATAGGCGAGCACCGACCAAAAGATGATGTCGTTGAGATGGGTACGAGGCGTCATGGAGGAAACGGTGAACGACGTGGCCGACCCGAAGCGGTACCAAGACACCGCTCCCATCGCGAGAATGATGCCGACCGGGATCCACATGGCAAGTGCGCCCAGGTTGTGCAGCCAGGTGCCGACATCGAGGCCGAGAATGTTCAGCAGGGTCGCCACGGCCAGTGCCACGAGCGAGAAGACGATGTAGAAAGTCGGGTTGTTGGCGAGATGACCCCAGGTGTGTGGCCGCATGTAAAGCGCGTTGCTGGCCGCGAAATAGAGCACAGCCGGAAAATAGGGGAGGTTGGAGGTCCAGTAAGTCCAGGCGGTGATAAACCCCGCGAAGTCGCCAAACGCGCGCTTGCTCCAGACATAGATGCCACCCTCGTTGGGATAGCGGGACGATAGTTCAAGAACCGAGAGGGCGAGCGGCGTGTAGAAGGCCAGCCAGGCGCCGATCCAGATAAAGATGGAACTCGGGCCAGCTGCCGCCGCGGAGGCGATCCAGCGCAGGCTGATTCCGGTTACGACGTAAAACAGGATCAGGTCGCGAAAACCCATCGCCCGCTTAGGCCGGTGGGGATCTTCGGCTTCGGCGATCGAAACGCCCGCGCCCAGCAGTTCAACCCTGTCCGGAGAGTGATCAGGCGAGGCGGCGTCGGTCAATGACGTGTCCTGAGGTCAGTGTCCTCCGCCACGGTTCGCGGAGTGAGAACAGATATCATCGCGGGGTCAGGAAGGGCAAGGTGAAATTAACGGCCCCTTCCCGAGAAAACGGGCGCAGATATCTTTCCAATGGATTTTCAGGAACGACGCTCAGGAACTGGGCGAAGAAGTCTTGTCGGGGACTGTCGATGTTGCTTCGTGCACCTGGCTGATCTTGCGCACCAGTGTGTCGGTGGAGAACGGCTTGTTAAGGAGAACCACGTCTTTGCCGACGCGCGCGTTTTCGAGAGCAGCCGCTTCGGTGTAGCCGGACATAAAAATCACCGAGAAGCCGCTGCGCTTGGGGCGCAGCTTTTCGACCATTTCCGGGCCACTCATGCGGGGCATGACGATGTCGGTGACGACCACGCTGATCGGGCCTGGATGGCGGTCGGCCACCACCAGCGCATCCAACCCATCGCCCGCCTGCAGGACCTCGTAGCCCAGGCTTTGCAGGGCCTTCGCCGCCAGCGTTCGCAATGGGACTTCATCCTCTACGAGCAGGACCGTCCCCATTCCGTGAGGCATCTCGCCGGTCTGCTCGGCCTGCGGTATCACGGCTGGCTGGTCGATGGCTGGGAGATAAATCTTGAACGTGGTGCCAGCTCCGACTTCGCTGTAGACCGTGATGTGGCCACGGCTCTGTTTCACGATCCCATACACCGTGGCGAGGCCCAAGCCGGTGCCTTTGCCGGGTTCCTTGGTGGTGAAGAACGGCTCGAAAATCTGGGCCAGAGTTTCGCTGTTCATGCCGCACCCGGTGTCGGTGACAGCCAACATCGCATACGGTCCGGGCGTTACTTCCTGATGGACGGCGGCATACGCTTCGTCGAGATCGCAGGGCTGGGTTTCGATAATCAGCTTGCCGCGGCCCGGCAGCGCATCGCGGGCGTTGACCGCCAGGTTCATGATGACCTGTTCGAGTTGTCCGGGATCTGCCTTCACCCGCCCGATCTGTTCCGACAGGCTGGTTAGCAGCTCAATGTCTTCGCCCAGTAACAGGCGCAGCATCTTCAGCATTCCGCGCACAGTGTGGTTCAAGTCGAGCACTTGCGGCTCCAGCACCTGTTTGCGACTGAAGGCCAGCAGTTGGCGGGTGAGACCACTCGCCCGCTCCGCTGCGCGTTTGATTTCCTCGACGTGGACACGGCTATCGCGAGGGACCGATTCCAGCAACAGATCGCTGTAGCCCTTGATAATCATCACCAGGTTGTTGAAGTCATGGGCTATCCCCCCGGCCAGTCGTCCCACGGCCTCCAGCCGGGCCGACCGGAGCATGCCTTCGCGGGAAAGCAGAAGGCTCTTGCGCATCTGTTCAAAGGCGCGGGTTAGCTCGGCCACTTCGTCCTTGCCTCTGACTTGGAGCTGGTAGGTGAAGTCCCCTTTTTCCATCTGCCGGCTGGCGCTGACCAGGTCCTCGAGGGGACGAGTGATTTGCCGCGACAGGACGAATCCCACGAGGGCCCCGGTGAGAACTGCAATCGCGCCGAGAACGAGCAACATCTGATTCAAAGACCGCAGGAAACTGGTGGCCTGGTCGTAGGAGCGAAGGGCATAGAGCCGGACGGGATGATCGCCTGACAACTCGATGAAACTGAGCAGGTAGCGCTCGCCGCCAATGTCGACTTCCTGGATCGACTTGGAAGGCCCGGTGGTGGGCTTCTGTAGCCAGTACTGAAAATCTGGCCACAACGACGGATCAAGGGAACCGATGAGCACGCCCCCGTCCCGTTCAAAGATCAAGCCTCCGCTCTTTAAAGCGTCGTTTCCGGCGACCGATTGCGGTGTAACTTCATGGCCCAGGCCGATCCGTCCCAAGGTGCGCTGTTCCGCGCCCGCCCCCGCAGTGATGGGAGCAAAGTTTAAACAGTACAGATGGCCATTCACCAGCCACCAGTCGTGTTTCCCCGTCGAGTTGAGCAGCAATGACTTGCCCACTGCCAACGACACCGGCTCAACCGTGGAATGCAGCGCCAGTAACTCCCGGCTGGAGTCCTCGAGCAGCAGCACCTCGGCGCCCGTGGTGCGCAGGATGGACTCGGATCCGTCCTGAATGGTGACCGGGTCGTGCGTCGACATCAGGGCTTTCAGGCTGGGCAATTCTGCGATGAGTGCGACGCTTTGCTCGGCCTGCTGACGGCGGGCTTGCTCCACCTTTGTGTATACATCTGATTCGGTGCGCAGGGTGGAGGCCAGGTCCTCCCACACGTGAGTCCGCATGCGCACCTGGACGAGCGCCAGCACTGCCGCGGTCAGCAACGACACGACCGCCAGCAGTGATACCAGCAACCTGGTGCGGAGATGTTCAAAACGGTGCGTAAACACGTGTAGCAGGAAGCTTACTGAGCACCTTGGCCCGCAGCCAGACACTTTGGTAACCTCCAAAAACACGAGTAACCTTGCGCCAAAACATGGGCCTGCGCACAATCACGCTTCCCTGTCATGGAAATCCACTCCCCGCCAGATTTCGTCCTGGATTTGCCACTCCCAGCTGGAGTTCAGCGCTGATGCAAGTCCGACTTCTGCCGTTTCTGCTGGTTTCCTTGGCGGGGCTCCTGTCGGCTCAGGAGGCCTCTGTGCGCGGTTCCGTGGAAGTGCTGCATCATTCTGAGGCGGCATCCGGCAACGCTGATGTGGTGGTGTGGCTCACTCCCGCGCAGGATGCAAGCTCCGTCCCCTCGGGCCCGACGGCCCGCCTGTTGCAGAAGGGCAAGAAGTTCATCCCTCACGTAGTGGCGGTCACGCAGGGGACGGAAATCGAATTTCCCTACCAGGACCTCTTCTTCCACAATGTGTTTTCGATCCACCAGGGGAAGACCATCGATCTGGGTCTCTATGAGAGTGGTGCGGCCCGCAAGGTGCGCTTCACCCAGGCCGGTGTTTCGTACATTTTTTGTAACATCCATCCGGAGATGAGCGCGGTGGTGGTCGTGCTGAGAACACGCTACTTCGCTGTTACCGACCAGGACGGCGCTTTCCAGATCGGCCCGATACCGCCCGGTACCTACAAGCTCGGCATTTGGTATGAACTGAGCCCCGAGGGCGAACTGACGTCGAACCCGCCGACGGTTGAGATCACACCGGGTGAGAACGTCTTGCCGAAGATCACACTGCACTCTTCCGACGCGCCCAAGGAACACTTCAACAAGTACGGGGAACCCTATTACGCCGACAAAGAAAGCGCTCACTAAGCGCGGAGTCCTCAGTATCGGCTCCGGAAATCAGTGTAAAATCGGGGGGTGGACGCGCCTCCGAGTCTTTCCAGCTATCGCATCGACGCCAAGCCCAGCTGGTTCACCGTGCAAGTCACCGCAGCAGGATTGCTGTCGGCATTCGGCCACAACCCAGTCATCGCAGTCCGGACCTTCAGCGGCGAAGCCCGGTTTCAGCCGAATACGCTGGACTCTGCCTCCCTTCGCGTCGTAGTCCAGGCAACTTCGCTCGAAGTTTCCGGCGACGTCAGCGACAAGGACCGGCGCGAGATTGAGCGCACCATGCAGGAGCGGGTGCTCGAGAGCGCGACCTACCCGGAAATCGTGTTTCAGAGTTCGAGCGTTAAAGTGAGCCCGGCGGGCCCAGGCCAGTATCGCGTGGAAGCGATGGGGCAACTTTGCTTGCACGGGGTAACTCGCGAGCACGTGGTCTCCGCGCGGGCCACGGTGGGCCCTGATCGGTTACGGGCGTCAGGCGAGTTTTCGCTGCATCAGACCGACTATGGAATCGAGTTGGTGTATGTGGCAGGTGGGGCTTTGAAGGTCAAGGACGAACTCAAGTGCTCGTTCGATATCCTGGCGTCGAGCGTCGGGGCCGAGGATTCCGCAGCTGCGTAGCTGGCGCCCGCAGCCGCGTCTCCAAAGATTCGTTCTCTTGATTCTGCCTAGAACTTAGCGGGCTGAAAAGACCATCGACTCTCTTGCGAGGTCGTACTCCCACCGCTGTTCGCCGTTGGTGAAGACCACCGTCTTGAAACCCATCGCGGGGGCGGTGTTGCGCATCAGGCCGGAATTCACAAACCCGTAAATGTCGTGCCGGCTGATGCTCTGCCATTCGACGCGCAACACATCTCTCTCATCGCCATCCAGCTGAACGTAGGCGTCGACTCCACGGTGCCGCAACCGGTTCTCAAATGCGGTGGCAAACGCGGAGCGCGTCTCCATGGTCGGGACTACTGTCGCCGGCGCTTGCGCCATCACAGTCGACGGGCCGAGAGATATGCCAACGAACACCGCAGCAACCGCCAGGAGGCAGGCAGCCAAGGTTCCGAAATTCGCTTTGATTGTTTTCATAGAGTTCAACCAAGGCCCCGAGAATATCCCGAGATGGGAATGCGACCAAGGTCACCACGGTAACGTTGAAGGCCTTACCAAAGCCTTTTTGCAAGTTGCGAATTCGCTTAAAACCCAAACGCCTGGCCGAATTGCCCGACCTAACCTACCTGAACGATATAGCTGTGTCAATGTTCATTCCGACACATGGGGGGTGACTGTTTCCGGGCCGAAACGTCCAACCACACGGAAACGCACCTGCCCGCGATCTAAGCACCTGTGAACACCGGCCCTTTGAAAGAGCGTTCGACTTTCGTACTCATCCCTATCTCGAAGAGGTGGCCAATGCGCCTTCCCCAAGTTCTGGCCGTAGCTCTGTGCTTGCCGTCTTTTCTGTTTGGACAACCGAAACCGATGCTGGCTCCGGACAGCCCAACCGATCTTCCCAAACTCGAACGCTTCGACATCAACATCGTCGATTCAGCCGTCGAGCCGTGCGACGACTTCTACAAATACGCTTGTGGAAAGTGGCTCGGCGCCAACCCGATTCCGGCCGACCAGGTCGCTTGGGGACCGGGCGGGCCGCTGCAACTCTGGAACGAAACAGTACTCTTCCAGACTCTGCAAAAAGCTTCGGCCGATGTTCCGGGCCGCACTTCGAACGAACAGAAAATCGGCGACCACTACTACGCGTGCATGGACACGAAAGCTATCGAAGCTCACGCGCAGGATTGGCTGAAGCCCGAGTTGGAGCGGATCGCCAAGCTTAAAGACAAGAAACAGATTGCCGAAGAGGTGGCGCACCTCCATCAGACAATTCCCGGAGCGAACCTGCAGGGGGACGACCACACCAACGCGGCTTTGCTGGGATTCGCAGGACAGACTGACTACGATGACGCGTCTCGTAACGTGGCGCAGTTCGACCAGGGCGGGCTGGGCTTACCCGGGCGCAGCTACTACTTCGACAGCGACGACAAGGCCAAGGAAATCCGCAAGAAATACCTCCAGCACATTCACAACATGATCGTGCTCGCGGGAGAGAAGCCGGCACAGGCCGACGCGGACGCGGCCACAGTGCTCGAAATCGAAACCGAACTCGCCAAGAGCGCCATGGATCCCGTGGTGCGACGCGATCCCAAGAACATCAACAACAAGATGTCGCTCGAGCAGGTCAAGAAGCTGACCCCATCGTTTGATTTCCAGACCTACCTGAAGATCGTGAACGCTCCGCCCTCGCCGCACTACATCGTTACGTCGCCCGAGTTCTTCAAGAACTTGGAGACGATGCTGCAGAAGCATCCTCTCGATCACTGGAAGGCCTACCTGCGCTGGCAAATGTTGCGCGGCAATGCCAACACGCTCAACGATGCTTTCGTGAACGAAAGCTTCGACTTCAACGCCCGGACCCTGGCCGGAGCCAAGGAAATTCAGCCGCGCTGGCGGCGCTGCGTCCGCAACGTGGATGGCAACCTGGGCGAGGCTTTAGGCCAGGTCTATGTGAGCCAGACGTTTCCTCCCGAGAGCAAGGAACGCGTCCTCGAGCTGGTGGAAGACATCGAAGCCGCGATGGACAAAGACATCCAGGCGCTTGATTGGATGTCGCCTGAGACCAAGAAACAGGCCGCGGTAAAGCTGCACGCCACCCTGAACAAGATCGGCTATCCCGACAGGTGGAAGGACTACTCCAGCGTGCAGATCGACCGCGACAGCTACTTCACCAACCGACAACACGCGGCGGCCTTCGAGTTCGAGCGCTCAGTCGCGAAGATCGGGACACCGGCGGACCGTAACGAGTGGACGATGACACCGCCCACGATCAACGCCTATGAAGATCCGCCGACCAACACGATTAACTTCCCCGCCGGCATTTTGCATCCTCCGTATTTCGACACCGGGAAAGACGATGCGGTGAACTACGGCGCGATCGGAGGGGTCATCGGTCACGAGACGATTCATGGCTTCGACGATCAGGGGCGCAAGTTCGATGCCCAAGGCAACCTGCGCGATTGGTGGACATCGCAGGACGCGAAAGAATACGAAACGCGCGGGAAATGCATTTCCGACCAGTACACCCAGGACGTTCCCGAAGCGGGCGTTAAACAGAATGGCCTGATGACCCTGGGGGAAGATACGGCGGACAACGGCGGAACGCGAATTGCTTTCCTGGCCCTGCAGCTAGCCCTGGCTCGCGATGGCAGAGACGCGGACATGAAAGACACTGACGGACTCACGCCCCGTCAGCGCTTCTTCTTGGCGTACGCCTACAGTTGGTGTTCCGAGTACCGGCCCGAATTGCTCCGGCTGCTCGTGCTCACCGACCCGCATTCGTACCCGCGGTATCGGGTGAACAACACCGTATCGAACATGCCCGAGTTCTGGCAGGCCTACGGCTGCCACAAAGGGCAGAAGATGGTGCACGACAACGCCTGCCGGGTCTGGTAGCTGTGCGAGGTTGCCCAGGCGACGGTTGCGGCAGTTGACAATAAGCGAGTAGGGCCTTACTGGCCTATTCGCGGAATGGTCGCGCGAGAAAAATGAAACGCTAAAGGCCAAAAGCAGGAGGACTGCGTTATGAGCCAGATTCTTTCGGAAGTCCTGGAAGCGAAGCAGTTCCGGTAGTCCAACATACTGAATCGCTTAGCTCGGTTCTGCGTCTTGTACCGCGGTTTACCGTGTGTTCGGCGCTATCCGGACCCAAATTGGACCCAAGTTTCCGGGTCCCTTGACCCCCTGGCTGCCCCCCCTGGTTTTTTCGATTTCTGTTCGACCTCCACGGCGGCTGATCGCTAGTTCTTAAGGGTGCGGCGACACGGCTGCTTCCTGCGCCTGAACCTGGAGCGAAAGGCGACCCCAACCACTTGGGTTCTTGAATGTAAACACAGATTTTGCAGTTGCAACTGTTTCTGTAGCATCCCAGCCCCGACCCTCGTACTACTTCTGCCGCAGGGACTCTCTGACCAAAGCTGCCCCACGCAAGGCGTCGCGGCGTCCGGGAGTGCTCGCAAGTGTTGCCTGAAACTCCTTGGCAGCGAGGTCCGGTTGGCCCTGCAGGAGCAGCAACTCTCCCAACTGCTCCCTGGCTGGAACAATCGGTCCCGGCGTTACGGGAAGCTTCTCGATTGAGTCCTCCTCGTCCGCTGCCTGGCGCATCAGGGCTGTGGCGTCTTTAGCCTTACCTTCGCTCTGCGCTGACCACGCCATGATTTCGCGCTTCAAGATTCTGACCTGGGTGGCCCAGTAGTCGTTGCCCGACGCTCGCAGGCCGTCCTCAATCTTCTGCAAATCGGCAATCGCTTGGCGACCCTCATCGACGCGACCGCTGCGAACCAGGCCGAGGCCACGAGCCCAGACCGCAATCGCGGCGACCTGGGGTGGGGCCCCTGCCGGCGCGACGCTGACGGCCGCGTCGGTCCACTGACGCCTCTCGACGTAATACCGGACGGGTATGGCGGTGGCCGCGTACCCGATTTTGAATTCCGCGGTATCGAGTTTCCGGTTCCTTCTGACTTCTTCCACGATCGGCGCGGCATCGGCGTCGTGTCCGCTCTGCATGTAGGCATACACGAGGTAGTCCATGGCGTGCAGTTCCTCGCCCGTATCGCCTAACCGGTGGGCTGCTTCCCGGGCCTTCAGGTTGGAAACGATCGAGTCATCCCACAGACCAAGCCGTGTGAATATGTGAGACGGCATGTGCAAAGCATGCGGCACCGACGGAGCAATCTTGGAATAGAGTCGAGCCGCGGGCAGGCCCCGCTCGGCCATTTCCGAGTTGTCACAAACATGAATCAGGTAGTGGGCGATCCCCGGGTGTTCCGGATAGCGGAGAAGGGACTCGAGCAAGTCGGCGGCCTGTTTCTGTTTGGCATGCGTTTTGTCGGTTGGAGACGTGTTTGCCAGCAGGGCCAGTGCGTAAAACACCTGCGCCTCGGGATCCCCAGGGTTCTCGCGGGCCAGCTCGTACATCGCGTTCTCGTAGTTGGTTGTGCGCACGCGGTAGGGGACAGAATCAGCGTCGCGAAAAATCAGGCCGGCTGCTCGCAGATATTTGCGTTCGCGCTCGGTACCTGCGATGCGCAAGCCCTCTTCGATTTCGTGCTGAGCCGTCGCGGTGGAACCGGGCGCGATCGGAGGCTCCCACAGCTCGTGAAAGTGCGTCATAGCGATTCCCCAATGCGCCATGGCGCATTGGGGATCGTCCTTCGCTACTGTCCGGAACTGCTCTTCGGCGGCTACATAGGCGAACGAGTGGAGCAGGGCGACTCCTCGATTGAACTCCCGTTGCACCTCAGGCTTACAGGAAATCGGAAATGACACTTCGCCCAGACGCTCGCCAACGTGGGAATCGGGTATGTCTTGGGCGCCGGCAAAAAAGGAACTCAGAAGCACCACGAAAGACAAGAACTCTCGCAAATTACGTAACATCTCTGCCTCTCTGCAGGGAGTGAAATTTACAGGGCCCAGGCTACTGACCTGACTCTCGGGTTAAACGCAAAATACCCAATTGGGACCCTCCCGCGCAATCCCTGGATTTGACCTCGTACGCCAGCCCACTCGTACGCCAGCCCATTGACACGCCGACGTAACCTTCGAACCGGCAGCTGGCACCAGCCTGCAAGGCGCTTGGTCTGGAAGCAATCGGTTGGCATTCGCTCCGGCATTCGATGCGACGCTGCTCGAGTCAGTGGGCTCGCCGCTAGGCGCAATGCCGAAGGCCGGGCCAGCGAAGATGCCATTCGCCCCCGGTTGTCAGCTACAAACTGCCGGGGACCAAGGGTTCTTCGTCATTCACCATACCGACTGCAGCATGCAGTTCTTTTCGAACGATGTGATGCGTGGCGTGCTCGCCTCAAGCCTGGAAACCGCGGAGTTAACGGCTCAGGTGGTCCGCCATGTGGGGCGTGGGCCGGGCTCCCACGCCGGCGATTACATCGACTGGCTCACCGTCAAAGATCCGCAGGAGGCGGTTGTGAGCGATGTAGCACGGATTCGCACCCATCCGTGCCCAAGTCGATTCCAATCCACAGCTTCACTTACGACGTGCGATCGGGGAAGCTGATCGAGGTGGCTGGCGCCAGAGCAGCCGGGAAAGCTGCTTAGTCCCGCTCTCTGCCGGAGCGCCTTTCGGACGGTGACCCCTAAACCGGTGCCTCCAGAAAGCGCAAGGGTTTGCACTCGATGGCCTATTCCTGCCTTTCCTCCGCCCGATAACTCATTTCTTAACACTCCCGTGACAATCACGTCACCCCAAGCAGATTCAATCGCCGCGACCGACGATGCGGACAACGCCGACTTCCAGCCACCAGCAACCGCCGCTCGCAGTCACGACGGGGTCGTTGCGCTAAGCTCACTTCACAAAAGTCAACCCATGCGGAACTACGTGAGAAAACACGTAGGCGTACAGCATGACGATGATACCGACAATGGATCCCAGGGCCACGGAATGCCATACCACGAAGCGGAAGATTGTGCCTTCGTTCCCAACCTGTTCGGTAGCTGCAGTAGCAATCGTGATCGACTGAGCGTCCACCATTTTGCCCATCACGCCTCCTGCGCTGTTGGCCGCGCACATAAGAATGGGGTCGATGCCCAGCTGTTGCGACGTGATTTTCTGCAAACTCCCGAAGAGCGCGTTCGACGATGTATCGCTTCCGGTGAGGGCCACTCCAAGCCAGCCAAGAAAAGTACCGAAGAACGGGTACGCCCAGCCAGTTCGAGTGAACGCCAGGCCCAGAACCGCATCCAGTCCCGAATAGCGCGTGACATAACCCAGTCCGAGCATGAACGAGATTGCGATCACGGCGAGGCGCATGCGTACCAGGGTGTGCCAGAACGTCTTCGCCAGTCGAACCGGACTCATGCCGAGCAGCAGGCCCGAGACAATCGCCGCTAGAAAGCAGCCCGTGCCGGTCGCGGAAAGCCAGTTGAAGTCGTAGCGTGCGGCCTCCGGCGTGGGCTTGCTGACGACTGGAGCGGAGCGGTAAACGGCGTTGTGGAGAATGGGCACATCCCATCCCGGCGGGCCGGGACGGACTTTCCCATCCGGAAGCATCACTTTGAACGCCGGCGTAGTCGCCTTGTTGATAGCCAACTTGATCGACGGCAAGCCCCAGAGCAGGACGAACAGAGACAGGATCGCGAACGGCATCCATGCCTTCAGCACCTGACCTACCGAGTAGGAGCGGACTTGGGCAAGCCCGTCGAATTCCTTGGGAGCCCACTGCCCGCCGAACTGGTCGGTGATTTCCGCGGTTGGCGGAGGGAGGGGCGCCTCCTTCTGGTCATAGTCGAAGCGCCAGACACGCTTGGGTTTCCAAAGGTGAAGAAAGGCGACGGTCGCGACGATGGACACCACGCCGCCCATGATGTCCACGAGATTGCTGTCCACGAAGTTGGACCAGAAGAACTGGGTGAGTCCAAAGGAGAAGCCGACAACCAAGATCGCGGGCAGCACTTCGAAGGTCTCACGCCAGCCCACCATCGTACGCACCAGCCAGAACGGGACGATGACCGCGGTGAAGGGAAGAATGCGCCCGATCATCGCGTTCAAATCGGATTCCGGCAGACTGGTGACCGCCGCGAGAGTGTGTACGGGAGTGCCGATGGCTCCCCAGGCCACTGGCGCCGTGTTGGCAATCAGATTCAGGGCCGCGGCGTGAAACGGCCGGAAGCCCAACCCGATCATGAAAGCGCCGGCGATTGCTACCGGAGCGCCAAATCCGGCAGCACCTTCGATGAAAGCGCCAAAACAGAACGCGACCAGCAACACCTGCAAGCGCCGGTCGGCAGTGATGCCGGCGATCGATTCCTTCATGATCTCGAACTGCCCGGTTTCGACCGAGATGTCGTAGAGAAAGACGGCTGCCAGCACGATCCACGCGATCTTCAGCAGGCCGAAGGCGACACCGTATCCGAAGCTCATCGCTGCAAGGGACAGCGGCATGCCGAAAAAGATCACAGCGACGGCAATGGCGGTCAACGCTCCGGCGATCGCGCACAGGTGGGGTTTCACTTTCAAACCGGCGAGCAATCCGAACAACACCAGAATCGGCAAGGCTGCCACCAGAGTCGAAAGCCACCAGTGGCCAAAAGGGTCATACACCTGGTTCCAGTGCATGAGGATCTCCTTCGTTTTCCGGCTGACAGCGCGCCCAAGAATCCGCCAGCGCGCCGATAAAAGCAAGCGAGGAATTTCAACAGGTGTCGCTGGGATGCAGGGGGGCAGACTTCGCTGAAAAGACTAGGAGGCTGATTGCGCGGCCACCTCGCCGGGTTCGATGTCGTCGCGGTAATAGCTGTCGTGATACTTGCCCTGATATTCGTAGTAGTAGTAATAGTCGGGCGAAGTCAGATCCACGGCGTTCAACAGCACGCCCGTAATTCGGGCGTTTACCTGCATGAGGATGTCGCGGGACCGGCGCAGGGCCTGCTTGGTCGTCTTGTTCGTGCGGATCACGAGAATGATGGCATCCACCCGTTGCGAAAGCACCACCGCGTCTGTCACAGAAAGAGTCGGTGGCGTGTCCATGATGATGTGATCGTACTTGTCCCGCAGTTCCAAAAGCAGGTCGCGCATGTTCGAGGACGCAAGCAACTCCGCCGGGTGGGGTGGTGGTGTGCCCGCCGGAAGGACAAACAAGTTCGAGAGTATCGGGGAACGTGCGATGGTCTGTTCCAAAGTGGCGCTCCCCGTCAGCACGTTACTCAACCCGCAACGCGGACCCATGCCCAGAGTCTTGTGAGCGCTCGGCCGGCGTAAGTCGGCGTCGATCAACAGCACCCGCACGCCCTTTTGGCCAGCACAATCGCGGTGCTGATGCTGGTCGTGGTTTTGCCTTCCTGGGGACGAGCGCTGGTGATCATAATGATCTTGAGCGGCGTTCCAAGATTCGATAGCAGCAGCGAGGTACGCAACGCGCGGTACGATTTGGCCATCTGCGACTGCGGGCGGGCCTGCGTCACCAGTTCCACCGCCTCCTTGGAGGACGCCACCGACAGCAGTTTCTTGCCCGAGGCGTCAACCCCGTTCTTGGACCCCATCGGGATCATCCCCAACGCAGGCAGTCCGGAAATGATCTGGGCCTGCTCGGTGGTGCGGACCGTGTTGTCCATATTCTCCAGCAAAAAGGCCAGCCCAATGCCCGCCGTAAGCCCAAGTACCAATGCGAAAGCCAGGTTGCGCGGAATGTTGGGTTCCGTCGGAGCTGTCGGGGCGCGAGCCATCAGCCCCGCTGTGACCCCGGCTTCTTTTAACTTTTCCAGCAGGCCTTCATACAGCTGCCGGTTGCCGTCGACGTCCCGCTTCAAGATGCTGTACGTGATCGCGCTCTCGTTCAGTTTGTTGGCTTCCTGTTTCTGCTTGTCGAATTCCTAACGCAGCAAGGCTTCCTGCTGCAGTTCTGTGACGCAGATCAAACGAAGGTCACACGTGCACGTATCTTTCGTGACTGCGGGACGAACCTCGGCAACTTTGCTCTTGCCGAGAGGCTTCCTTGGCAAATTCTCTGTACGGCCTGAGTTGAAATCAGCCCTCGGGTCCATGCGCTACAACCCATCACACAGTTCACTGGCTCATTGCTCTCCGGCGGGAGCGCTATTGCCCCACATCGCGCTGTTACCCCACATGGCGCTTCCTGCCCAGATGGTCCCAAAGCCGTCTGACGTGCTGTTCCCCCACATCGCGCTGTTTCCCCACATGGCACTGTTGCCCCACATGGCCGAGTTGGAGGTGACAAACTGTGAGGACCCCCACACCGCGGAATTGCCCCACATGGCGGAGTTCCCCCAGATCGCCGAAGGATCGGACGTAAGATAGGTATTGCCCGATTTCGGATCGTAGGTAGCGCTGAGAGACTTGGCGCTGCCGCTGGCCACGTCGGTGCTCGCGAGCGCGGCCTCAACATCCACATAGCCTGCGCCCACCGTGAAGATGTCGTACTGATCGGTGTAAGTGATTCCGGTGGTGGGATCGGTGGTGCTGCTGGACTCCGGTAGGGATTTCCAGGCCGTCTTCATCAGGCGCGCTTTTACCTGGTCAGGTGTCAGGTTCGGGCTGTTCTGCAAGAGGTCTGCAACCACACCGCTGACCACTCCCGCGGCCATGCTGGTCCCGCTTAGCGTGAAGTAGTTGGTAGAAGGCGCGCTGCTTCCAGCGGCCATGTAGTAGCTGTAGGGAACGCGATTCCCCGGGTACTCGTCGTAAAGCGTGCCCGCCTCCTCCAGCGACACCAATAGGTTGCCGGGAGCGACTAAATCGGGCTTTACGACGTGATCGATCGCGCTGGGCCCCTTCGAACTGTAGCTCGCAATCAGGTCATCGTTGCGGGTGGGCGTTCCCATCGGCTTCATCGCGCCTACGGTGATCACGTAGGGATCGTTGCCCGGCGAGGTGATGGTTGCGTACCCATTCGTTCCCTGGTAGCGTCCGTTATTTCCTGCGGCCACCACCACCACGATGCCACTTCTCCAGGCAGCTTCCACCGCTTGGCAGACCGGATCGAGCGTGTAGCTCTCATATACTGGCCGCCCGAGTGACAAGTTGATGACGCGAATGTTGAACAGCGGTTTCAAAAGGATGGCTGTATTGATGGCCGCGATGACAGCACTATCGGTCCCGGCTCCATTCTGATCGAGCACTCGCAGATTGACGAGGTTTGCGCCTGGCGCAATGCCTTTAAACGTGCGCGTATAAGGGCGCCCCGTGGAACTCGCGCCGTTGCCTGCAATCAAGCCGGCGATGTGCGTGCCATGCCCATATTGATCGGTGGCGCTGCCATTTCCCGGGACAAAGCTCTGGTTCCACACGACCCGCGAGCCGCCGAACAGGCCGCCTTTCAGATCAGGATGATTGATGACACCGCTGTCGATCAGTGCAACCCCCACCCCGGCACCCGTGTAGCCCGATTGCCACGCCGCAAACGCATTCACCGCCGGGGCCGCATTGCTCAGGCTCGGCTTGAAGGGGCGGTCCAGACTGATGTACTTCACATTCGCCTGGTTGGACAGTGTCAGGATGTTCGCGATCGGTAAATTCGCGACCACTCCGTTGACCAGCGGCAGACCGTTCAGGATCGAGCCGGCCAGGCCCAGGAGGAACTGCAGGTCGAGCAGGCTGGGTGGCTGATTGTATTGCACCACCACAGTCGCGGAAGACGTGCTCACGTTCTTCAGATCCGGCGATACCTTCGTATCGTTGGCGTAAGCCAACGTTACTGCGGCGAGCACGAAGACAACGAGAAGCTTTCTCATTCCAACTCCCCCTCCAGAGGGGCTGACTGATGGCAGTCAGCAGCGGGGGAGCGGCACGAGGCACAGAAGCACCGCACGTTCCGATGTAAATATCCTTTCCAGCCAATCAGTTAGACAAGATGGCCCAGTTCTCGCAGGACACCTCGTCCGAGCAGACCGCGGGATGGCGGACATCCCGTCCGCCCTTGATCGTCGAAGGGCGGGTGCGAACCGTCGGCATGGAATGAGCTCGCCCGTAACTCTATGAATCCTCGACTACGCACGATGGTAACCGTTCAGGTCCGTTTTGGGCGGACATCGTGGCTGCCTTTCGGCAACAATCTTCAGGAAATGCCTCGCGCAACGACACATCCCCCTGGCGCCAAAGCCTTTATCGCCAGTATGGCGATTGTGGCCACGGCCTGTTTCGTGGTTGCGCTGATCCAGTGGCAGACCACCGACCCCACCAAGTTCTTGTGCTACCTGGCGGTGGCCTTGCTGGCGTCGTCGTTGAAGATCAAGCTTCCCGGCATCACCGGGACGATGTCGGTGAACTTCCTCTTCATCTTGCTGGGGATCCTGGAACTTGGCTTTGCTGAGACCATGCTCATTGGGTTCGCGGCAGTCCTGGTCCAGTGCTACTGGAAGCCATCGAAACCCAACGAGCCGATCTACGTCCTGTTCAACCTTTCGCAGTTGCTGGTAGGCACCGCGGTCGCTTACGGCGTTTACCACTTTGTTGCCGCTCGGCTTCTGCACGGTCCGGGCCCCCTGGCCTTGCTGCTGGCGGCGATCGCTTATTTCGTATTCAACACTCTAGCTATCTCGGTCATCATTCGCCTCACCGAGGGCAAGCCGATCTTCAAAGTATGGTCGGAATGTTATTTCTGGTCGTTTCCGTACTACCTGGTGGGCGCGGCGATTGTGGGGCTCGTGAGCTTCCTGAATCGCCACATCGGATGGCAGTCGTCGCTTCTCGTCCTGCCCCCGGTGTACCTGATGTACCGTTCATACCGGCTCTACTTGGGCAAACTCGAAGATGAAAAGCGACACGCCGAGCAGGTTTCCACGCTCCACCTGCGCACCATCGAGGCTCTCGCGCTCGCCATCGAAGCCAAGGACCACACCACGCATGAGCACCTGCAACGAGTGCGGGTCTATGCCATGGAGCTCGCCAAGGATCTTGGCCTGAACGAAGACGAAACCGAGGCCCTGCGCGCGGCTTCCGTTTTGCACGACATCGGCAAACTGGCGGTGCCGGAGCACATCGTTTCGAAACCCGGCAAGCTCACGCCGGAAGAGTTCGAGAAGATGAAAATCCATCCCATTATCGGGGCGGAGATTCTAGAGCAGGTCGAGTTCCCCTACCCCGTGGTTCCGATCGTGCACTCGCATCACGAAAAGTGGGATGGCAGCGGTTATCCGGATGGCCTGAAGGGCGAGGCGATTCCGATTGGCGCCCGCATTCTGGCGGCAGTGGATTGTCTGGATGCCCTGGCTTCCGATCGGCAATACCGGCGAGCCTTACCACTCGATGAGGCGATGGCTCGGGTCGCTGCCGACGCTGGCAAGAGCTTTGATCCGCGGGTGGTCGAGATTTTGCATCGCCGCTACGTGGAACTGGAGAAACTCGCCCATGCGGAGCCTACCCAGCCGCTGGCAAAGCTATCGAAAGACATTAAGGTCGAGCGTGGACTGGCCCCGGCGGCCGGGTTCGCGGAAGCTCCAGTGTCCGCTGTGCCACCTACAGAGCGGGGCCGCGATTACCTCGCCTCTATCGCCGCCGCTCGTCAAGAGGTGCAGGGGCTGTTCGAACTCAGCCACGAGCTGGGTACGTCACTGAGCCTAGACGACACGCTATCGATGTTGTCCGTGCGTTTGAAGCGGCTGGTTCCCTACGACTCCATGGCCGTCTACCTGGTGAAGGACGATGTTCTCACCCCGGAGTTTGTGAGTGGTGACAACTTCCGCCTGTTCTCTTCGCTGAGCATTCCGATGGGGCAAGGATTGTCAGGCTGGGTGGCGCAGAACAACAAGCCCATCCTGAATGGCAACCCGTCGGTTGAGCCGGGCTACCTGAACGACCCGGAGAAATACAGCACACTTCGCTCCGCTCTCGCGGTTCCACTGGCCGGAGCGTCAAACGTGGTTGTTGCAGTGCTCGCGCTGTACAGAGGCCAACCCGACGCGTTCACCAAGGATCATCTGCGGATCTTGCTGGCGATTGCCTCGAAGCTGGGCTTTACGGTGGAGAACGCACTGAAATACCAGGTGGCTGAAGACTCAGCCACTACGGATTTCCTGACCGAAATGCCCAACGGGCGCTCGCTGTTTGTGCACTTGGATGGTGAGATCGCCCGGTGTCAGCGTTCGCACGATCCGCTGGCCGTGTTCGTCGCCGACCTGGATGGCTTCAAGCAGGTGAACGACCGTTTGGGCCACCTGCAGGGCAACAAGCTCCTGCAGATGTTCGCCACCTTCCTTAAAGACTCTTGCCGCGAATACGACTACGCCGCCCGCATGGGCGGAGACGAGTTTGTTGTGGTCGCTCCCGGACTTCAGAAGGAAGCAGCTGCGGAGATGGTGGACCGGCTCGAATCGATCGTTGCCCACATCGGTAAGACCGTTTGCAGTGATGACACTTTATCGGTCAGCGTAGGACAGGCGTTCTATCCCGCCGACGGAAGCAACGCCGAAGAACTGTTGGCAGCGGCGGACCGCCGCATGTACGGCATAAAGAAGGCACACCATTCCCGCAGCACAGAGCGTGCTGCCGCTGCAGGCCTGGCGCGCGCCGGAAAGGCCGGGGCCTGAGTTTCTACACCGATGGCCGCGAAGCGTTCATAGTTTCCGCACCCTCAAAGGGAGCTAAGAAACGCCAGAATCGCCTCCTGATCACTCCCCGACAGCTTTTCAAAGTGACGGGCTGCATCTTCGGCTTCTCCACCGTGACGCACCACCGCGTCGCGCAGCGTCGTTGATTCGCCGTCATGCATCATGCGGTTCCGGAACCGTTCGCCCCACAACGGTGCGGTACGTACCTTGTGGGCCGCGGTCTGGAAGTCTTCGGGCACGAAGTTCTTCCATTTCGTCTGGTACATGTTTTTGCCGTAGTGTTCGATCATGGGCACTGCGATTCCGTCGCCTGTCCCCACATCGTGCAGCAGGAAATCTGAAAACGGATAGAACGTTTTTCCTCCCAATGCATCTGGAACAGTGAATTTGCCGCCGTTGATCTTGGTTCCCGCGGCCGCGGTCGTCAGGGCGCGCACGTGGCACGTCGCGCAGCCGATCTTGTCGAACAGCGCTGAGCCCTTCTTGGCCGCCGCGGTCTGCGCTTGTTGCGCGTCGGGAGCGGGTGCTTTCGAGGCCCGGATGAAGCGGGCGAAGTGGTCGAGATCGTCCAACCCGTCGGTGTCGGGCACATCATTCGGCTCGGAGACCGTGTTGCACAGCTTGGTGACTTCATCGGGGAAGAGCCGCGTGGTGATCCCCATCTCGTTGAGATAGGCATCTCCCGAAAACGACAGCAGGCTGGCGTGCTGATCTTTCCACCCGAACCGGCCCACTCCGGTCTCTCCTGGAGCTTCGACGATAGGGACGTACAGTATTTGCCCGCAGACCTTGTGGTGTTTCTCCTTGCACTGTTTTCGAGCCAGTTCCACGAGAGTCTGATCAGCCACCGCTTCAACAAAGCCGTCCCCTAACAATCCCAGGGAACTCCGCGTAGTGCGGATCTTCTCCGAGTCGGGCACGTGTTCCTGAATTTCGGTGTTCGGGAACGCGCCGCTGGGACAGATGGACCGATCATTCACCAGAGTGCGGCCCGAGATGGTCTCGGTTCCATGAGCGATAGGAATGTCGGGATTCTGGAAGCGGTGATCCGGACCCAGATGCCCCACCCGCAACTCCGCCACCTGGCTTGTGCCTCCCGACGTCGGATTCTGATGGCACTCGCGGCAGGACTGTGCGTTGTAGAGCGGGCCCAGGCCGTCGCTGACCTGCTCGATCTCGTCGAACTTGCCCTGGTCGGCCTGGTGGGTGGCGTCGTCCACCATCCCGTTGCTTTTGTTGTCGAATCCTGTGGGGACGTCGGAATTCGGTTGCCCGGCGGAAACTAAGGCGAGAGCCAGAAGTGCCACAGCCAGCGAGAGCTTCATGCATTCCCTCCCTTTGTGGCGAAGTGCGCATATGGTAAATACCATCTGCTCGACCTGCACACAAGTACGAGTAAGGACAATCCCTGCGCGGTGGCGGGTGGGTCTTGTGACACGAACGCTACTAGGACTGGCTGGACGCCGACCTAGGGCGGCGGGCAGCATCTGAGGCACAGACGAGTGGGCACATGAGGTCTCCGATATACTAAACACGATCGTCTCGGGCCTGCGCCGAACTTACCCAAGATCAGTTTTTCCTATCGAGACAAGCCAAGAAAAACCGCGGTCCAGGTCCGCGGGTTGACGTCGTTAAATTTCCGCGAGGCTCACGTTGATGAATTGGACGGAACAAGTGGTACTGGTAACAGGCGGAACGGGCTCATTCGGCAAGAAGTTTGTCGAGATCATGTTGCGGGAGTATCGCCCCAAGAAACTGGTTATCTTCAGTCGGGACGAACTCAAACAACATGACATGCGAGCGTCGGGCTTTGATCACGCCAGCCTGCGTTACTTCATTGGAGACGTGCGTGACCCGGGCCGGATGGAGCGGGCCTTGGCTGGGGTCACAGTGGTTGTCCACGCCGCGGCTCTGAAGCAGGTTCCCGCCTGCGAATACAACCCGTTTGAGGCGATCCAGACCAACATCATTGGCGGCCGCAACGTCATTGACGCGGCCATCAACCAGGGAGTGCGCCGAATCCTCGCGTTGAGCACCGACAAGGCGGTCAACCCCATCAACCTGTACGGCGCCACCAAGCTATGCGCCGAGAAGATGTTCGTGCAGGCCAACGCCTATGCAGGAGCGAAGGAGTCGCGCTTCAGCTGCGCGCGCTATGGCAACGTGGTCGGCAGCCGGGGCAGTGTGATCCCCGTGTTCTTGGAACAGCGCAAGCGCGGCAAGATCACCATCACCGACCCGCGCATGACCCGCTTCTGGATCACCCTCGACCGCGGCGTGAAGTTTGTAATTCGCTGCCTGGAAGAAATGCATGGCGGCGAGATTTTTGTCCCCAAGATCCCCAGCATGCGCATGACCGATTTGGCGGAAACGATTGCACCCGGTTGCGAGATCGAGACCATCGGCATTCGGCCCGGAGAGAAGCTACACGAAGTTCTGGTCTCCGAAGACGAGGCGCGCAACAGCGTGGAAGTTGAGGGTATGTTCGTGATCCAGCCCTCACATCCGTGGTGGAAGGCGGGAAACTGGGTCAACGGCCGGGCGCTGCCCGAGGGCTTTCGGTACGCGAGCGACACCAACGCCAGTTGGCTCACGAGCGAGGAGTTGCAGGAGTTGATCGCGCCTGGAGAATCGCTCAAGTCGACTGTGCCCGCATAGTCTCGCCCTGCTTCAGTCCAACATGCGTCACATCTCTTCCAGCCCCGAAGTGCTCGCGATCGACGGGGGAACCCCTGTCCGCAAGACGCTGCTGCCCTACGGCCACCAGTCGATCGGAGAAGATGACATTCAGGCAGTCGTCGAGACGTTGCGCTCTGACTGGCTGACGACCGGCCCCAAGGTCGCTGAGTTCGAGGAAGCATTTGCTGCCCGAGTGGGCGCGAAGCACGCCGTAGCGTTCAGTTCGGGAACCGCGGCGCTGCATGGCGCAGCGTTTGCCGCCGGCCTGAAGGGTGAGGACGAAGCCATCACTTCCCCTCTGACATTTGCCGCCACGGCGAATTGCCTGCTGTACCAGGGAGCGCGTCCGGTCTTCGCCGATGTTTGCCCGGACACCTTGAATCTTGATCCGGAACGAATCACGGAGCACATTACGCCGAACACCCGTGCGATTCTTCCGGTCGACTACGCGGGACATCCTGCCGATCTGGATTCGATCCTCGCCCTCGCCGAGAGCCGCGGGTTAACGGTGATTGAAGATGCCTGTCACGCGCTTGGCTCGGAGTATCGCGAACGTCGCGTGGGCAGCATCGCGCACTTGACCGTCTTTAGCTTTCATCCGGTCAAACACCTCACCACCGGCGAGGGCGGGATGGTGACGACCGCCAGCGCAGCCCACGCGGAGGCGCTGCGCCGCTTCCGCAATCACGGGATTTCGAGCGATGCCCTGCGGCGGCAAACCGCTGGTCAGTGGCACTACGAGATGGTCCTGCTGGGCTACAACTACCGGCTCACTGACGTAGCATGTGCGCTTGGTCTCTCGCAGCTGAAGAAACTGGAAGCGAATCTCGCCCGCCGACGCCAGATTGCCGCGCGCTACACCGCGGCCTTTCGGGAGGTTCCCGGAGTGATTCCTCCCAGCGTCCGCGAGGACGTGAATCCAGCATGGCATCTCTACCCGGTGCGGTTTGACCTTGACCAACTCAAGACGGACCGCGGCCAGATCTTCCGGGCATTACGCGCAGAAAATATCGGCATCAACGTTCACTATATTCCGGTCCATCTCCATCCCTACTATCGGGACCAGTTTGGCTACCAAGGGGGAGAGTATCCCCTGGCCGAGAGCGCGTACGAGCGCCTCATCAGCCTGCCCATGTTTCATGGGATGAGCGACCAGGATATGCAGGACGTGATTCACGCCGTGGCGAAGGTAACAACCGCGTTCGCGGAGGGGATCGGGCGCAGGCACAACTGACCCTATTTTCCCCTAACCCACTGCAGAGTGCTGGCCGATTCCGGGTTGGATCGTAGGAATTCGTACTCTTCAATCACGGCAGCTACTCCGATCCGTGAAGACGGCAACGGAGTTTCCACCCGAATCACCCGTGCTACGAAGCGAACACGTACAGAGTCGGTGAGAGTTACGTGCGGCGGAAAGGTCATGGTTACTTCGACGCGGGATCCGGCCGCCACGGTGCGGTCCAGGTAGAAGAACACTCCACGCGCACTCACGTTTTGGGTTTCGGTGTGGAACTCGCCAGCGGGGTCGCCGGCCAGCCGGATAGAGGCCGGCAATCGCATGTCGAAGCGTCGCATGGCACGTCGATCCGAAGGTACTTGCAGCATGGCCCGTTCTCTTTCCAAGAGCATCGTGGTGTCCACGGAGGTTCGGTCCGGCGGAAGGCCCGGGGCCGGAAAGCTCGAGGGGGGCACGGCTCTCCAGAAACGCATCGACAGCAACGTCCGTAAAGCAGACTCACTTAGTTTTCAGCAGCTTGCAACAGCAAAAAACGCCGGGAACTGACTCGGTAAACGCCTGCGCTGACGTACTTAAGGGCTCGGGGGAGATTTTCGTCGCCGGGGAGACGGACTGGCGGAGACGAGGAAGAACGAAATTTCCAAGCAATCCCGCTGCCAACCTGGCCTTGGTTCGTGGGCGGTAAATAAACAGGTTGTTGGTTGCTGACTTGCATCGACCTTGTCAGGGGCGCAATGTATTTCCTTTTTTCAGCTGCGTTTTTCCGCCGGGGAAATTTCTGCTCTTGCCGACTCTCTTTCACTTTTGTGGTGCTGGCGGCATCTCGCTTGGCCCTGATCTGCATCTCAGCAGGTTTGAGCGGGCAGGGAAGCGCGGCATCGCTTGACACTGCTATCCGCCAGATGTTTAAGTAGTTGTTTATTTTCACTCGGATCTGGAGACAAGCAGGCCCGCCGCCCCGCAAGCCCGGAGCCGCGTGGCGTTTTGTGCACCGTTCTTCATTCCTCTCCACCTGATTTGAATATTTCGGAGGAGCTCGTGAGACTGAATCGCCGTGGGTTGGGTACAGGTCTGCTGTGGAGCCACATTCTTCCAGCAGTGGTCTTGTTGGTGATCGCCGCAGTGGCGATCCTGGGGCTCGCTTCCCATACTCGCCCGGTGGTTGCTGCCTCAACGGCTCCGGTTCCTGATTTCGCCCCGATTGCTCCCCGCGCCAGTTCTGTAGTCGTGCCCTCCTTCAGCCACCTGCCCCTGATATTCGAACCCAACCAGGGACAGACTGACCCAAGCGTGAAATTCATGGCCCGCGGCAGCGGCTACGCTCTGTTTCTTACTGGTGATGACGCGGTGCTTTCTCTCGAGCATCCGGCGCCAGCCGGCAAACGACCGAGTGCAGCGTCCGTGATTCACATGAAGCTGGTCGGTGCGCAGGCGAATCCCCAGTTGCGTGGGACCGATGCTCTGCCCGGCCGCAGCAACTACCTGATCGGGAGCGACTCATCGCGGTGGCAACGCAACGTCCCGCAATACGCCCGCGTTCGCTACACCGATGTTTATCCCGGCATCGACCTCATCTACTACGGCAAACAGGGTCAGTTGGAGTACGACTTCGAAGTTGCTCCGGGTGCCGACCCGAATCAGATCCAACTGAACCTCGAAGGCAGCAACGTGAAGCTGGCCGCCGGCTACTTGGTGCTTGAGACTGCGGACGGGAGTGTCCGGCTGCAAGCGCCCCGGTTGTATCAGAGCGGAGGAGCCAGCCAGAGGCCGGTTGACGGACGTTTCGTCTTGCTGGCTGAGCACAGAGTTGGTTTCGAGGTGGGCCCCTATGACCGCAGCAAGACGCTGGTCATTGATCCCGTGCTGAGCTACTCGAGCTATCTGGGCGGCGCCGGTACCGAGTCGCTTCCGAGCATTGCGGTCGATAACGGTTCCAACTTCTACTTGGCGGGTGCCACGAATTCTCCGACTTTTCCTGGAACCTCCTCGAGTTCCTACCAGCAAACCCTGGCTGTGGGCGCAACCTCGAACGTGTTCGTGGCGAAATTCGATCCCAGCGGTGCGACCCTGCTTTTCGCGACTTATCTGGGCGGAACTGGTCAGGACACCAGCGCCGGTGTGGCGGTCGACGTTGGAGGCAATCCGTTCGTCGTTGGAACCACGACCTCGACCAACTTTCCCGTTACCCAGACCGCGTTCCAGACTGCTCCGAAAACTCTGAACGTCCAGCACGCCTTCGTTACGCAACTGGACGCGACCGGATCGCACCTCCTCTATTCCACCTACCTTTCCGGCAGCGGCACGGATACGGCTAGTGGAATGGCGCTGGACAACAAGGGTTTCGTCTACATCATCGGAATCACCAACTCGGCAGACTTTCCTACCGCGCCCAGCGCCGGGACGCTCCAGACCAAACTGCAGGGTGCGAATGCGTTTTTCATCGCCAAGCTGCAAACCAACACTTCGGGCACGAACAGCCTGCCTTTCTCGTCCTATTTCGGCGGTGGTAACCCATCGAACGGAACCGTCACGGGCGGCGCGATCGACGTGGATAACAACGCGGCCGGCTCCAACATCTACATCACCGGCGGCACGAATTATGTGTTTACGGGCAGCAACGCGACCACGGATTTTCCGATTACGAATGCGATCGAGTCTTGTTTGAACAGCCCCGTCGCTCCAGGCGCAACCCCTCCGACAACGTGCACACCCCCGCCGGGCTTGCAGCCTACTGACGCCTTCGTTGCCAAGATCAATCCGGGAGCCACTACTGGTCCGCAATTGCTCTATTGCACCTACCTCGGCGGAACGGCCGATGATGTCGGGTTTGGTATCGGACTGGATGCTTCAGGCAATGCCTACATTACCGGTTCCACCAGTTCGACTGACTTTCAACAACCTGCCGAAGGTTCCCCAACAGCGTTTCAACCGAGCAACGGGGGCGGGACCGACGCCTTCGTCGCAAAGATCAGCAACCCGATCACCGGAACGGGTACCACGTCAAATCTGCAGCTCACCTACTTCTCCTACCTGGGGGGCGGTGGAACCGACTTCGGCACGGCCATCGTTGTCGACGGCATCCAGGGCGCCCGCGTGGTAGGCACAACCTTTTCTGCGAATCTACCGGTTCTCGACGCCATTCAGTCCACGCTGGCGGGAGGGAGCGATGCCTTCATCGCCCGTCTCGACACGGTGAAGGGCACGAACAGCGGGACCAACCAGTTCCTCACCTATCTGGGTGGCTCTTCCAATGACACGGGTACGGGGATCGCCATCGACACCAGCACAACCACCACTTATGTCACTGGTGAGACCAGCTCGGCCAATTTCCCGAAGGCGAATCCCTTCCAGGCAAGCCTGCAGGGGCCGCAAGATGTTTTCGCCGCCAAACTGGGTCCTGTGGTGAATCTGGTGGTAACGCCAACTACTCCAGCCACCAACGTGAATGCGGGCAACCAGGCCAGCTTTGTGTACACCATTATGAACAGCGGCGACACCGTGGCGAATGTTGGGTTCCTCGACCAGCTCTCCACCGGCAGCGGCACCGCTCCCGCGACGTTTGTTTCCGCGACGGCGACCGGAGGCACCTGTCCTACGACGGCCACCAGCAACACCGTGCTCTGCAATCTCGGGATCCTGAACGGTCAGACCTCCGTGAATGTCACGGTGAATCTCACCCCAACGGGCCCGGGCACGCTTGGCAATAGCGGCGGCGTGGTGGTGCCGGGCGTCGCGTTTGTTCCGACCAGTGCCAAGCCGGTGACCGTCAACGCTTTCACGATCACCGCAGTGCCTACGAGTCAGATCGTGGCCGCGGGCAACCCCGCCGTCTACCAGCTCACACTCTCGCCACAGCAGAATTTCACCGCCAGCATTGCGGTCTCGTGCTCGGCTGGACTGCCCACCGGTACGCCGGCGTCGACCTGCAAGCCTTCGACGACGCCCATCACTTTGCAAGGCACCAGCCCGTCCACGATCACACTGAGCATCAGTACCTTCCCCAGGGAGACGACCACTGTCGACCTTCGATCGCCGGCGGGCCGGTTGTACGCGACATGGCTCCCTGTGACCGGGCTGGCGTTCCTCGGCTTGGGAATCGGCACCCGCACGCGTCGTAAGGGACGCATTCTGGCTGGGATGTTCTTCCTGACCCTGATGACGCTCGTCCTGCTGCAGCCCGCATGCGGAGGGCACAGTTCCAGCACATCGACCAGCGGGACGCCAGCCGGCACTTATACCGTGACCGTCTCGGCCTCGTCCGGGCAATTCACGAAGACAACACCGATTACCCTGGTTGTCCAGTAGGGCCTTCAAATTCCACGGTGGCGATTGCCGCTTGAGCTGTCACGGTTAAAGTGATACCTTTCCCGGGATTCAAGCTCATCCCCGGTCGGGCCCACTCAGGTACTGCGTGATGATTTTGAGGCGATCCGCACCTATCAGAAGTTGCGCCTGCCCAACACGGCGACCCAGAAGTTGAGGCTAGAACGAGATGGAAGGGCATCGCCGAGAAAGCGAGACATTTCGTTGCCGGTCTCGGCGAGAGACTCGTGCAAGAAGATCGCGTGATGGGAACTCTCCGCGCCACTTAAGTTCCCCTGCCGCCGATGTCGGGCCCAGCTGTCGGTTCTCTCCAAATCCGCCGGTGCCGGAATTTTTCCGGCACCGACGGAAGAATCCGATGGCTGAGCTGCTCGCAGAAGCCGCGCAACCACAGCGCCACTCCGAATGCGGGCAATGCGACCCACATGATGCACTGGGATCGCTAAAGCCCGAGTAAGTCTGCTACATTAGTGCAACTTACCTCCATGACAGCCACCGCCGGAGGGCCGCGCTCGATGCTCCAGATCCGCAAGGAGTCGATCGCGCCCGACATTGTCGTGCTGCACTTGACTGGCCGCATCGCGATGGGCCGACCTTGCCAGGAGATCGAAGCGAACATCGACGAACTGATTCAGCAAAAAGCGCTGAGAGTAGTTCTAGATTTCTCCGAGGTGCAGCGCATGGACAGCACCGGTTTCGGCACATTGGTCCTCTGCGCCGGAAAGTTCCGAAAAGCGGGTGGCGATCTCCGCGTGGCTGGCGCGAAAGGGATTGTCGATGAGATCGCCCACACCTCCAATATCCCGCGGATTATCCCGTTCTACACTTCCCTCGAGCAAGCGGTCGCGAGTTTCACGGCGCCGGCCTGATTTCTTCTATAGCCCGGGGGGCGATGTGGGTTCCTGCTTCAGGATCTTGGCCTTCATTTCCTTCCCGTCGAGCCGCTTCAGCACCAGTTTCTTGCCTTCGATCCGGGCGGCTATCATGTCCCCTGTGGTGTAGTCTGTGATCTTGAAATGCTGGTCCTCGGGGTAGACCGCGGTGTAACTGGTGCCCGCAAGGTCAATCGTGATCTCGCAGCGGAGGTATTGACTGGGTACCGAAGTGGTCTGCTCTCCTCCCGCCTTGATGGCCACGGGATGGTTGGCGACAGCTGCTTCGGCCAGAGCACTGGCATCGTGCACATCGAGCACCTTGGCCAGCTTGAAATCAGCACCCATGGCCAGAGAACTCAACAGCAGCAACGCACCCAAAACCCGTTTCATGATCCGTTCCTCCGGTCGTAAGGAGACCTGCTTTGTACGGCGACTGGCTTTCGTATAAGGCCAAAAATTATCACGATTCGGGACGTGGCCTTGCAAGTCTTTACATTCTTTTACGGTTCTGGAGGTCACGCGAAGGGACAAGAAAGTCGCCCATGTTGGAGTCGGCTGAGGAGACTCGCTCTAGCGCTGAGTGCCGGCTACAGCGGAACGTGTTGAAAGGATTTCCAGAGCGGGGCCAAACCACCCTAGAGGGTGGCTGGTTCGGCCGTGTATTCGAGCCTCGGGACCAGAGTCGGCCTTAGGCAGTAATCAGCGATTCCAACGCGACCCGGTTCGGAACCACCAGGGTTGCGCCCTGCTGTTCGAGCAAGTGTTGCTTCTTAAATCCGGCGAAGAGGCGTGTGACCGTCTCCCGTGACGTGCCAATCATCTGCCCGATTTCTTCATGCGTGAGCCGCATCTTCATCCGCGACGGATTCTGCGATCCCGGTCTCTGGTCCAGCCAGCCCACCAGCAACCGCGCTAACTTCTCGCTTGCCGACCCGGAGAGCATCAGGGCACGGATCTCGCGGCAGGTAGAGTTGTAATCGTGGCTGAGACGTTGAGTGACCCAGAGGGCAAATTCCCCGTGAGCGCGCATCATGCGGAGCACGTCGCTCTGGCGCAGGAAAGTCACGTCGCACGGTTCCTGGGCTTCCGCGGTGGCCTCGTATTGGCGTCCCGCAATCACGGCGGCTACCCCCAGCGCCTCCCCGGCCTCCACGATGCGCAGAATCAGAGTGCGCCCATCGCTCGCGCAAACCGAAAGCTTCAGCGCCCCGCGGCGCACGATGTAGATTCCTTTGGCCTCCTGACCCTCGGTGAACAGAATTGCTCCAGTGGGGAACTCGTTGGTCAGCGTCAGTGTCTCCAATGCTTGGGTAACAGCTGGAGGCAGATCGCTAAACGGCGAACCTTCAGGATGGTTGTGGCTGTTCCGGATCGGTTGCGTGGCCATGGTCTGCCTCCTCGAATGCCATGGAGAAGGGCACGCCACGCGCCATTTCCGTACCATGCCCCTCCACAAGGAGGGGCGCAAGTATAAGTCAATTGTTTTCAGTGATGTACAGGAGAACTGCAGCTCGTCTGGCTTTCCTGGTCGAGCGTCTTGGACTCGTCTCTCTGGGTGATTTCCCGCAGCGCTGTGTGATCTCCATCACTCAGGCGAGTGATTACCGCTACGGTTAGCCCAATAGCCCCTCAGGCAAGAGCTTGGTGAACCGTGAGCAAGAGGGTAACCCGGGTAAAGGGCTTGTCGAGCAGGGTCCCCTTCGTCACTTCGTGATGCCTCATCAGTTCGCCGGTATAGCCCGACATGAACACCACTTTGAGGCCCGGCCGGGACGTGCCCAGCCAGGTCGCTAGTTCCGGACCGCTCACCCCCGGCATGGCCACGTCGGTCAGCAGCAGGTCGATGCGTGCTCCGTACTCCTCCGCCAATTCCAGGGCTGCCTTCCCGTCTTTCGCCACCAGGACTCTGTACCCGTGTTCTTCGAGAAGCTTGCCGGTCATCCGCAGCATGATCTCGTCGTCTTCCACCAGCAGAATCGTCTTGCCATACCCCTTGGGAATTGCAGCCTCACTCTCGGGTTCGCTCTGGATCCCAATCTTGTGCTCCGCACTCGGAAAGTAGATCTTGAACGTTGTACCTTGTCCGGGTTCGCTGTAGACCCAGATATGGCCGCCGCTCTGCTGCACGATTCCGTATACGGTAGCGAGTCCCAACCCGGTGCCCTTGCCTGCTTCCTTGGTGGTGAAGAAGGGCTCAAACACCCGTGCCATTGTGGCCGCGTCCATCCCAATGCCAGTGTCGCTCACCGCCAGCAGAACAAACAGTCCGGGTTCCAGAGGCTGGTGAAATTCGATGAAGGTCTCATCCAGGTGCACCGTCGAAGTCTCGAGAGCGAACTTTCCTCCGCGCGGCATGGCGTCTCGCGAATTCACAGCCAGGTTCAGAACAATCTGATCTAGCTGGCCGGGGTCGGCCTCGATGAGCGCCGCCCCGGAGTGCGCAGCCAGGACGATTTCAACCGCGTCCCCCATGAGGGGCCGGAGCAGCTTGCTGGTCTCCTTCAGGCGCTCGTTCAGGTCCAGCACCTGCGGCTGGATCACGGACTTTCGGCTAAAGGCCAGTAATTGCTTCGTCAAGGACGAGCCCCGCTCAACCGCCTTGCGCATGTTGGAAACGAATTCCGCGGATTCCGAGTCGGCGTCGATGCGGCTGCGCAGCAGGTCGCTGCACGCACTGACGATGCCCAGAACGTTGTTAAAATCGTGTGCCACTCCTCCCGCAAGCCGCCCCATCGCTTCCATCTTCTGAACCTGCCGAAGATGCTCCTCGGCTCGCTTCTGTGCGGTAATGTCGCGAGCGATGGCCGACGCCCCCACCACGTTTCCAGCCGTGTCTCGCAGAGGAGAAACGGAAATGAAAACGTTGAGCCGACGCCCATCCTTCGCCACTCGCACCGACTCGAAGTGCTCCACGCTTTCGCCGCGGCGAATCCTCCGCAGGATGTCCGGAATCTCGTCGAGACGCTCCGGGGGCGCCAGCAACGAAATGTTTCTCCCGATGACCTCTTTCGCCCGGTGCCCGTAAATCGTTTCTGCTCCCTTGTTCCAGCTGGTGATGACGCCGTCCAGGTCTTTGCCGATGATCGCGTCTTCCGAGGAATCAATGATCGAAGCTAGCCGCGCCCGATACTGGCCGATTTCCTGTGCAGTGCGGCGATCAAGTTCGTCTTTCGCACGCCGCAACTCGGCCTCGATCTCTTTTCGATCGGTGATGTCGCGGATCGCGCTGAACACCAGCGTATGGTTCCCGATCGAGACCGGACTCAAACTTATTTCAACCGGAAACTCACTGCCGTCGTGCCGCCTGCCAAACAGCTCTAGCCCCGCACCCATCCTCCGCACCTTCGGGTTTTGGGCGAAGCTGTCGCGATGACCACCGTGTTGCTGCCGATAGCGCTCGGGCACCAGCGCTTCGATCTTTTGCCCAAGCAACTCCCGTCGCGTGTAGCCAAACATCTCCATCGCCTGCGAGTTGACCTGCACGATGGTTCCATCTGACTCGACCGCGACCATTGCGTCGGGAACCGCATCCAGTAATTGACCGGAGAGAAGAAAATCGGCCAGGGCTTTACCGGTGGGCGGCGCCGGAACCTGATTAGCAGAAGAAGGCAAGGACATACAAGAATGGTCCAACTCCGGGAGCCGAAGATCACTCAATTTATACCCAAACACCGGACATATAAAGGCCGCCAGAGTGGTTGTAGCCGCGGGGAAGGTACGTCACGTCAATCGTCGACTAAGGGACTCGGAATGATAGTTCGCCGGCGAAAGCGGTAGCGCCAAGGTGGCCTGTGAGGTCTTGCTTCATGGCCGTTCGACGAATTACCTACTTCTATGCCCCGGCCGAAAGCCGATGGTGGCTGCGCGTTTCGGCAATCCCGTACTGGCGGATCTTGTACAGCAACGCCTTGTAGCTGATCTTCAGCAGTGCGGCAGCCTGCTTACGATTCCAATTAGTCTGTTCGAGGGCCTGCGTGATCGCGGCCGCCTCGGCTTCGTCTTTCGCGGTACGGGCCAGCGACTTCAGGCCGCCCGCCGACGATTCTCCGGTACCCGCTTTGGCGGATCCATCGGCGCGCTGTCCGCCGTTGACATCGTTTTTCGGACTGAGCTCCGCGATGGCCAAAGTCTCGTCGCCCAGGATTAGGTAACGCTTGATGAAGTTGCTTAGTTCACGCAGATTGCCTGGCCACGAATACTCGAGGCAGGCAGCCATCAGGGTCGGTGAAAGCGGCAGGGGGGCGCGGGCGTAGCGCTCAGACATGCGCGACATGAAATGCTTCAGCAGGATCGGAACTTCCTCTTTCCGTTCCCGCAAAGGCGGCAGGCTCAGCGTGAACGCGTTGAGCCGGTAGTAGAGATCCTCGCGCAACCGCTTGGTCGCCAGCGCTTCCGGAATATTGATGTTCGTAGCCGCAAGAATGCGTACGTCAACCTTGACCACACTCCGGCTGCCCAGACGCGAGAACTGATTGTCCTGCAGCACGTGCAGCAGCTTCGCCTGCAGGCTCGGCGGCATTTCTCCGATTTCGTCCAGCAGGATCGTACCCTTGTTGCAAAGCTCGAATTTGCCGGGTTTGGGATGGGTAGCCCCCGTGAATGCGCCCGCTTCGTATCCGAAGAGCTCGCTCTCCAACAGGTCTGCGGGGACGGCTGCGCAATTCACCTTCAAGAAGGTCCGGTGGGCACGCGGAGAAAGCTTGTGCACGAGCCGCGCCAGGACTTCCTTGCCGGTGCCGCTTTCGCCGAGCATTAAAACGGGGATGTCCACGTTCGCAACCAGGGCTGCTTGTGATCGGATCTTCCGCATCGCCGGGCTGGCCGCCACGAAGAACACGTCGTCGAACAGCTCCTCGACTTCGCCCGAAAATGCCTGCTGGTTCTTGCCCAGGCACTGGTCGATCACCGCATCCAATTCCGCCTTCTGAAACGGCTTGGTCAGGTAGTCCTGCGCGCCCAGACGCATCGCCTGCACCACTTTGCGGGTGTCGTTCACGCACGAGAGCATCACGACTTTCACCCCCGGCCGCAACTGCCGCAGCTGTTCGAGAGTAGCCAGCCCGTCGATGCCTGGCATCAGGACGTCCAGCAAGACCAAGTCCGGCTGCAGCCCCCTCTCCACTCGCTGCAACGCCTCTTCGCCGGTCGATGCCGTCTCAACTTTGTAATCGTCCACTTCCAGCAGGGTTCGGATGTACCGGAGCATTCCCGGTTCATCGTCCACCAGCAGGATGTTGGTCGCTTCGCTCATTTCGTCTTTCCTTTGCTTGAGCTGTTGAGGGAGGGCTTCAGGGGTACCAGAAAACTGAACTTGCATCCCGCCCCGGGTTCGCTTTCGACCCAGAGCTTACCGCCCATCGCGTTCACGAGGCGGCGTGCAATGGCCAATCCCAGGCCCATGCCGTCGGATTGGCTCTCATTGCCGGGCAGTCGGAAAAAATCGTCGAACACTTCCAGGTGATATTCCGGAGGAATTCCGGGGCCGGTGTCGGACACGCTCACTTTCACGGCGTTCGGTGAGGAGAGCGGCTGGCGGCGGCGCTCTTTCTCCAGCTCTGGTTTGGTGGCGGCGCGCCGGTCCCACATGTACGGCTCGGCATGCAGCCAGACCGTGCCGCCCGCTGGCGTGAACTTGGAAGCGTTCTCCAGTAAGTTCGAAATCACGCGCTGAATCTTGGCTGAGTCGAAGGGGAACTCATGGAGCTTTTCGTTGGCCAGGAAGTACAGCGCCAGGCCCTTCTCCTGGAAACGATGCGACCATAGCCGGCACACTTCCGATAGCGAAGCGTTGATGTCGCCGGACTCATACTGCATACGCAATTCACCGGTTTCCAGAACCGTGTATGACAGAAAATCCTGGATGAAGTGTTGTAACCGTTGCCCGCTCGCCTGCATGTCGCCGATCACGTCTTTTTGGCGCTGATTTAGCGGCCCGAGCTTCTCGCTTTGCAGGAGTTCGACGTATCCATTCAGGATCGCGAGCGGGGTCTTCAGGTCGTGAGCGGCCGAGGCGAGAGCGTTGGTGGTGCGCTGAAAGCGCTCGCACAGTTGACGGTAATTCTGCAGCAAGTCCGCCGGATAGTCGGCGGCGCCACCGGCTTCAATCCCGGGTTCCGCCTGCGCCGGGCGAGCTTGCCCTTCGGTCTTCGCACTGGCCTGCGGAAGACACGTATTGTCCGAAATTGCGCCCATAATCGGAAACACTAGTGGCTTGGCGAACGGGGAGGGTACAAACTCTTACAGACTGCTTTTCAGAAGAATGACGTAGGTAAATCGTAGGATACGTGAACCGACGTTGTCAACGAAAAAGGCACCGGAATTGCCACAGAAGGGTAAATCATTGCACTTTTCAACGATTTGCGGATCTGGGTCAACCGGCCCGGGTAGTACCCTCCTGAAGATCGACTGACCCGTCCAATTCACGTGCAGAGAGCGCCGTTTCCGGCTTCTTCCGATCCTTTCGGCCAAAACTCCTGGTTTCCTCGGTGCCTTTTCAGGATTTGGCCCCTTAGGTGCCATCATCCCGATGTAAACCCTAACGTTAGGGGACCCCCCTTGATCCGACGCCGATCCGAAAAAGAACGTCGCAAATGGACCCGCTTGGCCCTTGCCATCCCTGTGTTCGTTCGCAGCCGGGATGAGAAGGGCAAGGAATTTCTTGAGTTCGCCACGGCTCTCAACATCAGCGCCGGGGGAGCCCTGGTTGCCGTGCGCCGCTCCTTGCCGCAATCCGCGCAGGTTTTGCTCGAGATCCCCAGTGCACCTCTCGCCGCGGCCGCCTCGCTGCCCCGGGCCGCTCGGACCCTCCGCGCTCGAACCGTTCGTGTTACTCATGCCGAAGGCTATCATCTGGTCGGCCTCAAGTTCTCCCGCCCATTGTTGCGAAGTACGCCAAAGACTCTATCCTCCCGAAGGAAACTTGCTTCCGTAGTGTGAAAGTTCTTTCCTACACTTTTGTGGCATACGCCCTGTCCGGCTACTCGGCAAAGCCACTCGCCCCGGCAGCGTGCCCAAGCAGCTAACTCGTTCCCAATTAGGACGATAGGGTAATGTTCTCATTCCGCCAACCCGTCTCGTAAGGTTTGGCGTGCGGGATGCACACATCCGGTTGTCGCGGGTCGGACCCGCCGTAAAAGCCATGACAACGACAAATTCCGTCAGTTCGCTGGTTCAGCCCATCGGGGAGATTCCCCCGGAGTCCGTCATTTTTGGACGCTCCGACGCCATGCAAGCTCTCCGGTCGCGCATGGACAAGGTGGCTGCCGCCAACGTTCCCGTCCTGATTCAAGGCGAGAGCGGCACCGGCAAGGACATCATTGCCCGCATGATTCACGGCCGTTCCCCTTGGCGAACTGGACCCTATGTCAAGGTGAACTGTCCCGCGATCCCGGGAACTCTGCTGGAAAGCGAGTTGTTCGGTTATGAAAAAGGCGCCTTTACCGGGGCCTACGGGACCAAGCCCGGACGCGTGGAAATGGCCCATCGCGGCACGCTATTTCTCGACGAAATCTCCGAACTCGATCTCGCGCTGCAGTCGAAGTTGCTGCAGCTTCTTCAGGACGGCCAGTTCTGCCGCATCGGGGCGCAGGAGGACAAGAAAGTTGAAGTCCGCGTGGTTTGCGCCACCAACCGCATCTTGGAAAACGAAATCGAGAATGGAACGTTCCGTCAGGATCTCTTCTATCGCATCAATGTGGTGAACCTCTCGTTGCCGCCGCTGCGTGAGCGCCGCGGCGACATCGACGAATTGGTGAACTACTTCCTCGAGTACTACAACCGCAAGTACAACTGCCGCGCCAAGGTGCTCTCGGTCGAACTCATGGCGGTCCTGCAGAAATACCACTGGCCTGGCAATATCCGTGAACTCGAGAACCTGGTCAAGCGCTACGTCATTCTCGGCGCGGAGGAAGTCATCTCCAGCGATCTGGTCACCCGGGAGCAGGAATATTTCAATCCGGAGATCAATCTGGACGGCCCGATCTCCCTGAAAAAGCTGACCCGCCAGGCGACTCGCGAACTCGAGCGCAAGGTAATACTGAAAGTCTTGCAAGCGAATCACTGGAATCGCAAGCAGGCGGCCCGCGCGCTCAGCATCAGCTACCGCGCCCTGCTGTACAAGATTCGCGATGCCGGTTTGCCCTCGAATCGCACCGTGCGCCGCCGCGAGAACGCGGCAGGTACTGGCATCGCCGCCGACTGAAGCGCACCCGAAGACCGCTCGCTACCTCGTTCCAGAGTGTTCCTGGATTCGCCTTTCCATCGCCTTTGTGCGGATATGTCACTGCAGCGCTTTTTTCACCCAAATCCCGTGCCTGGCAAGGGTTTTCGAAGGGAAATTACCTACATGCGCAGAGGTTTGCAGCTTGGGTGTGGTACCCGACATGTTTTCTCCCCTAAACCGGTGAAAATGAGGACGTGTTTTTTCAACGGTTTTGGCATCCAGTGTGCTCTTACACAGCGCGGGTACTAGTCTTCCCCCCCGAAGATGCGGCCCACGACTTCGGTCTCGTCCCCAGAGGCTCAAGTGATTCGGAACCTTCCTAGGAGGCGGTAAATTCATGGTTAAGAAAGTATTATTGCTAGCTGTCCTGGCACTGGCCCTGCCATTGGCAGCTTTTGCGAGCGGCGTGGACATCACGAACGGGGGTGGCACACTCTCGGGGAGCAGCAGCGGCCTGTCGCTGACCGGTTCGACCATCATCGATGTCAATGGGCTTTACGGGGGCGGCCTTGATCAGGGCTCCAATCTGGGCAGCTTCTCCTTCTCGACGGGCGCTCTTACCGGCGGCACGTTGAGTGGTGGGGGGACGTTCGCGGGTGGCGGCTCGTTCATGATCATAGGCAACGGCACCAACGGCGTTCCCAATGGCGTGATCTTCAGCGGCTCATTCAGCGGTCCCGTGACTTGGACGGTGGTTACTCTCGCCAATGGTACCCATAACTACACCCTCACGGGCGCGGTTTCGGGCGCTCTGGGCAACGGTTACGCCACCGATGGCGCAACGGTTCAGCTGACCATCAACACCGGTAAGGGCTTCTTCAACGGCTCGACGACCATCTCCAGCGGCGATACCAACATCGTCGTTCCGGAGCCGGGAACTCTGAGCCTGTTCGGAACCGGCCTGATCGGTCTGGCGGGTGTCATTCGGCGCAAGCTCAGCCTCGCTTAAGCTGTACGTTCGGAAACAACTCCTGTACCGAAAGACCCGCCGTCGGGATACGGCGGGTTTTTTCTTTTCTCTCGAACTCCCGAGCGCCGTTACTTCTTAGCTCGCTCTTGGCGAAACGACTCTACGTTCGTCTTGTCGATGAGCGCCGTTCCGGTATCCACGAATGCCGGCACTGGTGCGAAGCTGTCTTTCGACCAATCTCCATTCAGACGGCCTGCCTGGTTGTGGTGCAGATCGTCGAGCATGTGCAATCCCACCTTGGCCATCGTGTAGGGCTTTTGCGCGATGGTGGCGGCGATCACGCCCTTCTGAATCCAGTCCAACGTGTCGGCGTCGGTATCCATCGCGATGACTACTTTGTCTTGCACGTGCCGGCTGTTGAGCACGGTCGCCACCTCGCGCCCGGCCTGCGCTTCCAGGCACACAAACGCATCGACCTGGCTGCGGTCTTTGCCGAGTATGTCGGTCACAGTATCGAAGGCGACCCGCGGATTTCCTTCGATGTCCACCACGCGCGCCACGCGAATCCCCGGCGACTTGGCCAGCACCTCGCGATATCCGCGCAGCCGGTCCGCCAGGTTGGTCTGTTCGGGCATGGTGAAAAACATGACCTTGCCTTTGCCTTTCAGTTCCTGCGCTAACCGCTCTCCTCCGAGCAAACCCGCCTGGTAATTATTGGTCCCGATAAAAAACCACCTCTTGCTCGCGGGAGCGTCTGCGTCGATCGTGATCACTGGCACACCTGCCGCGATCGCCTTGTTGATGTCGTAGATCAGCAGTCCCGGCTCGACCACATTCAGAAGGATTCCCGCCGGCTTCTCCTGCAGCGCCTGTTCGAACGCCTGCTGTTCCGCCTTGGCATCGTAATTCTGCGGCCCAACCAACTTCGCCTGCACACCCAGCTCGGCGGCAGCGTCCTGAAATCCAGCGCCCGCCCTCTGCCAGTACGGAAGCTGGATATTCGCCGCCACCAGAAAATATCTTTCTTTGGAATCGTGCCGTCCGCACGTGCTGATCAGAGTCAGCATACTGGCGAGGAAAAGGGAAGCAACGCTATTCCGACGGGACATGGCAACCTCCAGCGGATCCGTCACCGCCTCGCGTTTCGAATCGTCCGGGATTACGGCGTGCCCGAGCGCCCGACACCTTCAATCCCTGTCCAATGCACAGGGATTACAGCGCAGTTCCTACGTCCTGTCCAGTCCGACGTTTCGCATCGATCTTCGCAGCCTCGGTGCGTGCGGGTGAAAATATTTCTCAGTCAACTGCCCACCTACGCAGGCCTGGACTCTGCCCCTCTACGGCATTCCCCGTAACCTGGCCCGCGCATTCCCTGAGGAGCGCGATGTATTCACCGGGCCCCAAAAGCCCGGATCGCGCTAACAGATTCAGGGCAAACAGTTCCTAAATTGAGGTGCGAAAACTTGTCGGCAGGTGCTCCCTGTGGCCGCGAGTTTGCAGCGCAAATGCAGAACCTAAATCTCCCTTGGGAGGATGTAATGAAAAAATGCACGCAATCTCTATGGATTCTTGGTGCACTCGCGACGGCGCTGGCAACCGCCCCGCTTTTTGCGCAACAGTCCGACACGCAGTCCCCTAACTCGCCATCATCGCAGCAGCAACAGCAGGATCCCGGCCAGGCACAGCCGCCCGCGAATCAGAAAGGCAACGACTCCCAGGCCCAATCATCCGACAAGACCCAGACTTTCAGCGGCACGATCGTGAAATCGGGCAGCAAGTATGTTCTTCAGGATGCCAGCGGCAAGACCTATGACATTGACCGCCAGGACGGACTAAAAGAGTACGAGGGCAAGCAGGTTCGGGTTACGGGCACGCTTGATCCCGACGGCAAAACCATCCACATGAAGTGATCCATTGCACTCACAGCTACGGCGCACGGCGAAGGGGGTCAGATCATCGGTCCCCTTCGTCGTTGGAAGGGTGCCCTGTCTGCGCCGTATCGATCAGGCGTAGACGAAGACCCGAGATCAGAAGACCCGAGATCAAAGGAACGTTTCCGCTCCGTTGCGTTCCTAAGGTTTTGTGGATTTTGCTGCCCAAACCGGCGGCGGCGTATCCGTTCGGCTCACGCCGCTAACCCGACGGTTAACGGAATCTTCATCACAAGCCTCCGCGAGGAATGCAGCCGTCCGAGTCCAAGGTGAGCTATATCCTTTGTTGCCAGTGAATTACCCGAAACTTTCCGCATCGAGGGCAGCCAAGGTCCGGTGCGGCATTTCGATTGCCTAACTCACAGGCGAGTTCAATCCACAGGCGTCCGATGCAACGCCCAGTGAGCCTGGAACGGCGGAGGTAATGTATGAAATTCTTCAAGAAATCTCGAGTGAATGAACCGCTGCTCGCAGCCTTAACCCTGCTGATGCTTCTCGTTCCGGCGTTCGCGCAGCAGGAAACGGACCCCACCTGGTACGATCCCTGGGCCAAGCCGAGTCCGGCAATTGCTGCAAAGACGACGCTGCGTAAGGTCCGCCCGACCAATTCGCGCTTGAAGAGTTCGCAGGCGCCGCAGGCGCGCAAGCAGGAAATCCGCGCGTTGGCCCCAGTCGCTGCGGTGCCCGTAAAGAACGTGGCTTTGAAGCCGTGAACGTGTAACGGACGGATCTTTTCGCCGGGCTCGGAACCGTTGGTTTGCGACACGCGAACTGTGACTGAGTAACGAGCCCGGCGAGGTTATTCCGGTCTCTTCCGGAGCGATTGGCCTACGGCCGGCGGATCGATGACTTCCGGTGTCAGCGTCGCGGCAGTCATTTCTCGCATAAACCGGATATGCTCCCGGAGAGCCAATCTCAGCTCGGTCAGAATTGCTTCCAGCTCTGGGTCCCCTGCCGAAACAGCCCTTTGGCACAGAGCCATGATTCGGTCCTCGAGGGTAGAACGGTCGAACACTTGCACCAACATGCCACGCGACGGCGGATACGCCTATACACGATCTTCTGTAGTCGTGTTGCCCATGCGTTTGCTTCCATCCCGTTCAAACTCATCACACAGCTCGGTGACCAGCTCCATTAGCCTGCGAGTGTCGGTTTCAATCGCCGCTTCTGCGGCGAGTTCCTGCCAACGCCTTCGCTGGTGGGGTTCGTCGCGGTCCATGCACACCTCCAGATGCGAGAAGTTCACGGCTTTTCCGACGTGTCACTCACGCAAGCCCGACACGGGTCTCGTGCGGGAGCGTGCAATTCCCCCGGGTACGTTCTGAAATGCCTTCTCTCGTTGTGATTGCAATTCTGCCTCCGAAACCCGCACTCCTGAGAATTGCAGAACCATCAATCACTTAGCACATGTGCTTTCTTACCGGCTGGAGATGGACTGCCAGGTAAAATCTGCGCGAGAAAGGCGCTACACAGTTGCAATTGGTTCGACACTGAAATTGACGTTGTGTCCATCAGGGGCGCCACCACAGACTCCGCGACCTCGTTCTTCTGTATCTGAAATCGCGCTTGTGCGGCTTGCCAGCCCTTCCTGAACTTCGCAATCTACGATCTGCTTCAAAGCGAAGCGTCCCGGACTCAATGAGTCCGGGACGCTTCGTTTGAGCAGCTCTCCCCCAGGCGCTGCTCAGGCAGCCCCGACAGTGCATAAGTTCCGGAGTCGAATTTCCGCCAACTACGCACCCCTCTCCTCGAGGCTGCGATCTCGTTGGGACAGTCCTCACCGGCGGATGGGGCCAGGACAGACTCGAAGGCCGGCTCAGTCGGCAACGGGGGTAGGCTGGCGCGGCTCGACGGAGCGACAGATAACTTACACCCAGGTCCACGATTGTCAAGCGAAATCCGCGCTGGGAGCGGCGTTTGGCCGAACGGGTTCCCTTCAGCGACCGCCATCCACGGGGTCGGGGACGACGCCATGCGGGTCGAACTGCCATCCGACGGTTCCGACATCCTTTCTCCGACTCTCAACAAGGCACCAAAAAGGCACCGCGTTCGGCATCGGGTAAGAGTTGATGCGGTTGGGTGCACCTAGCGCAGAGAGGAGCGATTCTGGGCGAGCCTCAGCGCAGGGTCTGGCATTCGAGAGTGTGCGATCCTTCGCTGTCGATGCGATCTTCGCATGCCTCCCCATCGCCACAGTCAGAAATCCGTCCGTCTTCCGTCCCCACGAGATCACCGAAGCGGCGCAGGGCGGCACGGTATCCGCAGTGGTTGAAGCCTCGCTGCTCCCGCGTGTGAGTTCCGAACAGGTGATCGAAGAAGAAAAAGCCGATGCCGAAGTTCTTGTCCATGAGTCCTTGGTCGCTAAGCGCCCAGTGGTGAATATCGTGGGAGCGCCGCGCGCGCACGAACCAGAACTTTAGGCAGCGGTTGCGTTCCATCCAGAAGCCGGCGATATGCATGCGGTCATGCAGATAGCTGAACATGAGAAAGCTCCATGCGAGCGAGGTGGCAACGAACGCGATCTGATAGCGCAAGGCGACGCCAAGCAGATGCAACGCCGTCACCGATGAGGCCAGGACGATGGCTCCAGGGATGAGCCATTCCAGACCGACGTTGCCCAGTGCGATTTCGCCCGTGGTCGCATCGTGGTAGCCCGCGCTCGGCCGCTGTGGCTGGAGCGGGCCGTAGAGTACCAGGTGGTGCTTCATGTGACTTCTGCTGAGGAAGCCGATCTTGTCGCTGTGCAGCAGGCGGTGCAGAAGATACCCCAGCAGTTCGGAAACCAGAATCGAAGTTGCCATCCATGCAAGGAGCGAAAGCGCGTTTTTCATAATGGGGGACGTTAGTGCGGCTGGAAGACGACTCGCAAGCGACAAGGCGCGCCAGCCATGGCCTGTCGCACTATGCCGGGCGGTGTCGTGGCGGCGTAGATACCCGCGGCGGTAGATGGAAGGGGTGAGAGATTTGCGGCGAGCTAGTTCGTTGCTTGCGCCGGAAGATTGGCGGGTTTCAATCCGACCTGTTCGAGCAGTCGCGGGAAGCGGGGATCGTTGCGGAGCGGGTCGGCCAGCGGCTCGCTGGACAGATAGACAAGGTATTCGCTGCGCTCTTTTCGGGCGGCCTCGAGCCACTGGAAGGCATGATTGAGATCACGCATGCCCGTATAGACCAGCGCGAAGTAAATCGGTGAAACGTAGGTGTGGCCAGACACCTCTTTCAGCTTCTGAAGGATCTGGTTGGTCTTGGCAGTTTCGCCGGAGACCGCATACTCGTGTCCAAGGAGGGCAAGAACCGCAGGGTTGTCGGGAGAAACGGCGAGAATCTTTTGGAAGGCATCGCGCGCCTCAGCATGCATGCCCTTCAGTTCGTAAGCGCGGCCGATGTTGACGAGAGCAATGGCGTAGCTGGGATCGAGTTCGAGTGACTTGGAGTTCTGTTCGATGGTGCGGTCAAACTGGCGCTGCTGGTAGTAAGCCTCTCCCAGGGCGGAAGTGAGCAAAGGATTGATCGGTTCTAGTTCGAGCGCTCGTTTACGCTCGGCGACGGCGCCATCGAGATCGCCGATGGCGGTCAGGTAGTAAGCGTAGAACTGGTGCGCGGTCGCGTAGTCGGGACGCAGTTGCAAGGCGCGGACAAATTCCTTTCGCGCTTCGGGAAGATTCCACTCGTAGACGGTGTCGGAGTAGCCCAGCGAGACGTGCGCTTCGGCTAGGGTCTCGTCGAGTTGGAGAGCTTTGCGGGCAGCTTCCTCAGCCTGGGGGAAAGCCTGGCTGGGAGGCAGTGTGGTGAAGGGGGCTGATCCCAGCAATTCGTAGCAGTCGGCGAGTCCCGCGTAAGGCGGAGCATATGTGGGGTCGATGGCAATCGACTTCTTGAACAAGGCGAGGGCCTGAGTCAGGCTCGCGCTGGTGCGCTTGTTCCAGAAATAGCGACCTTCCAGATAAGCGAGGTAGGCGTCGCGATTGACCTCGCGCGCGGGAGCCGAGTGGAGAGGGAGCTTGCGGAACACTTCGCTGGCGATCGCGTCGGCAACTTCCTTCTCGACAAGCAGCAGGTGCTGCAGGTCCCGATCGTAGCTCTCGCCCCACACCACGGTCTGATTGCTGACTTGCACGAGCTGGGCTGTGGTCGCGACCTGATCGCCAATGCGGCGAACGGTACCTTCGAGAACATAATCGACATGAAGATCCTTCGACAGCCGGTCCAGTTGGGCGGCGGCGTACGCAGGAGTCAGGCGGATCACGCTCATGTGTTGGGGATGAAGCTGACCCAGCCGGCTGACCATTTCTTCGGTGAATCCAGCCGCGACGAAGTCCTCCCCGGATTCTCCGCTCAGATTTTTGAAGGGACGGACGGCCAGTGTGATTTTCCCCGGAAGTGGAGGCCAGATTACGGACCTCGCCCAGCGGACACCCACTGCGACCAAGACAGTTCCGAGCGTGATCGCGATCCAGAACGATGGTGTGTGACGCGGGCGTGGTCGGTCGGCGTCGAGGTCCGAGTCGGAGGGAGTGAGAGTTTCCGGCGTCGTGGTGGGATCGTCGCCGTTCGGATCTGGGCGGCTGAGCTGCTCCTGCCACCATGCATCCAGTTCGCTCTTGTACGCGAAAACGCGGGACCCTTCTTCGGGCGAACTCGCCTTGAGCCGCCGCACGGGCAAGCCCCTCGCCCTTTCCCAACGCTGGACGGTGCGTTCGGTCTTGTGCAGGTGGTCGGCGACAGCCTTCCACCCTTCGAGGATGTCCTCCTGCACGCCCTCATCCGCCATGCAAACTCTCCTGACCGGGAAATGCCGTAGCGAAAGTCGGGAGAGTGTATCGTGCCTCGGATAGTTATTCAACGACTCGACGGAGGAGGGAAACGGCGGTTTACTGGGCCAACTTCTAGCGGTCCGACTCAAGTTTGGGGGACGGAGTCGGCGCGCCCGCGTTCGCAGGTTGGAGTAGCGATCGCGGACCGAGCGGCGCAGCGAAGACCCCACCCGGCGGAACCAGCGAGAAGGCGGTGGCAGTCGGAGGAAGTTGTTGGAACGGCGTAGGTTGTCGGACACCTCGGGCGCTCGAAACATGTTTCTATCCAAGCCAGCATTGGTAGTCGGGCGGATTGAACCGTAGGCCGCGTTGGCAGGCATGGCAAGTGACAAGCTGCGACGCGGGACCGATGTCAGACTTTGTCGTGAGGATAAGCCGGCCGGATCACGCTGGGAGATGCCTGCCAGACGGTCGACCGAACCCGGCGCCGGACGGTCAACACCGATCTGTGCAGAACGCTGGCCCGATCTACTTCGCCGCTAGCTGGCCGAGTTGAGCCAGGGCCTTCTTGACGTCTTCGGCATCAGGGTAGTTCGGGTTCAGCTTCAGCACCAACTGCAGCTGTTCCTTGGCCGGCGCTGGCTGATCCAGCTTCTGGTACGTCAACCCCAGATGGTAGTGGAACGTGGCGTCATTCGGATTTTTGCCCACGGCTTCCTTGAAGAGATCGAGAGCGCTGCCCAGGTTGCCCTTCTGGTAGTAGGCCCAGCCCAGGGTGTCGGCTGCGTTGGCGTTATCGGGCATGAGGCGGCGGGCGGTCTGCGCCAGCGAGATGGCCACATCGATATTGCCCCCGGTGATGAGCATGACATAGGCGAGGTTGTTGGAGGCGACCGGGTTGTCGGGCTGGATGGTGAGCGCCTTCTGGTACATGTCTTTGGCGGCCGTCCAGTTTTTCTGCGCTTCGTAGAGCTCACCCAGGAAGATGGGGAAGAAGACTTCGTTCGGATTGTCCTTTGCCGACTGCTGATAGGTGGCGATGGCCTGGTCGACAGAGCCCTCCGCCTTTAAGACCTGGCCGAGTTTGAGCAGGGCATCGGAATTCTTCTTATCGAGTTCGGCAGCTTTGCGGAGAGCGGCTTCGGCTCCCTTGCTGTCTTTCTTGTTGTTGAACAGCGCCGTTCCCAGCAGGTCATAGAACGCGCTGCTGTTGGGAACCTTGGCGATCTGTGCATTCGCGGCGGCGATAGCCTTATCAACATCCTTTTGCAGAATGTAGACGGTCATCAGTCCGTTAAGAGCGTCGCTGTTGGCGGGATCGATGTCCAGCGCCTTCAGGTAGGACTTCTCGGCTTGCGAAAACTGTTTCTGGACCTGGCGCAAGGCGCCCATCTGTACATAGCCGGCGGGATTCTGGGGCGCGACTTCGATGGCCTTGTTGATGTCCTGCTCGGCCTTGCCGAACTGCTTGCGGTTTACATCAGCGATGGCGCGGAGAGCGTAGCCGTCGACCGCCATGGGCTGGGCCTGAATGATAGTGGAGGCGGTCTGATCGAGAGCCTCCCAGTCGCTCTTGCGAATGGAGACTGTGGCGAGGGCGTGTTGGGCTTCCATGAGGTCGGGACGGAGGCGGATCGCTTCGCGCCACTCCGTCTCAGCGCGCCCGCTGTTGCCCTGCTGGCTGAGCGCCACACCCAAGTGATAGTGCGCCACGGCGTTCTCGGGATCGCTCTTGATCGCGGCCTGGAGAGAGTTGACGGCTTCGTCGATATGCCCGTCACGTATCTTGATCTGGCCGCGGTAAACGAGCGCCTCAACATCCTGGGGATTGGCCTTCAGAATCCCGTCGTTCAACTTGCGCGCTTCGTCAAGCCGGTTCTTCAGAATAAGGAGCTGGATGTAGTTCTTCTTGGTCTGAATGTCCTTGGGGTGGTCGCCATAAAGGGAGGCGTACTCGGTGACCGCCTTATCGAGATCGCCTGTGGCGAAGTAGTAGTCCCCCAGCATGCGGTAGCCGGCGGGAAGGTCCGAGAGATCTTTCTTGGTCTGAGTCAGGAAGGCCTCCGCGTCAGTCTTCTTGCCCTCCAGCATGTAAAGGCGGGCCAGGGAAGAGCGCGGATCGGGATTCTTCGGGTCGACGGTGATGGCGTGCTTGAATTGCTCCTCGGCCTCGGGAAGGCGGCCGCGCGACTGGTAGAAACCGCCGAGAGCAAGCTGAGCGTTCATGGCCTTGGGATCAAGCTCCGCGGCCTTCTTCAGGCTGGCTTCAGCCGCGTCGTACTGTTGCGCCTGAATCTGCATGATGGCGTAGTTGAGGAAAGCCTCGGAGCGATTCGGGTCGAGGGCGATGGCCTTTTGCATCTCCTGCATGGCGCCGGGGAGGTCGCCCTGGCGGTCCTTGAAATTCGCGAGCGCCGCGTGGACGTCAGGATTGTTCGGCTGCTTGGCGAGCAGGATATCGAGGTTCTCTTGCGCCTCCTTGAAGTACTTGGCCGCGATCAGCATGTTGGTGATGTCGATGCGGGCCTGGTAGTTCTCGGGATCGAGTTCGAGCGTGCGGGTCAGCTCCTGGAAGGCGCGGTTGGCCTCCTGCAACTTGAGGTAGGTGAGCGCGAGCTGGTAGTGAGCCTTGCCGAAGCGCGGGTCGACCTGGATCGCATTGCTGTATTGAATCGCGGCCTCACGGTACTTGCCCTTCTCGGCATAGCGCTGGCCGCTCTCGAGATATTTCTGCTTGCGCACGTTGGGATCGCGCGAACAGCCCACAAACAAGCCCGCGGTCAGAAAGAGAAGTAAGTACAAGCGGAATGCGGAACCACGCCTCATGGCTAAGTCTCCCAACGAAAGCGCGCTGAGCGCGCCCTGCAGTGATGTTCGATGATGGCAGCCCTTCGCGGTGCGACGAAGGCACCCGAGGACGGCACACTTAATTCGATATCGAGAACTCTACGAATCAAATCCGGAGTGGCCGGACGCGAACGAGTACGGGAACATCCTAAGGTCTGGCGGTTCATTGGGGGATGTACTGATTGAGTAACGGGACTACTTTTCCCGTGAAGGGGAGCACGCGCTCGAGGGCGGCGTCGACCGTTTCCCCCGGCAGCATGTGAGTCGTAATGCGCACCAGCGATCCGTCGCTGCGATTCATGCGGATGGAATCCCTGACCAGGTAGACCCGCGCCCAGTACTCGCTGGCGACGGCGCGATCGTGCGCCCAATACCAGTAAAGAACCAGCTGGCGATCGGTGCCCTTGGCAATCACGTAGCGATTCACAACAAAGGGCGCGTGGCCCTCCACGGAAAGTGTGATGCGGCGCGAGTCGACCGGCGTCCATCCCGCACCGGGCAGGCAGTTCTTGGGTGAGTGAATCGTGTCCCCCGCGCGTTGGGTCGGGAAGTAGGCGATGAAAAGGTCAGCTACGGGCTTGGTTTCATCGTCGGGACGGTAGACCCGGAGGAGAAAGTCTCCGGGCCCGAGCACGTCGCGCACGTCTTTTGGAATTTCGACGTCGGTGCCGGTCCAGTTGCCCACCCTTTCCGGAAATGACGCCATCGGGAGCCGCGGCGGGAACACTTCACTGCGGCCGCGAGCCTGCAGAAACAAAGCCGTGCTGGCCAGGAGCACGAGCGCGATCAAGAAACGAGCGTTAAGGCGCATCAGCGGGACTCTCCTTTCAGCCACACCCACTGCAGGGCGCGATGCAGGAGAAAGAGCAATGCGAGCGATACCACGAAGATCAGCCAGCCCGAGAAGGCGTGAAAGAAACCCTCGGCCTTTTCGGGATCCCAATACTGCACGAGTAACCCGGTGCCGACGATGCGGGAGCTGTTCGCGAGCACTGCGATGGGAACGGCACCAAACGCCAAGGCCACGCGGATGACCTTGCGGGGCTCGAGCAGATATCCGTAGATCACGGCGAGTGTAGCAAGCGACATGAGAGAACGGATTCCGCTGCAAGCCTCGGCCACCTCGAGCGCCATAGCCGGTAACTGGATGACGTTGCCTTCCCGCAATACGGGAACGCCGAGGGCGGGCAGCGTCCAGGCAGCGGCTTTGGAAGCCAGCAACTGCAGTGGGAACGTAATCTCATTGAAAACGATGTTGGGGATCGGAATCATGAACAGCAGGAACAGCCAGGGGAAAAGCGCCGCGTGGAGGTAATTCCAGCCGTAGACCAGCACCACCAGCCCTGCGAGAGCAAGCAGAAACGAGAAGCGCGACAGGAAAAGCTCGGCACCCAGCACCCCCGCCATCAGCACAAGGAGAGCACAGGCGAGCACCAGCAGTCCGGACCACGACGGCCGTAAGGGCAGATTCCGCAAACGATCCTTCTCCTGCCAAAGCACGAACAGCGAGAAGGCTGGCACGAAGAAGCCATGGGAGTAGTTCGGATCGCGATTCCACTGCGCAATCAAATGTCCAAGCACGGGAGCGTAAAGCCAAGCCAGTACGGCACAGAGCACCAGCACCTGCCAGAGCGGCGTGGACGCAAGAGACGCACGATCACTGGCGTGCGGCGGGGACGCGGCTTGGGCGGCGGGGCTCAAAACTGAAGTTGTCGGGGGTGTCCAAAGATGAGGATATGCGAACCGCATAAGGCGCGCAATCAAGGAGTGCATCAAGAGTGACCTTGGTTTGCCCCAGACGTGGGCAGCAAAGATCGGGGAAGAAGGGAAAAAAATTGGACACGGGAGCGGGCCAGATTTCCCCGGTAAACTACGTCAAGTTCTGCGCTGACGGAGCAAGAGCCTCCTTTTTTGACAATGACTTACAAGATCATGCACGGGAATAGGAGAAAAGTAATACCCACTTGTTACTTTGGAGTGGGTAAAAACTTTCCCTTCCTGGGGGCATGTTGTAGGCTATCCGACAGTTGACAGGGGCAGGTGGACTAGTCTTCTTTCCGGCTCAAGCCATTGAAAACAAGCAATAAAAGTGCAGACTGAAAGCTGATCGTCGGGCCGGGTAGATGGCACATGTCGTGCTCTGAACCAGCCCGCCAAAACATCCGACCCAATAGTGATATTCCCCCGGCTAGAAACTAGCGTTTATATGTCCAAAGATTTCCCTGAAAACGCGGGAGGCAACGGTACCCGAGGCGCCGAAGCTGCCGAGCACAGCTTTGTCGAGAGCCTGGGCCAGAGCATGCGTGCCCTGGAGGTTGTGATCCGCGAACTGGCGAGGAACGAAGTTCCGGTCCTGCTGTTGGCGGAGGCGGGAGCGGGAAAGGAAGCGACCGCGGAACGGATTCACCAGATGTCGGAGCATCGGGAGGAGCCGTTTCGGGTGGCACCGTGCGCGGAGATCGTTCCCGAGATTCTGGCCGCCAACGGAACCGAGGGGCTGCTCGAGACTACGGGCACGGTGTACCTGGAAGAGTTGGCCGATCTCAGCCCGGCCTGCCAGGAAGGCCTGCTGCAATCGCTGGCGGAGCCGAAAGGGAACGGGCACTCGGTCCGGACACGCACGCGGTTGATTTGCGGAAGCGCTCGTGAACTCGAAGCCGAAGTCAAGGCGAACCGCTTTCGCGAGGATCTTTATTACCGCGTCAGCGCGGTGTGTTTGCGGCTGCCACCCCTACGGCAGCGGAAAGAGGACATTCCGTGCCTGGTGAAGTTCTTTCTGAGCAAGTATGCGCGGGACTTCCGGCGTCCGGTGCCTCAGTTGAGTGCACAGACGCAACGCTTGTTCCAGGAGTATGTGTGGCCGGGAAACATCCGGGAGCTCGAGGACGCGGCCAAGGCGATCGTCGCACTGGGCGACGAGTCGGTCGCGATGGGGGGACTGCGATCTTTATTAATGCGGTCAGAAAACGGCGGCAACGGCGAGCGGATTTCGCTGAAACAAGCCTCGCGCGCGGCCTCGCGGGAAGCCGAGAAGGAATTGATCCTGAAAGTGTTGAATCGCACCCGCTGGAATCGGCGGCGAGCGGCGCAAGAGTTACAGATCAGTTACAAGGCTCTGCTCTACAAGCTGAAGCAGATCGGATACCAGGACTACGGAGCGTCATAAGCGGTCAGGAGAGAATCATGGAAGGGAAAATGAAGCTCGGGATTTTCTTGCTGGTGGGGGTGCTGGCGTCGGGCGCGTCGGCACAGGCGAATGCCAAGGCAAGTGACGGGCCCGCGAAGCCGGACAAAGTGCAGAGCGAGCCGGTGTCGGTGGCTGGACCCGATTACAAGATCGGTGCCGATGACACTTTGCACATTTCTGTGTGGAAGGAACCGGACCTGACTGAGACGCTTCCGGTGCGGCCGGACGGCAAGATTTCCATGCCGTTGTTGAACGATGTGGTGGCCGCCGGACTGACGCCTTCCGAACTCGCAGATTCGATCAGCATTAAGCTGAAGAAATATATTTCGGACCCGCGCGTGACCGTGATCGTGACGGCAATGAACAGTCAGAAGATCTATGTGATGGGCGAGGTGGCGCATACCGGTCCGATGCCGCTACAGCCCAACATGACGGTGTTACAGGCGCTGGCCACGGCAGGCTTCACCCAATTCGCCAATACCAAGGGTATCTACGTGCTGCGCACAGGTAGCGGGAAACAGCAGAAGATTCCTGTGAACTACCGGGCGCTGATCAAAGGCGACGCGATCGACCAGAACCTGGTGCTTAAACCCGGCGACACGGTCGTGGTCCCGTAAGGATTTGATGATGAAGATACGCCAAACAACTTGCGTGCTGGTGGTGCTGGTGGCGGGCTCGCTGGGGGCCTGGGGACAGGATTCTGCCGGGCAGGCTCCGGCCGAGTCGCAACAGAGCACTCCTCCGCCGGCAGCGTTCGGGCAGGATAACCCGCCGGTGCTGGTGAATGACAACCCGCCGATTTCCGGGTTGGACCGCCCATCACTGGAACCGAACATTCAGCCGCGCAGCATGCTGCTGGGCGGGGTCGAGGGCAGCGAATCGCTCGATACCAACATCGGCAGCGACGCTTATCCGGCGATCCACTCGGTCACTCGCGGGCTGGGCGGCCTCACCATGCAGCGCCTCTGGAGCCGCTACCAGTTGGCGGCAGCCTACGTCGGGGGCGCGGCCTACTACAACCTGGCCGGCCAGGGAGTGAAGCAGATCCAGGAATTACAGGCGCAGCAGAGCCTGTTGTGGAGAACGGGGCAGTTCACCCTGCGCGACTCGTTCAGCTACTTGCCGGAGGGTTCCTTCGGTGACGCTTCTTACGGAGGCTCGGGCGGATTTCAGCTGGGTCTGGGTGGAATCGGCGAAGGCATGGGCGTGTTGGGCAGCGGGTTCGGCGGGCACTACGGCATCCTGGGATCGGAGCAATTCGGTTCGCTCGGCCAGGAGTCGCGCATCACCAACGTTGCAGTGGCGGACGTGGTCGAGAACCTGACCCCGCGCTCCTCGGTGACGGCGGCGGGCTCCTACGGCCTGATGCACTTCGACAATGCGTCTGCCGGGCTCATCAACAGCCAGCAGGTCGGGGCCCAGGCCGGGTACAACTACACGCTGAATCCGAAGGACCAGATTGCCGTGATGTTCGGCTACCAGACGTTTCATTTTCCGGGATCGGTCGGCGCCGACAACATCAACGCTGAGTTGGTGCAGTTCATGTACGGCCGCCGGGTGTCGGGCCGTATGGACCTAGTCATGGGAGCGGGGCCGCAGTGGACGCGTATCCAGGATCCGCTGTCGGGAACGATTTCGCACCTGTCGGGAAGCGGACTGGCGACGTTGCGCTACAAGTTCAAGAGGGCAACGGCCGCGGTCAGCTACGAGCGCTTCAATACCAGCGGGTCTGGATTTTACGCGGGAGCGGGGAGCGACGTGGTGCGCATCAACGCAGCGCGCTCGTTCTGGCGGCGCTACAACGCGAACGTGGATATCGGGTATTCGCGCAACAAACGGCTGGAGACTAGCCAGCTCGGCGTGGACTCGAACTCCTACCAGTACGTGTTTGCCGGCTTCGCGGTGCGCCGGCAATTCGGCTACAACTGGGGCGCATTCCTCAGCTACCAGTTCAACGATCAGATTGTGGATAGCACGTGCACGGTGGGCGGAGTCCCGTGCGGGAACCGGATCTCGGTCCGGCATGTTTTGACCATTGGCCTGGATTGGCACTTCCGGCCGATACGGATCGATTAATTTCACGGCTGTCGGGAGCGGCGGCCAGAACGGGAATACTGGAATGATTGAGAATCGCGATCTAACCATAGACGACTACCTATCCATGTTGCAGCGGCGGATGAAGTTGATCCTGATTCCGACGCTGCTCGCACCACTGGCGGGGTTCCTCATCTCTTACGCCTTTACCGCCAAGTACACCTCGCAGGCTCTGGTGCTGGTGGAAGGCCAGAAAGTGCCCGAGGGGGTGGTGCAGTCGGTGGTCACACAGGACCTGGCTCAGCGGGTCGCGACCATGCAGCAACAGGTGGTGGGACACAACCGCCTGCAGCCGATGATCGAACAGCGCCACCCGGGGCTGCTGCGGGGCGGCAAGAATCTGGATGATGTGATCGACGAGATCCGTCTGGGCGTGACGATCGAGCCGGTGGTTACGGACCTGAGCCAGATCGCGAACGCGGGGGGCGCGAAGCGGAAGCCAGGACAGGGTACGAGCGTGCCTGGATTCTATGTGAACTATACCGGCCCCAGTCCGAAAGAAGCCCAGGACATTTGCAACGATCTGACCTCGATGATGCTGTTCGAGAACCAGAACACGCGCGAGCAAGTGGCACAGAGCACGACCGATTTCATCAGCCGTCAGCTGGATGAGGCCAAGCACAACCTCGACGACCAGGACTCGAAACTGGCCGCTTTCAAGCGGCAATATGCCGGGCAGTTGCCGGGCGACGAAGACAATAACCTGAAAGTGCTGGGATCGTTGAATTCGCAACTGGACGCCGATACCCAGACTGTGAACCGGGCGCAGCAGGACAAGGCCTACACCGAATCTTTGCTGGCGCAACAACTCGCCGCCTGGAAGTCATCGCAGGGAACCACCAATCCGCAGAGTCTCGAGCAGCAGTTGACCACGCTGCAGGGGCAGTTGCTGTATTTGCAGGCGCGTTACACCGAGGACCATCCCGATGTGATCAAGGCAAAAGCCGACATCGCGGAAGTCAAGAAGAAGCTGGCCGAGGTTAACGATGCAGCGGCCAAAGGCGCGGACCCGACCGACAAGGCGAGCTTGAGCGAGCCGCCGGAGATCCGGCAGCTACGGTTGCAGATCCACCAGTACGGGGAAGTGCTGGCGCAAGCGACCCGCGAGCAGAAGCGAATCGCGGACCAGATCCGCCTCTACCAGAGCCGGGTAGCCATCAGCCCGGAAGTGGAGGAGAAGTACAAGCTCCTGACCCGCGACTATGACACGGCGCAGAAATTTTACACGGACCTACTCGCGAAGAAGAGCACCTCGGAGATGGCAACCGACATGGAAAAACGGCAGCAGGGCGAACAGATGCGCCTGCTGAACCAGGCGAGCCTGCCGGAGTCGCCGAGCTTCCCGAACCGCTGGCTGTTTGCAGGTGGCGGGTTGGGCGCGGGACTCGTGCTGGGACTTGGTCTGGCCCTGTGGCTGGAAATGCGCGACAAGTCGATCCGCAACGAAGCGGATGTTGAAGCCAGCCTGCAGCTGCCCGTGCTCGTCTCACTGCCGTGGGTGACTGACGACGTCGAGAAAAACGGAAACGGCAAGTTCCGGAACAAGGACAAAGACAAGGCCGGCGCGGATACCGCGAAAGAGAAAGTCGGGGTCTAGGCGACCGCTATGTACAAAGAGTTTTTTGGCTTACGGGCGAACCCGTTCAATGTGAATCCGGACCCGCGTTATTTATTTCTGACGCGGCACACGGAGGAAGCGCTGGCTTGCCTGACCTATGGCATCCAGAGCCGTAAGGGGTTCGTGCTGCTGACCGGAGAAGTGGGCACGGGCAAGACGACGCTGATCAACAAGCTGTTGGAGTGGCTGCGGTTGCAGCAGGTGGCGACGGCGTTCGTCTTCAACTCACGGATGAACGTCCCCCAGTTCCTCGATTACATGATGGCGGACTTCGGGATTCCGTGCGAGACGAGATCGAAGAGCCAGATCCTGCAGCGTCTCTACAACTGGCTGCTCGACCGTTACCGCGCAGGCGAGACCGCAGTGCTGATCGTCGACGAGGCACAGAACCTCACCGACGAAGTGCTGGAAGAGATCCGCATGCTGACCAACCTGGAAACGTTCACGGAGAAGTTGCTGCAGATCGTGCTCGTCGGCCAGCCTGAGCTGGAAGCCAAGCTGAAGCAGCCGCAGTTGCGGCAGTTGCGGCAGAGACTGACGCTGCGGGCCAAGACGCATCCGCTGACGCTCGAAGAGACCAAGGCTTACGTGCAACAAAGGCTGCGGATCGCAGGCTCCGATGGGCGGCAGATTTTCGAGCCCGAGGCGCTGGTGTCGATTCACAAATACGCGAACGGGATTCCACGGGTGGTGAACCTAGTGTGCGAGCACTGCCTGGTGAGCGCATTCGTAGATCAGAAGCCAACGATTCCAGCGGCAATCGTAGATGCCGTCGCCGGGGATTTCGATCTGGGCGACAACACGGCATCGGCGGCAATGACGGTGGCGCCGGCGCCCCCGGCCACGAATGGCGAGAAATTTGATCTGGTGGAAGCGCTGCGGACGCTGGCTACGCTGGCCGACAAGCTGCGACAGTCCGAGCAAGATATGCCGAAGGAAAGGAAATCATGAGCCGAATTCACGAGGCACTTAAGCGAGCCGAACAGGAACGGGCCGCTTCCCAGGGAGGTCGGGCGGAGCAGTCGCCAGTGGCGGAAACAACCGCCGCGCAGGCGGGGCCGACCATGCCGGAAACCGCGAATCCAGCCGGCGTTTCAGCAGCGGCGACGGCGACAGCCCTGACGACGGGGCCAGCGACACCGTCGCTTGCCAGTCAATTCACCTTCGACACTTTGCTGGCGCGGTGCACCCAGGCTGAGTGGAGCCCCGACCCCAAGACGATGCTCTTCTTTAACCGAGAGGAGAACCCGCGGGGTGCGGAACAATTCCGGACGCTGCGGTCGCGCCTGTACCAGATGCGGGAGAAGGTGTCGCTAAAGAAAATCCTAGTGACGAGCGCACTACCCAAGGAAGGGAAGTCGTTTGTCTCGGCGAACCTGGCGCAGGTGCTGGTGAAGCAGCACGGGCGACGGGTGCTGCTAATCGACGGCGACCTTCGGGTAGCGCGACTGCATAGTGCGCTGGGGACGACGTCGGCTCCGGGGTTAGGCGAGTACCTGCTGGGGGAGAGCGACGAATTTTCGATCATGCAGCGGGGACCAATGGAGAATCTGTTCTTCATTCCCTGCGGACGCAAGGTGGTGCAGCCCGCGGAACTGATCGCGAACGGACGCCTGAAGATGCTGATGCAGCGAGTGGAACCGCTGTTTGACTGGATCATCATCGATTCCCCGCCGGCGGTACCGGTCTCGGATGCAAGCCAGCTGGCGAACCTTTGCGATGGCGTGCTGCTGGTGGTGCGCTCGAACTCGACTCCATACGACACGGCCCAGAAGGCACGGCAGGAATTTCTGGGGAAAACGGTGGTGGGAGTGGTGTTGAACGGAATCAGCCGGGCCGATTCGTACGCCCGTTATTACTACGACGTCTACGAGAAGACGCCCCAACAGAAGGGGTAAGGGCCCTTGATCAGACTCTTCAACGTTTACTATCCGGTCCGCACGCTGCTGTTGCTGGCGGTGGAAACGATGGTGGTGTTCGCCTCGTTTCTGCTCGGCATCATGCTGGCATTTCCGGAGGAGCGATACATTGTTCTGAACTACCAGAGCGGGTATCTCAAGATCCTGGTAGCGACGGTGTTGGTGCTGATTTGTTCGCACGGATTCGATCTGTACGATGCCACGCGCATCGATAAAAAAGGAGAATTGTATTTCCGGCTGTTCCTGGTGCCAGGGCTGCTGGCCCTGGTGCTGGCGGGAATCGGCCTGTTCTTTCCCAGGGTGCTGCCGGGGAATAACGCTTCGCTGATTGGGCTCGTGATCCTTACGGTGGGCCTGTTTGGTTGGCGGACCGCGTATGGGTGGCTCATCCAGCAGCCGTACATGCAGGAGAAAGTGTATGTGCTGGGCACGGGAGAACGGGCGCAGCGGTTGGTGCAAGGGCTCGGACAAAGCAGAGAGCTGGGCATCGACGTGACCGGCTGGAGCGGGAACGTGGAGGGTGCGCTCACGCGCGAGGCGACGGCGGCGCACTTGATGGAGATGGCAGCCGCGCACCGAGTGCACCGTGTGATTGTGGCGATGCCGGACCGGCGGGGATCGATTCCGCTGCAAGAGTTGCTACAGTTGCGGTTGAACGGAGTGCGGATCGAGGAAGCGACCTCGTGGCTGGAGAAGATGTCAGGCCGGATCGAGGTGGAACAGCTATATCCGAGCTGGCTGATTTTCGCGGAAGGGTTTCGTTTCAGCAGCAGCTTTAACCTGATGCGCCGGGCGCTGTCGACGCTGATGTCGTTGATCCTTCTGCTGGTGGTCTTGCCGATCCTGCCCTTCGTCATCCTGGCGATCAAACTGGATTCCAAGGGGCCAGTGCTCTACCGGCAGAAGCGGGTGGGGCGGGCGGGGCACATATTTTCCTGCTACAAGTTCCGCACCATGCGCCAGGATGCCGAGGCGGACACTGGGCCGACGTGGGCGGGGGACGACGATCCCCGGATTACCCGGATCGGAAAGTTCTTGCGGGCTTCCCGGCTGGATGAGATTCCGCAGCTATGGTGCGTCTTTAAGGGAGATATGGCCTTCGTGGGACCGCGGCCGGAGCGTCCGGAGTTTGTGGAATGGCTCACGAAAGAGATCCCTTACTACGGAGTGCGACACGCGGTGCGCCCAGGAATCACTGGGTGGGCGCAGATTCGCTACAAGTACGGCAACAGCGTGGAAGACGCCAAGCAAAAGCTGCAATACGACCTGTTCTACATCAAGAACGCGTCGCTCGGGCTGGACATCCTGATCATGCTCCAGACGATCAAGATCGTGCTGCTGGGGCGAGGCGCGCAATGAGGTGGGTGTTCTGGGCGGCGGGGGCGCTGATCGGGTACACCTACGCGGGCTACCTGGCGTGGTTGTGGGTGCGGAGCCAGTGGCGTCCGTGGCCGGTTCAGCGCGGAACGATTCAGCCGCGGATCTCAATCGTCATGGTGGTGCGTAACGAGGAGCAGGTGCTCCGGACGAAACTCGAGAACCTGTTGGAACTGGACTATCCGCAGGAGCAGACGGAACTCGTGGTGGTTTCGGATGGATCGACGGACAGCACCGAAGCGATTCTGCATGAATATGCCCGCAATCCGAGGGTGCAGGTCGTCTTGAACCAAGTGTCGCAGGGGAAGGCGTCCGGTTTGAACGATGCGCTGCAGGTGGCGCAAGGCGAGATTGTAATCTTCACGGACGCGCGCCAGACGATTGAACCGGGCGCAGTGCGGGTGCTGCTCGAGAATTTCGCGGATCCGCAAGTCGGCTGTGTAAGCGGCGAGCTGATGCTGGGCGATCCGGCCACCGGCGAGAAAAGCCAGGGTATGGGCTGGTATTGGCGCATCGAGAAGAAGGTGCGGGAACTGGAGTCGGCTTCGGGCTCGGTGGTGGGCGCGACCGGGGCACTTTACGGAGTGCGGCGCGAACTGCTGGCCGGGGTGCCGCCCGAGACTTTGCTGGACGATGTCTACATCCCGATGCAAGTGGTGCGCGCGGGCAAGCGGGTGGTGTTCGAGACGCGGGCGCGAGCCTGGGATCTTGCGGACCAGGGTGCGGGCCGGGAATTCGCCCGCAAGGTGCGGACGCTCAGCGGGAACTACCAGCTGTTGCAACTTGAGCCTTGGCTGTTGAGCGGGGGCAATCCCATCCGCTTAGAATTTGTCAGTCACAAACTGCTGCGGCTGGTGGTGCCATTTGCTCTTCTGGCCTACCTGGGCAGCTCCGCGTTCCTGACGGGACCTTTCTATCGAGCGGTGCTCCTCCTGCAGTTGGTGTTTTACGCGCTGAGCCTGGTGGGCATGGTGCGAATGAAGACTGGGCTGTTCTCCCGACTGGGGGACGCTGCCTACACTTTTGTGGTACTGAATACGGCCGCGATCGTAGCTTTCGCGAACTTCGTCACGGGGAGAAAGACGGCATGGACGCGATGAGGCGGCGCATCGTAATGCGGCTGGAGCGATTTGAGTTTGCAGGCATCTCCGTCGGAGTGACGGGCTGGGTGGAGAAATGAGCGCAGGTCCATTGGTTCCGATGCAGCCCGGGGGTTTCGCAGCACTACGCGCCAAACGGACCACGCTGGCGTATCGCGCGCTGGTGTTTTTTTCCGCGGTCTATTTTCTGAGGCCAGAAGATTTTCTTCCCGGGCTGGTGGCGGTCCCGCTCGGGAAGATCGCGGGGGGCGTCGCCTTGCTGGCGCTGATCTTCGGGGTCAAGCCGAGAGAGCGGGGCAAGCTGCCGCTCGAATGCAAGCTCCTGCTGGTGTTGCTGGCGCATATGATCCTGACGATTCCGTTCGCTTTCTGGAGGGGAGGGTCGTTCGACACGGTCGTCAACAAGTTCTCTAAAGGGGTCATCGTGGCCCTGCTGATTACACTGGCGGTAACGAAGGCGAGCGAACTTCGCAAGCTTCTCTACATCCAGGCAGCCGGAGTAGCGGTGATCACGGTGCTCTCGATTCTCGCAAACCACACGGACGACGGGCGGCTGATGGGAATCCAGAAAGGCATTCTGGAGAATCCGAACGATCTGGCCATCAATATCGCGATCAATTTTCCGCTGTGCCTGGCTTTCATGTTTGCAGCCAAGGGCTGTCTGCGCAAGGTGATGTGGTCATTCGGTCTAATCTGCATGATCTATGGTGTGGTGGCGACGTATTCGCGCAGCGGAATGATCGCCATGGTCATCACAGGGTTGATCTGCTTGTGGGAGTTTGGTGTGAAGGGGCGAAGGGTCATGCTGCTGGTGAGCACAGCGATTATGGGTATTCTTGCTGTGGGCGGCCTGCTCGCCTCACCGAAGTATCTGGCTCGCATGGAGAGCCTAATCTGGCGACCGGCCGCAGGTTCCCTGGTTGAGGGCAGCATGGAGGCACACGGTGAGGGATCGCTGGAAGCGCGCTCGGAACTGTTGAAGGAGAGTGTGAATTTGATGGTGCACCATCCGATTTTCGGGGTGGGACCGGGAAATTTCCCAATCGTCACGCAGGAATGGCGGGTGGCGCATAACACGTATACGGAATTCGGAGCAGAGGCCGGTTTCCCGGCCGTGATCTTGTTCATCGCCCTTCTGATAAGTTCTTTGCTCAGGATCCGGCGGGTGCGGAAGCTGCCGGGATATGAGAGCGATAAGAACATCCGCTTGTGGACCGGCGCTCTATGGGCGGCCATGATGGCCTATATCGCGGGTGCGATATTCGCGTCGACGGAGTACAACCTGTTCCCGTATTTCATGGTGGGCTACATCTGTGCGCTGTACCGGATTGCGAGCAACCCGGCAGGGGAAGCGGCCGAGCCGAGCGGCAATGCCCAAACTCGAGGCACGAAAGAAGAACGCGAACTTGCCTGGAGTCGTTGAGGAAGGCAGCTGGATGGGCAGAGCCGGTTGAACGCAGGGGCAGACGGATTCGGGCGCTGGGGATGGGACTCCAGTATCCGCTGCGGAACGGTTGGCGGGAGCACGGTTCGCGGCGAAAAGCTTGATTACATCTACGGCATGGTTGTTCTGCATCTCAATCCGGACTGCGGGCAAGCATTCAAGGTGTTGCGCGGACTATTAAGGCGGCGTGGGCGAATCGCACTCCGGCTGCGGACGCTGCATACGGCAAGAGAGAGGTTGGGGGTGGCGCGGTGTGCGGGATAGCGGGAATGATTGGGCGGCAGGACGAAGCGGTGGAAGCCGCGGACGTCCGACGGATGTGTCAGACGATCGTGCACCGCGGGCCGGATGATGAGGGGATTTATGCGAAGGGCTCGGCCGGCTTGGGGATGCGGCGGCTGAGCATTATTGATCTCTCGGGTGGGCGGCAACCGATCCACAACGAAGACGGGAGCGTGTGGGTCGTCTTCAATGGAGAGATCTACAACTTTCTGGAGTTGAGGCGGGAGCTCGAAGGTCGTGGGCACAAGTTTTGCACGCATAGCGACACGGAAACGATCGTCCATCTCTACGAGGAGACGGGCGCAGACTGCGTCAAGAAGCTGCGTGGAATGTTTGCGATTGCGCTGTACGACGAGCGCAAGCAAACGCTTCTGCTGGCTCGGGACCGGTTGGGGAAGAAGCCCCTGCACTACGCGCTGCACAATGGGCGATTGCTGTTCGGGTCGGAGATCAAGACGATTTTTGCGGTGGCGCCGGAGTTGGCGGAGGTCGATTCCGAAGGGCTGCTGCAGTACTTCTACTTCGGCTACATTCCTGATCCTCAGACTGCGTTTCAACGCATCCACAAACTTCCACCCGGGCACGTGCTGGAGTATGCCGACGGGGAAATCAAGATACGTGAGTTCTGGGATGTGCCGGCATACGGGACGCATCCGGCGATGGCAGAAGAGGAATGCCTGGAAGAGCTGGAGCGGCGGCTGGAAGAGGCGGTGCGGATCCGGCTGATCAGCGATGTGCCATTGGGGGCGTTGCTGAGCGGAGGAGTGGATTCCTCACTCATTGTGGCCCTGATGGCGCGGGTGAGTTCGGGACCGGTGAAGACGTTTTCGATCGGGTTTCAGGCGGAGCAGTTCAATGAGCTGAAGTACGCCCGGCTAGTCGCGGAACGGTTCGGGACCGATCATCACGAACTGATGCTGGATCCGAACCTGGAAGAGACCCTGACGTTTTTGACAGGCATGCTGGAAGAGCCGTTTGGGGACTCCTCGATGCTGCCAACGTACTATGTGAGCCGTATGGCGCGGCAGCATGTGACGGTGGCTTTGTCGGGGGACGGGGGTGACGAACTGTTTGCCGGCTACGACCGCTACGCGGTGGCGATGGAGCGGCGAAGGTTCGACCGGATGCCACGGTGGTTGGGGCGAGCTTATCGCGAGCAGTTGCATGATCGCTTGCCATCCGGGATGTACGGGAAGAACCTGGTTTGGAATGCGTCGTTGAGCCCGCGCGACCGGTACCTGGATGACGTGTCGTTCTTTCCGGCGCTGGAGCGAGAGCGGAACCTGTTCACGAAGGAATTTCTGGCGAATGTGCGCCAACTGCCGGACCCGTTGCGCCAGTGGCAGCGGTACTACGACGATGCGCCCGCGACAGACCGCCTGAGCCGGCTGATGTATCTGGACATGAAGACCTACCTGACCGCGGACATCCTCGCCAAGGTTGACCGGATGAGTATGGCCAGCTCGTTGGAAGTGCGGGTGCCGATGCTTGATCATGAATTCGTGGAATGGGTGGCGGCGTTGCCGGTGGAGTGGAAGTTTCGTACGGGAACCCGGAAGTACATATTGAAGAAACTTGCGGAACGGTTGGGAATCCCCGCGGAGGTGCTGCACCGCCGGAAGCAGGGTTTCCAGATGCCGCTGGTGGAGTGGATGCGCAGCGAGATCAAGGACCGGTTCCTGCAGGTGTTGCTGGAGCCCAGAACTTTGCAGCGGGAATACTTCAAGCCAGAAGCGGTGCGATCGCTGGTGGACGAGCACGTGCGCGGGCGGCGTAATCGATCGGGTCTGCTGTGGCGGATGTTGGTGCTGGAATTGTGGCAGAGAAACTTCATCGATTCGAGGGCGAACGGGACCCGCGAACACAAGGCGCCAGAGATTCATGTGACGGAGAAGCTTCCGCAGCGAGCCTCCGTTACGGCGACCAGGGACCGCACGAGAGTGGAATTGCACTAGGTAAGGAGAAAAGGGATGGCGACGACACAGGGCACAGAGATGGCGAAGGTCAACCAGCATAGGACAAGCGCGCGGAGTAAGGCACCTGTCTTCGTACTGGGTTGCGGACGCTCGGGTACTACGTTGCTGTATCACATGCTGCTGTCGTCGGGGAACTTTGCCGTGTATCGGACCGAGTCCAACGCCATTAACCTGCTCGAGCCTCGTTTTGGTGATTTGAGGTTGGACTGGAATCGCCAGCGGCTGTTGAAAGCCTGGTACGAAAGCCGCCTTTATACGCTGTCGGGATTGGAGAAGGGCCCGCTCGAAGAACGGGTGAAGGCAGAGTGCCGGAATGGCGGGGACTTCCTGCGTATCATCATGGAGGAAATGGCGCACCAGCAAGGGGTGGAGCGCTGGGCAGAATGTACGCCGGAGCATCTGCTGCACGTCGATCGCATCAAGAAGACGATCCCGGATGCGCTGATCATTCACATCATTCGTGATGCGCGCGACGTGGCATTGTCGATGGACAAAGGATTCTGGGTCAAACCATTTCCCTGGCAGTTAGACAAGAGGCTGCTGGTCACGGGCTTGTACTGGGAATGGATCGTGCAGAGAGGCAGAGAACTCGGAAAGAAGCTGGGGTCTGACTACACCGAGGTGCACTTTGAGGACCTGGTGAAGCAGCCACACGAGACCCTGGCGAGACTGGGTCAGTTTATCGATCATAATCTTGACTACGAGCGAATTCAGAAAGTCGGCATCGGGTCCGTGAGCGAGCCCAACACGTCGTTCGAAAGCGGTGCAGGGTTCAATCCCGTTGGCCGGTGGAAGGAAAAGTTTCCCCAGGAAGAACTGAAGAGGTTTGAGGCGCTGATCGGCCCGACGTTGGAAGAGTTGGGGTACGCGCTGGCAACCAAAGACTCAGGATTTGCCGGGCGCGCGGACCTGCAACGGTTTCGGAGCGTATATCGGACCTACTTCAATGGCAAGTTGTGGCTTAAGGCGCATACACCACTGGGCAGGCTGATGGTGACTCGGGACCTTCAGTGGGTATGAAGTGCGAGGGGTCGACGGATTCAATCGGGCGACGCTAAAATCTGCACGTCGCCGGGGATGACTGGGCCGGAAAACTCAAAGGGATGGCCTTGCAAGTCGGTCAGCTTGTATCCGAATTCCGCGAGGATCGCCTGCACACCTAAGGCCGATTTCTCGGAGTGCAGCTCGCAGCAAATTGTCGTTCTGCGCGCCTTCAGGATTGAGCGAGCCCCCTCGAGCACTCTGGCTTCCTCATCTTCCACATCAATCTTCATAAAATCGGGAGGGGGATTGGTGTGGACAAAATCGTCGAGGGTGATGGTGGTGAGATCTACGGTCGGCCACTTCGACTGGCCATCCGCAATGCGCGACCCGTAGGTATTCTCGTTGACGCTGAAACGGACGGTGCGCACCGCGTCGCTAACCGGGCTGGGAACAATCGTGACGTTTTCAAGATGGTTGGCAGCGGCATGTTTGCGAATTTCCGCGGCCGCTTTTTGAGCCGGCTCAAACGCATACACCATCTTTGCCTTGCGGGCCATCAGCAAAGAAAGGTAACCGATACTGGCGCCCAGGTCGTAGCAGATGGATCCCGGCTTTACGAGCCTGTCGATCGCGAGTTGAGTCTCCAATTCATAGGTTCCGCGGATGTGGGCGTGGCTGACGTGTTCGTCCACGACGAGAGTCATCCCCTGCAATGGGCCTGACTCGATGGACACGGTGGCGCCTTCGAGCCCCACGAAGAAGGAAAACATCTTCCGAAAAAAATGGTAGACGGATGGATTTTTCTGAACCCATCGTTTCACGAACTTGGGAGTCAGTTGGGTGGCAGCAATGATTGGCGCCCGCAGTATGGTCAAGGTCTGATTTTGTGGGAGCGAGGTGCCCCGTTCCTTTTCGGAAAATTCTCTAAAGAGGCTGAACTTCTCTTGTAGCGATTGTTAACACAACACCCTATCTGACCCTCCACGGGTTTTCAAGAGCGCCGGAACTGGCAAGTCTTGTTCACGGCCGTTTGAGCAGTTGCTCGTACAGATCACGCACAGCTTGCAGATTGCTTTCGTCAGCCGCGGAGGGCACGCGGCCTGACCGGGAAGTGGGCGCGTTGAGTTGCTCGTTGATGGCGCGCAGTAGAGCGGGCATGTTCGATTTCGGGATGAGGCGCAAACCTGGGGGCCGCATGCCGTTGTCGGTCGCGATCACGGCGGTGCCGACGTGCAGAGCCTCGCGTACAGAGACGGCATCGCCGTCGTAAAGAGTGGTGCGCAGCATCAACTGGGATTGGACAATCGCCTGCAGTGTGGCGGAGTGCGGGACGTCGCCACAGAGCAAAATGTGCTCCGCGTAGGGCTGTGCATCAATCTGGTTGCGGAGGGTGTGTTCCAGGGACCCCGAACCGATCAGGACGAGGCCGGCGTTTTGAAAGTTCAATCGGACTTGTCCGAGAACCTGGATTTGGGTTGGGAGGTCATACTCGGGCTCCAGCAGTCCGACGGAGATCAGGACTGGACTGTGCCGTGCGAAGAACGAGTGCAGCGGCTCGGGCAGGGAGCCGGATGAGCCGTCTTCCGCGAGGAAAGCGTGAGGATAGATCAAGCGCGTGTTGTTCGCAGAAACACCAAGCTTGTGGAAGAAGTGGAGGATCTCGGGATTCACGGCGATCAGGCCGTCGAACCGGCGCAGAACAAACCCCGCCAGAGATTTTGGTCCCAGGGACTGCGCTTCGGGAGTTGAGGGATAGCCGCCCGAATGAAAGGTCAGGACCGACTTACTGCCGCGCAGAAGGGTACAGGCCAAGCCCAAGGCAAGGAGCCGGAAGGTGAGCATGCCACCGAGGTGTAGATGCAGGACATCATATTGCAGGCGTCGCAGGAGTCCAATGAGTTGGGCGGCGTTTTCGGGGTAGTAGACGTCATCCGCCTCTGGCTTGCGGTGCCGGGTGATGTTGATCACCGCGCAAGAATTTCCGTTCTTGCGCAGGAAGGCGCGGATCGCCACCAGGTTGCTTTGCACTCCGCCGTGAGGAGGAGGGTAGGGACCAAGCTGGAGCACTCTCATGGGGTGCGGGACGCGAGGAAGTTGTCGAGATCGATGGTGCAGGGCACTCGCTCGCGGGCGGACTGCAGCATGCGCAGGCAGCCGAGGGTGGAGCGGACGCCGTCGCGGACGGTGATGTCGGGGGGGCGGCCCTGTTGCAGGGCGGCGAAGAAAGCCCGCATTTGAGCCTCGTAGCCCTTTTCGGCGAACCAGCTGGAACGCTTACGAACCGAGTTCGTGCGGACGGAGGATTGCTTGAAATCCTCTGCAAAGGCGCCCATGCCGGGAGCAAAGATCTCGACGCGCTCGCCGCCCGAGGTGCGGCTTCCGACGGTGCAGTAGGTGAGACTGGCGATGGAACCGTCGGCAAAATGGATGCTGGCGACAAGGTTGTTTTCTCCGATCGGATCCTGCTTGCCGATGGGAAGGGAATAGGCGGAAACCTCGAGGGGCTCCGAGTCCAGCAGCCAGTAGACGAGATCGATGAAGTGGCAGGCTTCGCCGAGGATCGCACCTCCGAGCGCGGGATCGGCCATCCAGTAGGCACCAGAAATGCTGGGGGAGTTGATCCGGCAATTCAGCACCGCGGGCCCAGAGCGCTTGGCGAGTTGCTCCTTGAGCGCCAGGTACGAGGGCGCATACCGACGATTGAATCCTACGGTCAGTTGCTTGCTGGTTTCATGGACGGCACTATCGAGGGCCAAGCAATCCTGCTCGGTGAGGGCCAACGGCTTCTCGACAAAAACATTTTTTCCGGCGCGCAGGGCCGCCAGTGCCTGGGAGGCGTGCTGCTGGTTCCGGCTGACGATGACGACCGTGTCGACGGAAGTATCCTTGAGAATCTCGTCGTAGTCGGAGGCGCAGTACTCGGCCCCGAAACGCATGGCATAGCTCTTGCCACGTGAGCCATTCGACGACTGCACGGCGCGCAGGCGGATTCCCGGAGTGTTCTTCAGATTGGGCAGGTGGGTCCAGCGCGCGAGATTGCCTGCACCGACTATGGCTACGCCGATGCTGGAAGTGGAGCCAGAGGGAGTGGTTACCTCGACTCTGCGCTTCGGTTCGAACGCGGTGACAGGATCGGGGATGTCGGCCGCAGGATACTTGAGCAGCACTGCCAGGCTGGTGACGGCCGGATCCATGATGGTCACGTACGCTTTGGGTGCATCTTCGAGCGGAAATTGGTGCGTGATGAGGGGAGCGAGCTGCACGCGGGCCTGGGAGGTGAGCCTCAGGAACTCTTCCATGTTGCGATTCTCGGTCCAGCGCACGTAGGGCAGGGGATAGTCTTGACCCTGGCGCTCATAGGAAGCGTCATAACTTCCGGGGCCGTAGGCGCGAGCCATGAGGACCTGGATTTCCTTGAGGTAGGTTTCATACCAGGGGAAGTTGAGCTGGACCGCGCCCACGTCGACGATGCGGCCGCGGTCGCGGCAGATGTCGACGGCGAGGCGGCAGGGGGCGTCGGACTTGGCGGCGGCCGCGATAATCACGCAGTCCGCGCCAATGCCATTGGTGAGCACCTTGACTTGTGCGGGGAACTGGTCGCCGCCGGCGATTGCGGCATCGGCTCCAAGTTGGCGGGCGAGCTCCACGCGATCGGGCCTGAGGTCGGTGGCGATGACGTAGCCGCCGTGCAAGCGGGCGAGCTGAGCAATGAGTTGACCCACTAGGCCGAGTCCGATGACGGCGATTTTCTCCCCCAGGGAGAAATTGGCGATGCGCACGCCATTCAGGGCGATACTACCCAGGGTAGTGAAGCAGGCGTGTTCGAAGGGTACGTTATCGGGCACTTTGACGACCAGGTTGCGGCCCACCAGGATGCTTTCGCCGTGCCCGGTGCCTTCGCCGCCGTAGGCAACGCGGTCTCCGAGTTCCAGGTCGCGGACGGTACTGTGCTTGTCGACGACCACTCCGGCACCTGAATATCCGAGCACGGCGTATTCACTGAACTTGGCCTTTACTTCGGCGAGGGTCCGCAGCGGACCTTGTGACTTCATCACATTGAGAATCTTGCCGATGTAGGACGGGTTATCGGCAACCGCGCGGACCACGCCCTCCTGGTGGATGCTGGCGGTTTCAGTGCCGCTGCTGATGAGGGAATAGATGGGGCGGACAAGCACGTGATGGGGAGTCACGACGGGGTCGGGAACCTCATCGACGATGATGTGTTTCAAGCCCTTGCGCAGGAGTTGTTTCATCGCATCAATTTTCGGGGCAGAGGCCGTGACGCCTGTGTCCGCGGCGGTTACTGGACGCCCAGGGTGGCCTTGTCGACGCTGTTGATGTCCGCGCCCATATCCTTGCCGTCGGTGGCCGCGCGTTTGAACTTGCTGTTAGCGGCGAGGCGGTAGTCGCCGCCGTTGCCGTTCTTGAAGTTGACAAAGCCCACGTCGTTTACTTTCTTTACGGTGGCGTTCCCCTTGGGCCAGCCGCCATCGCCAATGATCACGTTGTGGTGGATAGCATAGGTGCGGAAGCAATCATCAAGAACCTCTGAGACGCTTCTGCTATCGGGCAGGGCGGAGCAATTTTTCTGCGGTCCCCCGCCCGTGGTCATGATCGGCTTATCTCCAACCGTGAAAATGCTGTTGGTGATGGAGAGACCGAACATGCGAGGCTCGACACGCGGGCCACCCAGGATGAAGAAGGGTCCGGGAGGGAAGGCGGTGACGTGATCGATCTGGACGTCGCGGAGAACCGGCGTGTTCGAGACTCCTGGGGTCAGGGAATATTGCGCGAAGACACCGTTACCCTTGAAGAGGCCGGGCTGGATGTCGTCGACCACAACATCGTGAATGCTATAACGCTCGCCAGCCTTCGGGGCCCCACCATTGTCGGAGATACTATTAGCGATCTGAAAGGCGCTGCCGACGTGGCTGATGCGGCAGTTGCGAATGGTGAGGTCGCTAACATAGCACTCGGGACAAACGTTGGTGCCGGCCGCTCCGGCCTGGTTCTTGGGAGTAATCAGGATTCCGAACCCGCTCTGGCTGAACCCGCCCCAGGTGTTTTCCAGGACGTTGCCGTCAAACAGGACGCGGGTTGCATTCTTGAGTTCGAACAGATTCTTAACGATGAAAGGCCGACCGTTGGTGGCGCCGACAAATTGCGGGTTGCCGGGCATCCAGGTCAAGGGTTTGAACATGTAGTTGTGCCGGATCTCGATGTCAGAAGGAGCGAGGGCGGCGAAACCGCCGCCGAAAATGATGGTTTCGGCCGCGCCTTCCATGAAATTGTTGTCGATCTTGTACGGACCCATGGGGTTGCTGCCCAAGCCCCCGGCGATGGCTTGCGCGTCGACGCAGGCGCCAGTGGCAGCAGTGCAATGGAAGTCGGTGAAGGTCGAGTCCACAATCGCAACGTAGGTGCTGCCGCCGAGGGAGATGCCTCGGTTGGTCTCGTCCTGCGGAACGCCGTGAAACCAAACCCGGTCAAAGATGATGTGATCCATCACACCGTCTTTTTCAGGCATGGCAAGGTTGTAGACCACGAAGCCCGGCGTGTCGCGTGTCACTTCGAGGCCGATGAGGCGATAGTGGTTGGCGCCGTTGGCGAAGAACAGTGGTCCGCTGCCACGCGAGGCGAAGACGACCTTCGCCATCATATTTTTGGGAGCGGCACAGTGGAAATCGGGGCGACCGGGAAGCGAGGCCACGCCCGCATAGCAGGGTGTGAGCCTCGTACCTTCCGGCGGCAAGGCGCTGTCGGGCGCGCTGGTGCGAACGATCACCCAGTGCTGGTCATCGCACTTCTTTGCCGGCAGGGTGAATGTGCCGGTGAAGGTGGCACCAGCCTCAAGCGCGATGGTGTCTCCGCAGTTGGCGCTGCTCAGCGCGGCCCTAAATTCGGCAGCTTGTCTTACGGAGATAGTGTGCCCGGGCGCAGGCGAGTCGGCTAAGGAACTCTTCACATAAACGCGGGGCAACTCGGCGGGTCCATCGAAGCCGGGGCGGGAAGGAGCAGGGCCGACCCGACCGGCGCCGGGTTTTCTTGGCGACGACATCCCTATGGCCGTTAGAGCAACTGTAATCAATACGATAGAGGTTCCCAGGTGCGACCCCGAAGGTGCGTGTGCGGCCATAACTCGTCCGACCCGATGATACCACGCTGATTTGAGGGCGGTTTTTGTGGGAGGCACAGGAGTTGCTGAAGTCGGTGCCTGATTTTTCCTCAAGTCCTCGCCTTGACTTGCGTGCCGGCGCTGGGGGCAGTTCGCGGCGCAAATTGCCTCTGCGACATCATGCGGGGGTACATTTTCAGGGCTGAACATCCGGTGTTCGACTCTGCAGTTTCATTACGACGCAGGTTGCATAGCGTTCCAGGAAAGGCCAGTTCTGGAGGGCCCAATTACTTATACGCCACGGTACCCGGGTCTGCGAACGGAAGGTTCGACGAACCAGAGGCACGATGGGGAGACGGAAAAGACGAACCCCCTGTGCGACGAAGCCCTGCAAAAGTTCATCGAGTTCTGGACGAGTCAGAGGGTGCTCGAAGTCGGAGATATCCTCATGCGCGGGCAACAAACTGCGAAGACGAGCGTAGCCCGTTGAAAATCGAATGGGTTCATTCAGGATGACGGTTCCGTGCGGGGCGAGAATCCTGCGCATCTCCTCGCACACGATGGGGATCTGCAGATGATGGACGAGTGCGATGCAAAAGATGACATCAACGGACTTGTCCGGAAGCCCTGTTTCATAGGCGGACCTGACTGCCAGGGACGCCTCCAGGCCTGCGTCGGCCAGACGCTTCTGAGCTAGCGCGATCAGGTCGGGCGAGATGTCTAAGCCGACCGTGCGGGCTCCTCGCCGGACGAGCGGCACCAGGTTTTCGCCAGAGCCACAGCCAAAATCGAGAACGGTCTTGCCGGCGACGTCGCCGAGAAGATGGAAGGCGTACTCGAGTGGATAGATGGTGTCTGCGGGTGGGGCCAGGTAGCGCTCGACGTCGGAGATGGGATTCACGACGGTCTTGCGGGCTTCAGCGGCGCTGCGTTCAATTTCCGACTGTTCCTGCTCAGCGATCTGTACCTTCGAATTGGACATTCGGTCTCTCCCCGGTTCTCGTCCCGGGCGAAGAAACTCCCTCGTTAAACTCACACTGCCAGCTGGATTTTACATTGGCCTGTTTTCCTTGGCAAAGTGCAGGACTGGAGCCAGATGCCGCTCCGTGTTGGGGCAGAGGGACGCGGCTGAGGGGAAGTAGGAAACGGCCTTCGCCGGAGGTGAGAGAACCCGCGAGGTCGGAGCCGAGCAACCAATCATCTATTCGATGCCCGCTATGGCAGCGGTGACAGCCGCGACATCCGCACCCAGGTCTTTCCCATCGGTCCCCGCACTAATGAAAGGGCTGGCAGGAAGGAGCTGATAGTTTCCGTCGATCGGATTGTCGCTGGTGAACAGTATGTTCGCGGAGGTCGCCGGGAACGAGTTGCCGGTGGGCCAAGTGGAAGGAGGGGTGCTCTTGGGAAGGCCGATGATTGCGTTGTTGCTGAAATGGTAGTTGGAAAAACAAGAGTTCAGAACCGCGCTGGGTGACGACAAACCGTAAACGCAGTCCTGCTTTCCACCATCCGCCGTCAGAAAGGGATAAACACCTGCATTGGCGATATTGTTCGTGAAGGTGAAGTCGCTCATCTTGGGGTTTGCCCCGAGGTTGTCGCCCACGACCAGGAGCGTTCTGAGCGAGAGCGCGGTCACGTGATCGATCTTCACGTGCTGCAGAATGGGCGCGTCACCGCTAGCGGAAACCTGCGCCAGAACACCGGCTCCACTATAGGTTGTGCCGTCAAGACCTTCGAAGATCACATCGTGAATGCTATAGCGCTGGCCGTCGAGGGGAGCGCCCTTGTTGTCGGACATGGCATTGGCGATCTGCATTCCGGAGGCAGTGTTGCGCACGAGGTTGTAGCGAATGGTGACATCCGTGACCAGGCAGGCAGGACACACGTTGCCGGTGCCGCTAGCCTGGTTCTTGGGGGTGAGCAGGATGGCAAAGCCGACCTGGGAAAAGCCTCCCCAGGTATTTTCCAAGATGTTGCCCTCAAGGAGGACGCGCTGCGCGTTTTTGAGTTCAAATAGGTTCTTGACGATGAAAGGATGGCCGTCGCGGCCGCCGACAAAGTTGGGGCTGCCCTTCATCCAGTTCGCCGGTTTGAACATGTGATTGTGACGGACTTCGATGTCGGTGGGGGCTACAGTGGCGGCCCCGCCTCCGAAGATGATGGTTTCCGCCGCGCCTTCCATGAAATTGTTGTCGATCTTGTACGGACCCATGGGGTTGCTGCCCAAGCCTCCGGCGATGGCTTGCGCGTCGCCACAGGCCCCGCTCGCCGCGACGCAATGGAAATCCGACATGTAGGAATCGACGATCGCCGCATAAGTCGTACCCGACAGCATGATGCCGCGCGTCGTCTCGTCCTGCGCGGTTCCATGAATCCAGGAGCGGTCGAAGACGATGTGGTCGGCGGTGCCATCCTTGTCGTTCAGCACGAGGTTGTAGACGACGGCGCGGGGCGTGTTACGCGTGATTTCGACCCCCAGGAAACGATAGTGGTTGGCGCCGTTGGCAAAAACGATCGGCCCGCTGCCTTCGCCCGAGAAGACGATCGCTGACAGAACGTTGCGTGGGGAAGGGCACGAATAGGGAGGTCGCCCGGGAAGGGAAGCTACTCCCGCGTAGCAAGGCGTGAGCCGGTTTCCTTCGGGAGGCAATGCGCTGTCGGGAGCACTGGTGCGGACGATGATCCAGTGGTTGTCATCGCACTTCTTTGCCGGCAGGGTGAATGTGCCGGTAAAGGTTGCGCCAGCCTTGAGCGTAATGGTGTCGCCACACTTGGCTGAGTTGAGTGTGGGCTGCAAGCCGGCGCTGGCGGTCACGGCGTGAGTGACGCCGGGAGCCGGAGTATCGGCCAATGAACTCTTGACGTAGACACGAGGCAGTTCCGCGGAGCCGTCGAAGTCACTGATGTTAGATGGGGAGACGTTGATCGAGAACTTATGCGAGACGCTTTGGCTGGAAGCGTCACTGACGGAGGCCGTAAAAGACGATATGCCGGCTTGGAGGGCGAGTCCCTGGATCGTGCCATCGGCAGCGAGTTCGATCCCGGAGGGCAAGGACCCGGAAGCCACTTTCCACTGAAAGGGCGCTTTCCCGCCGGACGCGTGAAGAGCGACGTTGTATGGAACGCCCTCGGTCGCTTCGGGAAGGCTGGTGCTGCTTACGGCCAGGGTTGAAGAAGACTGGGTGGAAGGGCTGACGGTGATGGTTGCGGCACCCTGCTTGCTGGGATCGGCTTTACTGGTCGCGGTCAACTGGATCGTGGCGGATGTGTTGGCAATGGGGGCGATGAAAAGGCCCATCGAAGTAATGGTGCCGGCGCTCACGGACCAAGTGACCGCAGGATTGCTGGCATTCGACACGACGGCCGAAAACTGATGGGCCGCGCCCGGGGCGAGGTTCACGCTAGTGGGTGAAACTGCCACCTCGACCGAGGGAGTGACGACGGGAGCCTTCACCGTGATCGAAAACCTCTGCGTGCCCGCAGCATTGCCAGCCTGGTCAGCGACGAAGATCGTGAACTTGTAGGCGCCTGCGGTCTTCGGGGTGCCGGAGATCGATCCAGAGTGGGCGCTCATGGTGAGTCCCGGGGGAAGCTGGCCCATTTTAGTGGTGAAGTTGTAGGGAGCGGTTCCTCCGCTAACGGCGATCGCGGCGCTGTAGGTGTGGCCAAGGGTGGCTACCGGCAGACTCGCCGAAATGGCGATGGGTTGCGTCGCGCCGGCCGAGTTCAGCAGGGCACAGCCTGTGTTCGCAATGGAAAAGGCCAGGATCAACCCAAGGCAAAGATAAAAGCTGCAAGGGAACTGAGTGGTGGGGAAGCTGGGCCGTACTCTGGGTTGGGGGCAAACCAGGGTAAACATCACACCGTCCTCGAACAGGATCAATCAGGACTCGGTGTTTCGAATCCTAATTACAAGACTGTAAACAGTAACGACTTGCGTACATAGATAACTGTAGGGCAATGACCCGTCGAGACACGGAAGTACATTTTTGTGGTTTTTGTCGACTGGAAGGTAACGACCGAAAAAGGGGCTCGCTCCGAAAACGGCGCTCCGCACGGGGTTTCAGGCGCGTCTGAGAGGGGAAGGGGTCCTTTAGCGGCGTTTTCTCGCGGGAGCTGCCGCCCTGGTTCTGCCCGCGATTTCGCGCGCGTTCTCGATGGTGAAATGCACTTTCTGCAGGGCATCGGGAGCGCTGGCCCCGTTCCGGGAGCGCTGGATGCGCAGCAGGGCCCGGTCGACCACGCGAGCGAGTTCGGAGCTATAGTCCGGCGTCCGGTCCTGCCGCAAGCGCCGCTTGGCCTTGTCGGCCGTGAACCAGGTGGGATTGCGATCCGATTCCTGGGGCGGTCCCAGCCACAACACCTCACACAGATGAGCGTTGACGGCGATCTCTGGAGTTGCCGCGTCTGCGGGGTTACCACGCTTACGCCGCACGTAGCGGGTGAACGAGGCCTCTTCCATCCGGCCATGAACTCCGGCTTCTTCGAAGGCTTCGAGGGCGGCGGCCTGGGCGTGAGTCAGGCCCGGTTCGGCGCTGCCTTTGGGAAACGTCCAGCGCCCGCCACGCGTCTGCACCAGCAGAAATTCGATGCTGCCTCCGCGAACCCGGTAGCACACCGCGGCGACCTGCTCGCAGCCGCGCATCCGGCGCAGCTGTGAGGGCGCAATAAACTTGGTGGACGGCTGATAGCTTCGGGGACGGGACCAGCCGGTGATCAGACGCCATTCTCCAGCGCTCATAACACTAGAGTGCGGGATACGTCGCGGTTCTGACTAGAGCACAGCTTGGTTCGTGTGTGACTTTCAGGGGATGATCTCGGGATTAGTGCGCTGCGACCCGAAGCCTACGGGCCACCGAACTAGCTGCGGGAATCCGCGTACATACTTGCGTGTCAATACCGTGAGGAGACAGTATTTTCAGTGGCCGCAGCCCGGCCGCGAGGGATGGCTCGCTTGGAAAACTGGTATTGTCTGCGCTGCAATCAGGAACTGGAGAGCAAACACAAATCGGTGGCGGTCTACATGTTCGCGCAGACTGTGGGCATCAAGCCACGGCAAAAGTCCACCGCCCAGCGAATTTGTTTCTGCCCGCAATGTTCTGTCTCGCTGGCCATGGGGCCTCCGCCGGAAGGCGCTTTGAACATCGCTGCTTGGAACATGATCCGCGACCTGGTCGGCGCCGACCCGGCTCTGAACCAGGCGGCATGGGACAGCCTACGGGGAATTGTAGGTTCGTTGCCCAGTGGCGATGCCGACACCGGTCCTCGTCCCGCCGTGGGCGGCGCGTACTTCGAGTTCTGATGGAGCTGTTTGAGAGCCGTCTGACTCGCTAGGACGTTGAAATTTTTCAAGGGCCTGCGGGAAGCGGGCTTCTGGTGCATGCTAGGTCCTCGCCGTTGTCGTCAGCGCGCTGGGAGCAGCTTGTCCGCCGGAGGCTCCGTCGATCACCTTCTGAAGAACCTCCACGAAACGCTCCGTAATGACAGACCAATCGTATTGCCGGGCCGTTGCCGCTGCCGCTGCTTCGTAACGGCGCCGGAGCTCCGCATCCTGTAACAACTGGATGATCGCAGCGGCGAAAGCCGCAGGTGTGTCTTCGAGCAGGATGTCACGACCGTGCTGCACGTCGAGTCCCTCGGCGCCGACGGTAGTGGAAACGGTAGCCTTGCCCATCGCCATGCCTTCATAGATCTTGATGCGGGTACCCCCGCCGATCCTTAACGGGACCACGACGACCGCGGCTTCGCGCAGGTGCTCGACGATCGACGGCACCGTACCCGTCACCTCCACCGAAGCGGAAGCGAGTTTCTTCACGCGTGGGTCAGGATCGCGGCCGATGATGCGGAAGCGCGCGGCGGGGATCTGGGCCAGCACCAGGGGCCAGATTTCGTGGCAGAAGAACTCGACGCCGTCGATGTTCGGCCTCCAATCCATCGACCCGGTGAAGACCACCAGGGCGCTGGACGGGCGGGCGTTGGGATCGTACCGGTACTTGCTGAGATCGACCCCGGTGGGAACTACGCTGATGCGGGAGGGATTGACCATGGCGCTCATCGCCTGGCGGTCCGTTTCCGAAACGGCAATTACGTGATGGAAGCGGCGGACCTGCTCGTGTTCGAAGCGCCGCATCTTGGCGTATTCGACTTTCGCCACGGACCGGTCGAGCCACTTCTCTTCGAATTCCGCCCTGCGCTGCCAGAGAACGCTCTCCACGTTGTGCTGGAACAGAATGGTAGGGGTGGCCAGGCGATCGGGGAAGTTCAGTGTGCTGGAGAGAAAATCACAGACGGCGACATCGAAGCGCCGCTGCGGCATCCAGCCGCGCAAGAGTTCTTGGACCTGAGGCGCCGCGAACTGACTGACGGCGTACGGAGCATGCAGAGGCAGACGCCGCAAATAGTCGACATAGCGCGCCAGGGGTGACGAAGGTCGCTTCGAGGTGGGAACAGAAACCGTACCGGGCAGATGACCTAGAACTTCGCGCTCGTAGGCCTCATCGCGCTCGCCGCCGTAGTACGAGAGGTACGTCAGTTCCTGCGTCGCGGTGAGATGGCGCAGGATGTTGTAAGTGCGCAGCTTGCCGCCCGTGTCGAGCGGAAGCAGCTTGCCGGGCTTGACCCAGAGAATCTTCACAGGCGCCTACCAGCACATGCCTTCGTAGGGCCCGGTCGTCTCGATGCGGCGGGCTTTCTCAAGGTTGACGAGGTCGATCACGACTTGGCCGGGCCGGATCTGGCGGCTCAAAGTGGCCCTGTCGATGCCCCTGGTGCCGATCACGACGACCTCCGCTTGCGCCAGCGCAGTCTCGAGATCCGGGCAGAGCAGTGAGCCGATGTGAGGGATGACCTCCTCGATGTACTGGCGGTTCGAACCGATGAGCTGGCCGAGAGAAACGTTGTCGTCCCAAATCTTGAGATCGCGGCCCTCGCCCAGCAGGCGCTTGGCGAGTTGCACCTGGGGACTTTCACGCAAATCGTCGGTGGCGGCTTTGAAGCTCAGCCCGAGCAGCGCGATTTTCTTCATGCCGGTGCCGAGTACCATTTCGACGGCCCGCTCCAGGTGCTCCTCGTTGCTCGGCATGATCGATTGGAACAGCGGCAGGTTCAAGTCCAGCTCTTTGGCGCGGTAGTTCAGGGCACGCACATCTTTCGGAAGGCACGAACCGCCGAACGCAAATCCCGGCTTCAGGTAGGTGGGTGAGATATTGAGCTTGGTGTCGGCAGTGAAGATTTCGACCACCGATTCGGCGTCGACTCCCATCTCTTTCGCCAACGTGCCGATTTCATTGGCGAATGACACTTTCACGGCGTGCCATGCGTTACAGACATACTTCGTCATCTCCGCGGAGCGGAACGAAGTCTCGAAGATTCGTCCCGGCGCCCACTTGTAGATCGCGCGCAGCAAGCCGCTGTGGTAGGGGTCGCCGGCGCCGATGATCGTCATCGCGGGCTCTAGGAAGTCGGACACCGCGGTGCCTTCGCGCATGAATTCGGGATTCACACAAACACCGAAGTCCTTACCCATTTTCTTCCCGCTGGCTTTTTCCAGCGCGGGGATGACAATTGTCTCGGCCGTACCCGGCAGAACTGTGCTGCGCAGGACGACCAAATGAAACGCGTCTTTTTTCTTCAGCACCTTGCCAATGGCGTGGCAGACGGGTTCGATGCTCCCCAGGTCGAGTTTGCCGTTGCGCAGGCTGGGCGTGCCCACGCACAGGAAAGAGATTTCGGAATTCATGACAGCGGTTTCGGAATCGGAAGTGGCGTCCAACCGCTGGGCTTTGTGCGCATCGGAAATGAGGGTGCCCACCCGGGGTTCGACGATCGGGCTGCGCCCCGCCGCCATCGCTTCTACCTTAGTGGGACTAAGGTCGACGCCGATAACGTTGTGTCCCATGTGCGCAAGGCAGGCCGCTGTCACGGTGCCGACATATCCAAGACCGAAGACGCTAATCGAACGGCTCATGCGAGTTGGTCGTCCCTTTCAGCAAACGGTAAATGACAATGGATTTCAGTTGAATCTCTGAGTCACCCGAGCCTTCACGCCGAAGTGTCCGCGCCCCCCGGCGGGTGTTCGCTTCCCAGGCCTAACATTCGGTGCGTGAATCACATACGAGGGCTCTCGCCGACGCCAGTCAGACCCGGGTGATTCCATTCTCTGTGGCCGCAAACATCCGCTACTATTTAACACGCAGGGGGTAAGCTTTGGAAAGGACATTGCTCCACTCTTTAGTAACTAAGTCGAAGCTTTTCAATAGGATGACATCGGTACAATGGATGGGATGAGGGACGCGCCAGCGGCGGATCTGGGAACGGCCGAAGAGCTTCGCATGCCTGCGTCCCTCCGCGTGCGCCGCAAAGTTTTCTATCTGCTCGATTCTCTCGAAATTGGCGGAACGGAGACGCAGGCGGTCGAGTTGGCGTTGCGCCTGCCGGCTCACGAGTACGAGATCACGTTGGGATGTTTGCGACTGCAGGGCCCGCTCCTTGCCCGGTTCCGTGGATCCGGGGTGAGGGTCCAGGAATTTCATCCCAGGGGCGGGATCGATTCGCCGGCGGGCCTCTATCAACTTTTGCGGCTGGCGGTGTTTCTGCGGCGGCAGAGATTCGACGTGGTGCACACCCACGATCTTTGGTCGAACGTCATGGGCGTTCCGGCGGCGCGGCTGGCGGGCGTACCGGCCATTATTTCGAGCCGGCGGGATCTGGCGCACTTCGACTGGTACGAGGGGAAACGGCGGGTGTGGCTGCGGCGGATCCAGAACCTCTCGAACGTGGTGCTCGCGAACGCGACGCCGATCCGCGACGCCCTGGTTGCGGAAGATGGTTTCGCGCCCGAGAAACTGCGGGTCATTCACAACGGTGTGGACACCGAGAAATTCCAGCGCGGGAAGCGGGATCGGGAGCGGCTGGTTCCGGGCGCCGGGGACGGGAAGCTGGTAGTGCTGGTCGGAAACATGCACAGCGACGTGAAGGGGCACCCATGGCTGATTGCGGCAGCGCCCGCCGTGGTGCGGGAGTTCCCCAAGACGCGATTTGTTTTTGCGGGCGATGGAGAATCACGAGGGACGTTCCAGCAACAGGTGGCCGGGTTGGGCTTACAGCAGAGCTTTGTGTTTCTGGGACGGAGAGACGACATTCCCGACGTACTGGCCAGTTGCGACATCGCACTACTTCCGTCGAAGGCAGAAGGGCTGCCGAATGCAGTGCTGGAATATATGGCGGCAGGGTTGCCGACGATCGCGAGCCGGGTGGGGGGCAACGCAGAGCTGGTGCAGGATGGGGTGACGGGATTGCTGGTTCCGGCACAGGATTCGGAAGCGCTGTCGAATGCTCTACTGTGGTTATTGCGGGATTCGGAGTTGTCGCAAAGGATCGCGTCCGAAGGGCGACGGCTGGCGACCGAGGGTTTCAGCTTCGAACGACTGGTCCGGGAAACGGACGAACTCTACACGGAACTTCTGGAGCAGCGCGAAGGCAGACGATAGGCGATGGCGAAGACATCCCAATGGGCGCGTCGCATGGCTCGGCTGCGGTCGATGAGCGGGGAGGAACTCTTCGATCGGGTGCGGCAGCAGGTTACGGCGCGAATCGATGCGATGCGTTGCAAGAGGGGACATGACCTTGCCGGAGAACTTCCTGAGAGCTTGGGTGTAGGGGGACGATTTTTCTTCACGCAGTCCGAGGTTGAAGGGCTATGCAAGGTGCTGAAGCAGCAGTTTCCGGCTGCGGCGGCGGACATCGTGGCGCGGGCGAGGCGGATTTTGCGGCACCGGTTCGATTTATTGGGGTACGAAAATCTGGACTATGGCGCAGAGATCGATTGGCACCTGGACCCGGTACATGGCAACCGGGGCCCGACGAAGCCATGGTTCAAGGTCAACTACCTGGACTTCGAGGAAGTGGGGGACTCGAAGATCACCTGGGAACTGAACCGGCACCAGCATCTGGTGACGCTGGCAAAGGCCTACCGGCTGACGGGGGATGACAGGTTTGCACACGAGCTGGTTGCGCAGTGGCAACACTGGCAAAAGGCAAATCCATATCCCATCGGGATGAACTGGGCGAGCAGCCTAGAAGTGGCATTCCGGAGTCTGTCGTGGATATGGGTGTACTTCCTACTGGGAGACAGCCAGGTGATGACGGCCGAATTGCGCCGGCAGTGGATGCGGGCGTTGGTGTTCAGCGGACGGCACGTCGAAGCTTACCTTTCAACTTATTTTTCGCCGAACACCCATCTGCTGGGGGAGGCGGTGGCGCTGTTCTTTCTGGGCACGCTATTTCCGCAGTTGCGGAGGGCCGCCCGCTGGAAGCAGCGGGGATGGGAGATTGTGCTGCACTCGGCGGCGACGCAGGTTCGGGGCGACGGGTTTTATTTCGAGCAGTCGACCTACTATCACGTGTATGCGTTGGATCTGTTCCTGCATGCGCGCACGCTGGCGGCCGTGAACGATGTTGCCATATCGGCGGCGTTCGACGCGGTGATCCTCAAGATGCTCGATGCCTTGTGCCTGCTGGGCAGAGGCGGGGTTGTGGCGAGGCTGGGCGACGACGATGGCGGGCGCGTGTTTGACTCCCGGCGCAACCGGGCGGAGCACATGCTGGACCCGCTCAGTACGGGAGCGGTCTTGTTTGGGCGGGGAGACTACAAGTTCGTTGTGGGAGCACTGCGAGAAGAGACGCTGTGGTTGCTGGGGACGCGAGGACTGCGCGAGTTCGAAGAACTCAAGAGCAGCGAACCGTCGGTGGCGTCGGCTGCTTTGCGGGAGAGCGGCCTTTACCTGATGGCGGACGCAGAGACCGGGCAGCAGTTGACCATTGATGCCGGGCCACACGGCCCAGGGCACGGGCACGCGGATGCCTTGAGCCTGAGCCTGGTGCGAAACGGCCGTGTACTGCTCATGGATCCAGGGACGTATGAGTACGCGGGGCTGGGTGAGGAAAGGGCGCGATATCGTGGAACCGGGGCGCACAACACGATGCGAGTAGATGGGTTGGATCAAGCGGAAGGTGCAGGCCCGTTTGGCTGGGCGAACCCGCCCAGTGTGTGCGCAGAACGCTGGGTGGCGGCACAACAATTTGATTTGTTGGCCGGCCGTCATGATGGGTATTCGCGCTTAACGGAACCGGTCGAGCACCAGCGCTGGGTGTTTCATCGCAAGGGGCAGTTCTGGCTGGTGCGGGACGTGGCGACTGGGCAGGGAAAGCATCTACTGGAGTTGACGTGGCACCTGGGGCCGGCGCTGTCACCGGTTTCGACCAAAGATAATTTGTTTGCCGACGGGCCGGACACTCTTGGTCTGGTCACGGTGGAGGGGCACGGGTGGTGGCAGAGCGGTGACCGGGGCAACTGGTCTCCGGTGTACGGACGCGCGGAGCGCGCGACGGTGCTTACCTTCGGCTCGACGACGGGATTGCCTGCCGAGTTTGTAACGCTGCTGGTGCCGGATGCAAGTTTGCACGCGGGGATAGGACGGCTAGAGCGAGTGGCGAGTGGCGCGGCGGTCCACGGCTACCGGTACACGCGGGAAGGGCAGGAGCACCAGTTTTTCTTCGCGAACGCAGAAGGTGCATGGAGGCTGGGGAACTGGACGAGTGACGCGCGTTTTCTCTACTGGTCGTGGGATCGGGGACGAGATTTGCGTGTCCTCGTTCTGTGTGGGGGTGCGTATGCGGAGATCGGAGGCTCGCGGGTGGTCACGAGTGAGACAGCGGTGGATTACGCTGAGGTGGTGAGTGCCGCCGGCAAGACAGAATTGTTTTCCTCTGCTCCGGAGCAGGTGACTCTGCGGGAATCGCTGGATCGAGTGGAGATGGAATTCGCGGCGTTGAACAATGACCTGAAACGGACGGGCATGTAGTCATGTGTGGAATCTGCGGAATCTTTTATATCGACCGGGCGCGGCGGGTGGAGCGGGAAACGCTGGCGGAGATGAACCAGCGGATCGTACACCGGGGGCCCGATGACGACGGCTTCCTGGTGGAGGGGAATGTCGGGCTGGCGATGCGCCGCTTGAGCATCATCGACATTCGAACCGGGCACCAGCCGATCGCGAATGAGGATGAGAACCTCTGGATCGTCTATAACGGCGAACTCTACAACCACCAGGAACTGCGCAAGGATCTGGAGAAGCGGGGGCACCGCTACCGCACCAAGAGCGACACGGAGACGATTGTCCACCTGTACGAGGAGTACGGGCGCGACTGCGTGAAGTACCTGCGTGGCATGTTCGCGTTTGCGATCTGGGACCGGCCGAAACGGCAGTTGTTCATCGCGCGCGACCGGCTGGGGATTAAGCCTCTTTACTACCGCTACGACGGGAAAACACTGCTGTTTGGTTCCGAGATCAAGGCGATTCTCGCCTACCCCGTCGTGAAGGCAGAGTTTAACCGGGGCGCGCTCGCGGAGTACCTGGCGTTCGGGTACGTCGCAGGGGCAGAGACGATGTACGGCGGGATTCAGAAACTCCTGCCCGGGCACACGCTCGAACTCGATGAACGGAGCGAGATGAAGGTGTCGCGCTATTGGGATCTGGAGGTCAGGGGCGACGAGGGGACACAACCCCGCAGTCACTACGTCGAACGGTATCGGGAATTGCTGGAAAGCTGCGTTTCCAGCCACCTGATGAGCGATGTGCCGCTGGGTGTGTTCCTGAGCGGCGGTCTGGATTCGAGCGTGGTGGCGGCTTTGACGACCAAGATCCGCAAGGAGCCGATTGAGACCTTCGCGGTCGGGTACGGGGAAGCAGCGTTCAGCGAGCTTCCGTTTGCGCGCGCGGTGGCAAAGCACATTGGGTCGAAGCACCACGAAGTGCGGTTGAGCCGTGAAGAATTCTTCCAGACATTGCCGCGTTTAATCTGGCACGAAGATGAGCCGATCGTATGGCCGTCGAGCGTCTCGCTGTATTTTGTGGCGCGGCTGGCGCGCGAGCGAGTGACGGTGGTGCTGACGGGAGAGGGCAGCGACGAGACCCTGGCAGGCTACACGCGTTACCCGTGGACGTTGCTCAATTCACGCCTGGACGGGGTTTACCGGGCTGTGACCCCGGACGTGCTACGGCGAATGGTGCGCAGCGGAATACGGGGCGGGCCGTTGCCGGCGGCGTTGCACCGCAAGCTGGAACACACGTTCTTGGGGCGGGATGGGGCATCCTGGCCATCATTTTATTTCGACAATTTCTATTCGGCCTTTTCAGGGGCGGAGCAGGATGAGCTGTTGACGGCGGATGCGAAGCGGCGCGGGGGCGATCCCTATGCGGGATCGATGCAATACTGGAATGCCTCGTCGGGCGATCTGCTGCACCGGCTGCTCTACACCGACATCAAGACGTATCTGGTGGAGTTGCTGATGAAGCAGGACCAGATGAGCATGGCGGCTTCCATCGAAAGCCGGGTGCCGTTTCTGGATCACGAGCTGGTGGAGTTCACGGCCACGATTCCTGCGAGATACGAGGTGGAAGGTCTGGCGGGAAAATTCATTCTGAAATTGGCGGTGGAGGATCTGCTTCCGCGCGAAATCGTGTACCGGCAGAAGATGGGATTTCCGACACCGTGGGCCTACTGGCTGGCAGGGCCGCAGCTGGAGGCCCTGGAACAATTACTGCTCGAACCGCGGACGGTCGAGCGGGGGCACTTCCGCGCGGAGATCGTCAAACGACTTTTTGCGGAGCACCGGGCGGGGCGTCGCGATCACGGGAACCGTATTTGGCGGCTGCTGAACCTGGAACTCTGGCAACGAGTGTGCCTGGAGGGAGAATCGGTTGACGAAGCTGCGCAACCGCAGAATGCAGTCGCCTTGCGATGACGTTTCCGCTTTTGAACCCATGAGAGTAGGTGGCTGAAATTGTCGATGCTCAGAGGCATCAAACGTACGACTTTGCGCTCGCTGAAGGCTGCCGGCATCTTCGAGCGGGTCGCCGACAGCCGGTGGAGGCGGGAACGGCTGCTGATCCTTTGCTATCACGGCACCTCGATCGAAGACGAGCATTTGTGGAGGCCGGGGTTATATATCGAGCCCACGGTGCTGGAACAGCGCCTGAAGATTCTAAAGACGGGCGGTTACACGGTGTTGCCGCTGGGGGAAGGGCTGCAGCGACTGCAGGCTGGAAGCCTGCCGGCACGAAGCGTGGCGCTTACCTTCGATGATGGTCCCTATGATTTTTACAGGCAGGCATACCCGCTTTTGAAGCGCTACGGGTATCCGGTGACGGTGTACCAGACGACCTACTACACCGATTACGAGCGGCCGATATTCAATCTGATTTGCTCTTACCTGTTGTGGAAGCGACGGGGAGAAATCATTGCAGATGGGCGGGAACTGGGCTTGACGCAGCCGATGGATCTGCGCACGGAGAGTGGGCGTCACCAGGTGGTCGTCAGCTTGCTGGAGCTTTCTGTGCGGCAACAGATGACGGGTGCGGAAAAGGATGCGCTAGCGGCGCGGCTGGCAAAATTTCTGGGAATCGATTACGACGCGCTGGTGGCAAAGAGGATCATGCAGCTGATGAACGGCCGTGAGGTGAAGGAAATAGCCAGCAAGGGCGTGGACATCCAGCTGCATACGCATCGTCATCGGACGCCCGAGGACGAAAACCTGTTTCGCCGGGAGATCCGCGACAACCGGGAGCGGATTCAGGCATTGATTTCGTCGACGCCGGTGCATTTCTGTTATCCGAGCGGGGTGTACCGGCCGGAGTTCTTGCAGTGGCTGGCCGCGGAGCAAGTGGTGTCGGCGACGACTTGTGATTCCGGGCTAGCGAGCCGACAGAGTGAGAGGCTCCTTATGCCGCGGTTCATCGATAACCAGTACCGCACGTCGGTGGATTTCGAGAGCTGGATTTCGGGGGTGGGGTCCTTGCTGGCCGTGCGGCCTGCGGCTACGCAGAGGTATGTGCCGATGGAAGTGTGAGGGGCTTGCCGAAGGTAGGGTCGGCCGCTGGCGGTTGGGAGACAAGTCGGCCGAGGGCAAGGATGCCTTCAGGACAGCCGGCAAGACCTTTCGACGTAGCTCGGGGCAGGTTGCCGGCGCTACAAAAACATGGCTACCGTACGGGATGCATGTGGGGGGCGAGCTGGGTTAGCAATTCCTGATGCAGATTCGGGGCGCTGGCAATCAGGCCGGACAGAAGGGGATTCTGGTTGTTCGCGGCGAAGGGAGTTTTCTCCAGGGTGGCGACGCAGCCACCGGAGCTCAGGACCAGCGCGGCGCCCGCGGCCACGTCCCACTCGTTCTTGGGAGTCAGCGTGAAAGTTGCGTCGGCGAGGCCAGCAGAAACGAGCGCCAGCTTGTAAGCTACCGAACCCATCGCCTTGATGTGCATGGGCCCGTTTTCAAACTGCTTCCATTCTCCACGCTTCACTTCGCTGCGGCTGGCGAGGACAACGGCGCCATCCAAGCTGGAGCGCGAGCTGGCGCGGGCAGGCTCGCCATTGTAGAGCACGCCCACGTCGATGGCCCCGGTGAAAGTTTCACCGCTGGCCGGGTTGCAGATACCGCCTGCAACGGGGCGGCCGTCTTGCACGAATCCAATGGAAACGCAAAACTCCGGGATCCCTTTTACGAACTCGCGGGTGCCATCCAGCGGGTCGACCACCCACACGTGAGATTTGGAGAGACGGGAGAGATCATCGACACTCTCCTCGGAGAGCCAGCCTTCGCCGCTGCGCAGCAGGCTCTGGCGGAGGACGGCGTCGATGGCACGGTCGGCTTCGGTGACGGGGTCGTGGCCAGCCTTGAACTCGGCATCAATCGCGCCGGGGGTAAAGCGACTGAACACGGTACGGGCATCGCCAAGTGCGGCTGCGATTCGGTCCAAGATGTCAGAGTATGAAGAAGTCATTGGTCCTGGATGCTGCCGGGAGAACTTATGCCCAAAGCATTCTTGCCCCTGTGATCAAGAGGACGAAACACAAAATCCGTCGCAGCCAGAGCACGGGCACGCGCGTGCTCAAATGAGAACCAAGCAGTCCGCCGGGGATGGAGCCGATCAGCAAGGCCGCGACCAGTCTGGGATCCACATTGCCCAGGCGGAAATGAAGGAATCCGGTGACGCCGGTGAGCAGGACGGCGTGGACAATGTCGGTTCCAACATTGACCTTGGGGGGATAACTGTAAAAGAGCAGCAGCATCATCATGATGATGCTGCCCGAGCCCACCGAGGTCATGCCGACCAGGAAGCCGGAGCACAGGCCGATGATGGTCATGCCGGCGAAGGAACTGAGGGTGGGCGGGCGGTTGGCCATGCGCTCTTCGATGCGGGTCTGAAACATCAGCAGCAGCGGAATGCAGACCAGAAGGATACCGATGGCCAGCTTGATGAGGTGGTTGACACCGTCTCCGTACACGTGGCGGAGATGGGTGAGGTAGGCGACACCGGCGGCGGACCCAGGAACGCTGCCGAAGGCGAGAGCGAGCACCACCTTGCGGCGCACCGTGCCGCGGTTGAGATGCACGATGCTGGCGGGGATTTTGGTGAAGAAATTGAAGAGCGCATCCGAGCCGACGGCCATGATCGCGGGGACTCGGAGGCCGAAGATGAGGATGGGCAGCAGCAGAACGCCGCCGCCCAGGCCGGTCAGGCCGATGAGAGTGCCTACCATAAAGCCAACCAGGATTTTGACAGCAATCAAGACCATGGCAAAAGGCGCCGAACTTCGCGCTTACAGAGTGAAGTCTCCCCTGAGATTGATTTCGGTTACCCGATGAAGCCCTGCTGCTCCAGGTGCAAAATGATCTCCTGGGCGGACTCTTCCGGCGACAGTTCGGCTGTGTTGATGACGACTTCCGCGTTCTGCGGGGGCTCGTACGGATCGGAGATGCCGGTGAACTCCTTGATGATGCCGGCACGCGCCTTGGCATAGAGGCCCTTGCGGTCGCGCTCTTCGCAGGTCTCGATGGGAGTTGCCACGTGGACCAGGACGAAACCGCCGAAGGGTTCGACCATCTCGCGAACCTGTTTGCGGACCGCGTCATAGGGAGCGATGGGGGCGCAGATAGCAATGCCACCGTTCTTCGTGATTTCGGAAGCAACGTAGCCGATGCGGCGAATGTTGATATCGCGATGTTCCTTGGAGAAACCAAGTTCGGACGAGAGATGCTTGCGAACTAGGTCGCCGTCGAGGATGGTTACCGGACGGCCACCTGTCTCAAGAAACTTGGTGAGCAGGACGTTTGCAATTGTGGACTTGCCGGAGCCGGAGAGGCCGGTGAAGAAGATGGTCAGGCCCTGCTTGTGACGGGGCGGGTAGCTGCGGCGCAACTCCAGGACGACTTCGGGGTAGGTAAACCAAGCAGGGATGTCGCGGCCGCCGTTGAGGCGCTCGCGCAGTTCGGTTCCGGAGATATTCAGGACGCAGGAACCGTTCGGGACCTCGTTGTCGGGAACATATTTGTCCTGGTCCTCGAGGTAGACCATCATGTTGAAGGGGACCATCGTGACGCCGATGTCGGCCTCGTGCTTTTTGAACAGCTCTTGCGCTTCGTAGGGGCCGTAGAAGTTCTTGCCGTCGGTGTCCTTGCCGGGACCGGCGTGATCACGGCCAACAATGAAGTGGGTGCAGCCATGATTCTTGCGGATGAGGCCATGCCAGATAGCTTCGCGGGGGCCGCCCATGCGCATGGCGAGGGGGAGCATGGCGAGCTTCACGGTGCCGTGCGGATACTTGGAGAGCAGGAGTTCATAGCAGCGGACGCGGGTGAAGTAGTCGACATCGCCGGGCTTGGTCATACCGACCGAGGGGTGAATGAGGAGATTGGCTTCGACTTGTTTGGCGGCGCGGAAGGTGAGTTCCTGATGGGCGCGGTGCATGGGATTGCGGGTCTGGAATGCGACCACCCGGCGCCAACCGAGGCGTGAGAATTCGGCGCGCAACTCGGCGGGGGTGAGACGGAGAGCGCGGAAGTCGTAGTGGGAGGGCAGTTGCAGTCCTTCCAGGGTTCCACCGACGTACCAGGGGTTGGCCCTATTGATGGCGTAATCGGCCCCCGGATGAGCTTTGCTGGTAGTGCCGAAAACGCTTTTGGCTTCGGCGGCACGATCGGGCTGCCAGACGTCTTCCACGTTAAGCACGGCGAGCATGACACCCTCGGGATCGCGCAGAGCGACTTTGCTGATGTCGGGCTTGAGAGACTTGGCAAAATTTTCGGAGACGTCGAGGGTAATCGGCATGGGCCAGAGCACACCACTGGCCAGCCGCATGTTGTGACAGACACCTTCGTAGTCGGCACGCGTCATGAAGCCGCGCAAGGGAGAGAATCCACCATTCAGTAAGAGCTCGACATCGCAGATCTGGCGCGGGAGGAGATCCCAGGAGGGCCACTCTTTCGAATGAGCCTTGAGGTCGGCAGCGCGATCAGATGGGGCGATGAGTTGAGTGAGTTCTCCGCCGTGCGGCGGAATCAAATGGCTCGTCGAAGTCAATTTCTTAGGCCTCCTGGGCTCAAAGTCATTCCTGCTGGGATGAAACGCCGGGATCGAAATCCGGGCGGATGCCTGCGGCAATTTGCTCTGCAATCCGAATGAACGGGAGCGAAACAGAACAACTTAGATTTAGATCCCAGCTGGGGTGGAAGGTGAGGGCAAAAGTCGTACACCCGGTCCCCGCTGAGGCTCCCCGCTAAACGATTGATATCTATATGCTTAATATTCTCTGACGTTTGGGCATTCTAGACAAGCGCAAAGCCAAGAATTTTCGCTTGTATTCGATGGTTCCTGCCCATTTTTCCTTACTTTCCGCTACATATTGATTTTGCTGCAGGGCCCACGGACTCGAAAGGTTACGATGTTTCTTGAGCGGCCCACAGAACGCGGAATCATGATCAAGAACATGGCGAGGGGTGCGTTCGGAAGCCAGTCCTCGGTTGGCCATGGTATATTTCCGGCTTCTCGCCAGAATGCCTGGAAGGGGACCGGGCGTCGATCCAATGTCATCGAGAACGAGCGGTACTCCGACGATCTTTTCTGAGATTGGCGGCCCTTTCTACAGAAATTCCGCAAGCGTAATGACGGGAGCTGGGGCGGCGTTTCTGCTTGCCCTGGGCATTGCTTTGCGCCTAGCCACTTATTTTGCGGACCGGTCACTGTGGGGCGATGAAGTGGCCATCGCGCTCAATCTGCGCTTTCGAGACTTTACGGGGTTATTGGTGCCTCTGGATTATGAGCAGACCATGCCAATTCCCCTTTTGCTCAACATCAAATCGGTGGCTACGTTATTTGGATTTTCCGAATACACTCTGCGACTGACTCTGCTGGTGGCCGGGTGCAGTCTGCTGGTCGTAACCTGGCTGGCATTCTCGAGGGAACTGGGTGCAACGATTGCGCTGATCGGTGTTGGGCTGACGGCCGTTTACAAGCCACTGATCTACTACTCCTCCGAACTGAAGCAATATGGAGTGGATGCTCTGGTTAGCGCTGTAACCATCTGGCTGGTGCTGAGAGTGCTCAAGGAGCACCAGGATTCTGAGTGGCCGCGGCTGATCATCTGGGGCGTGTTGGGAATATTCCTGTCGCAACCGGCCATTTTTGTTTTAGCGGCCGTCGGGATAGCGGCTGTCATTGACCGGCGGTTTCGGACCTCGAAGCAGTGGCAAATCTACAACGGGTCGGCGGCCGTGATTTGGTTGGCTTGTTTCGGGACGCTGTTCTGGTTTTCCTACCGTGTAACTTCTCGCAGCACGTACATGCGGGCATTTTGGGCCGATTCGTTCCTGCATCCGACAGCGCCGCATTTTCGGCAAGAATTCGCAAAGGCTATTTACGTTCTTTTGGGGGTCGGAAACTTCAGTTCGGTCAGGTTGCTGATCCTGATCGCACTGTTCGGCATCGGCGCATATGGAGTTCTAAGAAGTCGTGGCGTGCCCGGGTTGGTCTTGGCCGTGGGCCCATTTGTGGCCGTCTTGGCTGCCGCTGCAGTGCAGGCATATCCAATTGCGGAAAGGCTTTCGCTGTTCTTGAGCCCGTTTCTTTTTTGGATATATGCCTCCGGTGCAGCGATTGTGGCCGGCTGGCTTCCTCAAAAAGCAAGAACGGCAGGAGTAATCGGGCTGAGTTTGGCATTGTTTGCGCCAACCGGCATAGCGAGCGTTCAATACGCCTGGCGATTCCCCATGCGGGAAGCGACCCGTCAACTGGTAGCGCGCATGAAGTCAACCGATCGGGACGCTCCGACGTACTTGGTTTTTGGCAAGTACCAGCAATGGGCCTACTACACGGGCGACTGGAGCTACCCGGAGACCCTGAAAAGGAGAATCGATTCGGTCGACACTAGTCGCTGTGTGCAACTCATCGAACTCGGAGCCGTTATCAAACCCGATGAGTGCGCGAAAAAAATAGAAGGGGGCACCGTGAATATGCCCGGCGAGATCGTTGGAACTCCACCGCCCGGATCTTCGGAGGGGGTGCAGACGGAACTGCTATGGGCAGGGAGTGAGGCGCAGAGAATCATTGCCGAAACGACGGCTGAGCACAAGGATCGCTTCTGGCTGTTTCTACCTATTTACAACGAGAACGCGAAGCAGCGCGGACTTTTGGAGAAGCTGACGAACGCCTTGGAAGGAGATGGCGCGGGCCGCCTCGATACGTTCTCCCTCGGGGACAGCGTTGCATTGAGATACCGGATCCAGGGGAACGGTCCGCGAGCAATGTCAGGAAGAGTTGTGGATCCTGCCGATCCGTCTTCTGTCCGCAACTAGCTTCGCGGCGCAGTAGACCTGTTCGTTTTCTAGCGCGAAAGTGCGGCGGGCTTCCGGGTCCGTCCGGAGCGGGAGCTACTGCTGCTCCTCCTGATAGGTGTCGATCAAGGCGATGGCGACCTCGTCCAATTGCCGGCTGGAAAGTTCTCCCACCCGCCAGACGCGCTTGGTTCGGAGGGCCCAGAGTACGCCCAATCCGTAGGGCACCATGCTGATCAGAATCTGTATCCCAACCTGTACAACCGTACGAGCCAAGAACCAGTGGCGCATCAAGAACAAGGTCAGGACCAGTGGGGCACACAGGAGAAGGGGCAGAACGTAGGCCTCGCGGAGAAACGTGCCAACGCGAACGCCGAGGAGCCTGCACAGATGGCGAGGCATGAAGAACAGCGTCGTGCAGAGCAAAGGCAGCGCTGTGCCTGCAGCGTCGCCGAGGAGACCGAAAGGGCGGATCAGGACGACGCTGAGAATAAGGTTGGCCCCGCTCTCCATCAATGTGATCCAGGCATAGGACTGGTGTTTGGCCATACCGTACAGGATGCGGACCGAGGCGCCCTGAGCAAGAGCGAGCGTGCTGGGGATCAGCAGGACGAGAAGCACGGGGTAACTGATCGCGACGTAGCGAGCGCCCACCCAGGCGGTAATGACGGATCTCCCCAGAATGAGAAGAATCGCGGTGATGGGGAAGATGATGAGGGCGCAAGCGCGGTTACCGGCAACCAAGATCTTTCTCAGCCGATCGATATCGCCTTGGGCGTCGGACTGGCCCGACATGGGAACAAAGATCTGGGCGAGGCTGCTCACGACTTCCGAGGCATAGTCGACGAGGCGGTCCGCGATGGAGAAGAAGGTAATCGCCGCGACCGGCATAAAGGCGCCAATAACAATCTCGTCGGTCTTGAAGCGCAGCTTGTAGGCGATCATGAGGATAAAGCTGACGGCGCTGTAATTCGCGATCTCGCGGAAGGAACTGCGGTCGACGTATTTCCAACTGAGTGAAACGGGCAGGATGCGGAACACGATGGCGGCACGGACAAGCGAACCAAGGATCGGCAAGCCGACTGTGATAAGAGCAACGGTGAGCAGGCCGCGGCCGTGATTCAGGGCGATGACGATGAGCACGGCACGAAGCAGGGTGGACGCGAGATTGGTGGCATTGACCCAATAAAAGCGCTGCAGGCCCTCGAGAATCCCGCCGAAGACGCCCGTGGGAAAGCCGAGAGCGACCGAGGCGCCGACCATAAGGAAGAGCCAACGGGCGGTGGCGAGGAACTCCAAGGGAATGTGGAACAAAGATTCGATGAACGAAGTGGCGAGCAGGGTGACGACCATCGTAAAGGCGCCGATCACGGCGTAGCTGAGGAGGCTGGTGTTGATGAGCTTCGCCAGGGCTTCGGTGTTGTTGGTGGCGCAGTAGGTGGAGACGTAGCGGATGACGGAGGAACGGATTCCTAGATCAAAGAGGCCGTAGTATCCGGTGACCGAGAAAATGAGGACCCAAATGCCGAAGGCGGTGTCGCCGAGGCGATGCAGGATGAAGGGGGAGAGGAAGATGCCAACCAGGATGTTGACTCCCAGGCTGAACCAACTGGAGCCGACATTCTTGACGATCTCAGTATGGCGCATCGCTAGCGAAGCCTCGCAGCGGAAGTCGCGGTTGGCGGTGCGGTGCGGAAATCAAACAGTCCTCGGCCCGGCGGGGGTATTCAGGTTGAGGGTCTCGGTGCTGAGTCCGAGGTCGTTCAGTAAGCGCGCTCCCTGTTCGCGTTTCCGGCGGGCCACGCGCTGGAGGTGGGAGCGATAATAACGTTGCAGCAAGCCCGGGAAAAGGCGAAGTGCGAGTTGGACGGCGAGTAGTCTCCAGTCATGGACGGCGGAGGTAGCCTTGCGAGCGGCGCGTCCGGCCTCGTCAAATTGCCCAGCTAGTAGCGACTGCCGCACGACGTCGAGTTGGATTTCCGCCTCAGTCTGCGAGATCTTGCCGCGGGCCATGAGGGCCTGCCTTTCCGTGAGCGGCTGCGTCGACGAGATCTTCCTGTAGACCTCAATGCGGGCCTGTCTCATGAGATCGCGGTTCCCGGCGAGTCCATTACCGAGCCGGTGGTACATCTGAATCTCGCGGGTGAAAGTCATTTTTACCCCATTGCGTGCCATTCGCAGCCACAGATCGTAGTCTTCACAGCGAATGAAGCGCTCATCGAACAGCCCGGCTTCGACGAGTGCCTGCCGTGAGGCCATGGTGGAGGAGGTGCTCACTGCGCATTCCTCGAGCAGGAGGTTTTCGAAGTCTACGGGCAGGGACTGGGGAGTGACCTCGAAGTCAATCGAGACCGGGTGGCTGCCCTCGAGCAGCACAGCGTTCGAATAGATGAGTCCGATAGAGGGATCCTTCTGGAGAGCCTCCACGTGTTTTGCCAAATGATGAGGGAACCAAAGATCATCACTATCGAGGAATGCGATGTACTTTCCGCGCGCCTCCCGGATGCCCACGTTCCGGGCACTGCTGGGGCCGCGATTGTCCTGACGGAGGTAGCGAATCTTCGCAAGATACGGCTGCAAGGCTTGTTCGAGTGCCGGTGTGTCGGGCGAACCGTCATTGATAACGATGATTTCGTAGTTAGCGAGAGTCTGGGCCAGCACAGAATTCAAGGTCAACGCAATATAGGGGGCCGCGTTGTAGGCAGGGATGACGACGCTGACGAGCGGGCCAGGCGCCGATGGGGGCTGCTGAGGAATGTCGGTCTGAGTCGAATTCATGCTCGGCTGCGGGTCAGGCCAGAACGCGCGATTTCAGTCGTCTGGGGACCGAACTCCAGAGTTTCGGCACTCTCCCAAATAATACGTTTCTCCAGTGCAGATTGCACGGTGGTTTCAGGCTCATGACAGAGGCGAGTTAGGTACCTCGTTCCACGTGGAAATCGCCGCGCAAGGTCGTCAGGCGGCACAGAGATTACAGAGTGGCAAGGGCACCCATTCGGGGCGGGACGCGGCTCTGCCCTCTCGTGCCACCGGCGAAGGCTGCACGCGATTGATTTTTCTCATGAGGACGACGGCACTGGCGTCTGACACACGACTCACGACGACTCCAGGGTCAGGTCTGCCCAGATGGTGGAGGGGGCCGGTGTCCTTGCGGGCGGTGCCTCCGCCGCGGACTGTCGCCAAGCGGCGTCCAGCACGGCTTGGACGGCGGGCATGTTGTCCAGGGTGGCGGCTTCGATGGTGAGGGAAATGTTCATCAAATCGGCGAATTCTCGAATCTTGCGATCGTAAGGCATGAGGATGACGGGACGGCCGCAAGATAAGGCCAGGACCGCCGCGTGCAGCCGCATGGCGACGACAAAGCGCGCAGCGCGTATCCAGCGACAGACTTCGTTCAAGTCGGCGGTCCAGGGGCGCAACTGTACTTGATCGGTGTGGCTCATGACCTGCGCAACGCGTTCGTGCAATTGAGCATCCCCATGCCCACTAGCCGGATTGGCTTGAAACGGGATGAAGATTACCTTGACCTGGTGGCGCTCGATCAAGTCGTCCAAGCTGGCAGCCAGCGTCTGGATTCGAGTTCCGGTCATCTCATAAAGCCGGAAAACGTGCGGATCGTTCCGGAGACAGACCACCACGCAAGGTCGAGTCGCGGGCATTTCTGACAATAGGACTGAACGCTTGGCCAACAGGTCGGGCAAGCAGAGAACGATATCGGGGGCAAGTATAGTCTTCGCGCTGGCGTCGAGCTGGTGGCAGATTTTCTCGGATCGGTGGTCGCGCACAATGATGCGGCGGCTCCGGCGGAACACCCACCGTAAGAGGACGCGTCCGTAGCGGGTTGAAGGTTCCCCGACGCCTGCATTGACCAAGTAGACCTTTTTGCCGAGGAGAATAGCGACGATCATTTTCTCTATCGTGTAGAAGAACGTCCGCCACCCCAAATCATCACGAATGAGGTCGCCTCCGCCAACAATCAACGCGTCACTGTGGCGGATGGTGCGGAGCACGCGCAGGGCCCCGCCTTTGAACCACGCGGTGCGCCAGGCCCATTCTCCTAATAGAGGGCAATTCTCGACGGCGGGGAGTTGGTGGCTGCGCGTGACCTCAGCGGGCCGCTCCGACAAAACCGTCAGCTGGAAGTTCTGCCGCTCGAGCCAGGGTCGGAGACAGAACAGCATCATTTCGTCGCCCAGGTTTCCCATTCCGTAGTAGCCCATTAGCAGTGCTTTCATTGAAGGCGCGTTGTTGTGAGATTCTCCCGGATCGAAGCAGTGACGCTGGTTTTGAAATCCGTGATTCGAGTGTAACCGACGTGCAAAGAACTGCTCGTGACCTGATCCCCGCGATCTTGGTCATTCTGGCAGGGGGCCGATGTCGAGAAGCCGAAATCGTACGTCAGTCGGCCTTCTTCACGGGGGCAGCTGATTTCGTAACGAGGCGCACGAGCCTTGTTCGGGGAAATGACTACGGGACATCCGGACGGACGGAGCGGGGAAAGCGGCTCTCTTGCCGCGCCGGACGCGGGTTTTGGGCCAAGTTTTTTACTGGCCATACTCGTGTAATTGGTTCCACTCATTGGGACCGGACTGGCACTTTTGTCCTAATGTGTTTACCCTAGTCATTTCTAAGGACCTGAGGTCGCCCTGGTGTTCACGTCCCAGCGCAAGAAGCCAAGGTTGCGGGGGCCTAGCCCCCCGAATTGCAGCTGAGTTGAACCGTCCATTCGAAGGCGCCTCCTGCCCAAGCCCGTGCTGCGACCTCCGGCTGCCCGATAACTGATTTATTAACAATGCTTTACAAATCTCGTCGTGCCCGATTCAGGGCCCTAACACCTCACCTGAATCTGGAGTTCATCTTGGTAACAGCCGAGGGCTTCGCGCTCAAGTTAACCGATCCCCTGTGGAAAACCAGGCCGAAGGCCCGTAGCAAAAAAATGCAGAAAGTTGGAACTGTGAGTGCTATGAGATTTGGTAAGAACGTTGGTAAGAACGCTCGTTTCAATCAATTGCAGTGGACGGACTGGCGGGGTAGCGGTGGGGCTTACGCGCTGAGCGCACCGCCGGCCAGAATCGCTCACTTTACAAAAAACATTCAGTTAGGGGGTATTGAATGAGCGAAAGACCTGTCCGTCTGGGGCAGCGCGAACAACAGATCGTCGAACTGCTCTTGCAAGGTTGCGACAACGACGAAATCGCTCGACAACTCAATATGGCTCGTCGAACGGTGAAGGCCCATTTCAACCGTTTGTTCCTGCGATTCGGAATCACCAGCGGCATCAAGCGAGTAAAACTCGCGACACTCTTGTACCGGAGGCAGTTATGTTTGGAGGCGAACGCTACGGAAAACGGATACCCAGTGAACGAGAGAGTAGAGTTATTGAACTTGTTGCCCAGGGACTCAAGAACAAAGAAGTCGCCGACGAAATCGGAACCACTGAACACGTCGTCAAGAACTATCTCCGAGTCATCTACGACAAACTCGGACTCTGGAATCGGGTCGAACTCGCCCTCTGGTACGAAGCCCGCAGATTTGAGCAAATCGCCAGAGCTTGAACCACTGGAGGCTTGGGAACACAGCGTCCTGGGCCTAAGCCCGGCTTCTCCTTCGGGGACACCACACCGGTAGGTAAAACAAATCAGATCAGCGTTTTGACGGCTGCCCGGTAGTCTTACGGGCAGCCTGATGTTTTAAGCTCCCGGAGCCGCGTGACCGCTTCCGGGATCTGCTTGCGCGCGGCCGCCATCAACAATATCCGGGCCTGATCGCAATTCTTGGGCACGCCGTCCCCCGCCAGATACAACTCCGACAGCAAGAGCACGGCGGTGGTGTTTTCCTTCCGCACCGCTGCCCACAAAAAAGTGGCCGCTGCCGCACTGTCACGTGGCCGTTTCTTGCCCGTCAGGTAATCCTGCGCGGTTGCCAGTTCAACCGACCCGCTCGCTGTCGCGGGAATCGCGGGCGAGGGCAGAGGCGTTTCTGGTTTGCGAGGAACCGCCGTTACAACCACGCTGTTTGGGCGTGATGCGGTGACCCCTGGACGAGGTGATGTGGCCGCGGGCGGATCTGTTGCCACGACCACTGAACTCGGCATCGGCTGAGAGGGAACTGGCGCCGGCGCGGGATCTGGTGCCGACACCCGAGCAGGCTTTTCTGCGACGACGCTGGCGGCCGGAACAGTTTGAGGCGTCGGCTGGCTCGCGTTCGAACGTCGCGAATTGGCGTAATAGAGAAGCGCCAGGAACACCACGCCCACCAATGCGACTCCGTACTTGGCCGGGTTCCACCGACGCGAGGCTGCCTTGAGAGCGAGATTCCTGTCGCGCAACCACTGGATTTCAGTAGTGCCGTTGCCGTTGGACGGCCGCGACGGCGTTTCCTCAAGTACCTCCGCGAACAGCGAAAGCGTGGGGAAAACGGGCTCGGGAACATTCTCGGCCGGACCGGCCTCTGTGGTGAACGGAGGCACTTCGGCATAGGCGGTGCCGCTTTGTTGCTCAGACAGCAGAGGCGATCCGCACATCCCGCAAAAGCGTTGGCCCGGGCTACTTGGATGTCCGCACTCCGTGCAGTCGCCGGGCTCGACTGCGACTGGCCTCTTCGGAACCTCGTAAATCGCCGCGGATGCCGGCGAAGGCGGGAGGGGTCCAGCCTCTGCCTCGAGTTCGCGCAGTAATTCGACGACAGCCTGCTCGCGCTTTTCCGGGGGAGTGGTGAAATAGACCTGTGCCCAGCGGCCCAGATTGCGGCCCAAGGTGGGGTTCTGCATGGGGTTCAACTCAGGATTGGGCAGGTCGGTGAGGCGATCGGGACTCTTTTCCTGAGGCTGCGCCAATGATAGTTTCTCCGAAGCGGGGCTTCAATTATTGCACTCCCAAGGCCGCTGGTTGTCAATCGGGAGAAAGGTGGAAAACCAGCTCCTCCCGAGGGTTTTCGCTTCGCAGGTCTCAGTCGCAAACCTTGTGCTGCGCGGGTTCGAACTGATCCAACTGCGCATCATGCTGGCTGGCGATTCTCCCGTGCGGGGTTTTTCCGTACTGTTCGGAACCCGGGCAGTAGTACTGGGCAGTATGTACATCCACCCACACGGGAATGTTTGGATTTCCAGTGTAGGCCGGAGCTGGGGGTGGCTCGGCCAGACCGATACTTACCATGAACTGCTCAAACATGCTCAGTTGCGGCGCGGGTGGTGGAGCCGGCTTGCGCTTTGATTTCGCGGGAGCGTTCGCGGCGGCAGCGGGGTTGGTGGCCGCCTGGGGACTTCCCGTGTTCGCTGAAGTGGTGGGGCGGTTGGATGAGACGGCCCAGATGATCGTGATCACGAACAGGATTCCGGCCGCGATCAGCGCCACATCGCCCGGGTGCTTGCGCAGAAGACCGCGTTGTTTCTCGAGGAATCCCTTGAGCTGCACGGCGGGCGGCGACACCGCGATCGAACGAAACCAGACCCGCGGCTCAGGGTTTTTCTCTGCGACCGGAATCGGTTCCGGTGGTTCTTCCACGGGATCGACGTCAAGCTCCTCCCGAGGCATAGGGGCGGCGAAATTCGTGTCCGGCTCGGGAAGTGCCGCCCGCTCGAAGGGCGCGGGCGGAGGATTCATGGCAGCCGGCTTCTCGGGAAGAATGAAGCTATCTGACTCCGCACTTGGCGGCGCAGGAGAGTCGACAGCCTTGATCACGGACTCAGCCAGGTCCTGCTCATCTTCGGACGCGCTCAACTGACTGCCGATCTTCTTGAGGTTCCAGAGTGTCGCCCACTTACTCTGGAGATCGCTCCTGAGAGTGGCGCTGCGCGAGGTGCCGCAATCTCCACAAAAGACTTCTCCGGCCGCCAGTTCGTGTCCGCAGTGCTGGCAATACGAGGCCTCCAGCGGAGTTTCAGCCGTGCTGTCGGGCGAAGCCCCCGCACTCGGTTCCTGCGCCAGACGCGCCAGTTGCGGCTTGATTTGCTCGAGCACCTGCAGCATGGAGGCCCGCTCTGCGGCGACTCCTTTGCGCCACTCTTCTTCCGCCGCATGCGTGAGAGCTTCCGTAACCAATCCGGCCATGAGCTGGCAGGTGCGTACGTCGTTCTCATGGAAGGCGTTGGGCTTGGCAAAGACCAACTCGAGCGTGCCCGACGTCTTGCCATCGTGGAACACAGGCACGGCGATCAGGGAACCGATCCCGAGTCTTCGAGTGATCTCGGGATTGACGAGGAAGTCGGTGTCCGCGTCGGTGCAGCGCAGGATGGCGTTGTGCACCAGCGTGGCCGCCGAAAGAGTAGCCTCGGCCCTAAGGGTGGCGCCGGCCTGCGGAGAAAGGGAACCGCTTGCGGCGCGATAGACGATCTTGTCCTGGTCGAGAATCCCGATCGCGGCGCCCTGTGCACCGGTGATCTTGCGAAGGCGCTCGACCACCAGATTCATGGCGCCTGCCAGGTCGAGGTGACTGCTGTGAATCTGATGCTGAGTTTCGACGATCTCGGCGAGCGTGTTGGCGGAGTCGGAGTCGGTGCCCGGTTGGGATCCTGGGGCGGAGGACGGCTCACCGTCGTGGCGATCCTGATGCTTCTGGACGACGTAGGCCGCGGCCAGCAACTTCTGGAAAGTTACCTCGTCCAGGACGGGCGCGCCCTCTTTGTCGGGAGATGAGCTCATTGCGCTTACACCGAACCCCTTCCCGGGGATGAAGGGGCGATTCCCGCTTATTGTAGTGCAATTGCTACGCCAAAGCAGTCAACCGTCGTGAGCCTCCGCTCCTCAGGAGACCCTTCGGTGGTCGAAGCCGGGCGATTCGACTGCGTCCCTGGGAGGGCTGAGAGCCGGCGACCTAATCTGAATTGATTAGCTCAGGGATAACAAAGCGCGCTAGAACGCTCCAGGACGCGTCGCGCGCGATCGGACGACCCCAAAAACCCCTCGACCCGACCCCCAAACGTTTCTCTTCGGGCTCCTGTACGCAATTGACAGGCACTCTACGCGACATCGTGACCCCCACTCGCGGCCTGAAAAGCCGTTTTACGAGTTTTCAACGACTTAGCTTGTAGTGAACAAAATCTTGGTACTCGACGGCACGGCTTTGGAAACGGCAGTGCTGTCCCGGAGGGTGAGAACAGCGCTTAACCGCAGAGGTCGCAGAGAACACCCGCGGAGGTCGCAAAGAGAACCTGCCACTTCTAGGTTCCCTCCGCGATCTTTGCGCCGCTTGGCGAACTCTGCGGTTAAGAGCTTTTTCCTGCCTCCAGGGTGACGCGTCTGGGTAGCCTGCATTCTGCGCGTCAGCCAGTTGGATGGAGCGTGGTTCCTATCGGTGGGAGGCTTGCGGGGTGGGGATGAGTTCTTCCCGCTCCACAGTTTCGCGACTCAGGTAGTAGTGCACCGCGGGGGTGATGATCAGCGACAGCACCATCGAGATCAGGATGCCGCCGATGACCGCGATGGCGAGCGGTTGCAACATCTGCGAACCGGCGCCGATGGCGAAGGCCAGCGGCAACATGCCGGCCATGGTCGCGAGAGCGGTCATGACGATGGGGCGAAGCCGGCGGCGTGCCGACTGCAGCATGGCGTCGTTTGCGGCCATGCCCAGGCGCCGGAACTTCTGATCAGCGTCGAGCAGCAGGATGCCGTTCTTGGCGACGATGCCTACGACCATGATCATGCCCATGAACGACGACACGTTGAACGTGGTGCGGGTGACCAGCAGGGCGATGAAGACTCCGGATGTCGAGAGCAGCGCCGAGGCGAGGATGGCCACGGGCGCCGCGAAAGTTCCGAATTCGAACAGCAGAACGATGAACACCAGCAGGATGGCGAGGATGAACACCATCACCAGGTCGTGAAACGACTTCTGCTGCTCTTCGTAGCGGCCGCCGTATTCCACACGAATGCCAGCCGGCAAGTGCAGCTGGGTAACGGTCTTTTGCACGGCGTCCATGGCGCTGCCCAGATCGACGCCTTCGAGGCGGGCGGTCACGGCGACGTCGCGCTGCAGGTTCTCGCGGCGGATTTCGTTTTGTCCAGGAAGTTCGGTGACGGTGGCGAGCGCGCCCAGCGTCGCGGTGTGCGCGGTGCTGCTGGTGAGCAGCGTGTCGCGCATGGCTTCGAGCGAGGCGCGATTGCTTTGCGGAAAACGCACGCGCAGGGTGTAGGCGCGGTCGTTGGCTACGACCGGTGTCGGCGCGGGTTCGCCTTCCAGGATGGCGGCCGCGTCGGTGGCGACTTCCTCAGCGGAGAATCCGGCGCGCGCGGCCACGCTCGGGTCCACCTGAAAAACTACTGCCGGCCCGCTGACCGTGTTGTCGATGCCGTTCAGCACATCGACGACGCCCTGAATTTTCGAGATGTTGTCGGCGACCTTCGGCGCCCACTCCGCCAGAACGTTGGGGTCCGGGGAAAAGAGTTTGATTTGAATGGGCTCGGGTGCGCTGGTGAGGTCGTCGATCATGTCCTGCAGCACCTGGGTGAATTCAACGTCGACGGCCGGTTCTTTCGCTTTGATTTCGGCGCGGACGTCAGCGATGACGTCATCGATGGCGCGGTCGCGTTTGTCCTTGAGCTTGACGGAAATATCGCCGGTGTTGGCTTCGGTGACGGCGGCCAGGCCCAACTGCATGCCCGTCCGCCGCGAAGTGCTTTCGACCTCAGGGATCTCGTGCAGCATCTGCTCGATGTGGCTGATGACGCGGTTGGTTTCGGCGAGCGAACTGCCTGCGGGCATGATGTAGTCGACGACGAAACCACCCTCATCCATCTCGGGCAGGAGATCGGAACCGGAGAAGCGATAGCAGATGTAGGACACTGCGATCAGGACCACGCTCAGAATTGCCAGCCACACCGGGCCGGCGACGGCGCGGCGCAACCAGCGTTCGTGGAATGAGACGATGCGCTGGAAAAAGCCGCTCAGGTGCGCGTCTTCGGCGGCCAGCAGGCGGGAGATGGATTCTTCTTCGGGTTCTGTAGAGGCCTCGTCCGTGTCCTTCTTGCGCTTCCCGATGAAGTAGAGGCTCAGGTTCGGCGTCCAGGTCAGGGCCAGCGCAAGCGAGGTCAGCAGAGACACGGTCATGGTGATGGCCAGCGCGCGGAAGAAGGTGCCGGTTACACCCGTGATCGAAATCAGGGGGAGGAAAACCACGACTGGGGTGATCGTGGAACCGATCAGGGGAACGGTGATTTCCTGCAGCGCGCTATGGATGGCCTGGGTACGATTTTGCCCGGCGTCACGGTGCAGAACGATATTTTCGACGACCACGATGGCGTCGTCGATGACCAGACCGACCGCGGCCGCCAGACCGCCCAGGGTCATCAGGTCGAAGCTTTCGCCGAGGACCTTCAGCGCGATGAAGGTCACCAGAACCGTGACCGGGATGACGAGTCCGGCGACGATCGAGGTGCCCCAGTCTCGCAGGAAGACGACCAGGATGATCGAGGCGAGGATCAGACCGAGCAGGATGGCGTCGCGCACGCTCCGGATCGATTGCCCGACGATGATGGATTGATCGTAGAACGGGCGCAGTTCGATGCCCGGGGGCAAAGATTGCTGGATGCGCGCGACTTCTGCGTGCACCTCGTCGGCGACCTGCACCGTGTTGCTGTCGGGCTGGCGGTTGATGTTCAGCAGAATTGCCGGTTTGCCGTTGGCGTTGACGATGGTGTAAACGGGCTTGACGCCGTGCGTGACGCTGGCGATATCGCCGATACGGACCGGGATGCCCGCCGGAGTGGTCTTGATGACGGTGGCGGCGATCTGCTCGGGCGTGCGTACCTGGGCGTTGATGAGGCCTAGCACCAACTGGTGGTTGCGCTCGATCAGGCCGGGCGAGTCGACGAGATTGGTGCGGCGGACGGCCTCGAGAATGTCAGGCACGGTGATCCCGGCGAGCTGGAGTCGTGCCGGGTCGGGAGTGATGTAGAACTCCGGCTCCTGGCCTCCCTGCACGAGAACGGTAGACACACCGTCCAGACGATTGAGACGCGGCTTGATTTCATAAGTCGCCATCTCCCACAGCCTGGTCGGCGGCATGTTTTCGGACGTCAGGCTGTAGCCAAGGATGGGAAAGCTGGCGAAGGTCATGCGATGGGCTTCGATCTTCGCGGTGGCGGGGAGTTCGGGCTGGACGCGGGAGATCGCCGCATTCACGTATTGCAGCGTCTGGAACATGTCGATGTCCCAGCGGAAGAACAGGTCAACTTCAGCGGAGCCTCGGCTCGTAATGGAGCGGACCTGGAGCAGGCCGGGAACGCTATTGACGGTTTCTTCAATGGGGCGGGTGATGGTGACCATCATCTGGTCGATGGGCATCACGCCGTTGTCGACCGCGATCAGGATGCGGGGAAAGTTCGTCGACGGAAACACGGATACCGGAATCGTGAAGGCGAGGTAGGCCCCCAGCAGGGCGAGCGTCAGGATCAGGAAGATCACCGAGCGGGAGTGCTTGGCGAACCAGTACGAGTTGTCGGTGTGATTCGACACGAGTTCTATTTGTCGTCCTTCTTGTCGTCTTTTGCGTCCGGATTGTCTTTCGCGTCGGAAGCGCCGGGTTTCTTCTCACCGGACGCGGCGGGCGCCTCGATGGTCACCTTGGTGTTGTCGGGCAGGCCGTAAGCGCCCGAGGTAATGACGCGATCTCCGGCGTGAATGCCGTCGGCAATCTGAACGCGATCCCCATCGTGGATACCCGTCTTCACGGTTGTCTGGTGGGCGTGATTGTCCGTGCCGACGATCATCACGGTCGTTATGCCATCCTGCGCGATAAGTACCGAGGCGGCCGGCACAGCGACCGCGTCTTTCACGGTTTGCGCCAGCATGGAAACTTGCACGCTGGTGCCGGGCTTTAAACGCTGCTTGGGATTTGCCGCCTGCACCCAGACTTCGACGGTGGTGCTGTTGGGATCGAGGGCCGGGCTGATGACAGTGACCTTGCCCTCGACGGGGTCGTCTTCTCCGGGGGCGGCGAGAGTGGCGGGGTCGCCGAGTTTCAGCAGGGCGGCGTCGGGCTGGGGGATGTGGGCCTTGGCGATGACGTGCGAAATGTCCATGACGGTGATGAGAGGAGTGCCGGCGGCGGCCATCTCACCGGGGTAGAGCGGGCGATCGGTGACGAAGCCGTCGATGGGGCTGCGGATCTCGGAGTAGCTGAGCTGCGCTTCGGCTCCCATGGACTTGCCCTTGGCGGCCTGCAGTTGGCCGGCTGCGGACTTGAGTTCTTGCTGTTTGCCGATGGCCTGGAGAGCGTCGAAGTGCTTCTTCGCAAGCTCGTACTGGTTGCGGGCCTGGGTGAGGTCGACGCCGGCCTGGTCGAGTTCCTTGCGGGGCAGGGCGCCCTGTTGGAAGAGCTCTTCGCGGCTGTGGAAGACCTTCTCCTGGGCGTCGAGGAGTTTCTTGGCCGCCTCGGTGTCGAACTGCGCTTTCTGCATTTCTTCGGGAAGGCTGGCGGCGGTGGTGGTTTCGTAGGCTGCTTGAGCCTGGGCGAGGTTGCCTTTGTTCTCTTCGGTCGAGGCAGTCAGGTCGCGGTTCTCGAGGACGGCGAGGAGTTGGTCCTTGTGCACTCGGTTGCCGCGGTTGACGTAGAAGGTGCGGACGGGGGCGCTGATCTTGGGTGTGATCGCGGCTTGCTGCAGGGGGAAGAGAATGGCCTGCGCGGTGATGGTCTGGTGGAGGGTGGCTTTCTCGGCGGCGACCGCTTGCACGGAGACAGCGGCTTCTTCCTTGGTTTCCTTGGAGCAGGCGGAGGAGAAGAGCAAGGCGGCGAGGGCGAGATAGATCGTGTAGGCCCAGACGCCCTCGTCTGGGCGGCCGGGCGGCTGCCCGGCATTTTGTTTGCGGGCGTGCGCGGTATGTTCGCAGCGAAAACCGGCGGAGCTGCGCTCCGGTGGGCAGACGAGGGCGTCTGCGCCTACGCGAGCCGGAGCGTCTGCCCCTACGCGGGTTGGGGCGTTTGTCCCGATGCGGGTTGTGGCGCGGCGGACGAGATTCATTAGAAGCTCCCCGTCAGGGTTTGCAATGTGGCAATCGACAGGCGGTAGCGGGCCTGGCCGTCAGCATACGCGTTGCGGGCCTGGGTGCGCGTGTTCTGCGCGTCGACGACTTCGAGGACCGTCGACTCGCCGGCCTGGTAGCGCATGGTGGTGAGGCGCAGACTGTCGTCGGCGAGTTCGGCGGACTGGCTGAGCGAATCGAGTTCGGCGCGCGAGGTTTCGGCCTCGGCGTAGAAGGCGCGCAGGTTGCTGATCGCCTGACGCTGGGCAAAGCTTAACTCGACGCGGGCCTGGTTGCGGCGCAGGTCGGCCTGCTTCAGCTTGCTGATGTTGGCGCCCCAGCTCCAGAGGGGGATCTGAATGCTGGCCACGATGGAGGATCCCAGATTATTTACGAATTGATTCGCGACGGGATCGAACTGGCGGGTGGCGAAGTGGCTGGAGTCGATGCCATAGAAGTAGTCGACGCTGGCCGAGGGGAGCAAGCCGCTCCAGGCGCTGGTGACGTCGTGCTTGGCGACCTGGAGGGCAGCCACGGCTGCGCGCAGTTCCGGATTCTTTTGCGCGGCCATGGCCTGCACTTCAGGGTACTGGGGGAGGGACACGGGCATCTGCAGATCGTCGACCACGTTGAAATTCTCGTTGAAATCGGGAAAGAGCAGGACGGCGAGTTCGAGGCGGCTTTTTCCCATGCCGAGTCGGGATTCCTGCAGGTCGCGCTGCTGCTGCTCGAACTGGAGGCGCGCCTTGATTACGTCGGAGTGCGCGACCTCGCCGCCTTTTTCGAGTTTCTGACTGATGTCGAGGAATTTTCTGGCTTCTTCGGCGGCGAGTTGTTCAGTTCCGTACTTGCGCTGGGCGACGACCAGTCCGTAGTACGACTGAACAATTGTGACGACCAGGCCGCGAGCGGCGATCTCGGCGCGGGCTTTCGCCAGAGCTTCGGCGGCGGCGGCGCGGCGATAGTCGCCGTATGCGGCGAGCGAGAATACCTGGTGAACGTTGCCTTGGCTGAGGTATTCGTGGACGCCGTTGTTGGCGATGTAGGCCGCGGTGTTGGAGCGGGTGCCGTTACCCTGCGAGTAAATGAAGTCGGTGTTGTAGTTGACGTTGGGAAGAAGTCCGGCACGGCCCTGCACGCGGTCTTCGTGGGCGAGGCCAAGCTCGGTGAGCGCGGCACGAAAGTCGGGGCTGTTGGCCTGGGCGCGTTGGAGCGCGTCCTGAAGGGTGAGGGTGACAGGGGCGGCTGCGGACTGTGCGTTGGGACCTGTGGCTGGCGGGGCCGGTTCATTCTGGGCGAGCGCGGTGAGGCCGAGGGCCAGCGTCGCAAGAAGCAGGGGCCAAAGTTTGAGTTCGAATGATGCGCCCGAGGCGCGAGCGATTTTCATGTCCACCCTCACGATTTCAGTCACTTAGCATACCGAATCGAACATTAAGAAAAGCTGAAAGCTTGGGCCGCGAGTTCGGAGGGTTAGGGCGGATTAATGGGCGCGGTTTCATTCCGGATTTCGAGGGCAGGAATGCAGCCCGAAATGAATTCTCTCGCAGCCATCGTTCGAAGAGGTCCGAGGACGCAAACGCTGGCATCCATTGGTCTTTGTCCAATCGAGCGGAGGAGCGAAGGTTTGGCGAAGGGTGTGCATCCAGGGGAGGCGTTCGGAACGAAATCAGGAGCGGTAATAAACATGATCAATCTGGAAGCCATCAAAATTACTCCCCGGGACGAGGAAGTCTTGCGGCTGCTTGCGCAAGGATGCAGCAACAAGGAAATCGCCGGACATCTCAACATCAGCCCACGCACCGTGAAGCAACACCTGCGCACGCTGTTCCTGCGCGCCGGGATCACCGAGGGGCGCAAACGAGTGAAGTTGGCCACCGCCATGTACGTCAAAGAGGAGATGGAATCATGCAGCCCTGCGATCAGCTAACACGAAAAGAAATTCAGGTTGCCACGCTCGTCTGGGAAGGTCTGACGAACCGGGACATCGCGAAAATTATCGGGACCACGGAGCAGGTGGTGAAGAACTACTTGCGGACTGCGTTCGACAAGCTGGGAGTTTGGAGCCGGCTGGAATTGGCGCTCTATATTGCCAGCCACGGGGGCGTGAACTGGGTAACGGAACTCGGGCTGGACGTGGAACCGGCGGCCGAGCACGAGTTGAGCCGGGTGGCTTACGCGGGGAGGTAGAAGCTCGCCGAGCCCGACGCGAGAGCGGTGTTGGTGGGGCTCGGGCGGCTGCTGAAACCATTGATTTGAATCTCGGAACTTCAGCGGCTTAAAGCCGCGTTCAAGACTCGGAGCTGACAGCCCCGCTTGAAGCCAGGCCCCTCATGAAACCGAGCAGCGTCGAGGCTCTGCCCCAGGGCTGTATTCGGAGACTCGCTTGAATCCCGGAGCGCACCTCAGCGGCTAAAGCCGCCCTCAAAACCGAGCGCTTACGGCCCGGCTGAAGCCGGGCCCTTTCAAGACCAGGTGAGCTCGGAGTCTTACCGCGGGCTGGTAAAGGCGCGATCTGGCAGTCCCATTCTTCCGAGAGCGGTGCGGGGCAGCGGCCGAAGCCGGTCAATTTTCGTGCGGTTGCGGTGCGTCTGAAGACGCGCCCTGATACGAACCCGGATACGAGGCCTGCGCGTTTTTCGGCAGCACCCTGCTAGGGGCGGGCGCTGGCTAGGGTATCGAGATAGCGCTTCAGCTGCTCGCGGTCGTCGGTCTTGATTTCTTCGAATTGGATGCCGACGCCGGAGCCGGGGCGGGCGGCGGCGACTCTGCCGACAGCCCAGACCTTCTTGTCTTGGATCCACAGGGCGAGCCGAACTTTCGTTCCCTCTTTCAGGGTGCTCGACATTTCGACGAAGCAGCCGCCCAGGCTGATGTCAGAGACGCGTCCCCAGATCCGGCTTTCCTGACTGGCGGGGTGGATTTCGACCGAGAGCGAGCAGCGGCGGCGAGGGTGCTGGCGGCGCTCATTGAGAGAACGGGCGCGGACGAGATCTTCAGTGGTGGCCGGGAGGGGGAAATCCCAGATGATTTCCTCGGATTTAACGCTCTGCAAGCCGGCGAGATTTTGCTGCGGAGTGGCGGGGGTGCCGATCCAGCGGACTTCGTAGCGGCTCTTGGACTTCCCGTAGACGATGCCGATGACCTCGCCCACCTTGAGCTGGGTCCTGACCTCGATGACCATGGCTCCGGCGCGGCTGACGTTTACGGTGAAGACATTTTCGTTGAAGGTTTTTCCGGCGGCGTCGGTTCCGAAGATTCGGACGGGGACCCGGATGTCCTTGCGCGGCTCCCGGCGGCTAACCATGACAGAAACGGCGATCCTCCTGGGCCGGGCTTGGAATGGATGAGTGCGGCCCGGTCTGCCTGAAATGTTAGTCCAAGGCAGGCGATGTGCCTAGTAGCGAGGCGCGTAACCGCAGAGCGATCCCGGTTCTGGGAACAATCTGCAAATTGTTGCATTTCAGGTTGCTTGGTGAGATCAGAAACAGAGCGAAGTTTCTTTCCCGGCAATCGTTTTGCGAAGTTTGGGAGAGGTCATACAATTGCACAATCAGGATCGACGTCTGTCGACTTGTTCTTCCCAGGGCGAGTCGAGACCTAGACCTGAGGCGAGGTAGGCAAATGGCGTACAAGGAAACTTTCTGGATGGCTTGCGACTCGACCGAGCAGTTGCGGGCTGAATTCGGACCCTTCCATACCCGCGTGGAGGCTGAGTCGGAAGCCAGAAAGCTGGGCTTTGGTTACCTCCTGCGTTACGAACACATGATCGGTCCGAACGAAGAAATCGAGGAAGTCCGGTGCATTTTCATTGAGCTACCGGATGGACCCAAACAGGCCCCGAGCGCCCAGACCAAGCTTCGGACCCAGCTCCATACGCGCTGCGCCACCTGCGGGGAGTCGGCGGTCCACGACGAACCTTGGCAGGCGGAAGTCTGGGCGGACATCCACGAGTTCGAACACTCGCGACACATGGTCCGGCTTTTCGAGCACACGTTCGGGGATGGGATGAAGGAAATCGCGGACTGGCGGGGAAGCGCGGCGTAGCCAGGCCGGAGTTTCAGATTTGATTCTCGAAGGCCCCGACCAAGATCGGGGCCTTCGTGTTTTTGGGAGTTCTTGAGGCATGGGCAGGATCGTGCGGCTGCCGCCGGGCTACCCATGGCTGAGATACCCAGGTTAGGGCCCAAATGCTTAAGCTTTGCAAAAAAACCGGGGTACGTCCCGTCTGTCCCCATGTTTACATGTTTATCTTTCTCCAGTTGTCAGTTCTCAGTAAATGGAGGCCCCGCTCTTCGGAGCGGGGCTTTTCTTGATTGGTCGATAGTCGTCGGTCGTTAGCAGGGCCGGAGGGTCTGTGACCGACGGACCGATGCTGGGTACCGCAGGCAACGTCGTGACCCCACTCAATCGCACAGAACGCGATTGAATGGGCCACCCCGAGCTTACGTGGGCCACCCGCCAGAAAAGGATTGGCCATCCCGCTGCCCGCCCTTCCCCTTGTGCCGGTTCGGCCGAGAAAGAATTCGCTGCAGACAATCAGAACCATGTATGCCCAGAAGAGTGTGACAGTTTGATGAACGACTAATTGGCGAAGGTCCGAATCTACTCCTTGCCGCGTAGCCATCTTGCTCGCGAGCCCCAAGCCTCGAAGACAATAACCCCAAGGCAAGAAAACTAGAATTGGCACGCAGTATTGCATCAAGCTGCGTTGGGAATGGCTCTCGCGCACCGACCAAAAGTGTTTACCGTATGAGACCTCAAGAGCCACGAGGATGATGGTGGAAATAAGAAGGCAAAATAGGGCGAGAAGCGGAAGAGTACGAAGGAATCCTTTTTGCGCGGCTGTCTGCATTCGCTCCGTCCTTCGGCTGCTCGGCCATGATCGTTCGTGCCTACGCTAAATCATTTCTTAGAGGCTAGACTTTGTGGACAGTTCACTGTCTCGCGAACTCTGCCTATTCCGTAAACAACTTGCGCCCAGCCCACCGGCGACAACGCCTGGTGCCGCGCCAATACCCCCTTCTGGGAGCCCGACTGCCGCTAGAAACGCCCCCGTAGCCATGACTTCGTTACCCGTTACGATCATTTGCTTTGAGTCTTCACATGGATCCAACCCTACGCTGGCAAAGCCATCTGGCCTTGCTGACCCATTATATTGATGACAGTTTGGGCAGGGCTGGGAAAAAGTGGGCGAAAAAGTGGGGACAGACGGAACGTTCCCCATTTTCGTGAAGAATTAAAATAGGGTATGCCCCGTCTGTCCCATAGTGTCTCCTGTCCCCATATGTGTCTCCACACCCCGGTCCGTTTTCAAGTATCCGAACCATCGATTCACTGATTCACAGTTCCCACCCTTGCAAAATACGCAAGGGTGGGGCAACCATACTGGAGCATGGAGCGCCATAAAAGGTGGGCCAGCCCACCGGAAATCTCTCATGGGGCGGCAAGTTTTTGTTTTGACAATTCAGTACGGAACGCTTGTTCTTTTTCGGCTACAAACTGCTTGTAGCCGTTGGGATCGACGAATGCGTTCGCACCCCTCCCTTTCATGAGAGGGTATTTGGCTTCCAGTCCGAAGTAGTCGCCGTGGGCGCCGAGGAAGATGGCGCATGGCAGGGACTTCAGAACACCCCACATGCGCTCGTAGTCCTCAGCAATCTGGGGATAAGCCTTATTGTTCACGAGTTGGTAGCCGGGGTTCACGTTGGGGCTGCCGACGATGACCACGTCGTCGGTCCCACCGGCCTCTGACACCTGCATCGTCCAAGTGGTGCAACCCTTGGTGTGGCCGGGGGTGAGGTGCGCGATCAGCCTGGTACCGCCAAGTTCTACCGCATCGCCGTCGTGCAGCACGCGGTCCACTTTGGTCGGCCGATAAAGGTTAGCGGGAGTATTGCCGTACTGGAAGTCGGACTTGCCGCCCGATTCGACGACGGAAACGTCAGCATCCATCACCATGTAGGCGGCGCCGGTGAGCTCCTTGATCATCGCGCTGCCGGCGGCGTGGTCCCAGTGCGCGTGACTGATCAAGAGAATTTTTGTGTCCTTGAAGTGGAATCCCAGCTTCTCGATACTCGCTTCGATCATCGGCACATTGGCCTCGAGATCGCTATTGATGAGGATGTTGCCTTGCGGTGTGGTGATCAGATAATTCGCAAGCCCCTTACTTCCCACGTAATACAAGTTGCCGGCAATGTGGAACGGTGGGAAAGGCTCGGTCCAGTCTGAACCGGCCTGCGCCAGAGTGGCGCTGGCAATAGCGAGGGTGAGAACTAATGCTCGGGAAGTGATCGTGATGCTTCGCGACATATTCGTCGTAGATCAGAACCTCTGGAAAAAAGTTTGGCCGCAGAGGAGTACAAGCTTGGTGCCCCAGGTTCGCGCCCTGGTCTTGGGCGCTAACCTGGGATTGTACTTCGAGGAGGGGAACGGGGGCGCTCTCTCCATGTCGCGCTCTGCAACGTTCCTTCGGTCGAAACGGCTGTGCGGGAACGATGGAGCGGAATCGACTCCGAGCGGGGCGCAACCGAGTGAACAGGCGACCGAAGGCGTCCCGAGGAAGTAGTTTGCCTGCCCAGGTTAGCGTCCAAAGAACGGACGCTAACTGCCAACACCAGATCGCCCTCGGATGATTGGATAACCTTAGAGAGGCTGCCGGCGGTACCCCGCGTCGGTTCGTCGGTCGTAGACCACCGAGTCGATCGAGGAGGGGTGGCATCATTCGTTGGCGTCCGCGCCGGACCGCCCGGGTCTGTGGTAGAAAAAGCAGACAGGTTTTAGGTCCCCGCCAACGACCACGGGGTCCCTTCGGCTACGCTCAGGGCAAGCTCTTCGACTCGTTCGGCTGTCGCCTCACTCCGCTCAGGATGACATTGTCGAAATGGTCCAGCTTGACCCGTCGACGCTAGGATTGTTTCGATAACGCCGACGCGGCAGCCTGATCGACCAGCCAGACCAGATCGCCGTTCGTGGGGTGAACCAGCTTGGAAGGGTAGAGGTCTGGGGGCTGGGTGCCTTCCAACACTTCTTTCAGGGCTTCCGCCTTGTCCTGCCCGCTGACAACCAACATCACAGCGGCCGCCTGATTAAGGACCGGCAAGGTCAGGGTGATGCGGTCGGTTTTGAACTTCTCCACCCAGTTTGCTACTACCAGGCGGGTCTTTTCCCGCAAAGCCTTCGTCTGCGGGAAGAGGGACGCCGTATGCCCGTCGGGGCCCATGCCGAGCAGGATCAGATCGAAGCGCGGGAAGGTTCCGGCGGGGGGCCGGAAGAAATCGCGCAGGGTTTGTTCGTAGGACTCGGCGGCGCGGCTGGCGTCGGGATTTTCGGCGGGGATTCGGAAGACGTTGCCAGCAGGCACGTGTACTTTCGAGAGCAGCGACTCGAAGGCCATGTGGTAGTTGCTTTCCGGATGGTCGGGCGGGACGTGGCGTTCGTCTCCCCAGAAGAAAAACATTTTGTTCCAGGGGAGACGGTCATGATCGTTTTTCGCCAGGAGGCCGAAAAACGACTTCGGGGTGGAGCCTCCGGAGAGCGCGACGGTGAAGCGGCGCGCGGTCTTGACGCTTGCCATCGCGCGCGAGGCGAATTCGCCAGCCGCAGCTTGAAACAGAGCGGGTGGGTCGGCGACGATTCGGAGATCGAGGGGCTTAGGCATACTCGATTAGCTTGTGACTGCCTCTTTCGCAGCCGCGTAGCGAGCCGCGCCGAACAAGGCGATCTTGTCGTTGACGATGACTCTTACTGGGATGGATTCCAGCAGGGCTTGCATGCGTCCTTTATTGAGAAACGCCTGCATAAACAAAGGGCCCGCGAGTTTGGAGACGAGCTTGGGGGCGATGCCCCCGCCCAGGTAGATGCCGCCGGTGGCCATGAGCTTCAAGGCGAGGTTGCCGGCTTCGGCGCCATAGATGGAAATCCAGAGATCAAGCGCGTGCTCTGCGAGAGGACTCTTACCGCTGATGGCAGCGCGCGAGATGGTGGCCCCGGCGTCGCTGTGGGCGAATTCTTCGGTGAGCCAGGCGGGTTCATCGCCGCGATGGGTGTCGCGGAAGAAGCGGTAGACGTTTACGAGGCCCGGGCCGGAAACGATGCGTTCGTAACTGACATGGCCGAAACGGGCCGCCAGGTAGCGAAACAAGTCGATTTCCAGTTCGTTGCGGGGAGCGAAGTCACAGTGGCCGCCTTCGGAGGCGAAGACGTCGTAGTTCTTGCCGTCCCAGTAGAGGCCAGCTTCCCCGAGTCCGGTTCCGGCGGAGATGACACCCTGGTTGCCGACCGGCGTGCCCTTCACGCGGTTGAGGGAAACCAAGTCTTTTTCTTCAAGACTGGCAATGCCCCAGGCATTGGCTTCGAGGTCGTTGATCAGGTAGACGGAGGGAAGCGCGAGTTCGCTGGCCAGGCGCGACGCCTCGACGGTCCAGGGCAGATTCGACGTCTCGACCTTGCCGTTGCGGACGGGACCGGCGACACCGAAACAGGCGATGCCAGGTCCGGTGCCCTGGGATTTCACGAACTGGGCGACGATTTCGTCCAGGCCACGATGCTCGCGGCTGGGAAAGACTCCTTCGGCGGCGACGGTGAGGTGTCCGTTCCGTGATTGGAAGTAGGCGAGTCGCGCATTGGTGCCGCCAATGTCGCCGGCGAGAATCATTTTTCGAAGTTCCTCCAGCGGCGGCCATCGCGTTCGAGTAACTCGTCGGCGTCCTTGGGCCCCCAGGTACCGGAGGCGTAGTTGGGGAAGGTCCTGGGAGGCAAGGCGCGCCACACGTCCAGCACCGGGCTGACCACGCACCACCCGGCTTCGACCATGTCAGCGCGCTGGAAGAGAGTAGCGTCACCGATCATGCAATCGTGGAGCAGGCGTTCGTAGCCGGTGCTCGGTTGGACGCCGAAGTAGTCGGCGTATTCGAAACTCATATCCACGCTGCCGAGGCGCATCTGGGCTCCGGGAGCTTTCGCGGCGAAGCGCAGCGAGATGCCTTCCTCGGGCTGGATGTGCAGCACGAGCTGGTTGGGCATGAGGTTCTCGACCGAGGTGTCGCGGAAGAGCACGAACGGGGCGCGGCGGAACTGGATGACGATATGGGTATTGCGGGCAGGCATGCGTTTGCCGGTGCGGAGGTAGAAAGGGACGTCAGCCCAGCGCCAGTTGTCGATCAAAAGCTTCATGGCGACGAAGGTTTCGGTGCGCGAATCGGGTGGGACACCCGGCTCGGCGCGGTAGGCGGGGACGCGCTGGCCGTTCATCACGCCTTCGCCGTATTGGCCACGCACGGTGCGGGTGAGCACTTCCTCCGAACTGAGGGGCTGGATTGCGTGCAGAATCTTCGACTGCTCGTCGCGCACGGCGTCGGCCCGGAAGGAAACCGGTGGCTCCATCGCGGTCAAGGTGATGAGCTGCATGATGTGGTTGGGCACCATGTCGCGCAGAGCACCCGCGGTGTCGTAGTAGCCTCCGCGCTTCTCGACGCCGACGGTTTCCGCCACTGAAATCTGTATGTGGTCGATGTAACGCCGGTTCCAGATGGGCTCGAAGATTCCGTTCGCAAAACGCAAGGCCAGGATGTTCTGAACCGTTTCTTTCCCGAGGTAGTGATCGATGCGATAGATCTGCTTCTCGGAAGCGACCTTGAGGAGTTGTTGATTCAGGGCGCGGGCGCTCTCGATGTCGTGCCCGAAAGGCTTTTCGATGATGACGCGGCGCCAATGATCGTTGCTTTGGTCCATCAGGCCGTCGGCGGCGAGACTTTCTACGATGGGGCCGAACGCGTCGGGCGCGGTGGCCAGGTAGTAGAAGTAGTTGCCGTGGGTAGAGTGATCCTTGTCGATCTTCTCGAGGAGTTGCTTGAGCTTGGGGTAGGTCGCGGTGTCGTCGAAGTTGCCGGAGAGGTAGTGCATCCGGCGGACGAACCATTCCCAGAGATCGGGATTTATATCTCCGGTCGCAAACTGCTTCATGTCTTCGGAGACTTTCTTGCGGTAGTCTTCGGTCGACATGGGGCTACGCGCGATGCCGACGACGGCAAACTCACGCGAAAGCAGCTGAGCACGCGCCAGGTTATAGAGCGCGGGGATCAACTTGCGCCGCGTGAGATCACCCGAGGCGCCGAAGATGACCATCACGCACGGGTCTGCGGGTTTTCCCACGGGCTGTGTTGTGGTGACGGGCGGGGTGGCGGTCTGGACCATGGATGCCTACCTGATCTTGGTTTTTCGGTTGCGGGAAGCCGGCTGCGGCTGAGAAAGCTATGCCGGTTTCCCGGCCGCTTTCGGCTCCACGTGGCCACCGAACTTTTGCCGCATGGCGGAGAGCATCTTCTCCGCGAAAGTATGTTCCTGGCGCGAACGGAAGCGAACGAAGAGAGCAGCCGATAGCACGTCGACGGGAACGGCCTCGTCGATGGCAGCCTGGATCGTCCAGCGGCCTTCGCCGGAATCCTGCACGAAGCCGCTGTATTCGGCCAGGGTGGGATTTTCGGTGAGCGCCATCGCGGTCAGGTCGAGCAGCCAGGAACTGACGACGCTGCCGCGCCGCCAAACTTCTGCGATGTCGGGCAGGTTGAGGTTGTAGCGCAGATCTTCAGGGAGTTCTTTGCTGGTGGCGTTCTTGAAAATATCGAAGCCTTCGGCGTAAGCCTGCATGATCCCGTATTCGATGCCGTTGTGGACCATCTTGACGAAGTGGCCGGAGCCGGAGGGGCCGCAGTGAATGTAGCCTTCCTCGGCGGTGCCGCCGAGTTTCTCGCGGCCCGGGGTGCGGGGAATGTCGCCGATGCCGGGAGCGAGGGTCTTGAAGATCGGATCGAGCCGCTGCACGGCTTCTTTCGGACCGCCAAGCATCATGCAGTAACCGCGATCGATGCCCCAGACGCCGCCGCTGGTGCCGACGTCGACGTAGTGAATGCCTTTTTCCTTGAGAGCCTTGGAGCGGCGGACGTCATCTTTGAAGTAGGAGTTGCCGCCGTCGATGATGGTGTCGCCAGCTTCGAGGTGCTGGGCGAGAGTTTGCACGGTTTGTTCGGTGGGACCGCCGGCCGGAACCATGATCCAGACGGCGCGGGGCGCTTTGAGCTTGCTGACCAGATCCTGCAGCGAGGCGGATGCGACGGCGCCCTCGCCCGCGAGTCCTTTGACGGCGTCGGGGCTCAGGTCGGAGACGACGATCTGGTGTCCACCGCGCATCATGCGGCGCGTCATGTTCGCGCCCATGCGGCCCAGCCCAACCATTCCCATTTGCATTGAATGTTCTCCTCACGAGGCGCAAGCGCCCCGGGCAATGCGACGGCTTATCGTCCATCGCGGTGCGATGCGGGACTTCTGTCTGTATCCGGTGGTGAACTTACCCCAAGGCCTCTTTGACTGCTGCCAGCAACGTGTTCAGCCCAGTATGGAGATCGGCGCCGAGATGCACACGCAGGGCGCGGCGGCCGCGCTCGGCCAGAACCTGGAAATCACCGCGAGCCTGTGCGGCCTTCACGGTGCCGAACGTGTACTTCTGTCCGGGCACGGGCAGGTCGTTGGCGTCGTCGCACGTCAACTGCAGGAACACACCGGAATTGGGGCCGCCTTTGTAGGCCTGTCCAGTGGAGTGCAAAAAGCGCGGACCAAAGCCGAGGCAGGTGGCGACGTGCTTCTTGTCGCGCACGGCGTGCCGGATCGCCTGCAGTTGCTGCTCGTGCTGGTCGTTCATCTGGATGTAGCCGAGCAGCGCGAAGTAGTCACCGGGTTGCAGGCGGCCGAGATGGGCTTTCAGATAGCCAACCAGAGAGTTGGACGCGGTTGCCTTCGCGAGTGCGCCGGCGTTCTTGTCGTCGGTGAAGAGCTTTACCCCTTTGTCTTCGAGAACGGGCTTCTCGGCTGGAAGGGAGCCGCTCTTCTCGTATTCGGACGTCAGGCTCTTCGTGGCGATCTTGCTGGCCTCGACGTCGGGCTGGTTGAAGGCGTTGATGCCGATGACCGAGCCAGCGACGGCGGTGGCGATTTCCCAGCGGAAGAATTCTTGGCCGAGGTCGTAGGTGTCGGCGAGTGAGATGCGAACCACGGGATGGCCAGCCTTCTCCAGGATGGCGACTTTGGCGTCCTGATCGGCGTCGGGTGCGGATTCGAGCCGGAGGTAGGCGAAGACGCGGTCGGTGCCGTAGACCTCAGTCGCGCCGGTGGTCTCACGGTCGACGGGGATGATGCCTTTGCCTTGCTTGCCGGTCGATTCGGCGAGCAACTGCTCGAGCCAGGCGCCGAGATCAGAGATTCCCGGCGAGGTGATGATGGTAACTTTGTCGCGGCCAGACTTGGCGGCGGTGCCGAGGATCAGGCCTAGAACTACGCCCGGATTCTCTTCGACCGGAACGCAGGAGGCGCAGGCTTGCACCATTTCATCGGTGCGGTCGAGGAATTTCTTCGTGTCGAGGCCCATGACCGCGGCGGGCACCATGCCGAAGTTGGACAGCGCTGAGTAGCGACCGCCGATGCTGGGGAGCCCAAAGAAGACGTGGCGGAACTTGTCGGCTTCGGCGACCTGCTGCATTTTGGATCCGGGATCGGTGATGGCGATGAAGCGGCTGCCAGCCTTGTCGGCGCCGAGAGTCTGCTTTACGCGCTCAAAGAAATACTGCTTGAAGATGTTCGGCTCGAGGGTGCTGCCGGACTTGCTGGAAACGATGAACAGGGTCTTCACCAAGTCGATCTTGTTTTCGAAAGACTTGATCTGCGCCGGGTCGGTGGAGTCGAGCACATGCAGTTCGGGGAATCCGGCAATCTTGCCGTAGGTCAAGCGAAGGACTTCGGGACAGAGGCTGGAGCCGCCCATGCCGAGCAGCAAAATGTGCTCGAAGCCACCCGATTTCGCGTCTTCCGAAACCTTGCGCAGGTTATCGTTATGCGAGATCTCATCGTCTGCAATGCCCAGCCAGCCCAACCAATTGGCTTCGTCGGTACCGGTCCAGAGCGCGGCGTCGCGCTGCCATAAACGGCGGACTTTTCCGTTGGCGCGCCAATCGTCGATGGCCGTCTTGACGGAGGCCGACAATTGCGGGGGAAGCGTATAGGTTTGGCGGCTGACACGCGGTGTGATCGCGGACTTGCTCGACTTCTCCACCGCGGCCAACAACTGATCGAAGGCATCCGCGAACAGCTTCACGCCGTCGTTGGTCAGCTTGTCGGTAACTTCTTTCATCGAGATGCCGACTTTTGGCAAGGTATCCATGGTTGCTTTCGCGGCGGCGATGTCTTCGGTCAGGCTGTTGCGCAACTTGCCGTGATCGCGGAAGGCGTCGAGGGTGGCGGGAGGAATCGTGTTGACGGTGTCTTTGCCGATCAACTCCTCGACGTACAAGACGTCGCGATAGTTTGGATTCTTGGTGCTGGTGCTGGCCCAGAGCACGCGCTGGGTCTGCGCACCTTTTTTGGCAAGAGCCTCCCAACGCGGTCCGCTGAAGATGGCGAGGTAGCGCTGGTAGGTGAGCTTTCCATTGGCGATGGCGACCTTTCCGAAGACTGTCTTGAGCAGCGCCTGCTGGGCGGGATCACTCGTGTTCTTGAGCTTTTCTCCCACGATGGAATCGATGAGGGTGTCGATGCGGCTGATGAAGAAGCTGGCGACGCTCGCGACCCGGCGGAGATCGCCGCCGCTGGAGGCCAATTGTTCCAAGCCGGCGATGTAGGCGTCGGCTACTTGTTCGTAGACCGGTTGCGCAAAGAGCAGGGTGACGTTGATGTTGATGCCTTCGCTGATCAGCTGTTTGATCGCCGGGATTCCTTCGGCCGTTCCGGGCACCTTGATCATCACATTTTCGCGACCGACGGCTTTCCACAGGCGACGCGCCTCTTGAATGGTGGCGTCGGTTTCGCGGGCGAGATACGGCGAGACTTCCAGGCTTACGAAGCCGTCCTTACGCTGCGCGCTGTCGTAGACCGGGCGCATCAGATCGGTGGCGTCCTGGATGTCGCGAATGGCGAGCAGTTCGTAGCGCGCCTTGGCGTCGAGATCGGTTCTGGATTTCAGCGAATTCAGGAAATCGGTGTAATCGGTGCTGCCGGCGATGGCTTTTTCAAAGATGGACGGGTTTGATGTCATGCCACGCAGGCCGTCTTCCTCGATCAGACGCTTGAGTTCGCCGCTGGTGATCAGGTTGCGCCGAATGTAATCCAGCCACACCGACTGGCCATACTTCAGGAGATCCTTGAGGGGGTTGACGGCCTTGGCGGTTTCAAGAGTGCCAGTCGGATTCATTGCGATCCTCCAAATAGAAAGCTAAGAGCCACGAGCTTCGAGCGTCGAGCCATTGCGGTGAAGCTACTTCGCTGCTATCACCCGGCGAGCGGCCGCCACAACGGCGTCGGCGCTGAAGCCGAATTTTTTCAGCAGGTCCTTCAATGGGGCCGAGGCGCCGAAGCTGTGCATGCCGATCATCTGTCCCTTGGGGCCGACGTAACGCTCCCAGCCGAGGGTGGCGGCCATTTCGACGGAGACGCGTGCAGTAACGTTCGGCGGAAGAACGCTGTTCTTGTACGCTTGGTCCTGCTGCTCGAACACTTCCCACGATGGCATGCTTACGACCCTGGCGTTGATGCCTTCGGCCTTCAGGCGCTCGTAAGCATCGACGCAGAGGGAGAGTTCGCTACCGGTTCCCATCAGGATGACGTCGGGCTTGCCGCCGGGAGCGTCGGCGAGCACGTAGGCGCCCTTGGCAACGCCGGAGGCGGAAGCGTACTTCGATCGGTCGAGCGTGGGCATCGCCTGGCGCGAGAGCACCAATAGAGACGGGCCATGCTGAATCTGCATGACGACTTTCCACGCCTCCACCACCTCGTTCGCATCGCCCGGACGGAAGATGGTTGTGTTCGGGACGGCGCGAAGCGAAGCCAGTTGCTCGATGGGCTGATGAGTGGGTCCATCTTCGCCTAGACCGATCGAGTCGTGCGTAAAAACCTGGATGACGGGAATCTCCATCAGCGCGGCCAGGCGGATTGTGGGGCGCAGGTAGTCGCTGAAATTGAAGAATGTCGCGCCGAACGGGCGGAGCTTCGAGACCGCCATACCGTTCACAGCCGCGCCCATCGCATGTTCGCGCACCCCGAAATGAAGGTTCCGTCCGCCATAGGAGCCAGCAGCGAAATCGCCAGCGCCTTCGAATTTGAGCGTGGTCTTGTTGGAGTTGCCGAGGTCAGCCGAGCCGCCGATCAGCCAGGGAATGTTCTGGGCTAGAACGTTCAGAACTTTTCCGGAGCTTTCGCGAGTTGCGACACCTTTGGGGTCTGCAGGAAAGGTGGGGAGGTTCTTGTCCCAGCCATCGGGAAGGGCGCGGCGCTGCATGCGATCGATCTGGTCGGCGAGTTGCGGGTATTGTTTCGCGTAGTCAGCGAACCTCTTCTCCCATTGCTTGCTCAGATCGTGGCCGCGTCTGCCGATGCCTTCGCGGAAGTGCTCGAGCACTCCTTCGGGAACCAGGAATTTCGCGTCCTCGGGCCAGCCGTAGTTCTTCTTGGTGAGCCGAACTTCTTCTTCGCCCAAGGGCTCGCCGTGGGCCTCGCTGCTGTCGTGTTTGTGGGGAGAGCCGTAGCCGATGTGGCTGTCGACCACGATGAGCGTCGGCCGGTCGGTCGTTTCGTGGAAGGTCTGGTAGGCACGGGCCAGCATGCCAACGTCGTTGGCGTCGCTCACGCGAGTGACGTTCCATCCGTAGCCGACGAAACGGGTCATCACATCTTCGCTGAAGGACCACGAGGCCGGACCGTCGAGGGTGACCCGGTTGTTGTCGTAAATCCAGCAGAGATTCGATAGCTTTAGGTGGCCCGCAAGGGAGGCAGCTTCGCTGGCGACCCCTTCCATGAGATCGCCGTCGCCGCAAACCGTGTACACGTTGTAGTTGAAGATTTCGAAGCCGGGGCGATTGTAGTTGGCTGCCAGCCAACGCTCGCTGATGGCCATGCCAACGCTGTTTCCCGTGCCCTGGCCGAGGGGCCCGGTGGTAGTTTCCACGCCGGCGGTGAGGTGCGACTCGGGATGTCCGGGAGTCCGGCTTTCGAGCTGGCGGAAGCGCTTGATCTGGTCCAAGGAAACGGAGAGCTCTCTGGTGACTTCGCCCGCCGCGTTGACGAGACGCACACCCGTCAAATAGAGGGTGGCGTAAAGGAGCATCGAAGCGTGCCCCGCGGAAAGGACAAAGCGGTCGCGGTTGGGCCAGATGGGATTCTCGGGGTCATAGCGAAGGACGTTCTGCCAGAGAGAGTAAGCGACGGGGGCCAAGCCCATGGGTGCGCCAGGATGACCGGAGTTGGCTTGCTGGACGGCATCGATCGCCAAAGTGCGGATGGTGTTGATGCATAGCAGGTCCAGCTGTTTGCCGGTCACGACGGTCTGCTCACTGGCGACCATGAAGGTACTCCTCCTCTGGGGGACGGCGACGAGCCGTCGGTATCAGCGCTTGAGAGTGTTCTACCGAATTCGATTGCGAATGGGTAACAGAGGTTTCAATCCAAATAATGCATAGAGTGTACCAATTTCCCGCACATCTGTGGGCTGGCGGCTTGCCTGGAGAGAGGGTGGTTTGTGAATTCTCTGTGAATATGGCAGGAACTTCTATCGCTAAACCGGAGGTAAGGCAAAACTTGAAGGGAATGCGGGTTACTTCTGCAGCTTTTGCAGATAACTGTACTCGCTGCTCTGGGCGCGAGTGCTGGTTTCGACGAACTTGAGGAATTGTTTCAAGGGCTCACGTTGCACCGACTCCAGGTCGAAGCGCACGCGGACACCGAAGCAGGGGTTGCTCTTGATCACGATGCCGTTGAGGATCAGGCCCTTTACCCAGACCTTGCCATTGGCGACCCAGAGGCCGATTTGCACGTCGGCTCCGCTCTTTACGGGAGTGACGGTCTCGACGTAGCAGCCGCCCATGCTGGTGTTCGACAGGTTGCCCCAGACGGGTGTTTCGGCTCCATCGACTTTCAATTCCACGGCCACAAAACACTTGATCCGAGGATAGCGGCGGCGGTCCTGTCCCCAGGAAGGCGTGAAAATGTCGGGCTCAAACGGGGGGGTAGCCGAAGCCGTGACCGGTACCGGCGCCTGAACGGGAACTGGGGCGGCACCAGAGTTCGCGGCCCCGGTCGGCTGGCTCTTGATTTCGCGCATGGCCGCGAGCAGAGCTTCTTCCCGCTTCTCCGGGGCGGCTTCGCGGTAGGTTTGCAGCAGTTGACCGAGGTGTCCCACGAGATCGGGGTCGGCGAGCAGGCGAGTCCAATCTGTGCCTGGGGTAGTGGGCGTTTTGGAATCGCTCATACTTAGCTCAAGGTCCGCAAACAGAGAATCGAACTCAGCGGTTTCAGTGCAACGGTCAGGTTATAGGTTGAGGCAGGAACGGCTCCCAAACAAGATGACCGAAGTTACGGGTGTAAGGTAACCACCGGGGCGGTTACCCAGAGTTTGCCAGGGCGCCTGGGGTTCTTTTAGTCGGATGGTTCCAAGCCGCCGCAGAAGGTGTTGATGGCCATCTGCTGTTCGTCGGAAAGGCCCAGAAATTCTAGGCCGTGTACAAAGCCATTCTGGTAGCGAACAATGGCCCGAACCGCCAGCGATTTGAGGGACGAAGGGAGATGCAATTCGAGGGAAACGACTTCCCCCGGCGGCACTGCTCCATTCAGGACGGTGCCGATGCCGCCCAGTCCGATGTCGCTACACCGGCCCTGGATCTCGGCGTAGCCGTCGTCACGAAGGGCCGTGGCTTTCAACGGGAAGTCAGCACGATAGCGAGGGTGGCGACGGCGCCAGCTTTTCTGCTTGAGGCGCCGAACCTTCTCTAATAAGGGAGTACTCATGCCGTCGCCATCTCTTGAGCCAAGGTCCAGCCTACTCGCCCGCGACGCTGGAGAAAAAGTATCGAAGGTAATAGATTTCTACAGGTCCGGAATCGTGGAGCCTGGATGGACCATTGATGAACGATTCACAAGCCCAGTTTTTGGGTTGCGGCTGAGGAGGTTCGCAGCGCGCGCTTTGAAGCACATGCAGACGTGATGATCAACCTTTTTGCATCGCAGGTGAATGTAAGTGAATCAGAATACGAGTGTTGTGTCGGGTTTAGCGGCGCCCGGGGCGCGCGTCTGCTCCTTTAAGAGCAGGTTTCTTCAAGAGATCATGCCGACCAAGTTTCCCAGGAGTTTTGTCTTTGTTTTGTGCTGCGTCCTTTCGGGTCTTCGTCCCGAGTTGGGGTGGACGCAAACCAGCGCGGGGCCGACGGGTTCGTCGGTGCAGGTGACCATCCCACCTTCCGTCTCGCAGAATGGCTTTACGGGCAGCGTGCCTGAGAGCAAGGCCACCTCTGAAGTTCTGGCAATTTCGTTTCTGGACGCGATCGATCGAGGGCTGAAACAGAACCTGGGATTGTTGCTTTCGAGCGACAACACGCTGGCGGCGCGGGGAGAGAGGTGGAAGGAACTCAGCAACCTGCTTCCGAACCTGGAGGCGAAGGGCCAGGAGACCGCGCAGGAGACGAGTGCAGCCGCCTTGGGCTTTCGTCTTCCCCAGATTCCGCGGGTCATCGGACCATTTAACTATTTTGACGCCAGGGTGTTTTGGAACCAGTCCGTCTTCAACTGGAATTACATCCAGAAAGAACGGGCGGCAGCGGAAAGTGTGAAAGCCGCGGAATACTCTTATAAAGATGCCCGTGAACTGGTGGTGCTGGTCGCCGGGAATGCCTACCTGCAGGCGATCGCCGGTGCGGCGCGTGTAGAGACAGCCGAGGCGCAGCTGAAGACTGCGCAGGCCCTGTACGACCGGGCTGTAGATCAACAGAGGGCCGGAGTGAGTCCCGCCATTGACGCGCTGAGATCGCAGGTTGAACTGCAGAGCCGGAAACAGCAATTGATCGCAGCCCGCAACGATTTCGCGAAGCAGAAGCTGTCGTTGTCGCGCATCATCGGGCTTGCGCTGGGGCAGGAGTTCACCCTTTCGGACAAAGCACCGTACGAGATCTTTGTTGCCCCCAGCCTGGAAGAAAGCTTGCAGCGTGCGTACGCGTCGCGGCCCGATTACCAGGCAGCGTTGGCGCAAGTGCGGGCAGCAGAATTGTCGCGGCGGGCGGCGACCGCAGAACACTATCCTACGTTTGATATCGAGGGCGACTACGGCGATGTGGGGGTGACGCCCGCGACTTCGAACGGCACGTTTCATGTTGCCGGAACGGTCACAGTGCCGATTTTTCGGGGAGGGAAGGCACACGCCGACGTCCTTGAGGCGGAAGCGACTCTGCGCCAAGCCAAGGCACGACTGGAGGACCTGCGTGGTCAGATCGACAACGATATTCGGAGTGCCTTGCTCGACCTGAACGCGGCAGCCGATCAGGTTGAGGTGGCGAGAAGTTCGGTGGATCTGGCAGAACAGACTCTCACGCAAGCGCAAGATCGTTTTACCGCGGGCGTGACCGACAATCTCGAAGTGGTGCAGGCGCAGGAATCGGTGGCCAGCGCGCACGAAAACTATATCTCCAGCCTTTACGCTCACAATCTGGCCAAGGTGGAACTGGCCCGTTCTCTAGGGAACGCCGAGCAAGGCGTAAAGCAATATTTAAGCAAAGGCAAATAGACATGGAACCTACGACGAAAACCATGCCGGAACACCCGCCGCAGGCGAGCTCCTCAGCACCGGCTGCAGCGCCGCTACCGGCCTCGGAAAAAGATCTTCACGCGCACCTTTCACGGCGCAACGACCCACGTTTTCGGATGTTTCTCATCCTCGGATTGATTGTGCTGGCAGTGGTGGGCGTTTTTCTGTGGCGCTACTTCTCGAGCTACGAATCTACCGATGATGCTCAGATCGACGGTCATGTCAACTCGGTCAGTGCTCGCGTGGCGGGCCACATCCTGAAGTTGAACGTGCAAGACAACCAGTATGCCGAAGCGGGAACGGTGTTGGCCGAAATTGATCCCACCGACTACCAGGTGGCGGTCGAACGGGCGCAGGCGGACTACAACGATGCGAAAGCGACGGGGGACGCGGCGTCGGTAAATGTGCCCATCATTTCAGTGGATACCACCAGTCAACTATCATCCGCCGATGCGGACGTCCTAGGAACGCAGGCTGGAATCAAGGCTGCGCGTCAGCAGTTTGAGGCGGCCAAGGCCAACCTTCAGGAGGCGGAAGCCAATAACGTAAAAGCTCAGAACGACCTGGCGCGATACAAACAGCTGGTCGATAAGCAGGAGATTTCCCAGCAGCAGTATGACCAGGCAGTAGCGGCAGCGAAAGCCAGTGCCGCGGCGGTGGAGGGCGCGCGTGCGAATGCCGACGCCGCGCAGGCGCAGGTGGCTCAGGCCGAGAGCCGGTTCGTGCAGGCGCAGGCCAACCGGCGCTCGGCGGCCACTGGTCCGAAGCAGTTGGCGATGACGCAGGCACGGGCGGAGTCGGCACAAGCGGCCGCGCAGCGCAAGAAAGCGGACCTTGACCAGGCGATGCTGAATCTCAAGTACGCCAAAATTACCGCGCCAGTTGCGGGGATCGTCAGCAACCGCACCGTCGAGGTTGGGCAAAATGTTCAGGTGGGACAAGAACTGCTCAGCATCATTTCACTGGACGACATTTGGGTGACGGCGGATTTCAAGGAGACGCAGCTTCGTGACATGAAGAGAGGCCAGAAGGCCACGATTTACGTGGATGGCACCGACAAGAAGTACAACGGGCACGTCGATAGCTTCGCCGGCGCCAGCGGAGCACGCTTCAGTCTCCTACCGCCAGAGAATGCGACCGGAAACTATGTAAAGGTGGTGCAGCGCATTCCGGTCAAGATTGTGTTTGAACCCGGAGAGACGAAAGAGCACAAGCTGCGGCCAGGAATGTCGGTCGAGCCCAAGGTCTGGATTCGGGAATGAGTGCTGCGGCCATCCCGATGAACCAAGCGGAGGCGTGGCGTCCGGCGGTCAATCCCTGGATCATTGCCCTCGCGGTCACCTTGGCAACCTTCATGGAGGTGCTCGACACCAGCATCGCCAACGTCGCGTTGCCGCATATCGCGGGGAGTCTTTCGGCGGGGCAGGATGAAAGCACCTGGGTGCTGACGTCGTACCTGGTTTCGAACGCAATCGTTCTTCCCCTTAGCGGGTGGCTGTCTTCGATCGTGGGACGCAAGCGCTTCTACATGGGCTGCGTCTTCCTGTTCACGGTGAGTTCTTTCCTGTGCGGATTCGCTCCGAATCTTCCAGCGCTGATCATTTTCCGGATTCTCCAGGGCGCGGGCGGAGGTGGCTTGCAACCGAGTGAACAGGCGATTCTAGCGGACACATTCCCGCCGGCAAAGCGCGGGATGGCGTTCGCCGTCTATGGGATCGCGGTGGTCATGGCGCCGGCGATCGGTCCCACCCTGGGTGGATGGATTACCGACAACTACAGCTGGCGCTGGATTTTCTTCGTGAACATTCCCGTCGGGATTCTGTCGCTGTTGTTGACTTCACGACTGATCCAGGATCCTCCGTATTTCCGGCGGCGCAAACTAAGTGAGACCAAGATTGACTATGTCGGCCTGGGCTTCGTGGCGCTGGGGTTGGGAGCTCTGCAGATCGTGCTCGACAAGGGCCAGCGCGACGACTGGTTCGAGTCCCACTTCATCCTGATACTCTCCGCAGTTTCGGCCGTATCGCTGTTGTTCGTGATCTGGTGGGAGTGGAGGCACAAGGATCCGATCATCGATCTGCATCTGTTTAAGGAACGTACGTTTGCGGTTTCGAATCTGCTGATGTTCATGCTGGGTTTTGCACTGCTGGGCAGCACGTTGCTGCTGCCGTTGTTCCTGCAGACGCTGATGGGGTATACGGCGCAGCTTTCGGGGATGGCACTGTCGCCGGGCGGATTCGTCATCATGTTGATGATGCCGCTGGTGGGGTTTCTACTCTCGCGGTATGACGGCCGGTATCTGCTTTTGTTCGGACTGTCGATGTTGTCATTTTCGCTGTTCCACATGACGCGGTTTACGCTGGGTATCGATTTCAAGACGGCGGTGTACGCGCGCATGCTGCAGGCCGTCGGCCTGGCGTTTTTGTTTGTTCCCATCAATACCGCGGCGTATGCGTATCTGCCGCGGGAGAAAAATAACGCCGCGTCGGGCCTGATGAATCTGGCGCGGAATATCGGCGGAAGTGTCGGGATCTCGTTTGTGACGACCATGCTGGACCGCCGAACGCAAAAACACCTGAGCGACCTGATGACCCAATTGACTGGCGCGAATGCGCACTTTCAGGCGGTGCTGCGGGGGATCGCGGGGTCGCTGGTGGCGCACGGTACGAGTCCGGCCGATGCTCAAAGGCAAGCCTATGGGGTGCTATACAACGTGGCGCAACGGCAGGCCACGCTGCTGGCCTATGTGGATGACTTCTACATTCTGGGCTTCGCGATTCTGGCCATGATTCCCATGGTCTTTCTTATGAAGCGAACGAAATCAGGCGGGGAAATGGCGGTACACTAATATCGGAGGGCGATATGTTCCGGATCGTCACACTTGAACGTGAGTACGGGTGCGGGTGCGCCGGAATTGCAGCCGAACTAGCCGGCCGTCTGCGCTGGAAGCTCTGGGATCATTTGCTTACGGAAGAAATCGCGAAACAGGCCAACGTGGACTGCGGAACCGTCGAGCGGCGCGAAGAAAAAGTCGATGGCACGTTTTACCGGCTGGCTAAAACCTTCTGGCGCGGTAGCTACGAGCGCAGCATGCCGATCGCCGAGTCGGAGACCTTCGATGCCGACTGCATGGTGGCGATGATGGAGGGGATCACTGCGCGGATTGCCGAGGAAGGCAATGCCGTGGTGGTTGGCCGGGGGGCGCCCTATTTCCTGCGCGAACGCCAGGATACCTTCCGAGTGTTTCTGTACGCGCCTCGAGAAGAAAAAATCCGTCGCCTGCTGGCCGCGGGAACGAGTCAATCAGAAGCCGACGAGCTGGTCGACACGGTTGATCGTGAACGCATTGCCTTCATCAAGCATTATTTCGATGCGGACTGGCCCACCCGGGCGCTGTATCACCTCATGATCAATACATCGATCGGAGATGAGAAAGTCATCGCGACGATTTTGGACACGATGCGCCTGGTTGAAGAAAAGACCGCCGCGAGCTCCGGGATGCGGGGAGTTGCGTTGAAATAAGCGCTGCGCTCAGGCGCGTCCGAGCTGCGCCGGCCGTTGTGGTGCGGGACAGCAGTCGGTAGGGCATATGTCGTCGCTGGGACCGAGCGCACCCAGGGCAATCCGAACAGGTTCTTCACTCATCCGCTCCTCTATCAGTTCCCGAATCATTCTGACAAATCGAGGGTGGGCGCCCACCGTGCCCGCGCGGACCATGGGTAGCTGTAGCTCTTGGCACAGGTGTTTGGCCTCGGTGTCGAGGTCGTAGAGGACCTCCATGTGATCGGAGATAAAACCGATCGGCGCGATGACCACGCCGGCTGCGAGGTCGCGCTGCTTGATTTCCCGCACGTAGTCGAGCACATCGGGCTCGAGCCAGGGCTGAGTCGGCGGGCCACTGCGGCTTTGGTAGACCAGGCGGTCTCCGGATCGGCCGAGTTCCATCGACACCAGACGGCACACCTCTTGCAGTTGCCCTACGTATCGGCAGCTTTGTGCCATGGAGAGTGGAATACTGTGCGCGGTGAAGACGACGCGAGCGCGATTCCGGGTGTGCTCCGGCAAATTGTTGAGGGCGGCGCGTACCCTTTCCACCGTGGGTTCAATGAATCCGGGATGGTTGTAGAACACGCGCAGCTTGTCGATATCCGGAGCACCCGGCCCGACCTGGGCTTGGGCGGCCGCGACGTTCTCGCGATACTGGCGGCAGCCGGAGTAGGAACTGTAGGCGGAGGTGACGAAGGCAAGGGCACGGCGGACGCCCTCGTTCTTCATTTGCAGAAGCGTATCCACCAGCAGTGGATGCCAGTTGCGATTGCCCCAGAAGATGGGGAGTTTCATGCCATTCTGGTCGAGTTCGGTCTGGAGGACGGCGATCAATTCACGGTTCTGCTGGTTGATCGGACTCTTGCCGCCAAAGTGGTAATAATGCTCGGCGACCGTGAGCATGCGTTCGCGGGGCACGTTTTTGCCGCGCAAGACGTTTTCGAGGAAGGGAATGACTTCGTCGTTGGACTCGGGTCCACCAAAAGACACGACCAGAAGTGCGTCATATTTCATGCGAAGTGAGTGTGGAACGAAGGAATGGCGCGCCCGGAGAGATTCGAACTCCCGACCTACAGCTCCGGAGGCTGCCGCTCTATCCAGCTGAGCTACGGGCGCGCAGTCTTCAGTTTACATCCCGACTCCGGCATCATCAAATGGCGGACGAGAGCGGATCTCCCCGGTTCGTTTGCGAAGGACTTGGCTTTTGTAAGAAGGACTACCAGCGACCGCGACCGCCACCACCCCCACGTTCCCGGCCACCACGTCCGCCGCCGCCGCCCCCGCCGCTGCGCTCGGGCTTCGGACGGGCTTCGTTCACATTCAAAGTGCGCCCGCCGACCTGGGAGCCATTCAGGGCGGCGATTGCCTTCTCTCCATCTTCCGCGCTCGCCATCTCGACGAAACCAAAGCCGCGGGAGCGACCAGTGTCGCGGTCGGTCATGATCGCGACCCGATCGACTTGTCCGTACGCTTCGAACAGCTGGCGCAGTTCTTCTTCCGACGTGTTGAAATCCAGGTTTCCAACGAAGATGTTCTTCAAGCGCGTGCCTCGGGGGTTGAGCTATTTGAGTGTAGCGACTTCGGCGGGAAGTCAGGTGGCACCTGAGCCTTCCTGGAATCGAGGCCGGAGCGAGCGAACAGTCAAACGCGGGAGAGAGTATAGCAGGAAAAGTCCAGCCCAGCGGACATGGTTCTCACGTCAGCTTGAGGGTGGCTGCGGCCTGCTGCAGCACCGCGGCAGACCGGAGCAACTGGTCGGCTTCCGGGTCACTCAGTTGGATGTGCAACAGCTTCGCTACGCCGCCACGATTGATGACAGTGGGTCGAGATCGCGAATCGCCGTTAGCAGTCATCCACTCCCCAGTATCCCTCCCGATGATAGCCGAGGCGGAGCAGGCGGTTTTTGGGGTCGTGACGCTTGCCGCAGGCGGGGCACGGAATGAAGCTGCGAATGTGCATGCCCTTGCGGTCAAAGTCTTCGGAAACCGCGAAACTTGTGCCACAACTGCACGGGACGAGGAACATCCGTACGGGAGCGCGCTCCTGCCTGTGCATTTTCAATTTTTCCGCCGTAGTAGAATGCGCCCATGACGCTGAATTCCACGATCCAAATCGCGTACTGGACAGCCGGAATCGTGTACTCGATGGTTGGGACCGTGGCCGCTATCGGGGCGCTCCTGGTATATCGTAACAATTCCAAGAGGGAACGCGCGCGCTGGGCGGAGGGGCTGTACACGCGCTTTTACGAAAAACCAGAGCTGAAGAAAGTGCGCGATCAAATGGATTGCGCGGCGGGAGATGCGGCCGTCGCGAGCCTGGTCTCGGAAGAGTCATCTGCTCTCACCGACTACTTGAATTTCTTCGAGTTCGTCGCTTATCTGAAGTCATCGAAACAATTGTCGGAGTCCGATGTCGAAGCGCTCTTCGGCTACTATCTGAACTGTCTTCGACGGCACAAAGAGGTGGTTGAGTACGTGCGGGACAAGGACAAAGGGTTCGAGTACCTGAGGAAGTTGTTGACGCATGGGCAAAGCTGAGAGTGGCGCGGAGAGCAAGCGAAAGCGTTACCTGTTTTCTTACGGGACGCTGTTGCCACGCCTGGCGCCGCCCGAGATCAGGCCGACCGTGCGGCAACTGCGGCGCGTAGGAAAAGGGTTTGTGCGCGGCCAGTTGTTTGACCTAGGCGAATATCCGGGAGCGATCCTGAGCCGCACCGGCCCGCCCATCGTCGGTCAGATTTTTGAATTGCCGGATGACCCCGAAGTGTTGCATCGGCTAGACGAGTACGAGGGATTTAATCGCGCCGATCCTCGGGCGAGCCTTTTTGTTCGACAGCGGCGCCACGTTCAGCTGGAGGGCGGAAGCAAAATCTTCTGCTGGGTCTACACCTACAACCGTCCCCTAAAAGAGGCGCGCGCCGTGAGCGGCGGAGACTCCTCCAAAACTCGGGCGCGCAGCGGGCGACGAGTTCGTGCCGAGCATCACTGAGCTTCCTGCACGCCAGCCAGGGCACCTTTCTTGCGTTTGTTCGACTGCAGGATTTTCTTTCTCAGGCGCAGCGACTTCGGAGTAATTTCGACGAACTCATCGTCGGCGATGAACTCGATGGCCTGCTCAAGGTTCAACTGGCGATAGGGAACCAGGCGAATCGCTTCATCGGAAGTTGATGCGCGCATATTGGTCAGTTTCTTTTCGCGCACCACGTTTACGTCGAGGTCGGTATCCTTGGCGTTCTCACCGATGATCATGCCTTCGTAGACGTCGACGCCGGGGCCGACGAAAAGTTCGCCGCGCTCCTGCAGGTTGTAGAGAGCGTACGAAGTGGTGACTCCGGCACGATCGGCGACCAGCGCTCCTGTCGGCCGATGCGGGATGTCGCCCTGCCACTCGGTGTATCCGTCGAAGAGCGAATTCATCACGATGGTGCCGCGGGTGTCGGTGAGCAGCTGGCTGCGCAGTCCGATCAATCCGCGGCTGGGTACACGAAACTCGATGCGCACCCGTCCATAGCCGTGGTTGTGCATGTTGGCGACCTCGCCTTTGCGCGCGCCCAGCTGCTCCATGACCACGCCGACGAATTCTTCGGGAATGTCGACCGTGAGGTATTCGACCGGTTCCATCAGCTTGCCGTCGATTCGCTTGGTGACGATCTCCGGCTTGCCGACCATCAATTCGTAGCTTTCGCGGCGCATCATTTCGATCAGGATGGAAAGCTGCAATTCGCCGCGGCCCAGTACTTTGAAGGAGTCCGTGCTGTCGGTCTCCTCGACGCGCAGGGATACGTTGGTGAGCAGTTCCTTCGCCAGGCGCTCTCGCAAGTTGCGTGAGGTGACGTAGCTGCCGTCTTTCCCGGAAAACGGCGAGTTGTTCACGGTAAACAGCATGGCGATGGTGGGTTCATCAATGACGATCGGCGGCAAGGGCGCGGGATTTTCGGCGTTGGTAATCGTTTCACCGATGGTGATGCCTTCGACGCCGGCCACCGCCACGATGTCGCCGAGTTCCGTTTCCGTAATGTCGACTCGCTTCAGGCCGGAGAAGGAGAACAGCTTGGTGATTTTGGTTTTCTCGAACGAGCCATCGCGCTTGGCGATGCTGACCTCTTCTCCGGTCCACATCTTGCCGTTGAACACGCGTGCAATCGCAAGCCGGCCGAGGTAGTCGCTGTAATCGAGGTTCGCGACCAGAATTTGCAGCGGGCCGGTCAGATCGCCCTGCGGTTCCGGAATCGTTTTCACGATGGCATCGAAGAGCGGCTCGAGGTTCTCGCCGCCACGCTTCATGTCGGTCGAAGCGGTACCCACCTTCGCGTTTGTATAGAGAACCGGGAACTCGAGCTGGTCTTCCTTGGCATCGAGATCGATGAACAAGTCGTAGATTTCGTTAAGGACCTCCTGAGGACGGGCGTCAGGGCGGTCGATCTTGTTGATGACTACGATGGGAGGAAGTTTGGCTTCGAGCGCTTTGCCGAGGACGTAGCGTGTCTGCGGCAGAGGGCCCTCACTCGCGTCGACTAGGAGCATCACGCCGTCGACCATCTTGAGCGCGCGTTCCACTTCTCCACCGAAATCACTGTGCCCGGGAGTGTCGACGATGTTGATCTTGGTTCCGTGATAGAAGACCGAGGTGTTTTTGGCGAGGATGGTGATGCCGCGCTCGCGTTCCAGCACGTTCGAGTCCATCACGCGTTCTACATGAATCTCATTCGAGCGAAAGGTGCCGCTCTGCTGCAGCATGGCATCGACCAGCGTAGTCTTGCCGTGGTCGACGTGCGCGATGATGGCGATGTTGCGAATGCTTGAACTCAAAATTAGGCAGTCCTTTATTGAAAGATGCGGCGAGGTGGAGTTTCGCTTGGTGCTCCTACTACTTTACTATGCCGGGCGTGTCCTGGCCCTTGCTAGCCGGCGATGGCGGCCGTTTCCGCGTGCTTTGGAACTAATCGGCCGGCGAGACGATGCTCGACTTCTTTCACCACACGCCGGGCCGCGGTGATGGCCTGGGTCGTGCTTGAGGCAGGACCTTCCGAGTCGGTGTTGGCGAAGAATACTCGATCCATAGGCTCGCGCAGAAGCGGTTGGACCTTGGTCCAGAGGCCAGGTGTGGTCATGTACATGGGATGGCCGCGGCGATAGAGGTGGACTTCGACGGGATCGGTGTTAAAGGCGGAGAGCAGCTTTTGGAAATCCTTGAGCACGCTGCCGGCGAGCTTGCGAGCGTTGGCCTCGGTGAGCAGGAGTCGCCGCTCTTCCTCGCGCAGTGGGGTGTAACAACTCAGGATATTGTACTTGGGACGATAGCCGGGCTGGTTGCGGATGACCCAGTCAGCGACGATGAAATCGGTGAATGCGTTTCCCGGGCACCAGTTGTCGTACCCCTTGCGGTAGACCTCTTTATCGAAGATCAGGTTCACGAGGGCGTACGGGATGTAACGCATCTGCTGCATGGCTTCATCCTGTTTGTCGGGGATGCCCTCGACGATTCGGCGCGTGATTAATTTCGGAGTTGCCATGATCACGGCTTTGGCAGTAACTGTCTTCAGTTCGGTTCCCTGCTGGTAGGTGACGCTGGCCTCGCTCTTGTCAGTAGTCACCGAGACGATCGTGGCATTAGCTTGCATCCGCTCTGCGAACTTCGGCTGCAACACCTCGACGAGGCGCTTGCTCAGAGCGCCCAGGCCGCCGGGCCAGGTGTAGCGGTCATCTTTGCGGTCGGGCGCTGCCATCCATTGCAATTGTTCGACTACCATGGCGGCCGGCGAGTCCTCTGAGCGTGAGCCCCAACTGGATGCTCCGAATCCGTCCCACCAGAGCTTGATTTCCGGCGGATAGTCCTTCACCAGATCGGTGAAGGGCGTGTTGTAGAGCTCGGCCTTGCGCTTCTCATAGTCGATGGCCAGCAGTTCCTTGCGGAATTTCTTGAAAGCCTCGCGCACTGCTGGCGGATAAGGAAGCTTGTCGATGCCGTCACCCCAGGTGTCGGCAACCAATTCGCCGTTGACGATGGTGGGGTCGAAATTGTTGACGGGCAGTGGCTCCAGCCCAATTTCCTTCGCGAAGGCCACCACCAATTCGTTGTCGGCGTAGGCAGAGCCTGTGCCATAGGCTTGCCCCTGGTACTCCATCAGGTAGGCATTCCCGCCAAAGTGGGGTTCTTTCTCGAGCAACAGGAAGTCGCTTTTCTGAATCAGGTAGGCCGCCGCGAGTCCGCTGATGCCGCCACCGACGATGACAACGTCGTGATGGGCCGAGGCCGGGGGACGCGAAAAAACTTTGCCATCGCGCACCTGATGACAGATCTTGTTTTCTTCGCCGTCGATGGCGGGCACGGTTTCTGCGGGAGTGGCGAACAGCGCAACATCGACCGGACATCCCGAAGCCACCGCTCCTGCCACGACGAACTTGATGAAGTCTCTGCGATTTGAACTCAAAACTAGTCTCCTTGCGCCGCGGTTTCTACCAACTCGGCACCGATTTCCGACGGTCCTTCGGCGCTAACGCGCAGCCGGTACCAGAGCACGATCGCCGCCAATGAAAAAACAAAGATGATGGTTGAGATGGCATTAATCTCCGGGGTGATGCCTCGCCGCAGCCGTCCCCAGATCTCGAGCGGCAGCGTGTTGTCGCGGCCAATGAGGAAGAAGCTGACGGCAATCTCATCCATGGACAACGTGAAGATCAGTAAGGCAGCCCCGATGATCGGGAGCTTCAGGTTCGGCAGCGTGATGCGCCAGAAGGTCCGCCAGTAGTTTGCGCCCAGGTCGAGGGAGGCTTCTTCCTGCGCGCGATCGAGTTTTTGCAGGCCTGCGAAGACCTCAGTGGTTGCCACCGAGATCAGCGCGGTGCCGTGGCCGAGGACGATCGTGAGCAAGCTGAGCTTGATTTGGGCGGTATTGAAGAGCATCAGCAGCGACAGGCCGGTGATGATCCCGGGCAGAATCAGCGGCAGAAGCACCAGGCGGCGAAACAGAGCTTTGCCGGGAAACTGCGCACGGTCGAGGGCGAGGGCAGCGGGAATTCCCAGTCCGAGCGCGATGGCGACTGCGGCAACCGCAACCAGCAAGCTATTACCGACCGACTCCCAGATCGCGCCGTCGGCAAACAGCGTTCGATACCAGTTGAGGGTGAGGTCGCGGGGCGGGAATCCGCCGACTCCGGCGCCGTTGAACGAGTAAATAATAAGGACGGCAATGGGCAGGTAAAGAAACGCAAATACAACAACGGCATGCAGCAGTAGCCAGCGGGAGCCTTGGACGGCGGAGTTCTCGCCACTCATGAGAAGCTCCACTTCTTCTCGATCCGCTCCGAAACAAACAGGAGGCTGACCACCAGCACCAGCATGCACAGCGAGATGGCTGCGCCCAGCGGCCAGTTATAGGCCGCACCGAACAGGCTGACGACGATGTTCGAGATCATGATGCCGCTCGGCCCGCCGAGCAGCAGAGGGGCGAGGAAGTCTCCGAGACTCAGGACGAATGCGAAGGTCGCCCCCGCCACCACTCCCGGGATCGAAAGCGGAAAGATGACTCGCCAGAACGTTTGCAGCGGAGACGCACCCAGATCGTGCGACGCTTCGACCAGATTGCGTGGAATATGTTCGAGCGAGGCGTAGATCGGCAGAAACGTGAACGGCGTGTAGATGTGGGTGAGAGTGAGCACTACCGCGAAGGGGCTGTACAGCAGGAAATCCAAGGGATGCTTGGTCAGGTGCACGTATTGCAGCAAGGTATTGAGCACGCCGTCGCTGCCCAGAATCGTCTTCCAGGCGTAGGCGCGCACCAGGTAGCTGACCCATAGGGGAATAATGACGAGTTGGTAGAACAGGTCTTTCCTGGCGCCGTCATGAAAAGACAAGAAGTAAGCGAGCGGGTAGCCGAGCAGCAGGGAGAACAGCATGACGCGTGCGGCGATCCACATGGAGCGCAGGAGCGTCTGCCAGTACACGTCGATGGTGAGAAGCTGGCGATAGTTCTCCAAATTCCAGGAGCGGATGATCGCCTGCGAGGCGGATACCGACCAGAAGCTGTAGCAGAACATCAGCAGATAAGGGACGAGCAGAAACACAGTCACCCAGATCAGTGGGGGCACAGTGACGGCCGTTCTGTAGGCGCGCGAGAACATGAACTAGTTTCTGTCCGCTGATTCGCGGACCAGAACTGCGTCCGCGGGCTGAAAGTCGAGTTCCAACGTACTTTGGCTGTCAGCGCGAGTGGCCGTCCGCACTGAAAATAACAACCCGTCTGCGCATTCCACTTGCAGGAGTTCAGTCGCCCCATGGAAGGCCTGGTGCCGCACCTGGCCTAGCACGCGCACTGAACCGTCGCTGGCGGGTATGGTTGATGCAACGATCCGGATATTCTCCGGCCGGAGCGAAAACAGCGCGGGACCATCGGGGAGTCGCGCTTTCCACGACAGGGAACTGCAGCGCACGATGCCACCACGAACTTCACCGCGAAGCAGGTTGGTGTGTCCGATGAATTGGGCGGTGTAGGCGGTAGCGGGGCGGCGATAGATTTCTTGCGGGGTCGCGACTTGTTCGAGTTCGCCCATCCGCAGCAGGGCGATGCGGTCGGACATGACCATGGCTTCTTCCTGGTCGTGCGTGACGAAGACGAATGAGATTCCTACTTCGCGCTGGAGCGATTTCAGCTCCATCTGCATCTGGCGGCGAAGGTTGGCGTCGAGAGCCGACAACGGTTCGTCGAGCAGTAGGAGTCGGGGGCGGTTTACGAGCGCTCGCGCTAACGCGATACGTTGCTGCTGTCCGCCGCTGATTTTCGAGGGCTTGGCTTTCGCGTGCGCGGTCATTTTCACTCGCGCCAATGCCTCCTCGACTCGCGATGAGACTTCCGTTTCTGGCCGCCTCGCTACCCTGAGGCCATAGGCGACGTTCTGCTCGACGGTGAGGTGGGGGAACAACGCATAGTTCTGAAAGACCGTGTTGACCCGCCGCTTATAAGGCGGCAGGCTGTCGAGGCGTTGGCCGGCCATCCAGACTTCGCCCGAGTTTGCGTTCTCGAACCCTGCGATAATTCGCAGCAGGGTAGTTTTTCCGGACCCACTTTCGCCCAGGATGGTCAGGAATTCGCCCTCGGCAACATCCAGGGAAATATCGCGAAGGACCACACTTCGGCCGAAACTCTTCGCGACATTGCGAATGCGCAGGAGCGGGGAGGCTGCCGCACCGCTTGGGGTGAGTTCGCTCGAGCTTGCCAGATTAGACATTGGTCGTTTGTTTCGATATGAGCTCAGGCGCGTTTCGCCACGGTTGTTGCCAAAGCCCTCTGCCAACGGTTTGACTACTGGGCTGCTTTCACTTCGTTCCAGATTTCGTTGTACTTGGCCCGTCGGGGAACGTTCTGCCAGAAGTAAATGCGTTTCTGGTAGTTATCGACATCATCCAGGTGCAAGATCTGGCGCTCGTCGGCGGTCATCAACTGTCCCGCCTGAGGATTCGCCGGGGTGTAATGCGTCACGTCGGTGACGAGTTTCTGCGTCTTTGCCTGCACCATGTATTCGAGGAGTTGATAGGCGAGGTCTTTGTTCTCGCTGGCGGAGGTAATCATCAGGTGATCGATCCAGCCGGTGGTGTTCTCTTTTGGGATGGTTTCGCCGACAGGGAAATTCTGCTTCTTCAGTTCCGCAGTGTTGAGAGGCCAGCCCATGGCGGCAATGACTTCATGATTCTGAAAGAGATTGGTGAGTTCGCCACCAGTCGTCCACATCTTCCGAATATTCGGCTTCAGTTCCAGAAGCTTTTTTCTCGCGGCTTCCAGTTGATCGTCAGTGAGGTTATAGAGCTGGTTAGGATCGGGCTTGTCGTAGCCGAGGACCTGCGCAGCCATGTAGACCGTGGAGAGTTCATCCCACACGGAGACCTTTCCCCGATATTTCGGATCCCACAGGACATTCCAGCTGTCTGGCGGTTGTTTGAACGCGGTAGTGTCGTAGATCAGGGGGTTGGGTCCCCAGGTGAAGGGCACGCCGTACACTTTGCCGTTCACGCGCACCAGCGGCAAGGATGTCAGCTTCGGCGAAAGCTGGCTGTAGGTCGGAATCTTCGACAGATCGAGAGGTTCCGCCAGATTAGCGGTTGCGATCATGGTCGCCACATCGCTGGAAGGGGAAATTACGTCGTAGTTGCTCGCGCTGCCGCCACGGAGCTTGGCCACGAGTTCATCGCTCGAGCCCATGTAGGAAGCGGAAACCTTGCAGTGGCATTGTTCCTCGAAGCCCTTCACGAACAGGGGGTCGGCGTACCCTTCCCACACCAGCAGGTTGAGCGTCGGGGTCTTTTTCGCGCAGGAGTCGAAACCAAGAATCGCGAGCAGCACCAATGAGAGGAGAGAAGGTCTCTTCATTGTCATTTCGCCTCCGGGGCGCGTCCGGCCTTCACCGAGTCCCAGTTCGCCGACTGATAGACCACCTTGCCGCCAACCATGGTCAGGAGCACTTCAGTCTTACCGATCTCAGTCGGTTCGATACGGAAAAGGTCGCGGTCGAGAACGATCAGGTCCGCCACTTTGCCCGGTTGAAGGGATCCCTCGGACTTTTCCCGGCGCCCGGCGATTGCCGCCCCGAGAGTGTACCCCCGAATCGCATCTTCGAGGCTGATGCGCTCCTTCGGTAGAAAGCCACCCGGGGGATTGCCTTCGATGGTCTGGCGCGTGAGCGCGTTCTGCACGCCGGGCCAGGGATTGAGCGTCACAATCGGCCAGTCGCTGCCAAACCCCAGCACTCCACCGGAGTTCTCTACGCTGCGCCATGCCCATGCGCGCTGAGTGCGTTCCGGTCCGGCATTGCGTGCCCACACCAGCAGTACATCGTCGTCGGGATACGAGTGCAGGGGTTGGAAGCTCGCGATCACTCGCAGTTTGCCAAAGCGAGGAATGTCCTGGGCAGTGATGGTCTCGATGTGCTCGATACGATGACGCCGGTCCTTCGTGCCATTTCTTTTGGCTGCGTTCTCATAAGCATCGAGCGTGAGCTGCACGGCACGGTCGCCGATGGCGTGGGTGAAGATTTGGATCCCGCGTTTATCAAGGTCCGCGACCATCCTGTTATAGCTATCCGGGTCCCATAGCAGATCACCTTTGAGTTTCGGATCGTCAGCGTAGGGTGTGAACATGGCAGCGGTGTGCGACTCGACGACTCCATCGAAGAAAAACTTCACGGCGCCCGCCGAGATCCATTCATCGTGGTATTTCCGGCGGGCTTCTTCGATCTCTTGAAACTGGACAGGGGTGATCGTCGGCGGCATGACTCGGTAGGCGAGATACATTCGCACGGTCAGGTCGCCAGCTCGGCGCAATTCTTCGAGCACATCGACGTTTTGCAGGTCGCTAAGGGCGACGCCCACACCTCCGGGGGTGTGCACTCGTACCAGACCTACGCGGTTGGCTTCCTTAAAGCCCGCCCGGTAGGCGTCGAGTATTTCTTGACGGGAAGGGCGTGGAATCGAGTTCGACATGACGGCATCCGCCGCGTCTTCTTTAATTGCGCCAGTGGCTTCGCCGGTCGCGGCGTCTCGCACAAACTCGCCGCCGGCAGGGTTCGGCGTACGCTTGGTGATGCCCGCCAGCTGAAGGGCCTTCGTGTTGGCCCACCAGGTGTGGCCGTCGAATGATTCCAGATAAACCGGACGATTGGGGACGACTTCGTCCAAGAATTTCCTGTCTGGCAGATTGGTCGGCCCCACGGCGGTGTACTGCCAACCTCGCCCGAGCACCCACGGCTGATCTGGATGTGCGTCGGCAAATGCTTTCACGCGCCGCTGAATTTCCGGAAGGTCTTTGGCATCGTCGAGGTGAACTCGGCGCAGGCTCAACGATCCGTCGAGGAAGTGGTTGTGGCAGTCGGTAAAGCCGGGCAGTACGAGCCGGCCGCCGGCGTCGATCACTTTGGTGGCGGGCCCGCGGAGCGGGTTGATGTCGTTGACACCTCCGACGGCGAGTATCTTTTCGCCACGGATGGCAACACCCTCCGCCCAGGGTTGGTCAGCGTTTACGGTGTAAACGCGAGCGTTCACGATCACGACGTCAGCAGCGGACGCTCGCGCTTGCGCGAGTGAGAAAGGAGGCACTGCCAGCCAAGCGAGTACTCCAGCCAGCCACCCGGCGCGATTGGTGAATCGCGATTTATGTGGTCCTGTTTTTTCGAACGGGAGATTTCGCATGGTTGCACGTGGCCGCTAAAACGTGGGCGGAGTGTTGACCCAGAGCACCCACGTTTCGGAACGTCCGGGGTTCTTCCAGCGGTGGGGCGTTGCGCTCTCAAAATAAAAACTGTCCCCTGATTTCAGGCGGAATTCTTCATTGTCGAGCGCGAGCTGCAATTCGCCGCGCAATACGTGCAGGAACTCTTCCCCTTCGTGAGTGTACGATTCGCCGCTGCCCGACTGCGGCGCGATGCGAAACAGATGCGGCTCCATGACCGTGTTGCCCCAGGCCAGCAACTCCATGCGCACTCCGGGCCCGGCTTCAAGAACCTTGCGCGCGTCCGGCCGGACCAGGCGGCTGTTGGACTCGGCCGGGTCGAAGAAATCGAGGATGTTGGTCTTGTAGAAGCGCGCCAGCCGGCGCAGGGTGCTGATGGAGGCACTCATCTGGGAGCGTTCGATGGCGCTGAGAAAACCCACCGAAATGCCCGCGGCCTTGGCCACGTGCGCGAGTGACCATCCCCGGCGCAGCCTTAGCTGACGCAAGCGCATGCCAATAGCGCCGGTGGCGCCGTCGGGCGAGGGTCGCACCAGACCTTCACGCTTGAGAAGTTGCAGAATGGCGGGCGCATTCAAGCCGTGCACACGGCGCAGGAAGCGGGCGCGCTTGAGGAGTTTCACATCCTCGGCTGTGTAGAGGCGATACTTGCTCGCAGTGCGGCGTGGGCGGGTGAGCCCAAGGCTCTCCCAGGAGCGGATCACCGACGGTGACACGCCCACGACGCGCGCGACATCCCCGATTTTCAAGTAAGGTTTTGCCTCGTTTGGCTTCATGTCCCGAGTCGTTCGTAGCGCCGCATCGCTTTGCGGAATCGGTATTTTTCGCTTGACAGTAGGCGGTTCGCTTCTCTAACCTTACGCGATTATAGCAAGGTTCAGTTGCAACGCAAGCTGGTTCTGATCCAAAAACTTGCCCTGCCCCTCGGAGGTCACATGCAGTCGTCAAAAGCGCGCCTGGCGACGCGAGTTCTGGTTGCCTTCTTCTGTCTCGTCTGTTCCACGCTGTTAACCGCTCAGAGCACCGGCGGCCGAATTTTGGGCCGGGTGGCCGATCCCAGCGGAGCGGTGCTGGCCGGCGTGCATGTAACGCTTGTGAATCAAGCGACCGGTGTCTCCCAGGAAAACGTGAGCAATGACAACGGAGACTACACGTTTCCGCAAGTGCCTGTGGGCACCTACCGAGTCGAATTTGACCAGACGGGCTTCAAGAAGAATGTGCGGCGTGACGTCAACGTCGATCTCAACCAGGTCGTCACCTTGAATATGGTGATGCAGATTGGCGAGGCGAAAGAAACGGTCGATGTGACTTCGGAAGCCCCGCTGGTCGATACCTCAAGTACGCAACTCGGCTCCGTCATGGACGCGCAGCAGGTCTCCAATCTCCCACTAAACTCGCGCGATACCTACCAGCTTTTACAGTTGCAGCCCGGAGTGCAGGGGGTTGGCGGTTCCGACCTTTTTTATGGCAGCAACACCTCGGGAGGGGTCTCGGTCAACGGTGGCCGCAGCCGTTCCAACAATTTCAATGTCAACGGCGGAGACGGCAATGACCTCTTCGTCAATGGTCCTGCGATTCAACCCACTCCCGACAGTATTGAAGAGTTTCGCGTGCTCTCTAACACTTTCGACGCCGAGTACGGCCGCAACTCCGGCGCCGTGATTAACGTGGTCACGAAATCAGGGACCAACAGCTTGCATGGCAGCGTTTACGAATTTGCTCGCAACCAGAGTTTCAACGCGAGGGGCTACCTCGATCCGCGACGCCCCGACGATAAACAGAACCAGTTTGGGGGAACATTTGGCGGTCCCATCGTCAAGGACCGAACCTTCTTTTTTGGGTCCTATGAAGGGCGACGGGTGGTCCATGGTATTGCGTCGGAAAAGATCGCGGTTCCAACCGCGGCGGAGCGCATCGGAGACTTCTCGGGAACACCGTTGTCGGGGTCGATTGGGACACAAACACTGGCCGATATTTTGAATGCGCGCGCAGCGCTCCCCGGAAGCGGATGTGTTCTCAATAACGGAAGCGGGCAACCGGCCCAGGTTGGAGACTCTTACGACAGTCTCTTTTCGAATAGCGTGTCAGGTAGCGTTATTCCAACCGCGTGCCTTGACCCGGTTGCCGTGGACCTCGTCAATCGCAACGTGCCGTTACCGAATGCGGTCGACTCCGCCGGCAACCCCTACTTCCAGTCCGTGCCGAACGACTATTCTCATGCCAACCAGTTCACGGTGAAGGTGGACCACCGGATTAACGACAAGCAGAATCTGAGCTTGTACTACTACTACAACGACGCTTACGATGCTCAGCCGTTTACCAAGTTCCAGTCGTTGACGCCAAATCTATTGCCGGGCTTTGGTAATGACAACTCGACCCGGTCGCAGCAGGTAAACCTCTCGCATACGTGGACCCTCACTAACAGTTCGGTGAACGAGGCTCGAATCACTTACTTTCGCGAGGCGCAGCCGACGTTCCTACATCCGCAGAACACCCACCTGGTGAACGATTCGTGCAGTTCAAGCTTGTCGACGATCTGCTTCACGGGTACCACCGATGTTCCCAGCGTCATTCCTTCCAATACAAGGTATGGGATTACTCCGAACTTGCCGAACGGCGCCCAGCACGAAGGCACACCCTTCATTTCCGTCCTCGGCAGTTTTACGATCGGCAATGATTACGAGGGAGAGTTGCCCCAGACGGGCAATACGTACCAGTTCAGCGATAACCTGACTCGGGTTATGGGGAACCACACGCTGAAATTCGGAGCCGACTTCAGAATCCAGAAATTTCTCCAGACGCTGTTCTTCGATCCCCAAGGCTACTTCACCTACTCCGGGGGCGGCCCAAACGATACCGGCAACACACTGGCCAACTATTTCCTGGGCCTCCCTGACTCCTACGTCCAGGGATCCACTCAAACCGAAGACGTTCGCGCCCGCGCACTCTATCTTTTTGCGCAGGACAGCTGGAAAATCCGCCCGAATCTGACGATGAACTACGGGCTGCGTTGGGAATACAACCAGCCCATGTACGACGCCGGTCTGCGCTACCAGACGTTCCGCCCGGGGCAGGCCGACACGATATTTACTTGCCAGCTCAGCGCGAACAGTCTGAGTTCGCTCGGCTACACCAATCCGAACTGTGCTGATCCTGCCTCGGACTCCGCGGGCGTATTTCCCCTAGGCCTAGTCATCCCCGGCGACAAAGGTGTGCCCAAAGGACTCACGTCGAGCTACTATCACGCGTTTGCGCCGCGCATTGGCATCGCGTGGGATCCAAAGAAAGATGGTAAGACCACCATCCGCGCCGGGTTTGGGGTCTTCTACAATCCCGTGGAGCAATTGGTCCTCGAGCAGTTCCAGGGAGAGCCTCCTTTCGGTGGGAGTTCGACGATCGCCGAGGGGCTATTCACCACGCCCTTCGTAAGTCAATCCCCCAATCCGGTTGACGGATCACTGGTGGTCTCGCCGAATCCGTTCAACGGCATTCTCACTCCGCCTCGCGGGAGCCCGGTGGACTGGTCGATCTTTCGCCCCATTCTGCTCTACGGAGAGCTGCAACCCAACATTCGTGCGCAATACACCGAGCAGTACAACATCGGTATCACGCGGGAAATAGCCAAAAACATGGTGTTGTCGGTGGGCTACGTGGGATCCCAGGGACACCGGTTGCTGGTGACTCGTGATTTGAATTACGGCAACCCGCAGACTTGCCTTGACCTCGAAGCGATTGCCCTTGCGTATCCCGGGGATGGCACGGCTGCTCATCCCGGCATTGGGACTGATTGCGGCCCGTTCTACGCCGACACGGCCTTCTCGATTCCAACGCAGGCTTACGACGCAACCGGCGCCTTGGTGAATGTTGTCACGCCGACAGGAGGGTTGCACCTTCCCTATGGTGTTAACGGTCCCTCCGTGATTTCCGGGGGAACAGCCGTGAGCACAGTGGCCCCGAACGGGATCACCCTCGTAGGGCTTCGTCGGTATTCTTCCCCGCGCTGCGATCCATTGTCGGGAAGCGGCTGCCCTGCCGATGCAATTCCGGTATTCTCCAGTATTTTCTCGCAGGACACGACTGCTGCCTCGAATTACAACTCGCTGCAGGCTTCGCTGGAGAAGAGACTGAGCGGGGGCTTGCAGTTCCAGTTGGCCTACACCTTCAGCAAGTCCATCGACGGTGGATCGAGCTTTGAAAACACCATCCGCCCCACTTGCGACCGATGCAACCGCGCGCTCTCTCTCTACGATGCGCGTCATCGTTTCGTGATCAGCTACTTGTGGGAGCCGCCCGTACCGAAATACGCGGGCGCGAAGGGTGTGGTTTTGAACGGTTGGGCGGTCTCCGGCATCACTACCTTTCAGAACGGTTTCCCGATCGCCATTCGCTCCAACTCGGATGCCGAGCTGATGTATAGCTTCGATTTCGAGTTACCGGGAAAGCCGAATCTGCTTGGGCCTTTCCACAGCCAGGACCCACGCAGCCACAATGGTTATGCCTTCGATCCGACTCAGTTTGCGCTGCCCGCCCTCGATCCCACGGTAAACCCCCAAACGCTGCTCGGCAATTCGCCACGCACCATTTGCTGCGGAGCGGGAATCACGAACTTTGACTTTTCCGTGCAGAAGATTTTTCGCATAGGAGAAACCAAGCACATCGAATTCCGCAGCGAATTCTTCAACATCTTCAATCATGCGCAATTTCTGAATCCGGATGGCAACATCAGCGACGCCAATTTTCTCGCTGACGGTGTGACCGTAGACCCGACTAATCCGGGAGACTTTGGAAAGGTCAAGCACACCCGAGACCCGCGAAACATCCAATTTGCGCTAAAATTTGCATTCTAGACCCAAGTCCTGGGCGGCCTTCCGCCGCCCGGGCACAATAAATCTAATGGCCGCCACTACGGCCTGAGCATTCCTGGAGATTCCCGATGTACCCCGAATTGCAGAAGGAGCTCGAAACATTCGAGCGCCGCACGCCGAAATCCGCCGAGGCCCATAAGAAGAATCTGAAACGTCTTCCGTTGGGCGTCGCCAGCAACTATCGCGCCTACGATCCTTATCCCATCTTCGTGAAAGAAGGCCAGGGATCGCACTTCCGCGATCTCGATGGCAACGACTACGTTGACCATAACCTCTGTTTCGGCGCGCTCATGGCCGGACACTGCCACCCTGCGGTGATGAAGGCGGTCGGACAGCGGCTCACCACCGGCACGATGTTTGGCATGCCCCATGACATGGAATGGCAGCTGGCCGAAGAAATTTGCAAGCGCTTTCCGGTCGAGATGGTGCGTTTCGGTTCCAGCGGTACGGAAGCGACCATGCACGCGGTTCGTCTCGCCCGCGCAGCAACGGGCCGCGACAAGATCGTGAAGTTTGAAGGTGGGTACCACGGGTTGCATGATTCGGCCCTCGTCAGCGTGAAACCCCATGCTCCGGACTTCGGCGACATCAAGAATCCTGTTTCGGTTCCTGGCGGTCTGGGCGTGCCGAAGGCTTCGATTGCGAATGTCGTCATCGCAACGTTCAACGATCTCGGAACGGTGGAGCGGCGGTTCCAAGAAAATCCCGGGCAAATTGCGGCGATCATCCTCGAGCCGATCCTGATGAACGTGGGGCTGTGCATGCCGCAGTCCGGATTCCTGCAAGGTCTGCGCGAGAGTGCCACGAAGAACGGCGCGCTGCTGATCTTCGACGAAGTGAAGACTGGGGCAAAGCTCGGCTGGGGCGGGGCCTCGGAATACTACGGCGTGATGCCCGACATGATCTGCCTGGCCAAGTCGATCGGCGGCGGATTTCCTTTGGCGGCGTTTGGAACCCACAAGCGGGTCATGGATCTGATCTCGCAGCACAAGGTCTTCCATGGCGGCACTTACAACACGAATCCGATCTCGATGGCAGCGGGGCTCGCCACGTTCCGCGCGGTCCTGACTCGCGAAAACTACGCCCACGTGGAGAAGCTGGAACACAAGCTCGTCGAGGGGTATCGCCGGACC